>NZ_JBFAYI010000014.1:0-193022 GCF_040681245.1 Lentzea sp. NPDC051838
TGCGACTCGTGACGGGGCCCGCCGGAGCGCACCACCTACGCAACAGCAAGCCGCTGTAAGCAACAGGCGTGCCATCAACCCACCCACAGCGCTGGCCCCCTGATCAGATTGGCGGGGTTTGGGGCAGAGCTCCCAAGGGGGAAGCACGCAACAGCACCAGCCCGCACGCAACAGGGGAACGCTACGAAACCGGAACACCACAACGGCGAAGCGACCACCTACGGACACGAAACAGGCAGCCGCCGACGCAACAGGGGGACGACCGACGAACCAACCGCGCGCGGCCGAAGGCCGCCACCACAAAGAAGCCGCCACCAAAAGAAGACCGGCCCCCAACCAAGGCGAACCGGCCCCCAAACCAAAACCCAGGATCAGATCCGAGGCACCTCAACCAACGTCCGCCCGTTCAACGGCTGCACCGCCCGAGCGTTCCCACCGGTGAACAACCCCTTGAACCGAGCAACAGTCGCAGCAGTAACGTGCTGCTCCCCAGCCAAGTACCACTCCACACCCTCAGTAAACGGAGCAGTGGTGAGCGACCCGGTGTAGTGCAACGTCAGATGGTTGTACGCAGGCAACAACCGATTCAGATCAACAGCGGAAACCTCAACCGGCGCCCCGCACTCAGGCGCCAACGTAGCCAACACATCGTCCACAACGGACCGAGACCCGACCACCAGCGGCACACCGACCACCAGCAGCTTGCCCTCAGCACTCCGATGCACAAGGTGCATCTCAAGCGGCGTGTGCCGCCCACCGAACGAGTGCTCGGACGGCGTGTGGAAGTGGAACTGCACGAGGTCGTACCGGACACCAGCCACAGTCACGTGACCGGCCCCAGGCGCGACCTCCGCTTCCTCAGTCTCCTCGTGATGACGGGTAGTACACCCGTCAGCAGCGTCCGCGTCCTTGCGGATGTACTTCAACTCGAGCGCAGAGCTCCCGTACGACACGTCCAGCTTCGGCGCGTGCGGGTCGAAGCGGATCGACCCGGCCGTCACGTTGACGGGACTCTGCTTCGGTGTCCCCGACTCAGCCGTGCCCACCGCGAAGAACGACGCGGTGAGCACCAGCGGAACAAGAGCCGGAAGGGACCGTCTTAGGTTCATCGCTCTACTTTTCACCCGATCGAGTGAAAAGGGGGCGAAAGTGTGGTCACGCTCTCACAGTTCCGGAATTCGTTCCGGTCTCAGGTGGAGGCAAACCCCCATAAGGTCTTTCCATGGGGTGGAATCTCGCTGAACTGATTCAGCGTCACGACGTGCCAGGAGTCCAGGTCGCGGTGCTGATCAACGGCCAGATCGACACGCAGGCCGCCGGCGTCCTGAGCACGAGGACGCGAATTGAGACGACGACGGACTCGGTGTTCCAGATCGGCTCGATCACGAAGCTCTGGACCGCGACTCTGGCCCAGAAATTGGTGAACGACGGCGTTCTAGATCCGGATTGTCCGATTCATAACTATTTGCCAGAATTCGAAATGCTGGAGCCGATCACCGCGCGTCACCTCCTGAGCCACACAAGCGGCATCGACGGCAACCACTTCACGGACACCGGCCGCAACGACGACGCCACCGCACGGTTCGTAGCCACCCTCACGCCAGAAGACCAGCTCTTCCCCGCCGGCACGATGTTCTCCTACAGCAACACCGGGTTCGCCGTGCTCGGCCGACTCATCGAAGTGCTGCGCGACAAGCCGTTCCACGACGTCCTGCGCGAGGAGCTCGTCACGCCCCTAGGCCTGCGAACGGTCGCCACCGACGCTTACGAAGCGATCCTGCACCGCGCCGCCGTGGGCCACGAGGACGTCAACGGCACGCTGGAACCCGTCACGACGTGGGCACTCGCCTACTCCAACGCACCAGGTGGCGCCCAACTGGCGATGAGCGCGCACGACCTGTTGAAGTTCATCAACTTGCACATGACCGACTTCCAGCAACTGCGCGAACCCCAGGTCACCGTGCCCCCGAACCTCGGCGCACCGCACTGGGGACTCGGCTGGATGCTCTACGGCAAGGGCGTCGTCGGCCACACCGGCACGACCATCGGCCAGAAGGCGTTCCTGCGCGTCGTGCCGGACAAACGGGTCGCGGTCGCCGTACTGACCAACGGCCTCGGCGGCGCTCCACTGGCCCACGAGGTCATCACACACACGCTGCGCGACCTGGCCGGCATCGACACCCCGCCCCGCCCGACGCCACCGGACGACCCTGCACCCATCGAAGACTGGATGACCGGCACCTACCGCGGCACGAAGGTCGACTACACCGTCACCAAAACCGACATCCGCTACTCCTGGCGCGACGGCACCGAAAGCCACCCACCCCAGGAGATCGTCCGCTTCGACGACACCTCGATCATCACGAAGAAACCGGACTTCGGCACTCACTACGTCGCCACGTTCGTCGACCGCGACGAGCAGGGCCGCGCGAAGTGGTTCCACAACATCAACGCTTGCCGCAGGATCGCCTGATGACCTTGCGCGAGCTGATCCAGAAGTACGACGTCCCCGGCGCGCAGGTAGCCGTCCTGAACGACGGCGAGATCCACGACGAGGCAGCAGGCGTCCTCAGCCTCCACACCCAGGTCGAGACCACACCGGACTCGGTGTTCAAGATCGGCTCGATCACCAAGATCTGGACAGCGACCCTCGTCAACCAACTGGTAGAAGAAAAGAAGCTCGACCTCGACGAGCCGATAACGAACCACCTGCCCGGCTTCCAGCTGAGCGACCGGGAAGCAACCGACACGATCACCCCGCGTCACCTGCTCACGCACACCAGCGGCATCGCGCCCAACCACTTCACCGACACCGGCCGCAGCGACGACGCCCTGGAGAAGTTCATCGCCACGCTGCGGACAGAGGAGCACCTGCTCGAACCCGGCACCCTCTTCTCCTACTCCAACACCGGGTTCGCCCTCCTCGGCCGACTCGTGGAAGTCGTGCGCGGCAAGCGTTTCCACGACGTCCTGCGCGAGCACCTGATCACCCCGCTCGGCCTGAAAGCCGTCGCCACCGACCCCTACGAGGCGATCCTGCACCGCACAGCGGTCGGCCACCTGGACACCGGACCCACGAAGTCCTGGGCCGTGTCGTACCGGACGGCACCCAGCGGCTCGCACTTCGCCACATCAGCCCGCGACCTGCTCACGTTCGTCCACCACCACCTCACCGACCCGGCACTCGCGGCACTGCGCGAACCCCAGCTCACCGAGATCCCCGAGTTCGGCGACGGCATCCGCGGCTACGGCCTCGCCTGGATGATCTACGGACACGGCCACCTCGGCCACACCGGCATCTCCAAGGGCCAGAAGGCGTTCCTGCGCGTGATCCCGGACGAAAACCTCGCCGTGGCGGTGCTGACCAACAGCGTGAACGGCGAACCGCTCGCCCGTGAGGTCTTCGCCGCCCACGGCATCGACATGCACGAGCCACCCGCGCCACCGCACAACCCGGCACCGATCGACGACTGGATGCACGGCACCTACCGCAACCCGCTCTTCGACATCACCCTCGACGCCGAGCACCTGACCTACCGCCCGCGCACCGGCTTCGCCGAGTCGCTCCGCAAGCCGCGCGCCGAGGTGGTCCGCCACAGCGAGCGAACGATCATCACCAGCAGCAACGAGGTGATGTCCCTGATCGGTTCCGACGAGCACGGTCGCGCGAAGTACCTGCACAACGGCGCCGCTGCGTACAGGATTGCCTGATGGTCACCGTCGCCGACATCCGTGCCGTGGCGCTCAAGTTGCCGCGCACCACCGAACACCTGATCCGCGACCGCGTGAAGTTCCGCGTGGGCCAGATCGTCTACGCGGCCCTCTCCCGCGACGAAACCGTGCTGGGCTTCGGTTATCCGCGCGAGGAACGCGAGGCGCTGGTCGCGAGCGACCCGGTGAAGTTCGCGTTCCCCAGCCAGTCCGACATGCGGTTCCAGTGGGTGCACGCGTCGATGGCCGAGCTCGACGTCGAGGAGATGACCGAGCTCGTCATCGGCGCTTGGACCATGTGCGTGCCCAAGAAGGTCATCCGCGCCCACCTCGGCGAGGACTACCTTTAGTCAACACTGAAGCTATAGAGTAAATCGGCAATCAGGCATTCAATGAAGGGGGTCCCAATGATTGCGGATCATGACAATCAGACATTAAAGCCTACGTGAATTACTGAAAGGATACAATTCACGCATGGACAACTACCTGACCGAAACCTACGGAAGACCATTCCTCGACTACGTTCTTGCCACATCGAACCATGGTCACATAAACGATCTCACCGACGGCCAGAAGGCTACGTTGAAATTGCTACACAATGTCGCAGAGGCCGTCGACACCGAAGATGGCAAAGATCTCAGGCGTGTCCATATAATCCATCGGATTAGCGGCTATCTTCCCGAACACAATTGTAGCGTTGCCGCGCTTTTGCGAATGCAGAGCGGGGGAGAAATCCCCGAGCCACATCATGGCGATCCGCTTGTCGACTGCATGTGGCGACTCGCAAGAGATGCCTGGCCCTCGTTTTTGATTCCTCAAGACGAGAACTGGCCCGCATTCTTTGGCGCCATGGGCGCTCTCACCTTCACCCATCCAGCGGGAAACGAGGCTTGGAATCGAATACTGCAGGATGATTCGCTCAAAAAGCTGTTTCCAGAATACTCAGATGATCCGGATTCACGGGGAGAGGTGACTGAAATTCAGTCATCCGTACTCACGTCCGCCGGTAGAGGCGGCACGTTCCAACTCGTCTCACTACCGGATCTAATCCTCTCCCATGCCCGCATGCGACAGTTGATTCAAAATGAATTATCTTTTGAATCATTTCTTTCTGCCGTTGCCGCCATTATTGCGGACTGGCGACGTTTGGCAATAGGCAGGCAAGCCCGAACTCCCGTCCTTGTTGGATTTGCAGGCATAACCCTGGAACGCGAGGTTAACCTTCCTCAAGGACGGTTGAGGAAGCGAAGTGAAGCCGATCGGCTCCTCTTCGGACGGCAGCCCGGCCTGGGTCGCGAGGTGTCCGTGGTACTAGAGACAACTCACGCCTTCAAGATTCTCAAAGTCGCTCCTGCCAAGGAGATGTTGTCCAACAATGGCATGACCAATATATGGAAGGGTCTGGAATCCAAGTTTGAAGAGTCTCGCAAGCAGCTCGATCACGATATCGACATGGTTCGATTCTCGGTGTTGATGGCGTCTGAGCCTACCTCACCTATGGCGATGGCCGTGGTAAGTAGAGCGATGCTAGATATGACGCAGCATGGCTCCTCCTTTGGCACACACGCGGTGAGCTTCGCACCTTATGGAGACGTGCATATCGATAGTGCAAGGGCAGAGAAAATTGAGCACTGGGCGCGGGAAGTTAAGGACAAGCATCCCGGTAAGCTGACACTCGGAGCTCGGCGACTGGTCTCAGCGGTTAGCACGCGTACAGACCCTCTAGACGGACTGATCGACGCGATCATTTGCTGGGAAAATATGGTTGGCACCGACATGGAGACATCGTTTCGAGTCTGCGGTGCACTAGCATGCCTTCTAGAGCCAGAAAGCGGAGAAGAGCGGACTAAACGCTTTAAGGAGCTTAAGAGCCTCTATGATACTCGGAGCAAGCTCGTGCATGGAAGCAGGGAGCCTTCCTACATCGAGGCGCAAGAGTATCGCTCGCAAGCGGTGGGTTATGCGCTTAGAGCAATGCAGCAGCTCTACAGGTTCCCCGACCTGCTCAGCGAGCCGGAGTCTGCGGTGCGCGGTACGAAAATTCTCCTCACATACGATCTGAGCATCAAAGGTTCACGTCAACGTTAACGCCCGTCGTGTCAGGATCACTTCCCCTCCACCGAAGGAGGTAGCTCGCCAATATGTGCCGCCGATGCGGATACTACACCGAAAGTAGAACGTGAAACGTCCATATTGTTCATGGCGCGAGAAGATCACGAACCGCGACGGGCTGAGTTCAGCCAAAATCCGACGCGATCAATGATTCCCTGAAAACGTGCACGGTAATTTGGTAGATAGTTGACTGCCGCTCTGACTACCCTTGCAAAGGGGCGCGAACTGATGGGGTTCACTCGTCAGCAAATCACGCGGGCGCAGACCGCATAAGCGACTATTCAGCGCACAGGCACCCGACGCCGGGTTCGATCCACTCCTGCCCTGCCCAGGACGGGTGCCGCTCGACCAGCACCGCACGCACCTCCGCCACGACGTCCGCCGAGTCCCGTCGCTGCCACGTCTCGTCCCTCAACTCGCGCAGGTAGTCCCGCACCTCGGCCAGCACGTCAGGACCGCCGACAGCGCCATGCCCAGGCACCACGACCTGAGGCGCACGAGCGATCAACGTGTCCATCACGTCGATCCACGCCACCCCGGACACGTCGGTGTCGTGCGGCGGGAACCACGGGAAGATCGCGAACTGCCCGGTCTCCGCGAGGTCGCCGGTGAACAGCACGCCGGCGTCGGGCACCTCGATCACCTGGTCTCCCAACGTGTGCCCGCGCCCGGTGGGTCGCAGCACGACCGAACGGCCACCGAGATCGAGCGTGTGCACGCCGTCGAACACGACGTCCGGCTCCGGCACCGAAACCGAGTCCAACCGCTTGGCGACAGCCCCACCGAAGCCCCGGAACATCTCCAGGTAACCAACACCCTTCCGTTGCAGGTCAAGGGACTGAGCCCGGTTCACGACGTACGAGCCGGTGAACGCCGAAGCCCCGAATGCGTGCTCGGGGTGGAAGTGCGTCGTGGTCAGGTGAATCCGCCGCCCACGAGCCACCTCGACAGCGAACTCCCGCACAGCAGAGGCGTTCTCCAGGCCAAGGCCCGTGTCCACGACGAGCACGGCGTCAGAGCCACCGATCACACCGATGTTGGGCACGAGACCAACACCTTTGTTCGGGATCACCAGAACATCGGGAGCCACCTCGACAGCATCGGAAACGTGGACGACGGGGTCAGGAAGGTTCATGTCTCCACCGAACCGCCACACCCCGCGCGCAGTCCAAGACCAAGAAGGTCAGCCCGATACCGAGCGAGTATCGTGCCTGTTCATGGAGCTGCGGACCCTGCGTTATTTCGTCGCCGTCGCCGAGGAACGCCACTTCGGAAGAGCCGCGAAACGTCTGCACATGAGTCAGCCACCGCTGAGCCGTGCGATCAAGCAGCTCGAAACCGACCTCGGCACCACGCTGCTGCACCGCTCCCCCGCCGGCGTCACGCTCACCGAGTCCGGCCACACCCTGCTCGACGAAGCGAAAGCCCTCCTCGATCAAGCCGACCGCATCAAGGCCAAACTGCACAAAACCATCACCATCGGCATCCTCGACGACAGAACCGCCACCACGATCGCGAAAGCCTTCAGGGAGAAGCATCCCGACGTCGAGATCCTCATCCGCGAAGCCGACCTCACCGATCCGACGTGCGGCCTGCGCACCAACCAGGTCGACATCGCCCTCACCCGCGGCCCCTTCGACACCACAGGCCTCAAAACCCTTGTCCTGAAAGAAGATCCGGTAGGCGCGGTCCTCAGGGCCGACGACCCGCTCGCCACCAGGACGAGCCTCACGACCGCGGACCTCGACGACCGCACCTGGTTCCAGTTCCCCGAAGGCACCGACGAGATCTGGCGGAGCTTCTGGAACGGCGGCAAACCCCGGCAGGGCCCCACGGTTCGCGCGGTCCAGGAGTGCGTCCAGTCGGTGCTGTGGAACGGCACGGTGGGCCTGGCCCCGCTCGGCCACGACCTGGGCCCAGACCTCGCGGTCGTGCCGATCGACGACCTGCCACCGAGCCCGGTCGTCCTCGCCTGGACCAAAACAGACCCGCTGACCAGGGCTTTCATCGAGGCCGCCACGAGCTCCTGAACTTTACAACCAGCCGCCTCTTGTCAAATCACTTTTACATCTCCTACCGTTTTGTAAAACGGGAGGAGCGTGCGATGACAGGCACCGTCACACCTGGGTCGACCGAGCAGTGGAGGGACGGCAAGCGCTACCTGTGGCTGATCGGCCTGGTGGTGCCGTCGCTCGCCTTCGTGGCACTGGGCATGCACGCGCTGACCGGCTGGGGCATCTGGCTGTGGACCGGCCCGATCGTCGTGCTGATCATCGTTCCCGCCATCGACCTGCTCGTGGGCCTCGACCGCTCCAACCCGCCGGACGAGCTCATCGAGGCGCTGGAGCAGGACCGCTACTACCGCTGGATCACGTTCCTGTTCCTGCCGATCCAGTACGCGGGCTTCGCGGCGGCGTTCTACGTGATCGCGACCGGCGATCTGTCCGTTGTGGACAAGATCGGGCTCGCGGTCTCGATCGGCGCCATCGGCGGCATCGGCATCAACACCGCGCACGAGCTGGGGCACAAGAAGGAGAGCCACGAGCGCTGGCTGTCCAAGATCGCTCTGGCGCAGAGCTTCTACGGCCACTTCTACATCGAGCACAACCGCGGCCACCACGTGCGCGTCGCGACGCCGGAGGATCCCGCGAGCGCACGGGTCGGTGAGAGCTTCTACCGGTTCTGGCCGCGCACGGTGGTCGGTTCGGTGAAGAGCGCGTGGCGGCTGGAGAAGAAGCGCTACGCCCGCCGCGACCGCCACCCGTACCGCATCGGCAACGACGTGCTCAACGCGTGGCTGATGTCGGCCGTGCTGTGGGGCGCGATGATCTGGTGGCTGGGCTGGGGAATCCTGCCGTACCTGGTCCTGCAGGCGATCATCGGCTTCTCGCTGCTGGAAGTCGTGAACTACATGGAGCACTACGGCATGCTGCGGCAGAAGGTCGGCATCCCCGGCCGCGTGCGGTACGAGCGGGTGAACCCCAGCCACAGCTGGAACTCCAACAACATCGCCACGAACGTCCTGCTGTACCACCTGCAACGGCACAGCGACCACCACGCGAACCCGGTGCGGCGCTACCAGACCCTGCGCGACTTCGAGGAGTCGCCGGTGCTGCCGACGGGGTACGCGGGCATGATCCTGCTCGCGCTGGTGCCGCCGGTGTGGCGCCGCGTCATGGACCCGCGGGTGCTCGGCCACTTCCACGGCGACATCAGCCTCGCGAACATCCACCCGCCGAAGCGCGCGAAGGTGCTGGCCCGCTACCCGCAGCCGGTCACCGCGCACGACACCGCGCCGGACACCATCGCGACGCTCGACCTGGACGCCGCCGGAGGCCGTTGTCCTGGCTGCGGCTACGTTTACGACGCCGCGGTCGGCGCGCCTCGCGAGGGGTTCCCGGCCGGAACGCCGTGGTCGGCTGTGCCGGACTCGTGGTGCTGCCCCGACTGCGGGGTGCGGGAAAAGGTCGACTTCGTCTCCATCGGAGCCCCATGACATTGCACGACGACATCGTGGCGGTGACCGCCAGGCTCATCACCGAGCAGGGCTGGCAGGCGGTCACCATGTCACGGCTGGCGGCCGAGCTGAACGTGAGCCGGCAGACCGTCTACAACGAGGTCGGCGCCAAACCGCAGCTCGCGGAGGCGGTCGTGCTGGCCGAGCTCGAGCGCTTCCTCGCCGTCGTCACCACCGCGTTCGACGACAACCCGGACGACGTGCTCAAGGCGATCCACGCCGCCGTCCAGAGCGTGCTGGAACTGGCTCAGGACAACGCTTTGCTGCACGCCGTGGTGTCCGCGACGCACGGCGCGAACACGGAGCTGCTGCCACTGCTCACCACCCACACGGACGGACTGCTCGACGCGGCGAAGTCCGTGGTGTCGCGCAGCTTGAAGACCTACGAGCTGGCGTTGAAGCCGAAAGAGCTCGACATCGCGGTCGACCTGATCGTCCGGCACGTGCTCAGCCACGTGATGCAGCCGTCGAACGAGCCCGCGAAGACCGCCAGAGCCGTGACTTGGGCAGCCGGGAAACTGCTCGCTTGATCACCCTCAGTAGGGTTGCGGGGTGACAACGCGTTACGCGGTGCTCGGAACGATCGAGGCACACGCGAGCGATCAGCCGCTCGAACTGGGCCATGCGGTGCAACGCAGGGTCCTCGCCGTCATGGCCGTGCACGCGGGCCAGGTCGTGTCGTCGGACCAGATCGTAGAGTCGGTGTGGCACGAGAACCTGCCGCACCGCGCCCGCAACACCCTGCACACCTACATCGCCCGGCTGCGGCAGGTCGAGAGCGTCGAGATCCTGCGGCGGCCGGGCGGCTACCTGCTCGACGTCGCGCCGGAGTCCGTTGACCTGCACCGGTTCCGGTCGTTGATCTACCGCTCGCACGACCTCGCCGACCCCGACGCGGCCTGCCTGCTCGACGAGGCGCTGGGCCTGTGGCGCGGCGAGCCGTTCGACGGTGCCGACACGCCCTGGTTCACGTCGCTGCGGACGGCGCTGGTCGAGGAGCGGTTCACGGCCTGGTTGCGCCGCAACGACATCGCGTTGCGCTCGGGCGGGCACAGCGACCTGGTGCCGGACCTGACGGCCGCGGCCGCCGAGCACCCGCTCGACGAACGGCTGGCCTGGCAGCTGTTCCTCGCGCTCTACCGCGACGGACGGCAGGCGGAAGCGTTGCAGCGCTACGAAGAGCTGCGGCGCAGGCTCGCCGAGGAGCTGGGCGCCGACCCCAGCCCGGAACTGCGGTTGCTGCACCTGCAGATGCTCACCGACGACGCCGCCATCGCCCCGCCCGCCCGGCACGCCGTCCCGCGTCAGCTGCCCGCGCCGCCGCTCGCGTTCGTGGGCAGGGCATCCGAACGAGCCTTGCTGGACGCCGCGTCGAACGGGGTGGTCGTGGTCGGCGGGCCGGGCGGGGTCGGCAAGACGTCGCTGGTGCTGCGCTGGGCGCACGACCACGTGGACGCTTTCCCCGACGGCCAGCTCTACGTGAACCTGCGCGGTTTCGACCCGTCCGCGCCGCCGTCGGATCCGGCCGCGGTGCTGCGCGGGTTCCTGGACGCGTTGCGGGTGCTGCCGGAACGCATGCCCGCCGATCTCGACGACCGGGGCGCGCTGTTCCGCGAGCTCGTCGCCGGGCGGCGGATGCTGGTCGTGCTGGACAACGCGCTGAACGAGGACCAGGTCCGGCCGCTGCTGCCCGGCGGAACCGGCTGTCTGGTGATCGTGACCAGCCGCCACCGCCTCACCGGCCTCGTCGCGACGCAGCAGGCCCGTCCGATAGGCGTGCCGATGCTCGCCGTGCCGGACGCCGTCGCGTTGCTGACCCAGCGACTCGGCAAGGAGCGGGTGCGGGACACGGCCGCGGTGGACGGGTTGATCCGGCTCTGTGCCGGGCTGCCGCTCGCGCTCGCAGTGGTGGCGGCGCGTGCGTTGGCGGATCCAGGTTTCCCGCTCAGCACGCTGGTTTCGGAGCTGCACGACGAACGCGGCCGGCTCGACGCACTCGACGCCGGGGATCCCGCCTCGAGTGTGCGCGCCGTGACGTCGTGGTCGTACCAGCGACTCTCCCCCGCGGCCGCTCGGTTGTTCCGACTGCTCGGCGCGCACCCCGGACCCGACATCGACGTCGATGCAGCCACTGCGCTGGCTGGTGAGCACGTGAGGCCGTTGCTCGCTGAACTCACGAGGGCGCATGTCCTGACCGAGCACCTCCCCGGCCGGTTCGCCCTCCACGACCTGATGCGCGCCTTCGCCCGCGACGAGGCCACACGGGACGAGTCACGCGATGCACTGCACCGAGTGCTCGACCACTACCTGCACACCGGGTTCGCCGCCGAGCGCCGTCTCTCCCCGCACTGGCCACCGATCACACTGACCGATCCGTGCGTCACCCCGCTGACCGTCAGCTCCTACGACGCGGCGATCGCCTGGTTCGCCGCCGAACGCGCGGTGCTGCTCGCCGTCACCGACTTGGCCGCGCGGGACGGCTGGGACGTCCACGCCTGGCAGCTGCCGTGGACGCTGTCGACCTACCTGACCCGCAGCGGCCGCTGGGACGACCGCGCGACGACCCAGCTCACGGCCCTCGCCGCGGCACGCCGGCTCGGTGACCACGCCGCGCTCGCCGAGGTGCTGCACCTGCTCGGCCGGGCGCACAGCGTGCAGGGCGACCAGCCGGCGGCCATCGCGGAACTGACCGAGGCGTTGGCGTCGTACCGCGCTCTCGGTGACCGCACGGGCGAGGCCATCACGCACTTCTCGCTCAGCCTCTGCCACGCCCGCGGCAACGACCGCGCGGCCGTCCAAGAAGCACGGCAAGCGCTGGAACTGGCCCGTTGTGTCGGCACCCGCGCGTGGGAGGCGTTCAGCCTGAGCGCGCTCGGCTGGTACCACGCGCAGTTCGGCGAGCACGAACTCGCGGTCGCCCACAGCACCGAGGCGTTGACACTGCTCGATGAGGTGGACGACCGCGACTGCGAGGCACACACCGTGCGCACTCTTGGGTTCGTGCACCAGCAACGCGGCGATCACGCGTCCGCCGTCGGTCATCACGAACGGGCGTGCGCGCTGTTCCGCGAGCTGGGCGACTCCTACAGCGAGGCCGTCACCGCCGATCAGCTCGGCGACGCGCTGAATGTTCTCGGTAGGTCAGCGGCCGCACGGGAGGCCTGGCAGCGCGCGGAGGCGTTGTTCTCCTTGCTCGAGCTGCCCGAGACCACGGCCGTTCGATCGAAGCTGTCGGGCTGAAGGCGACCACCACGAAGTCCACCAGGCGCACGAACAACGTCAGCCCGAGGAGGGCGACGGCGGTCGCGGTCCTGCCCTCCCCCTTGCCGAGGTCGCCGGCCGGAACCGGGTCGAAGCGGTTGTCCGGGGCGAAGGTCAGGTCGAGCCGCTGTCCCTTCGGCGCGAGCTCGTGGCCCAGCGTCAGCTCGACGCGACCGCGGTCGACGCAGTCCAGCTCGTGGTCGTAGTAGGTGTATCTCTCCATCGAGCGAGTGCCGTCGCCGTTGAGCGTGTAGGAGGTCTCCACGCGCTTGTTCGCGGCGAGCACGGCGCAGGAGGTCGTCTGCCCGTGCTGCCGCAGGTATCCCAGCTCCACCGCCGAGCCCGCGGACCAGACGGCCCAAGCGAGGCTGAGGAAGGTCAGGAAACCGACGACCGGGTGGTGCAGGAACGACGAGAACACCACCATCGCCCACACCACCACGGCCAGCCCGAGAGCGACCGCGAACCGGGTGGCACCGTTCTCGATCTGGGTTTGTTGATAGCTCTTCAGCACGTTCAGACCAGCGGCGGCCAGCGGTAGCCCGAGCACCGCGAGCAGGCCCCCGAGCACGCGAAGAAAATGCGTGATCCACATGCACTTCAGGATGCCCGGCAATTCTTTCACGAACCTTGAAGTTCCAGTTCAGCAGCACAGGACAGCGCAAACGCGGCTCACTAGAATTTGGCTTCATGCAGAACGCGCCAACGATTCCCGTGGACCGGACAGAAATTGCTCCGCACGCCCTCGCACGGACACCGTACAACCAGATCGCCGCGTTTTTGTCGCTCGCACTGTTCATCGCCGTCCTGCTTTCCGCGGGATGGACCTGGCTGCTGGTCACCTTCATCGTCTGGGTGATCGCGCTGCTGGTCGCGGGCGCTGTGTTCGCCCGGCGAGCCGTCGCGAAGGTCGCGGAGCGGCGCGAGGCGGACCGGCAGGCCCACGCGAGCACGCTCGTCAGCCGCCGAGGGGTGGACCAGTTCCGCGACACGACCTACGAGGAACAGTCCGCCGAGCTCGCGGCACGGTTCGGCCGGGTCGAGCAAACCGTTCCGCGCCACGCGACTCCGGCCCACGCCCACCGCGTGAAGCACGCCGCCGAGCTTGTGGCGCAAGGTGTTCTGCGCATGTCACTGCACGGTCGGCCGGTCACCGCGTTCGACCTGGAGGTGGCGAACGAGGTCGACCTCGCCCGGCTGTCCCGCAAGACGACGTTCGAGCAGGCGTTCACCCTCTCCACCTGCTACCTGACGGTGTGCGCGGTGACGCTGCCGTTCCCGCTCCCGTACCTCTCGATCCTCGCCGCGTTCGGCCCTGGCATGACCGAGGCCCTCGTCAGCGAGGTCGACGAGGACGAAGTCGGTGTGCCATCTGAACTGCGGCACACGGACGACCCGGAGTTCGCTGCCCTGATGCTGTCCGTGCCGGCCGTGCGGCGAGCGGCGCACGACCTGGACCTGCCATGGGTCATCTCCGGTGACCAGCTGGTCTCGACCGTCCTGACGCCCGCCGGCCTGCCGGTGCACAGCGTCCTGCGGCGGGCGAACGCGCTGGGCGAGCTCGCCAAGTCGTTTCCGTGGGACCGGCTGGAAGCCCACCGTCGCGACACCGTGCCGACAGCGCCGTGGCCACTGCACCGCAGCCCGCTGATCACCTACCAGTCGTGGCTCACCGGCGACCTGCTCGGACACGGGGTGCTGCGCTGGTCGCATCGTTCACTCGGCGACGACATCTGGGCGTTCCAGGGCACGCCGGTCGAGCTCGGCGACCCTCGTTAGCCCAGCGCGATGGCGAGGAGGTCGCCGAGCTGGTCGAGCTGCTCCACCGACAGCGCGCTGAACGACTTCTCGGTGATGCCGTCGACCAGCTCCTGACCCTCGGCCCTCAGCCGCGCGCCCTCGTCGGTGAGCTTGTGCCGCACGGCTCGGCCTGGTCCGTCGATTCGTTCGATGAGCCCGCGCTCGGCCATCCGCACGGCGAGCGAGCCGAACGACTGATCCGTCTGGAACGTGAGCACCGCGAGGTCGTGCAGCGAGGCGTCCGGCTGCCGGTGCAGGTGGCGCAGGGTGTCCCACTGCACGAGCGAGAGACCGAGCGGGGCGAGCGCCTGGCTCATCGCGCGGTGGTGGCGGTGTTGCAGGCGCTTCACGGCGAGCGCGACGTCCGGGGCACGGTGCTTCACGCTCTCCAGCTTAACCATCTTGCTTAGATAAGGATGCTTATCTAAGGTTCCTTATATGACTCCCACACAGACCTACCTCCTGCTGCACGGTGGGGGCGGCGTGCACACGATGACGCCGTTCGCGGACTTGCTGGCCGATCGCACGAACTCGCTGGTGCTGGCGCCCACGCATCCCGGCTTCGGCGACACTCCGAAACCCGCCGGGCTCACCGATGTCGCCAGTCTCGCCCGGCACTACGCCGAGATGCTGGACAGCATGGACCTCACCGACGTGACGGTGCTCGGCAACTCGTTCGGCGGCTGGCTGACGGCCGAGATCGCCCTGCTCGGGAGCCCGCGCGTGACCGCGGCGGTGATCGTGAACGGGATCGGCGTCGAGGTCGAGGACCACCCCGTGACCGACATCAGCGGGTTCTCGCTCGCCGAGATACAGGCGCACTCGTGGCACGACCCGTCGAAGGCACCCGCGGGACCGAGCCCGGACATCCGCGCGCTCCTGAGCTACACCGGGCCTTCGATGTCCGACCCGACGCTGCTCAAGAGACTCGGCGACGTGCGGACTCCCGTCCGCGTGCTGTGGGGCGAGAGCGACCGCATCGTCGACCCCGAGTACGGCAAGGCCTATGCCGCCGCGATCCCGGGATCGACGTTCACGCTGCTCCCCCGCACCGGTCACCTGCCGCAGCTGGAGACCCCGGAGGAGCTGTTCGAAGCCCTTTAGAAGTGGTCGCCGCTCGTCAGCTCGTGCTCGATCGCGTCGGCGCGGGCGACCAGGAGCGTGAGCGGCCGCTCGAACTCCTCGCGGATGCTCAGGTCCTCCAGCGGCGCCGTGTGCTTGAGCAGCGCGAGACCGTCCACGACCGCCGCGCCACCGATCTCCGGCGACCCGGCCAGCTCGAGGAAGCGGCGGAGGTCCACGTCGTCAGCGCGGCCGACGGGCGAGGAGATCTCCACCCACGCCTGGCCGTCCACGTCCGGGAGGTGGTGGACGGCGACCTGCTGCGTCCGCTCCCCCTCGGTGGCGAGGCGGAAGCGCAGCCAGTCTCCGGTCTCCTCCAGCACCTCGTGCCGGACCCGAACATAGTTGATCACTTCGGTCCACGACGTCACGCGGCACACGGTAGCGGGCGATCCCGTGCCGCACCGGGACGTTCACCCGGACTGCAGCTGTCCGTCATGAATCGTGACCACGGCGTCGGCCTCCGCGAGGTGGCTGCGGTCGTGTGTCACGAGGACGGTCGCCGTCTTCCTGGCACGGGTGAGCGTCGTGATCAGGTCGATGATCGCGGCACCGCGTTCGTGGTCCAAGGCGCTCGTGGGTTCGTCGACGAGGAGCACCGCGGGATCGTTCATCAGCGCGCGGACGACGTTGACGCGTTGGCGCTGACCGCCGGAGAGCTGGTGCGGGCGGCGTCCTGCCTGGTCCGCGAGGCCGACCGCGTCGAGCAGTTCGAGGGCCTTGTGACGGGCCTTTCCGGGCTTCGCGGTCATGACCTGGAGCTGCTCGGCGGCGGTGAGCGCGGGCAGCAGGTTGGGCTGCTGGAAGACGATGCCGATGCGGTGCCGCCGCAGTTCGGTGAGCTCGCCCCTGGTGAGGCCTTCGGTCGGGGTGCCGTCGACGGTGACGGTGCCTGCGTCGGGGGCGACGAGGGTGGCGGCGACGGCGAGGAGGCTCGACTTGCCGGAGCCCGACGGGCCGATCACCGCCGTCGTGCTGCCTCGGGGGACGTGGAGCGCGACGCGGTCGAGTGCGGTCAGCCTGCCGTCGCCGTCCGGGTAGGTGAGGCTGACCTTGGTCAGGGTGAGGCTCATCGGACGCTCCCGAGCGCGGTCAGCGGGTCGACGGTGACGACGCGGCGCACGGCCAGCGCGGCACCGAGCGCCCCGAGCAGGATCGTGGTGACGGCCGGGGTGAGCACGGTCGCCGGTTCGAGCAGGAACGGGACTGTGCCTTCGACAGCTGCCCCGATCGCGGCGGCCAGTGCGGTACCGAGGGCGGTACCGGTGATCAGCAGGACCAGTGCTTGGCCGAGGGCGTCACCGAGCAGTGCGGACGTGGAGGTGCCGAGGGCTTTCAGGACGGCGATGTCCGCGCTGCGCTGGATCGTCCAGACGGTGAAGAAGGCGCCGATGACGAGTGCGGAGATGACGAACAGGAAGCCGCGCATCAGTTGCAGCGAGCCGTTTTCGGAGCTGTAGGAGCCGATGGCGTTGAGCGACTCCTCCTTGGTGACGGTGCCTGGTACGTCTCCGTCGGTTCTCAGGACGACAACCGTCGCGGACATGCCCTCGGCGAGTCTCGTCCACACGACCGGGGTGTGGCTGAAGTAGGCGTCTCCGCGCACGTCGGCGACGGTGAGCTCCCGGCCGGCGAGGGTGATCTTGCCGCCAACCGTTGCCTGGAGTTCTTCTGCTGCGGGCACGGACAGCACGACGGAGTGCTCGCCCACGTCCGCGAGCACAGAGCCGGATGGGACGCCGAAGACCGAGACCGCCGCGCTCCGGTTGCCGGCTGCCTTGGTGGTGCTGATGCTCAGCGGTTCGGCCAGCAGCACGCCTGGAGTGGAGGCCCAGCGCTTCTGCTCTTCCGCGGTGACCGTGGAGTCCGAATAGGACGGTCCGTTGAACGCGATCCGGTCGACGGGCAGGTCCGTGATGGCGGAGACGTTCTGCCGGCCGAGGCCCGCGGTCAGCCCGGACAGCAGGCCGACCAGCAGGGTGATGAGCACGATCACGACACCCATCAGGGCGAAACGACCTTTGGCGAACCTCAGGTCTCGCAGTGCGACGAACACGGTCGGCCTTTCACTCGGCGGTGGGGACTTCCTCCACTGTCGTCGCCGCGCGTTCGTCCCACATCTGGCCAAAGAGGACACGGGAGTTGTGTCTTTCGACAGAGGCCGATTCTCCTGGTCGTACCTATGCTGGAAACACTGTGGACACGACCTTCACCCCGAGCCGCGTGCTGACCTGGTGCCTGCACCTGCTGGTGGCCGGCCTGCTGGCCCTCGTCGCGGTGAAGCACCTCGGCTCACCCGCGGTCGTGGCGGTCTCCGCGGCTCTGGGTCTGGTGTACGCGGCCGGCCCGTTCCTGCCCCGCCGGTTCGTCCCGCTGTGGCTGGCCGTCGTTGGTGTCGGATGGCTGGTGCTGCTGGTCTTGTCCGCCGACGCCGTGTGGCTCGCCTTCCCCTGGTACTTCCTCCAGCTCCACCTGCTGTCCCGCCGCTGGGGCCTCGCCGCCGTCGTGACCACCGCTCTGGTGGCGATCACCGGCTACTCGGCCCACACCGGCTTCGCTCCGGCCGTGGCCATCGGCCCGTTGCTGGGCGCCGCGGTGGCCGTTGCCGTGGTGTGGGGCTACCAGAAGCAACACCGGCTGATCGAGGAACTGGTCTCCACCCGTGCCTCCCTGGCCGAGGCCCAGCACAACGCGGGCGTGCTGGCCGAACGCGAACGCCTCGCGAGCGAGATCCACGACACCCTCGCCCAGGGCCTCTCCAGCATCCAACTCCTGCTCCGCGCCGCCGAACGAGCCCTGCCCGCCTCGCCTTCGAAGGCCGCGGGTTACGTCGACCAGGCCCGCCGCTCAGCCGTCGACAACCTCGCCGAAGCCCGCCGCTTCGTCGCCGCGCTGGCCCCGCCCGCCCTGGACGACTCCTCACTCGCCGACGCGCTGGAACGCCTGTGCGCCACCACGTCCGCCCAGCACCCGGTGATCGTCCGCTTCCACCTCACCGGCGACCCGGTCTCGCTGCCCGCCACCCACGAGGCAGCTCTGCTCCGGATCGCCCAGTCGGCGCTGGCCAACACCGTCAGGCACGCCCATGCCCGCACCGCCGACGTGACGCTCAGCTTCCTGGGTGATCAGGTGGCGGTCGACGTGGTGGACGACGGCACCGGCTTCACCGCAGGGGAGAACAAGGGCTCCGGCCCCACCGACACGGGCTCCGGCCCGGTCGACAGCGGCACGGGCTTCGGCCTGACCTCCATGCGTGCGCGGGCACAGTCGTTGGGCGGTACCTTCGCCGTGGAGAGCACACCCGGCCACGGCACGGCGCTGGCCGCACGACTCCCCCTCACTTCTCAGGACTTCCGGTGACCACCCCACCCATCCGTCTCCTCCTCGCCGACGACCACCCGATCGTCCGCGCCGGCCTGCGCGCCGTCCTGGAGACCGAACCCGGCTTCACCGTCGTCGCCGAAGCCGAAACCGCGGAATCAGCCGTAGCCCGCGCGTCCGAAGGTGGCATCGACGTCGTCCTCATGGACCTCCGCTTCAAGGGCGGCATGACCGGCGCCGAAGCCACCGCCGTCATCACCAGCCGCGCGGGAGCACCACGAGTCGTCATCATCACGACCTACGACACCGACGCCGACACCGTGCCCGCCATCGCCGCGGGCGCCACCGGCTACCTGCTCAAAGACGCGCCGCCCGAAGAGCTCGCCGCCGCCATCCGCAGCGCCGCCGCCGGACACACCGCTCTCGCCCCCGCCGTCGCCGACCGGCTGATGAACCGCATGCGCACACCCGGCACCGGACTGACCCAGCGCGAGGCCGAGGTGCTCGGCCTCGTCGCCGACGGGCTGTCCAACCAGGCCATCGGCGCGCGTCTGCACCTCACCGAAGGCACGGTCAAGTCGCACCTCGCCCGCATCTACACGAAGCTCGGCGTCGGGTCGCGCACGGCTGCCGTCGCCGCCGCCACGGACCTCGGCATCATCGGCTCGCGGCGCTAGCGGCGGTAGCCCCACCTGGTGCGGGACAAGGCGTCCTCCAGGCCGGTGAAGCCCTCGTTCGGCACGAGCACGTCCTCGCCGAAGTCGATGTCGGTGTCGTCCGCGGTGCCGCCGATGCCGTCCGCACCCACCGCGAACATGGCCTTGGGGTTGCCGCCCTGGTCCATCAGGGTGTCGAGCTCGTTGAACTGGTGCTGGTGCCACGACCCGGAAAGATGCCCGAGCTCGTGCGCCGCGACGTTGCCCAGAGCGCGGCCGACGAACCTGACCTTGTCGCTCGCGGAAGACATGTAGGTGTTGAGCGAGACCGGCGAACCGGCGGGCGCGCTCAGCAGGTCGAGCTGCACCATCGCCGTCTCCTCGTGCCCGAAGTTGCCGGGGTCGATGGTCTGCGCGATGGCGACGGTCTCCACGCCGGACTCGGCGATCGTGCCGCCGATCACGAGACGGCTGACGTTCTTCTGCCCCCACGGGTCGGCGTGGTCACGGCTGTTGAGCAACCGGACGCCGAAGTTCCCGTGCAGCGCCAGGTTCTCCCGGATCGTGTCGACCGCGACCGACACGACCGCGGCGGAGTCCTTTGAGGACAGACCCCACGCGGAGAGGAACCGCGACAACGGCGACAGCTGCTTCTCCCCCGGCGAACCCCACACGGAGGTGTCGACGAGAGCACCGTCGAAGTCCACGAACACCGTCTGCGGCACCTTTTCGCTGCCGGGCCGGAACGCCTTCACCGTGAGCGAGTAGGCGCCGGCGCCGTCCTCGACCCCGAGGTAGTAGCGGCCGTCGCGCGGCGCGATGTAGTCCGCGACCGCGTTGCCACCGCCGGGCAACGGGCTCGATGCCGGGTACACGCCGGAGAAGTCCTGCTGCGAGCCCATGACCAGCCGTCCGCGGCTGTCGTGCACCGCGATCTTGCGCGCCGCACCCACCACCGACGCGCCGATCACGTCACCGGCCTTGAGGTCGACCGCGAAGAAGTCCTTGTCCCCGAAGCCTTCCCCGGCAGCGAGCGTCAGTTCGTACGAACCGGCGGTGTTCTGCGTGCCGGTCACCCGCACGAAGTAGTCAGCACCCGCGACGAGCTCGGCTTCGAGCCGCGCATCGGTGCTCACCCCAACGGTGTCGTTGGAGGCGATTTCCTTGCCCGCAGCGTCGAAAACCGTCAGCACGGTGTCGAGATCACTGCCGTCCGTACGCGTGGCGATCGACGTGAGTCCCGCACCGCGCAACGAGTAGAAGTCCGCGTCCGAACCGGCGATCTTCCCGACGGTGCGGATCGCGCGACGTGACGTGCCCACGCCCGTCGCGCTCGCAGTCGCTTGCGTGTCATTGGGTTCCGCGAACTCCCCGACCGAGGGCATGGTCGGATCCGCGAGCAGCGACCCGGTGAACACCGCGCTGCGCCGGAATCCGGTGGCCTCCGCCGTCCACGGAGTGTCGTTGCGGCCGCGCACCGAAGCAGGTTCCCGTTCGGCGTAGGTCTGTTCTGGCGCTGCAGCGCTCAACACGCGTGCGCGAGTCCTCGCTTCCCGCGCCCTCGACGCCGCGGCCAGGTCCACGCGACCGGGATCCGCGAGGAACGCCAGCAACGGGTCCGGTGTGATCGGCGCCGGTGCGGCGACGGCGGTCTGCCCGCTCAGCACCAGCGCGGCGACGGCGACTGCTCCCAGTAAACGCATGCATCCCCCTGCCGAGTAGATCAACTAAAGACCTACACCGTGCAGAGGACGCAAGACCAGGTTTCTGGCCCAATCAAGACAGGTGGACCGACACGGCGTACGAACCGCCGCGGAACTCTTCCCGGTCCCACGTCGCGAACCGCTCGGCGAGCCGCAGCCCGGCGGCGGCGCAGTGCGCGTCGTACTCCTCGACCGTGTACCCGCGATCGAGGCTGAACCCGGCGATCAGCACCTTGCCCACGTGCCGTGCCACGCCCGCGACCAGCTCGCCCTGCGTGCCGGGCGCGGTGAACAGCGGCACGTTGCCCGCCATCACGACCACGTCGAAGGTGCGCCCCAGATCGAGTTCGGCCAGGTCGGACCGCACCCACGTGATGTCGGGAGCGTGCTCTCGGGCGAACGCGAGCATCGACTCGTCCAGATCCGCGCCCACGACCTCGATGCCGTGCCTGGCCAGCTCGATCGCCACCCGACCGGTGCCGCAACCGGCGTCCAGCACCGACTTCGGCGCGTAGGCCCGCACGAACGCGGCCTCGCCGTGCACGTCCATCCCCGACTCGGCGAGCGAGTCGAACCTGCGCTGGTACTCAGCCCCGTTCCACACAGCAGCAGCGTAGACCCGCAGATCGGCGGATACCGTCCGAGTGGGAGCGCTGCCAAGGTCGAGGGCATGACGCGCTTCGTGCTGGCAGTGGCGTTGGTGGTCGCGGCGGCCTCACCCGCGCAGGCCGCACCCGCGAGATGGGTCGGCACCTGGGCCACCGCGCCGTCGTCGGCCGTGCCGGGAACCGACAACGGCTACCCGAACTTCTCGATCCGCAACATCGTGCACGTCAGCGCGGGCGGCAAGGAGATCCGCGTCCGGCTCTCGAACTCCTACGGCCGCACACCTGTCCAGTTCGGCGCGGTGACCGTGGCCCGCGCGGCCGGCCCGGACACCCCGACGGCGTTGCCCGGCACGATGCGCACCCTCACGTTCGGCGGCTCGCCGAGCATCACCGCCCCGCCCGGCGCGGACGTCATCAGCGACGGTGTGCGGCTCGACGTCCCGGCCGACTCGAACCTGCTGGTCAGCGTGTTCACCCCGGCACCTGGCGGCCCGGTCACGCACCACCAGCTCACGATGCAGAACTCGTACTTCACCCGCGACGGCAACCGCACCTCCGACGAGTCCGGCGCGGCTTTCGGCGAACGCACCACGGCCTGGCACTACGTCTCCGGCGTCGACGTCCGCTCGTCCACGTTGCGGGGCAGCGTCGTCGCGCTCGGCGACTCGATCACCGACGGCGCCAACTCGACCTGGGGCGCGAACCTGCGCTGGCCGGACCAGCTCGCCGACCGCGTGAACACCCGCTTCGGCATCCTCAACTCGGGCATCAGCGGCAACAGGCTGCTGCTGGACGGCGGCTGGGCGGGCCCGAACGCGCTGTCCCGGCTGAACCGCGACGTCCTGACCCAGACCGGTGTCCGCACGGTCATCGTGTTCGAGGGCATCAACGACATCCAGCAGACCCCGCACGAGACCGATCCAGCCAAGATCATCGCGGCACTGAAGCAGATCGCGTCCCGTGCCCACGACCGCGGCCTGCGCGTGATCGGCGCGACGATCACGCCGTTCAAGGGCTGGGGCAGCTACACCGACGAGCTGGAAGCGGTGCGGCAGGCCGTGAACACGTTCATCCGCTCCAGCAAGGACTTCGACGCCGTCGTCGACTTCGACGCGGTGATCCGCGACCCGGCCGACCCGCAGCGGATCCGGCCCGACTACGACCAGGGCGACCACCTGCACCCCGGCGACAAGGGGTTCGAGGCGATGGCGAAGGCGGTGCGCATCGCCACGCTGTGACTACAGGAAGAGCGGAATCGGGTTCAGCTCGTCGTACGGGGTCGGTGCGGCGAGCCGGCCGAGCGTGACAGGCACGTCGAACAGCCGTCCGGGTGCGAACCGCGCCCAGAAACCACGCAGCCCCGGCACGATCACCTTCACCACCGGCAACCCGATGTCCGGCCGGGTCTGGTCGAGCACCAGCACCTCCAGCCCCGCCTTCTCCAGCCGTGCCTGGACATCCAGCACATCCACGAACAGATCACCGGACGCGGTGTACGGGCGCGTGACCGGACCGCCGGACGGCAGCAGGTAGGGCTGGTTCGTCACCGTGGCCATGTCGAGCCAGTGCAGGAGGTCGGGATCGTCCCCGATGTGGCCCTGCAGCACCGCGGGCATCATCTGGTTCATCTCGGTCAACGCGCGGCGCGTCGCGAGCGCAGGGTCGAGGTGCGCGCCGAAACCCATCACGACGTGCCCACCGGAAACCTGCCTCGACAACGCCACCACGACAGGCACGCCGAGGTCGGAGGTCAGGTCGAGCGCCCACACCTCGCGGCCCAGTCCGGCGTGCACGGACCGCAGCTCGCTGACCCACGGGTCTCCGTCGAGACTGACGGGCGGCGGTGAAGTCCTGTTGTACCACCACAAAGCGGCGGCATCGCGTTCGACGAGCTCCAGCATCCCCTGCAGGACCGCGTCTTCGAGCGACGAACCGGCCGCGTTGCCGTTCGAGTCGGCCATGAGCCGTTCGTCCGCGTCAGCCTTGAAGTACAGCAGATCCGTTGGCAGCAAACGGTGTTCGCTTTTCGTCAGCGACCACACCGGCGACCAGTCAAGCTCGGCGTCGTCGTCGAACGGGACGCAGACGTGCTGAAAACCGGAGTGCGCGGCGTTCCAGGCGTCCCTGTCGCCGAACTGACGTGGATCGTAGAGGTGCACGCTGTCCGGGTGGATCGCTTGTGCGCCAAGGGAACGGTAGCTGCCACGAACGCAGGCCTCGTCGCCGTCGGCCTGGGCGCTGTGCCGTTCCAGCGCCTCGCACAACGCGCCCACCTCGGCGTCCAGCGCCGTGACGCCCTTGCCGCCGTTCTGGGAACGCAGGGCGGACCGCAGATGTGCCGCGCTTCGGTGACCGGCCGCGACGTTCGGGCCGGAGCGGAAGACGTTGAAGAAGGCCGGACTTCCGTCGTACCGCACGACGTCCTTCACGACTCCGGTGAGCGGGCTGATCAGGCGCCGGTAGGCCTTGAGCACCTCTTCGGGCGCCGAGGACCGGTACCCACCACCCGACGTGTGCAGCGCCGGCCGTGAAGACAGCTCCACCGGACGCCAGGCCTTCTCCCGCATCAGGTCCGGATCTCCGCATGAAGGACATTGGGGGCGAGCGGCGACGGCATGACGCCTGCCCGTCAGGTCACGGCTGTCGAACGTCCACAGCTCCCGCTGACCGTCGTAGCGATGACCGGCAACCCACTTCGCCGCCTCCAGCGCCACCAGGTTCAGCGCGACGGCCCGCAGTGGCGCGAAGTCGACATTGGCACGTGGCACCGCACCGGGCAGACCAAGAGCTTCGCGCACGTGGGCCTCGGCGGCGCGGTTCGCCCACAGCCGATGGGAAAGACAGTGGTAGCAGGGCCCTTCGCCGGGCGTGAAGAACGGACCGATCGACACCTTGGCGCCCAACGGTTTGGCCAGCAGCCACGGCCTGTTCGCCGCGCGCATCTTCGCATCCACTTCGGACAGACCGTCGACGAGGTAGTCGGAAACCAGCACAACGGTCAGAACGCCGTCGCCTTCGGTGATCGGCGGCAGTTCAGCGTCGACACCGAGCGAGATCACGTCGACATCAGGCGTTCCGGCGGGTTCGACGCCCAGCGCGTCCCAGTAAGCCGAACCGGAAGTGCTCAGCCCGATGAGCCCTGCCTGCGCGAGTTGGCCCAGCAGCCCCGCGACGTGTTCAGGAGGCGCGTCGAGCTCACCGCGCACCGCGGCCAGATCCCGGCTGCCGTCCAGCAACGGCGCGAGCGCCTCGACGTGGGGGCCGCGCAACGCGGTGGTGTCCTCCTCGGAGAACACATACACCGCGTCGCCCGGCACCACCTCGGCACGCAGGTGCCGCTTGAACCCGATGTGGCGTGACGTCACGCCGGAACGACTGCGCGAGTGCCACCACACGCGGCAACGCGCGTGTTGGGGCACGCACGACACGGACTCACCGACGGCCGGGTGCCGTTGGTGACGCAGAAGGCGACCCCTCCCCCGCCGTCCAGCCCCGCCCCGTCGAACATGTCGACCACCAGGCCGGTCTCCCGGCTCGGCGCCGCCCCGAACACCTGTTCCAGCTCAGCCGCGAACTCGTTCATGACAGCCTCCCCTTCCCACGACGGTCCCTCGAGCCCAGCATGCCGGAAAGTCCGTTGATCACATCGTGGAACCCGCGAACTGTCCCAACGTCCTCTTACTCGGGAGTTGAATTCCACCCCACCCGATCGAGCGGTCGAGGTTTACGACGCTCCCCGACCGGGATATTCGATGGTGATCAATACAACTCACCGGGTGCTAAGGGGTTGGCCAATGCGTGTCACGATTCTCGCCGCCGTTCTCGCTGCTGCCTGTGCGGCCTGCGGAACGTCGACGACCTCGGCTCCCCAGAGTCAGGCGCCCTCCCCGACCAGCAGTGCACCCACCTCCGGCTCCGACAAGCAGAAGCCCGCCATCGAGGTGAAGCTGACCCTGCAGGGCAAACCAGGCCTCGGCCTCCTCGCCGCCACCAACAACGGCAAGGCCCCCGTCACGTTCCAGGGCTGGCCGAAGCTCACCTTCACCAACCCCGCCAACCAGCCCGCCGCCATCCCGGTCGAGCAGAAGCTGGTGCCGGGCGAGGGCCCGTCGATCACGCTGCAGCCTGGTCAGACCGCGTTCGCCGGCGTGCAGCTGGACGTGGACGACGACGCCAACTCGTTCGCCATCAACGAGATGACGGCTGAGCTGCCCGGCCTGGTGCCGGCAAAGGTGACGTTCATCGGGACGGACGGCCAGCCGATCGCCGACGTCAGCAAGATGAAGGTGAGCGAGGCCAAGGTGGGCACGATGCAGCCGGTCACGCAGGGCGTCCTCGTCTTCGACTGACGAAGGTGGGCGGCGGTCGCCGCCCACCCCCCTTGGTCAGCCCTTCATCCAGTGGTACTGGAGGTGCACCTCCCACGGCTTCGCGACGCGGTTCAGGAACATCAGGCTGTCCATCCGGCAGTTGCAGGCGTTGCCCTCGCGGTTGTTCTGCGGGTAGCTACCGCCGATCTTGATGCCGCGCGGGTCGGTGGCCGACGCGAGATCAGGCTCCGGCTCACCTTCCAGCTTCCACGGGTCGCCCGCCACGACGTACTTGCCGTCGACGGGCTTTCCGTTGCGGTACAGGACCATCGCGCCCGTGTCGAAGTTGAACGTCGCCGCGAGGAAGACCCATTCGTTCTGAGGCAACAGCTTTTGCCAGGGCTCAACAGCTGCGAACGTTTGCGACTCGCCACCGTCGACCCGGCGGGCCAGCGCCACGAGCTTCAGTTCGCCGTCCACCTGGATGAGCTCCAGCAAGGCTCGGACCGCGTGGCCGTTCGAGTCGCCGGACAGCACGCCCGCGAGACCGATGGCACCGTAGAAGTCGGACGGGTTGGCGGAGTTGGAGTTCGGGGCCGGGTTCTGGCCCGTCATCTTCACCCAGCCCATGATCGACGCCTCACGGGTGCCGTTGAAGGCCCGCAATGACGGCACGCCCGTTTCGCTGTAGAGGCCCGCCTTCCAGTCGTCGTTGCCGGCGACGGTGGGGTTGACCTGCTTGAGCTGCAACGAGGTGCGGCTGCGCCAGAATGCACCGTCGCGCACGCGCATGTCGGCGCCGCCGTTGATCAACTGCAACGAAGTACCCGAGCGGCCGCTGTCCTGCTCCAGGGCCTTGTTGCCGCGCACCGGGTGTTCGAAGTCGTAGTACGACACCAGGTTGCGGGACAGGGAGGGCAGCACCGTGCCGAACGTGGCCTGCGCGGGTGCGGCGAGGCCCACGAGGAACGCCGCCGCCACACCGAGAACCAGAAGTCGTCTCATCACCGCACTCCCTTGCCCTGCACGCGCAGGTCGCGCAGCCTGCCGATGTTGTCGAACGAACCGAAGCCGACGCGACCGGAGGAGAACGTCTTGTCGACGGCGGTCATCAGCGGATAGGGCGAGCCGTCCATGTACACGGCGATCTCGCCGCTCTCGACGCACTGTCTGACCCGCACCCGATGCCAGGCCAAATCAGAGACCGCAGGAGCAGCGCCTACGGAACGTGCGGCGTCCCATTGGTGGTCCAGGCGCAGGCGGTCGGCGTTGTTCACGACGAAGATGCCGTTGTGCGGGTAGATCTTGTTGTCCGACGAGAGATGCGCGTAGTAGAACTCGGTGTCCGACTTGTAGCCGAACACGATGATCACGTCGCGGTTCGACTCGGCCACCGGGGTGTCGAGGCGCACGGACGCTTCGATCTGCACCGAGCCGAACGCCGGGCCCTTCTTCAGCACCGCGTACTCGAACGGGCGCCGCGGGCCAGGACGAGCGACACCCGGTTCTGCCAGCACGACCTCACGGCCGGGGAACTGCCACAGAGCGGGCGTCACCGGTTCCCACGAGCGCGACGAAGAAGCCCCGGCGACGAAGTCGTGGCCCGTGCGGCAGGAGGCGAAGGTGCGAGCACCCGTCACCTTCCAGATCTTGCCGTTCGCCTTGGCCAGCACGTAGAGCTCACCGTCGGCGTCCTGACCGAAGCGCAGGTCGACCCGGTTCGGGTCGTTGACCAGGGCCTTGAGGGTGGTCAGCTGGCCGTTGAAGTACACCATCATCTCGCGGGTGGCAGCCATCGGTTTGCCGGTGCGCATCTCGCGTTCTTCGGCGTAGTAGATGAGACCCTTCACGCCCTCGCCGTAGATGTACTTGCCGCGCAACGCGGGGATCTTCGAGCCCCGGTAGACGAAGCCGCCCATCAAGGCGTTGCCGCTGTCCGCGCACGGCCGCGACGAAGCCAGCCGGTTGTGGTCGAACGCGGTGACGGGATAGGTGTAGCCGTACTTCGCGTCGTCGGCGGGCAGCGGGAACACCCCGCACGACGGGTCGTTCTTCTTGTACGACCAGAAGCCTTCGCGCTCGCTCCAGCCCAGGTTGGCGCCCTTGCGGACTTCGTAGACCGAGTCGACCGCCTTCTCGCCGATGTGGCCGAGGAACATCTTGTGCGAGCCGCCGGAGTCCCAGCTGAAGCGGTACGGGTCGCGCATGCCGTAGGCGTAGATCTCCCCCAACGCACCCGCACGCCCGACGAACGGGTTCGCGCGCGGAATGCCGTACTGGCCGTTCACGCCGTTCTTGCCGGCGGGATCGATGCGCAGGATCTTTCCCTGCGGCAGGCCGAGATCCTGCGGCACCGTCGTCGTGAGGCCGATGCCGCCGTCACCCGACGCCAGGTACAGCAACCCGAAGTCCTCGTCCCACCAGTGCGCGTTCGGGTTGAAGCCGATCTCCTGGAACCCGTGGATGAACGACGCGTAGCCCACCCGCAGGATCTCCCGGTGCGTACCGGCGAAGAGATCGGCGCGAGGATCCGACGCGGTCCACTCGGTGATCACGCCGTGGACCTGCGCGTCCGCGGGCGAAGGCAGGTCCGGCTTCTTCGTCGTCAGCGCGGACCCGGTCTCCGTGTGCACCGTGTAGAACTTGCCGTTGCGCTTGAAGTTCGGGTGGAACGCGGCGAACCCGAACCCGCTCCCCAGGCCGCGGTGGTTGTGGAAGTCAGGGCCCACCACAGCGCCCAGGTCCAGGTAGGCGTGCTGAACGCCGTGGTCGAGCAGGTAGAGCTTGCCGTTCATGTCCGGCACGAACAGGCGGCCGGAGCGGTCGGGCAGCTCTCCGAGGTAGTTGATCCGGTTGTAGCGCTTCAGCCTCGCATCGGTCGGCGGCGGAACCGGCGTCGACTGCGGCAGCTGCGCGACCTCGGTGAGCTCCAGGCCGAGGCCCGAGGCGCCGGGCGTGGGCAACGGGTCGGCGATCGGCGCATCCGAGTGCGCCGACGCGACGGGTACGAACAAGGCTGAGAGCACGAATGTTGTGACAGCCAAACGAGATAACCGTCTGTACATCCCCACCACCCTGTGGGCCAGGCCGTGGCAGCACGGCAGCGGAAAGCGCTTTCCAAGTGCAGCGGCCCCCGGAATCTACCTACCGAACAGGGTGGTTACAACCCTCACCTCCGAGGTTTCGTGACCCACTCGTACTGCGCCTTCACCTCGTCCGCGGTCAACGCGCGATCCAGCAGCATCAAGCTGTCCATGCGGCAGTTGCAGGCGTTGGTCTCGCGGTTGTTCTGCGGGTGACTGCCGCCGATCTTGATCCCGCGAGGGTTCGTCGCGGACGAGAAATCGGGCTCAGGAGGTCCGATGATTTTGAACGGGTCACCCTTGACCGCGTAGGCGCCGTCGACCGGCTTGCCGTCGACGTAGAGCCCGACCGTGCCGTTGTCGAAGTCGAACGTTCCCGCGAGGAACACCCACTTCCCGGCCGGTACCAGCGTCTTCCACTCGGCCTTCGACACCCAGAACTGCTTGTCGGCGCCGTCGACCCGGCGGGCCAGCGCGATCAGCTTCATCGAACCGTCGTGGTTCTCCGTCTCCAGCAGCGCACGCGCCGCGTGGCCGTCGGAGTTGCCGGTCAGCACGCCCGCGAACCCGATCGCGCCGTAGAAGTCGCCGGTGCCCGACGAGTTCGAGTTGCGCGCGGGTGCCTCGCCGGTGATCTTCACCCACGTCATGATCGACATGGAGCGCACCTTGTTGAACGCCTTCATCGAAGCGACGCCCTTGGAGTCGTAGACGCCGGCCTTCCAGTCGTCGTTGCCCGACTTGGCCGGGTTGACCTGCTTGAGCTGCATCGACGTCTTGGAACCGGGGAACGCGCCGTCGGCCACCCGCATCGCCGCGCCGCCGTTGATCAACGAGATCGGCGTGCGCGAGTCGGCCCGGCCGATGTCGTCCTCCTTCTTCGAGTCACCGGCGAGCGGGTGCTCGAAGTCGTAGTGGTTGACGACCGCGGACGCGATGCCGGGGAACACCTCCGAGGACGGTTCGGCCTGCGCTGGTGCCGCACACGCCAGAACCAGGACGAGTGCGGGCAGGGCTTTCCTCATCACAGACCCTTTCCGGTGATGCGAAGGTCGGCGACGCGACCGATGTTGTCGAACGAACCGAACCCGACCCGCCCGGACTTCAGAGCGGTGTTCGTCGCGGTCATCAACGGCTGCGACGAGCCGTCCACGAACACCGCGATCGAGCCGGTGTCCACGCAGTGCGTGATCCGGACCTTGTGCCACTTCATGTCCGTCACGGCGGGCGGCGCGCCGACCGAGCCGTTCCACTGGTCGTCGATGCGCAGCCGGTCGGCGTTGTCGACGAGGAAGATCCCGTTGTGCGGGTAGATCTTGTTGTCCGACGACAGGTGCGCGTAGTAGAACTTCGTGTCCGACTGGTATCCCCAGACGATCACGACGTCGCGGTCCTTCTGCGACACAGGGGTGTCCAGCCGCACCTGGGCGTCGATCGTCACGTTGCCGAACGCCGGTCCCTTGGTCACCACCGCGTACTCGTTGGGGCGCCGCGGACCTGGCCGCGCGGTTCCCGCCTTCGACAGCACGACTTCGGTTCCGGGGAAGCGCCAACGCGAGACCGTGACAGGCTTCCAGTCCTTGGCCGAAGTCACTCCACTGACGACATCGCTGCCGGGGTCACAGGCCTCCAGCGTCTGGATCGTCCCGGTGACCTTCCAGATCTTGCCGTTCGCCTTGGCCAGCACATAAAGCTCACCGGCGGCGTCCGTGCCGAGCCGCAGGTCGACGCGGCTCTTGCCGGTCAACGTCTTCAGCGTCGTCCGCTTGCCCGCCGAGTCGTACACCGCGAGCTCGAACGACTTCGCGATCGGCGCACCGGCCCGCATGTCCTTCTCGTCGGCGAAGTACAGCAGGCCCTTCACGCCCTCGCCGTAGACGTACTTGCCCTGCAACGAAGGAACCGCCGCCCCGCGGTACACGAACCCGCCGATCAACGCGTTCCCGCTGTCCCCGCAGCCACCGTTGGGCCGGTTGTGGTCGAACCCGGCGACGGGATACGTGTAGCCGAACTTCGTGTCGTCGGCGGGCAACGGGTAGAGCTGGCACTTGGAGTCGTTGCGCTTGTACGTCAGGTGGCCTTCCCGTTGCCCCCAGCCGAGGTTCGCGCCCGGCTTGACCTCGTAGACCGACTCGACGACCTTCTCGCCGATGTGCCCCAGGAACATCCGGCCGTTGTCCCAGCTGAACCTGTACGGGTCGCGCATGCCGATCGCGTACAGCTCGGCCAGCGCGCCCGGCCTGCCCAGGAACGGGTTCGACGGCGGAATCCCGTACTTCTTGTTGCCGCTGTTGGATCCTGCCGGGTCGATGCGCAGGATCTTGCCCTGCGGCACCTTCACGTCCTGCGGCACGTCAGAGCGGTAGCCGATGCCGCCGTCACCGGTCGCCAGGTACAGCAAGCCGTCCGGGCCGAAGCCGATCTGCTGGAACCCGTGCAGGTACATCTCGAACCCGATCCGCAGCAGCTCGCGCCGGGTGCCCGAGAACGTGGCCGCCGCGGGATTCGAGGCGGTCCATTCGGTGATCACGCCGTGCACCACCGCGTTGGACGACGACGGCAGGTCCGGCTTGCGGTTCTTCAGCGCGTCCTTGGCCTCGGTGTGCGCGGTGTAGAACTTGCCGTTGGTGGCGAACTGCGGGTGGAACGCCACGAACCCGAACCCGCTGCCGAGCCCCTGGTGGTTGTGGAACGTCGCACCGATCGTCGCGCGGACGTCGAGGTACGTGCGCTGCCCGCTGCCGTCGCGGCTCAGCGTGTACAGCTTGCCGTTCATGTCCGGCACGAAGAACCGGCCGGAACCGTCCGGGATCTCGCCGAGGTAGTTGATCCTGTTGTACTGCTTCAGCCGGCTGTCCCCGGCTGTCGGAGTGGTCGACGACTGCGGCAGCCGCGCGACCTCCTGCAGCTTCACGCCGATGCCGGACGGTGCCGGCGTCGGGAGCGGATCGGAGACAGGACCGGGTTGGGCAGCTGCTTGCGGCACCAGCGAAGCCGCGGTCAGAGCAAGCGCGGCGAAGACAACCGGGAACGACCGCCTGGACATCGCACCACCTCGTGGATCGGCTTTGGAAAGCGCTTACCACGCGGCGGCGTGCCAGACTCTACCCACGGGTGACGCCAGTCACAAGGGGACTGGTCGAGCCGTGTCACTCGTGCGCCGTGACAGCCCCCAGCAGGTCCCGGATGTGTGCCGTGGCCGCCGCGAACTCCGGGCGGGCCATCGTCTCGGAGTAGTCGCGTTCGCCCGGCAGGTCGACCTCGATGACCTCCTTGACCACGGCGGGCCGTTGCGTCAGCACGATCACCCGGTTCGCCAGGTACACCGACTCCGCGATCGAGTGCGTCACGAGCAGCACCGTCGTGCCGGTCTCCCGCCACACCCGGTGCAGCTCGACGTTCATCTGCTCGCGCGTCAACGCGTCCAGCGCGCCGAACGGTTCGTCCATCAGCAGCACACGTGGCTGATGCAGCAGCGCGCGGCACAACGCCACGCGCTGCTGCATGCCACCGGACAACTCGTGCGGCAGGGCGTTCTCGAACCCCGAGAGTCCGGTCATCTCGATCAGCTCATCAGCGCGCTTGCCCGCCTCGGCCGAGCTCATGCCGCGCATCTCGGCCTGCAGCAGGATGTTCTTGCGCGCCGAACGCCACTCCAGCAACGCCGCCCGCTGGAACACGAACCCGATGTCGTGCCGCGGCCCGCGCACCGGCTCGCCCAGCAACGTCACCGAGCCCGCACTCGGTGTCAACAACCCCGAGACCAGCTTGAGCAGCGTCGACTTGCCGCATCCCGACGGCCCGACGATGGACACGAACTCGCCGGGCGCGACGTCGAGCGAGACCTGCTCGATCGCGGTGACCTCCGTGCGCTTCGAGTGGAAGCGCACGGCGACACCGTTGATCTCGACTGCGGCTGTGGCGTTCAACGTTCCGGTCATCCCTTGGGTGCCACGCTTTCTTCCCAGTACGCCGAAGGCTCGGACGCGGCCTTGATGATCCCTGTCTTCTGGAAGGTGTCGATGGTCTTCTTCCAGTCGTCCAGGCTGTTGACGCCCGGCGCCTTGCCCTTCGTGGCGTCGGTGTGCAGCAACGTCAGCGTGGTCTTGAACTGCTCCAGCACCACCGTCGGCGACGGCAGCTGCTCGGCGGCGCCCTTCATCGACTCGGCCGCGGCCTCCGGTGCCTTCTCGGCCTCGGCCCACGCCTCCTGGGTGGCCGCGACCATCTTCTTCACCAGCTCGGGATCCTTCTGCAGCATGGACTTCGACGTCAGCAGCCCGTTGCTGAAGTAGTTGAGGCCGAACTCGGAGAACCGCAGGTAACCGACGTCCTTGCCGGCCTTCTCCTTGATCGTCGGCCCCTGGTCGGACGCGAAGCCCAGCAGCACGTCGGTGCGGCCGGAGATCACCGCGGCCATCTTGCCCGCCGGGTCGATGTTCTGGATCGAGACGTCCGACTCCTGCATGCCGTTCTGCTTGAGGAACGCGGGGAACGTCTTGGTCAGCGCGTCACCCGCCGTCGTGGCGACGGACTTGCCCTTGAGGTCCGCGGGCTTCTTGATGTTCTTCTCGGAGAAGAACTGCACGGACGCGGGCGTCGTCTGCAGGAACACGCCGACGCTCTTCACCGGCACTCCCGTCTCGACCGCGGTGGCGAGCGCGGACGTGTCGGCCCAGCCGAAGTCCGTCTGACCCGCACCCGTCGCCTGCACGGTCTTGCCGGAGCCCTGGCCCGCCTGGATCTTCAGCTTGATGCCGTGCTTCTCGAAGATGCCCTGCTTGACCCCGTAGTAGAACGGCGCGTGCTCGCCGTACGGGTACCAGTTGAGCGTCAGCGTGACCTCTTTGGCCTCACCGGGTTGCGTCGAGGTGCCACCGCCACCACCACCGCAGGCGGCGACCACCAGCAACGCGGGGAGTAAGCCTGCGAGCAGCTTCTTCATGATCCGCCTTTCGCGAGAAGGGTTGTGACGGCGGCGCCACGCCTGCTCGAGTGCCACGGCAGCATCAGCTGTTCGGCGAGGTCGAGCAGGAGGAAGAGGAGGATGCCGACGACCGAGATGACGATCAGGCCGGCGAACAGCATCGGGGTGTCCATGTTGCCGTTGGCCTGCAGGATCACGTATCCGAGGCCTTCGTTGGAGCCGACGAACTCGCCGACCACGGCACCGGTGACGGCGAGCGTGACGGCGACCTTGAGACCCGCGAAGAGGTGCGGCAGCGCGGCCGGGAAGCGGATCTTCACGAACGTCTTGACCGGTCCACCGCCCATGGTGGCGGCGAGCTCGAGCATCTCGGCGTCGACCGATTTGAGACCGGTGACCGTGGAGATCACGACCGGGAAGAACGCCATCAGCACGGCCACGATGACCTTGGGCTCGAAGCCGAAGCCGAGCCAGACCACGAACAGCGGTGCGATGGCGATCTTGGGGATGACCTGCGCGAACAGCAGCAGCGGGTAGGCCGTGCTCTCGATCGTCTTCGAGTAGACCATCGCGACGGCCATCAGGACGCCGAGGACGCCCGCGAGCGCGAAACCCAGGAGCGTCTCGTAGGTCGTGACCCACGTGTGGCCCCAGAGGTAGGACCACTTGTCGACCAGGAGGTCGAACGTCTTGCCCGGTGACGGCACGAGGTAGGCCTCGACCAGGCCGGTGACCGTGATGAGGTGCCAGATCGCGAGGCAGGCGGCGAGCAGCGCGGCCGGTCGCCACGATCGCTCGACAACGCCGCGCCAGCGGTCCCCCGAAACCGGTTTCACGAAGCTCCCTAGGTCGGAAAGCGCTTTCCCGTACGCTATGTCCGGTCCACTGACCGGTCAAGATGGAGGAACGATGAAGCTTGACCTGACCGTTGAACGAGTGGACGTCTACGCCGTTGCGCTGCCGACGATCCGGTCGTTCGGCGTATCAGGTGGCAGCGTCGCCGTCGCAGGTCATCCGAGCATTCGCATCCTGACGAAGGTGAGTGGCGGCGGGGTGCACGGGTGGGGCGAGGCGACCCCGATTCCGGCGTGGACGTACGAGACGGCTGAATCGATCTTCACGACGATTTCCCGCTATCTGGCACCGGCGATCATCGGGCTGCCGATCTGGCAGCTGGACGGGGTCAGCCGGGTGTTCGACCGGACGATCAACCGCGGCTTCTCGATCGGGGCGCCACTGGCAAAGTCCGCCGTGGACGTGGCGCTGCACGACCTGGTCGGACGGGCGCTGGAGGTGCCGCTCGGGGTGCTGTGGGGGCAGCGGCGGTGCGAGGAGGTCGAACTGGCGTGGATCGTGTCCGGTCAGACGCCTGCCGAGGTGGCTGCGTGCGTTGCCGAGGGACTGGGTGAGGGTTATCGGGCGTTCAAGGTGAAGATCGGGCTGCACGACGAGCGCACCGACCTGGACGTGGTGCGAGCGGTGCGTTCGGAGGCTCCGGAAGCGCCGTTGTGGGTGGACGCGAATCAGGCCTACTCCGTCGACGAGGCGTTGCGGATCGCGCGGAAGCTGGAGGAGTTCGACGTGTTCGCGTTCGAACAACCGTTGCCTGCCAACGATGTCGCCGGCCAGCGACGACTCAGGGCCGCTTCTCCCCTGCCCGTCGCGCTGGACGAGAGCCTGCGGCACCCCAGTGATCTCGCGACGTTCGTGAAGCTGGATGCCATCGATGTCGCGGTCGCGAAGGTGCAACGGTCGGGTGGGCTCACGTTGTCGCGGCGGTTGTGCCAGCTCGCGGAGGATTGCGGGGTGAGGCTTCTCGGCTCCGGGCTCACGGATTCCGATGTCGGGTTGGCCGCGTCGCTGCACCTGTTCGCGGCGCACGGCATCGGCGGGCCGGCGGATCTCAACGGGCGCCAGTTCATCTCGTCGCCTTACGCGGACGGGATCACGGTCCGCGGGGGAATGGCGCGGGTGCCATCGGGACCGGGACTGGGGGTCGAGGTGGACGAGAAGACGGTCAAGGAGCTCGCGATCGAACTCTGGCCGTGAATCAGACCCCGACCTCCGCGTAGGAGTTCCCGGCGTGGTCGCGTCCCCTGGCCAGATAGATCTTCCGGTCCTCCCTCAGGAACCTGACCGTGGTCGGCATGTAGCGCATGGTGTAGCCGCAGCGCCGTGACGTGCTGCGGTTCGGCGGGCTGCCGTGCACCAGCATGGCCGAGTGGATGCTGCACGCGCCGCGCGCAAGCTCGACGTCGACCGCGCGCGACTCGTCGACCGCCGTTTCCTGGTTGAAGAACGAGTCCTCGGTGCCGGTGTGCTCGACCGGCGCGAGGTGGCTGCCGGGAATCACGCGCAGGCAGCCGTTCTCGACCGTGCTGGAGTCGATGGCGAGCCACACGGTGATCGCGTCGCCGGCGGGTGCGATGGTGTCGCGCCAGAAGTGCGCGTCCTGGTGCCACGGCACGGGTTTGCCGTCGCCCGCGGGCTTGCAGATGAAGTGGGACGAGAAGAGGGCGATGTCCGGGCCGATCAGCGACTCGACGAGGTCCAGCACGTCCGGGTCCAGCAGCCACTCGAACAACGCTGGATCCGTCAGGTGAGGCACGTCCATGTGCTCCGGGCGCTCTCCCGGTGGCAAGGCTGCCAGCTTGGCCTCGAAATGGGCGGCCAGGGCTTCGAACTTGGCCGGCGAGAGCACGCTCGGACGCGTCTCGTAGCCGTCGGTCTGGAACATCGCGGTCACCTCACGAGTAGGCCGGTCTCCTTGTCATAGCGCAGAACGCGGGCGGCGGGAGCGTCCACGGTCACGGTCGCGCCGATCTCCGGTTCGGCGTCCTCGGGCACGATGTAGCCGATCTGGTCCTCGCCGCAGTCCAGCGTCACCAGCGACGTGACGCCGAGGTTCTCCACAATGGACACCGAGCCGGTGAACAGACCCCCGTCAGCCGGTACGAGGTACTCGGGCCGCACGCCGATGATCACGTCATCGCGTGGCACGAGGTTCATGGGCGTGGAGCCGATGAAGTTGGCGACGAACGTGTCCGCAGGCCGTTGGAAGACTTCGCGCGGCGTGCCGAGCTGGCGGATCCGGCCCGCGTCCATCACGGCGATCCGGTCGGCCAACGCCAGCGCCTCGGCTTGGTCGTGCGTCACGAACACCGTGGTCAAGGCAAGTTCTCGTTGCAGCTTCTTGAGGAACGTCCGGGCCTCCAACCGCAACCGCGCGTCCAAGTTGGACAGAGGCTCGTCGAGCAGCAGCACCTCGGCCGAGGCCGCGACAGCACGGGCGAGGGCCGCCCGTTGCTGCTGGCCACCGGAAAGCTGCCCAGGCCGCCTGTCCAGCAACGCTCCCAGGCTGAGCCCGCCGGCCGTGCGCACCGCCGTCTCCTGCTGGACCGACTTCGCAACACCGCGGACTCGGAGTGGATAAGCGATGTTCTCGGCGACCGTCATGTGCGGGAACAGCGCGTAGTCCTGGAAGACCATCGCGACGCGGCGATCGCCGGGCTGCAGCCGCGTGACGTCCCGCGAGCCGATGCCGACCGCTCCTTCCGAAGCACCTTCGAGGCCCGCGATCGTGCGCAGCAAAGTCGTTTTGCCGCAGCCCGACGGGCCGAGCAGCGCGAACAGCTCGCCGTCGGCGATCTCCAGGTCCAACGCGTCCACCGCCCGCACCCCGTTGGGGTAGACCGTGGACAGCCCCGACACAGTGATGCCCGCCATCAGCTCTTGATGCCTCCGTGGAATCGGAACCCGTACCGCTTGCTCACGAACAGGTACAGCACGACCACCGGGATCGAGTACAGCAACGAGAACACCGGGATCACCGTCAGGTTGGCGCTGCCGCCCTCGTCGTACAGGGTCCGCAGCAGCACGGCCGCCGGCTGCTGACCGACGTCGCGCAGCAGCAGGAACGGCAGCAGGAAGTTGCCCCAGGCGTTGACGAACGCCCACACGAAGATCGTCGCGACACCGGGCCGCGCGACCGGCAGCACCACGTGGCTCAGCACCTGGCGCGGCGAGGCGCCGAACACCCGCGCCGACTCCTCGTACGAGCGCGGCACGGCGTCCATGAAGTCCTTCAGGATGAAGATCGCGGCGGGCAGCATGCCGCCCGCGATCACCAGCGCCGTCCCGAGCTGCGAGTTGATCAGGCCGAGCTGCAGCATCATCACGAAGATCGGCACCATCGCGGCCGTCCCCGTCACCACTGAAGACAACAACAAGAGCAGGTACAGCAACAGATCCCGCCCGGGAATCCGCACCCGCGACAACGCATAGGCCGCCAGCGCCGCCAGCACAGTCGTCACGACAGTCGCGGTGACGCACAAGATCAGTGAGTTCACCAGCGACGACAACGTGTAAGGGTGGTCGAAAGTGGCGGAGACGTTCGACAGAGTCCAATCCGGCCAGCGCAACCCGAGACCGGGCTTGGAGTCGAACGGCGCCGAAGCCAGCCACAGCATCGGCACCGCGAAGAACGCCAGCAAAACCGTGACCAGCACGTAGAAGCCGATCCTGCGCACGATCCACAGAGGACTCATGCCCGCCTCCGCAACAGCCGCAGGTACACCAGCGCGACGACGAGGTTCCCGACCAGCAGCAGCATCGACATCGCCGACGCATACCCGAGCTGCCCACCCTCCAACGCCTGCCGGTAGATCAGCACCGGCAGCACCTCGGACCGGTGGTTGGGCCCGCCGGACGTGAGCAGGAACGGCGTGAAGTCGTTGGCCGTCCACAGGCTGATCAGCAGGGTGTTGGTGAGCACGTGCCCGCGGATGTGCGGGAACACGACGTCCCGCACGGTCTGCCAGCCGGACGCCCCGACCAGCCGCGCGGTCTCGAGCTGCGACGGCGGCACCGCGGCCAGGGCCGAGGTGTAGAGCAGCATCGAGAACGCCGTGCCGCGCCAGACGTTGAAGATGATCAGGCTGGTCATCGGGTACTCGACCAGCCACGACGTCTGCGGCGAGCCGAGCAGCAGGCCGAGCGTGCCGGTGTCGCGGCTCAGCACCGCGAACCACAGGAACGCCACGACCGTGCTCGGCAGGATCCACGACAGCAGCACCAGGCCCTCGGTCGTGCGCCGCAGCCACGGGCTCACCGACCGCAGCAGCCACGCCAGCGCGAAGCCGAGCGCGTTCTGCCCGATCACCGCCGAGAACAGCACGAACAACGCCGTCAGCCACACCGAGTTCGTGAACAGCGGGTCGCGCACAGCCTCGATCACGTTGTCGAGCCCGACGACCTGCGGGTTGGCGGCGGCGGGTCCGGTGAGCTGGTAGTTCGTGATGCCGATGTAGAGGGTCCAGAGCGCGGGGAAGACGAGGAACAGCCCGATGAGCAGCAGGGCGGGCGCCACAAACACAACCGCCCGCCGAACCCCCAACCCGGAGCTATCCATCCCTTCGCCCGTTTTCGATGAACGGCGCTTTCGTGCACCTCAGGTGGACAAAAGCGCCGTTCATCGAAAACGACCCGCTAGCCAACGTTGGCCTCGCCGACGGCCTTCACCAAAGCGTCGCGATAGGCGCGCGCCGCCTCGTCCGGGCTCTTGCCGGACACCACGTCCGCCGTCGCCTGCTGCAAGGCCGCCGACACCTTCGGGTACTGCGCGAGCCCAGGCCGGTACCGGGTGATCGGCAGGACCTTCTCCGCGATGAACGTCAGCATCGGGTCGCCCTTGAGCACCTCGTCGTTGACGTCCTGCCGCTGCGTGAGCTGCGCGGTCCCGGCCAGCGACTCCTTCACGGCCTCGGCGGAGTTCAGGAACTGCATGAACTCCCACGCTTGCCTGGGGTACTTGGTGTTGGGGTTGATCACCCGCACGCCGCCGCCGGACATCGACACGAAGTCCTGCCCACCGACACCCGAGCCGGCCTGACGCGACGGAACCAGAGCCCAGCCCACCGCCGTGTCGCGGTCCGCCATCTTGGCGACGCCGTTCTTGGGCTCCACCACGGAACGCCAGAAGTAGTCGCTCTCCAGCAGGATGCCGATCTTGTTCTCGCTGAACAGCTGGAACGACCGCTGCCGCCCGTTCGCCTCCTGCTGCAGCACGGGATCGCCGAGGCCGCTTCCGTAGACCTTCTGGTACAGCCCCAGAACGTCCTTCACCCCAGCCGAGTCCCCTTGCCACTTCCCGCCGTCGTAGATCGGCTTGCCGGTGCCGGCCAACGCGGGCAGCACGCCCTGCATCGTCGTCGCCTCGCCCATCGCGCTGCCGGCGTTGAGCTGAAGCGGCGTGACACCGGGCAGGGCCTTCAAGCGAGCGGACGCGTCCAGCACGTCCTGCCACGACCGAGGCTGCCAGTCCGAGGGCAGACCAGCGGAAGCGAACAGCTTCTTGTTGAAGAACAGCACGCGCCCGTCGGTGCCCATCGGCACGCCGTACCGCTTGCCCTCGAACTCGCCGAGCCCCTGCACGGCCTTGGGGATCTTGTCCCAGCCGTCCCACGCGGTGTTTCCGACAACGTCGTCAAGAGGCTTGATCTGCCCTGCCTGCGCGAACTCGCCGAGCCAGATGCCGTCGATCTCGATGATGTCGCCGCCACCGCCGGTCTTCAGGTCCAGCGCGACCTTGGTCTTGAAGTCCTCGTCGCCGGTGCCGTTCTGCTCGAACTTCACCACAGCCGTGACCCCGCGGGACTTCTGCAGCTCGGTGAACTTCGGGATCACCCAGTTCTGCAGCCAGTTGGCGCCACGGGCGTTCTTGCCGCCCTGCGCCGCGTTGGCGACGATCGTCAGCGTGATCTCCTTGGCGTCGGCGTTGCGCGCCTGATCACCCTCCTGCGTCTGCCCGAGGCAGCCGGAAACCAGTCCGCACACCGCCAGCAGCCCGAACACCCTTGTCCGCCGCATCCGTGATCTCCCCACCCAGAGGACCAGCTGGTACGTCAACTCCCAACCTGGCACTGGATCACGGCAGCCACAAGGTCTCAGCCCCCTCTCAGCGCGCGCCTGGGAGGCTCACGCGCGAAGGGGGTAGATCAACATGCACCTGGTCGCAGCGGCTGTCCTGGCCGCTTCCACGCTCATATCACCGCAGGTCAGCGGCCCGTTCCCGGTGGGGACGTTCGACGCTCACCTGACAGATTCCACGCGAGTTGACCCGTTCCAACCGTCAAAGAACCGGGAACTGATGGTCACCGTCAGCTACCCGGCTCACCGCAGGGGACAGCACGCGCCCTGGCTCGCCGAGGGCCTCGCGAAGGCAGCCGACCCGATCATCTCCAGCCCGGCGTTCCTCGACGTTCCGGTCGGAACCGTCGACTGGGCCAAGACGAAGCGACAGGCCCGTGTGGACGCTCCACCGATCAAGAACAAGTGGCCCGTCGTGCTGTTCTCCCCGGCTCTGCAGGCGCCGCGCGAGTTCTACACGAGCGCCGCGGACGACCTGGCGAGCCGCGGCTACGTCGTGGTGACGGTGAGCCACACGCACGAGGCGTTCGCCGTGGAGTTCCCCGGCAACCGCATCGAGTACGGCGGCGTCGACGGCAGCCCGGCGACGATGAAGAAGGTCATCGACACGCGGGTCGCGGACATGCGGTTCGTGCTCGACCAGCTGCCGAAGCTCACGCAGAACGCCGACCTGAGCAAAGTCGGGATCGCCGGGCACTCGACCGGCGGCTACACGGCCGGCGAGACGATGGTGCACGACCGCAGGTTCGACGCGGGCATCAACATCGACGGCGGGATGGAGCACACCGGTGACGGAGGCTCCTACGCGCCAGGAGAAGTGGTCAAGGGCCTCGACCGGCCGTTCCTGCTGTTCGGCGGCGACGACGGCGAACGCGAGCTCACCCATCGCGACACGAGCCTGACCAGGACGTGGGCGGACTTCTGGCCGAACCAGCGCGGGTGGAAGCGGGACGTGCACCTGGACGACGGCGCGCACTTCGGGTTCAGCGACCTCCAGTGGTCGGTGCCCCAGATCCCCGAGATCGACCCGGAACGCGCGGACGGTCTCATTGGGACGATCGATCCGAAGGACGCGTTGAAGGCCCAGCACGACTACGTGGCCGCGTTCTTCGACCTCCACCTCAAGCACCGGAGCACGACGCTGTTCGACCGGCCGCGTCACGAGGGGATCCGACTCGTGGAGTGACAGGTATGGTCCAGACCGATGTCTGTCGAGTTCAACGTCCTCGGGCCGCTGCTGGTCCGGGTGGACGGCCACGAGCTGCGGCTCGGTGGGTTCACCCGCCGGGCGGCGCTCGGGTTCCTGCTGCTCAACGCCGGGCGCGTGGTGTCGATCAGCGAGCTCACCGAGGCGTTGTGGCCGGACGGGCATCCTCCGACGGCGCGCGGGATTCTGCTCAACGTCGTGTCGGCACTCAGAAAAGCCGAGCTCGACCTCGTCACCCGCAAGCCTGGCTACCTGCTGCGCGCGGAACCGGATCGCGTTGACCTGCACCGGTTCCGCGCCGCCACAGCTCGTGCCGCCACCGCACCGGGGCCTGAGCAGAAGGCCGTGATCCTGCGCGACTCGCTGGCGTTGTGGCGAGGGCCGGTGCTCGCGGACCTGGTGGCGGACGGTGTCAGGTGGCCCGCGCTCGTCGAGATCGAGCACCTGCGCGACATCACCGTCGAGGACAGGTTCGACGCCGAGCTGGCCTCGGGCAAACACCGCGAGGTGATCGCGGAGCTCGAAGCTCTCGTGCGTGATCACCCGCTCCGGGAACGTTTGCAGGGCCAGCTCATGCTCGCTCTCTACCGGTCCGGCAGGCAGGCCGACGCGCTCGCGGCCTTCCGCGCGGCACGGGAGAGGTTCGCGGCGGAGCTCGGCATCGACCCCGGCCGCGACCTGGTCGCGCTGGAACAGGCCATCCTCACGCAGGACCCGTCGCTCGCGCTCTCCGCTTCGGTGCATCCGCTCGTGCTGGAACGCAAGAAGGTCAGCGTGCTCGTCACGCGACTCGACCTGCGCGGCGCCGACGAGGCAGCGGACGAGCTGCTGGAAGCCGAGGTGGCCGCGATCAGCGAGACGATCGAGGGCCTCGGCGGCGTGATCGTCACGACGCTCGGCTCCACCATCGCGGCGGCGTTCGGTGCTCCGACCAGCCGCGAGGACGACGCGGCACGGGCCGTCAGGGCGGCGTTCGAGATCACCAGCGGCCACCCGGTGGCGGCAGCGGTGGTCACGGGTCCGGCGCTCGTCACGTCCGGCGACAAGCTCGAAGTCGGCGGCACCTTGCTCGACACAGGCCTGCGGGAAGTCGCCCTGACCGTCGTGGGCGAGGTCAGGACCTGCCCGACGACGGACCGCACGCTCACCCCGGCCGGCGACGACACCCCGTTCGTCGGCAGGTCGTGCGAGCTGGCCAAGGTGTGCGAGGCCTTCGAGCAGGTCCAGCGCGCACGCCGGCCGCGCATGATCACGCTGGTCGGCGAGCCCGGCACCGGCAAGTCCCGCCTCACCAGGGAGTTCGCCGCCGGCCGGCGGACGCTGACCGGCCGCACTCCCCCGTTCGGCCGCGACGACGTGTTCGCCCCGCTCGCGCAGGTCATCCGCGGCCACGCGGGAATCCTCGACTCCGACGCGCCGGACGTCGTCACCGGCAAGATCAAGGCGATCAGCGACGACCCGTGGCTCGTCACGCAGCTGAGCGCTCTGCTGGGCGTGACACCGCAGGGCAGCGACGTGCTGATGGCGTGGCGCCGCACGGTCGAGCAGATCGCCGCCGAACCGCTCGTGGTGATCGTCGAGGACCTGCACTGGGCCGACGACCTGCTGCTGGACTACCTGCACGGCCTCGCCGGCACCGCCGACGACGTGCCCTTGCTGATCCTCGCCACCGCACGGCCGGAGCTGCTCGAACGCCGCCCGGCGTGGGGAGAGGTCGTCCCGCTCGACGCACTGTCCGAAGAGGACACCGCACTGCTGCTCAAGATGCTGACGACGAAGCACGACGTCACGGCAGACCTCCCGGAGCTGCTGCAGCGCTCGGCGGGCAACCCGTTGTTCGCCGGTGAGTACGTCCGCATGCTCCGCGACGGCGACCAGCACACGCTGCCCGACACCGTGCAGACGGTGATCGGCGCGCGCCTCGACTCGTTGCCACCGCTGGAAAAGGTCGTTCTCCAGGACGCGGCCGTCATCGGCACCACGGTGTGGCCGGGTGCGGTGGCCGCGGTCGCCGAACGCGAGGTTCCCGAGGTCACGCGGTGCCTGGAAGTGCTGCGGCAGAAGGACTTCCTCAAGCGCAGCGCCACCAGCAACGTGATCGGCGAGGCCGAGTACACGTTCAGCCACGTGCTGGTCCGCGACGTCGCGTACGACCGCGTCCCGCGCACCACCAAAGCCATGAAGCACTACCACGCCGCGGAGTGGCTCAAAGCCCTGCCGCTGGAACACGTTCCGCTGCTGGCACACCACTTCCAGCAGGCCGTGTGGCTCGCCGAAGCCGCCGGACGGCCGTGCGACATCCTCGGCCAGAAGGCACGGGAGGCGCTCACCGAGGCCGGCAACAAGGCGACCGGGCTCGCCGCACGGGACACGGCGATCCGCTGCTACCAGGCAGCGCTGGCGGTGTGCCCGCCCGAGCACCCGGACCGCGCGGACCAGCTGACGATGCTCGGGTCGAGCCTCGCCTGGAGCGGCGGCGGCACGGACGAGCTCACCGACGCCATCGCCCTGTTCGAGGCGGCGGGCGACTTCGCCGGCGCCGCGGAGGCGTCCCAGGCGCTGTGGCGGGCGTGGCGGCACCGCAGCGAGCACCAGAAGGCGATCACGGCGGCGGACCGCACGATCGACCTCCTCGCGCGAGCCGAACCGGACGAGCGCACCTACCGCACGCAGGCGAGCCTCGCGCGCACCCTGTCGCTGCAGGGCCGGATGGGCGAGGCCATCAGCGCGGCGCGGGCGGCGCTCGTCGGGGCCGAGAACGAGCACCGGGCGACCGCGCTCGAGTCGCTGGGGCTCGCCAGGGTCAAGTCGGGTGACCGCGACGGCGTCGAGGACATCGTCGCGGCGGTCGCGGTGCTGCGCGGGCTCGGGGTCTCCCCCGCGCTGACGCTCTACAACCTCGGCACCGCGTACGGCCTGCTCGGCAACAGGGCAGGACGGCTCGCCGCGCGGTCGGAAGCACGCATCGCGGCGTTGCGGCACGGCGACAGCTACACGCTCGGCTGGCTCGACTCCACCCGTTACGTCGAGCTGTTCTGGGAGGGCGCCTACCCGCAGGCGCTCGCGATCGTCGACGAATCCGTCACCAACAACCCCGCGGATCCGTTCTACCGTGCGATGCGGTCCCGGCTGCGATTGCTGACGGGTGATCTCGCCGGTGCTCGTGAGGATGCGATCGAGGCGGTCGAATGCGGCCGTCTGAGGGGCCATCCAGCCGAAATGCAGCATCCGCTCGTGATGCGCGCACGGATCGCGTTGGAAGACGGCGAGCAAGTCACCGAATGGGTCGACGAGCTGCTCACCGTGCTGCCCGGACGGCAGATCACCGGCCCGATCGGCGTCAACCTGCCGAAAGTGCTCGCCGCCGCCGGACATGGCGTGGAGGCCGTGGCCGAAGTGGCCCCGTCGCGCTGGCTGGACGCCGCCGTCGCCTACCTCCAAGGAAATAGAGAAGAAGCTTTCCGGATATATCAGGAGATCGGCTCGATCCCGGACGCTCACGAGGCGCGATGAGTCGCCAGTTATCGCCCGGAAATAGCGTCCAGGTGTGTCCGCCATTCCGCGCTACTACCAGGCCAAGACCAAGCTGCTCGACCTGCTGAGCGAGCTGCCCGACAACACCCCGTTCCCGCCGGAACGCGAGCTCGCCGAGCTGTTCGGCATGTCCCGCACCACGATCCGCAAGGCGTTGGACGAGCTGGTGCTCGAGGGCAAGCTCATCCGCAAGGCCGGTCGGCAGGGCACGGCTGTCGCGCCCCGCAAGCAGGTCCACCGGCTGAGCCTCGACGCCCTCGTCCAGGACCTCGCCACCCGCGAGCAGATCGTGGTGCGGACCATCGGCGCCCAGGACGTGGTCAACGTCGAGTCGGTGCTCGTCCGCGGGGACGAGCCGATCGGCGTCAGATCCACGTACCTGCGCGCCTCCCAGTTCCCCGGCCTGGCCGAGGCCTACGACCGCAGTGCGCCGCTGCGGAAGTTCCTCGTCGACAGGTACAAAGTCCGGTTCGGCGAGCTGCACCCGTGGTGCACCACCGCGTTGGCGACGCCGCGCATCGCGGGGATGCTCGACATCAGGCCCGCCACACCGGTCCTGTCGATCGCGTGGATGGCACACGACTACCGCGGTGTCCCGATCGAACGATCATGGGTCGTCCTGCGGGGTGATCGCGCGCACCTCACGATGCACCTGCCGCGGGCCGATCACGTCATCCGCCGGTCGACCGCCTGAGACGGCGGCTCAGGCGGCCCGCACCGGACGCAGGCACACGGGAGAACCGTTGTGCCCCAACGCAGACCGGGATGCAGCAGACGTGTGCACACATCCGTCTCCGTCCCGTCCTCGTTGGTCATGCGTAAAGCGTGCCAGCCGAACGCGAGGAACGCCCGTGTTGGGCTAGACCAGCAAAGACGAGGGATCCGACCAGATTCTCGGCGTTAGCGTCGGTGGTGACTCGCAGGGAGGCACCGTGACCGACCACACCCGGCGCCGCATGTGGTTCCTCGATCAGCTGGATCCCGGCAACCCCGGCCATCACATCACGCTGATCACCACCCCTGTCGTCATCAGCGTGCCGGACACCCTCCTGGTCCGGTTCGACGACGACGGGCGGCCCGTCCCCGGTGGGCCGCCCGTCGTCACGCGGAAGATTCAGGTGTCCGATGTGCGGGCCGCGGTTCGCGCCGAGATCACCGAACCGTTCGACCTGCGCACCGGGCCTCTCGTCCGTGCCCTGGAGATCAACTCGTCGCTGCTCGTGCTGACCATGCACGGCATTCTCGGCGACATCCGCGTGCTGGAGTCCGTGCTCGGCGGCGCTCCGCCTGACGCACCAACGGGTTCTCCGGACTACTGGCTGGAGCAGCTGCGGGACCTGCCGGTGCCGGAGCTGCCGACGGACCGGCCGCGACCACCGCTGCACAGACCCGAAGCCGGGGTCGTGCCGTGGTCGGTCGACGTCGACTCGGACGCTCTGCTGGCGGCGCTGCAGGTGGTGCTGGGCCGGTACACGCGGTCGGCCGACGTGCCGATCGGTGTTGTCGTCGACGACGAACTCGTTGTGCTGCGCGGAGATCTGTCCGGCGACCCGGCGTTCGGCGAGCTGTGCGGGCTGACCGCGGAGCTGCTGGCCGCGGCGGCAACCCAGCTCGTCCCGTTCGACCAGGTCGTGGATCTGCTGGCGCCGGAACGGGATCTGTCGCGGCATCCGCTCGTGCAGGTGCAGGTCGACCTGCGGCCGCGCCGGGACCTCTACGACCCCGAGGTCGCGTTCACCAGCTTCGACATCGAGATCCAGAACGGCCGTGTCCTCTACAACCGGGCGTTGTTCGACCGACCGCGGATCTCGCGGTTCCTCAAGCACCTCGCGCGGGTGCTGAACGCGTCGAACGACCAGCGCCTGTCCCGGATCTCGATGATCGACCAGGACGAGGCCGTGCTGCTGGAGCGGTGGAACTCGACCGCCGAGTACCTGCCGGACGTCGGCATCCCCGACCTGTTCGCCGAGCAGGTGCTGACGACGCCGGACGCGGTCGCGGTCGAGCACGGCGACGACGCGGTGACCTACCGCGAGCTGGACCGGCGGTCGAACCAGCTCGCGCATCTGTTGCGGGACAACGGCGTCAGCGCGGGTGACCGAGTCGGGCTGTGCCTGGACCGGGGCATCGAGATGATCGTGGCGATCCTCGGTGTGCTGAAGGCCGGTGCGGCGTACGTGCCGATCGACCCCGAGCACCCGCTCGACCGGATCCAGTTCCTGGTCGACGACGCGCGGCTCGCCGTTGTGGTGAGCCGGAACCGCGTGCTGTTCCACAGTCCACTGTGTCCCTCAAAGGCCTCGAACCTCCCGGACACCGCCCTGGAACGAGTGGAGCCAGGTCCGGCTTACATGATCTACACGTCCGGCTCGACCGGGCGGCCCAAGGGCGTGCTGATGCCGTCCCGCTGTGTCGTGAACCTGCTGCGGTGGCAGGAGAAGACGCTCGAACGAGAGCCGGACAGCCGCACCGCGCAGTTCACCACCTCGACGTTCGACGTGTCGGTGCAGGAGATCTTCTCGGCGCTGTTGTTCGGCGGCACCCTGGTGATCCCGTCCGACGAGGTCCGGCGCGATCCCAGGGCTTTGGCCGCCTGGCTCGACGCAAAGAAGATCACCCGGCTGTTCGTGCCGGACTCGGTGTTGCGGGCACTGCTGGACGAGGACCCGTCGTTCGCCTCGATGCGGCACGTCTCGCAGGCCGGCGAACCGCTGACGCTCGACGTCCGGCTGCGCAACTTCTGCGCGCTGCGGCCGTGGCTGCGCGTGCACAACCACTACGGCCCCGCCGAGTCGCACGTGATCACGTCGTACTCGCTGCCAGCCGACGTGCTGGACTGGCCCACGACCGCGCCGATCGGCCGCCCGATCGACAACACCCGCGTCCACCTGCTCGACGCCAACCTGCTGCCCACCGCGGTCGGTGTCGCGGGTCAGCTGTGCGTGTCGGGAGTCGGTCTGGCACAGGGCTACCACGGACGGCCGGAGCTGAGCGCGCGGACGTTCGTGGCGAATCCGCACGAGCCCGGCGAGATCATGTACCTGACCGGCGACCTCGCGTCGTGGAGCGACGACGGCCAGTTGCAGTTCCACGGCCGGGTCGACGACCAGGTGAAGATCCGCGGCGTGCGGGTCGAGCCGGGCGAGGTCGAGGCCGTGCTGAACGCGCATCCCGCAGTCGGGCAGGCCGTGGTCGTGGTGCGGGACAAGCAACTCATCGCCTATGTCATCGGTGAGATCGATCTGCACGAGTACTGCGCTTCCCGGCTGCCGGTCCAGCTCGTCCCGTCGGTTTTCGTGCAGCTGAAGGAGTTCCCGCTGCTGGCGAACGGCAAGGTCGACCGCCGTGCGCTGCCCGCACCGGCACTCCGCTCCCCGCACGTCCGGCCGCGCACGACCGAGGAAGCCGCGCTGTGCCAGATCTTCGCGGACGTGCTCGGCATCGAGGACGTCGGCGCCACCGACGACTTCTTCGCACTCGGCGGCCATTCCCTCGTCGCCACGCGCGTGATCACCCGTGTCCGCGCGGAACTCGGCGTCGAGCTGCCGCTGCCGGCGTTGTTCCACCACCGCACGCCGGAACGCCTCGCTCGAACGTTCAGCGAGAAGTCGTGGACCCAGCCGGTGACCTCTCGCCCGCGCGGCCCGGTGCCGTTGTCCCTCGCGCAGAACCAGGGCAACCGCTGGTTCGGCTCGGTGCTGGCCGCGGGCTTCTGGACGGTGCCGCTGGCGATCCGCCTGCACGGCGAGCTCGACCTCGACGACCTCCAGGCGAGGCTGGACCGCGTGGTGCGGCGGCACGAGGCGTTGCGGACGGCGTTCGTCGAACGGGACGGCGTTGTGCTGCAAGAGGTTCGGCCCGCCCAGCCGGTCGAGCTCAAGGTCGTCGACGCGCGTTCGGCGGAGGAGGCGGCGTTCATCGCGGGCGACGAGATGACCGTACCGTTCGACCTGGCGAGCGGGATGTTGTTGCGGGCCCGCGTTCTCAAGCTCGCCGACGACGACCACGTGCTGCTGCTGACCATGCACCACCTCGTCAGCGACGGCTGGTCCCAGGGCCTGCTGATCGAGGAGCTCAACGGCACCGCGGCCGCACCGAGCGTCCAGTACGCCGACTTCACCGTGTGGGAGCGGGAAACCCTGTCGCCGGAGCACGCGAAGTACTGGCAGCAGCACCTGGAGGGCATGAGCCCGATCGAGCTGCCCACCAAGGCCGACCGCGACCTCAACCCGCTCGGCCCGGGCGAGCTGCTGCCGTGGACCCCGACGCCCGAACTGCTCGCCAAAGTCACCACAGTGGCCTCTCAGGAACAGGCAACGCCCTACGAAGTGCTGCTGGCGGCGTTCAAAGTCCTGCTGTCCCGGACCACGCGCGCAACGGACGTCGTCGTCGGCACCCCGATGGCGAACCGCGTGCGACCAGAGCTGGAACAGGTGATCGGCTTCTTCGCGAAGGTCGTGGCGCTCAGGACCGATCTCTCCGGCGACCCGGACTTCCACGAGGTGCTCCGGCGCGTGCGTGCGACCACCGCCGCCGCGCACGCCCACCAGGAGGTGCCGTTCCACGAGGTCGTCGAAGGCATCCCGCTGCGCGTCACGTTCGCCCTGGTGCCGCCGATTCCGGCGCTCGAACTCCCCGGCGTGACCGCGACCCCGTTCGAGGCCAGGCAGCGCGGCCCGGTGATCGTGAAGTCCGAGGTCACGTTCCACCTGCACGAGACCGGCGGCCACGTCGTCTACAACTCACTGCTGTTCAAGCCGGACCAGGCCACGACGCTGCTCACCGAGTTCGAGAACGTTCTGCAGGCCGTCACCGCGGACCCGTCGCTGAGGATTTCGGAGATCGAATAGCGTGGGAGCGTGACCGCTCGACGCACCCTGCTCAAGTCGCTGGCCCTGCTCCCCCTCGCCGGCTGCACCGCCGCGCCCACTCCCGATCCGACCACCACGCCGACCGCGACCAGCCCGACCACGATCCGCCACGAAGCCCTGTTCGAGCTGGAGAAGAAATACGGCGCCAGGCTCGGCGTCTACGCGGCCGGCGTCGCCACGATCGAACACCGCGCGGACGAGCGGTTCGCGTTCTGCTCGACGTTCAAGGGCCTCGCCACGGCCGCGGTCCTGCACCGCAACCCCATGGCGCACCTCGACACCGTCATCACCTACAGCTCGTCAGACCTGATGAAGAGCTCGACCATCACCAGCCGGCACGTCCAGACCGGCATGAAGCTGCGCGACCTGTGCGACGCCGCGGTCCGGTACAGCGACGGCACCGCGGGCAACCTGCTGCTGCGCGAGCTGGGCGGCCCCGGCGAGCTCACCCGGTACCTGCGCGAGCTCGGCGACGTCGAGACCCGCATGGACCGCATCGAGCCCGACATCACGTCGGCCGTTCCGGACGACCCGCGCGACACCGCCACCCCGCGCTCGCTCGGCACTGACTACCAGAAGATCGTCCTCGGTGACGCCCTCGAACCGGAGAAGCGCGACTTCCTGAAGGACCTGATGGAACGCAACACCACGGGTGCCAACCGCATCCGCAAGGGCCTGCCCCAGGACTGGAGGGTCGCGGACAAGACCGGGACCGGCGACTACGGCACCCTCAACGACATCGCCGTCGCCTGGCCGCCGAACCGCGCGCCGATCCTGATCTCGATCATGTCCAGCAAACCCGCCGCGGACGCGAAGTACGACGAGGCCCTCATCGCCGAGGCCGCCGCCTACGTCGCCAAAACCCTCATCTGACCGAGGACACGTCCGCCCACACGGTCTTCGAGTCCGGGAACCGGTTGTGCCCCCAGACCTGCGCCAACCCGTTGACCAGCAACAACCCTCGCTGCCTCCGGCCGAGGAATCCCATCCGCCCGAGCTGCGGGAACCGGCCGGGCGTGCCGTCGTCGACCTCCACCCGCACCACCTCGCGCTCCGGCAGGCACAGAATCCGGGCACGCCGGGGTGCGGCGGCGTGGTGGTACGCGTTGCTCACCAGTTCCGTGGCCACCACCATCACGTCGACCACGACGTTCTCGTGCATCCCCCTCAGCAGCCGCCTGACCTCCGCCCGCACGTTCGCGAGCGGCAACATTCCCTCTGGTAGGACTAGGTCCAGGCGTTCGCCGGACCGTCCTGCAATACCCATCACCATCTCCCCGTGCCCTGTTCGTTCAAGGCAGCAGGATCCGTACCCACGCGGGGGAAAATCGAAACCCACCGAACTGGAATCACGTCTCTCTCGGCAAATCCGCCCAGACCACGGTTCCGCCGTGCGCCCGGTCGACGCCCCAGCGGTCCGAGAGCCGCGCGACCAGGACCAGGCCGTATCCCCGTTGCGGCCGCGAGACCTTCCGCAACGGAGGGCGGGCCTGGGCGTCGTGGGCGATCTCGACCCGGATCCTGGACCTGTCCACGGCGACCCGCAGGAACGACGGCTCGGACGTGTACCGGTAGGCGTTCGAGACGAGCTCGTTCACCACCAGCAGCACGTCGCCGACGCAGTCAGGGGCCTCCCCCATCAGCTGCAGCCGCACCCAGCGCCGGACGGTCGCGAGACTCGGCCGCTGCCTGCCCAGGGGCAGATGCGCCGCCTCACCCGTCCTCGCTGCCTGGTCGCGAGCCAAACCGCTCCTAGGTCGTCTTGATCAGTTCGGGCGCGGGTTACCCAAGTGCATCAGCCCCGAAACCATCCGTTCGGACGCGTGGAACTCCGGCTACTGTCACCGCGTGCCCAGACCGCTCGTACTGCTGTTGATCGCGCTGCTGGGGATGTTCACGGTCCAGCACCTGCTCGCACCGACTCTCGGACCCTTGTCCCTTCAGCTCGACCTCACGGGTAGCCAGCTGGGGCTCGTGTTCACGGTCGCCTCGGTCTCCGTCACCGTCGCGAGCCCGCTGTGGGGTTTGGCGCTCGACGCGTTCGGCCTGCGTCCCGTCCTCGCCGCAGGTCTCGGCCTCAGCCTCGTGGGACTGGCCGGGTTCGCCGCGGCCTCGACGCTCGTTGCCGACGAGACGTTGACGCCGGAGCTGACGTTCGTCCTGGCGCTCGTGTTCCGCAGCTTCCTCGTGGGCGCAGGGATCGCCGTGCTGCCGGTCGCGGCGCTCGCCGTCGCCGGCACGACCCACGAGGCCTGGCGCACCACGGCCGTCGGTGTGGTCGGTGCCGTGCAGGGACTGGCCGGCGTGATCGGGCCTTTCCTCGGTGGCGTGCTCGCCATCGGGTCGTTGCTGGTGCCGCTGTTCGTCGCGCCCGCGATCGCGCTGGTGCTCCTGATCGCGGTCCTGGTCGCCGTCCAGCCTGGAAAACTGGCCAACCCGCAGCCGATGGTCAGGACGCAGCCGGGAGACCTGGCGCGCGTCTTCGGCATCGGGTTCCTGGCGCACCTGGCGCTCGGGCTGGTGAGCGTGGCGGCCACGTTGCTCGCGTTCGACCGGCGGGACGGGGGCATCCTCGCCCTGACGGCCCTGGCCTTCGTGCTCGGGATCGGACTCGTGGTCACGCAGGGAGTGCTCGTGCCGGTCCTGAGGTGGCCCGCTGATCGGTTGCTGCGGGTCGGCCCGCCGATCGCGGTGGCGGGGTGCGTGATTCTCGCGGCTGTCCCGGGTACGTCGGCGACCGCTCTCGCGTTGCTGGTGCTGGCGGTCGGGCTCGGTTTCGCGCTCACCGGGTTCGCCGCGGCGGCCTCGCTGGGCGTCGGGCCGCACCGCCAGGGTCTGGTGGCGGGATCGGTGAACGCCACCGCCGGGCTGTCGACCCTGATCGGGCCGGCGGTCGGCGGCGCGTTGTACAGCCTGACCCCCGTCGCGCCGATGATCGCCGCCGGAGTGGCCGCCGTGCTCGCGGCCGGGTTGGCGCTGATGGCGCCGCGAGTCCCACAATCGTCCGCGTGAGGCTCTCCGTCGCGATCTGGCCACCACCGGAGGTCGTCGAGGTGCTCGGCGCGTTGCCTCGGCCGCCGGGGATCGAGTGGTCCGCACCCGCCCAGTGGATGATCAAGGTGCGGCCGCTGGGCACAGTGCCCGAGCGGGTCGTGCCGGATCTGGTCGAGGCGCTGACGGATGAGCTCGACGGCGCCCCGCCGACGCCGTGCGCGTTGGGACCGCGGACGAAGGCGCTCGGCGGGTGGATCGGCGTTCCCGTCACCGGCCTGGACGACCTGGGCGCCGCTGTGTTCGCGGCCACCGCGCCGATCGTGCCGGTCACGCATCCGCAGCCGTTCCGCGCCTTCGTGTGGATCGCGCGCGGCCGGGTGCCCGCTGCCGCCGCCGGTCAGGAGATCAGCGCGATGTGGATGGCCAACCGGATCTCGCTGGTCGCCGATCGGAGCTCACCGGGTCGGCCCCGCTTCGAGAACCTGGCCGGTTTCGAACTGACGGCGTAGCTCGCACAACGCGTAGTGCGTGCGTGACTTCACCGTTCCCGTCGGCACGCCCAGACACACAGCGACTTCGGTGTACGTGCGGCCGTTGTAGTAGAGCTCGGTGAGCACGCGTCTGTGTTCATAGGACAGTGATGCGAGCACGGCGTCCATGACCATCGCGTCCACGACCTGCTGCGCGTGATCCGGAACGGGTTCCGGTTCGTGCTCGCCGGTCTCGTGCGGCCGCGCTGTCCTCGCCCTGATCCGATCGATGACCACGTTGCGCGCCACCGTGATCAGCCAGCCGCGAGCAGAAGTTCCCTCGGCAAACGATTCGGGATGTCGCCACGCGCGCAGGAAGGTCTCCTGCACCACGTCCTCGGCGGCCGCGCGGTCTCCGGTCAGCCGGGTCGCGAAGTTGAGCAGACTGAGTTGATGGTCCTCGTAGAGCACGCGTAGGAAGTCGTGCATGCCGGACAGTGAATCCACACCGGGTGGACGAGACAACGACTCTGTCTAATCCGACAGGGAACCACTTACCGCGCGTTGGCCATTACGCTGCGCACGTGAGGCGTTACTTCAGCGCGCTCGTGCTGGCACTGCTCGCCGCGACGGCCCTGGCCGTCCCCGCACAGGCCCACGCCGAGCTCAAGAGCAGCAACCCGGCGTCCGGCGCGGCCCTCGACGCCCCGCCCAAGGCCATCGAGCTGGTGTTCAGCGAGGCCATCAGCCTGCCCGACGGCGACGCGGTCACCGTGACGGGCCCGGACGGCGCCAAGTGGCCGATCACCCAGGTCCACGCCCTGGACAACACGATCACGGCGTCGGTGGGCACCGCGGAGACGCACGCCGGTGCGCACAAGCTGGCGTGGCAGGCGAAGTCCGACGACGGGGACGTCATCTCCGGCACGGTCGAGTTCACGCTCGCCCTGTCGGGACAGACCTCGTCGGCGGCCCCGACGTCGTCCGTGACGATGAGCGCGCCGGTGACCAACGCTCCCCCGTCGACCACGCCGTCATCGTCCGGTGGCGTGCCCGCCTGGCTGTGGATCGTGGTCATCCTGATCGTGCTCGTGGGCGTGATCCTGCTGGTTCGCCGCCGCAAGGCGTAGCCGGTTTCCGAGGAGGTCGCGTTCGGCCGGGTGCTCCGCCCGTTCGAGCGCGGCCTCCAGTGCTGCTGTGGGGTCTTGGCCGAGCCTCGTCAGGAGATCCGCGCGGACGGCGTGGAACAGGTGGTAGCGGTCGAGGTCGAGCGCGTCGATTTGTTCGAGTGCTCTCTGCGGTCCTTCGGTCTCGGCTACTGCCACAGCGCGATGCAGTGCCACGACCGGACTCGGTGTGTGCGTCAGGAGTTGGTCGTAGAGCGCCACGACCTGATGCCAGTCGGTGGGCGGGTCGCTGTGCACGGCGTTGATGGCGGCCTGGATCTGGTACGGGCCGGGCTGGTTCCACCGCAGGCATCTGCGCACGATGTCCTGGCCTTCCGCGACTTGCTCGGCGTTCCAGAGCGTGCGGTCCTGGTGCGCGAGCAGCACGATTTCGCCGTTGTGCAGGCGAGCGTCCTTGCGTGACGCGACCAGCAGCATCAACGCCAGCAGCCCCCACACCTCGGGTTCGTCCGGCATGAGCTGGGCGAGCACGCGTCCGAGCCTGATGGCTTCGTCCGCGAGCTCGGCCTTGTCGAGATAGCCCTCGTTGAAGATCAGGTAGACGACCGCGAGCACCGCCCTGAGGCGTTCGGGCAGGTCGGCGTCTTTTGGCACGCGGTACGGGATGCGGGCCGCGCGGATCTTGCCCTTCGCGCGCACGATCCGTTGCGCCATCGTCGCTTCCGGCACGAGGAACGCCCTGGCGATCTCCCCCGTGGTCAGCCCGCCCAGGAGTTTGAGGGTGAGCGCGACCTGGGCCTGCAGCGCGAGCGACGGGTGGCAGCAGGTGAAGATCAGCCGCAGTCGTTCGTCCGGCACGTCACCCACCTCCTCCTCCGGCTCGTGCTGGAGCAACGCGGCCTGGGCGTGCTTCTCCTGCCCTTTGGTCTCGCGGCGCAGCTTGTCGATCGCGCGGTTGCGGGCGGTCGTGATGATCCAGCCCGCTGGTGCCGGCGGAACGCCCTTGACCGGCCACTGTTCGGCGGCCGTGGTGAAGGCGTCCTGCACCGCCTCCTCGGCGAGGTCGAGGTCGCCGAGGACGCGAGTCAGCACGGACACCGCGCGGCCGTACTCCGCCCGGAAGATCTCGTCGATCAAAAGACCGGCCTCACCTCGACGGACAGCGGCTCGAGCACGCGGGCCAGCCGGCGTCCCCACTCCAGCGCCTCGTCGAGGTCCTCGGCCTGGATCACCGTGAAGCCGCCGATGTGCTCCTTGCCCTCGGTGAACGGGCCGTCGGTCATCAGCACGTCGTCGTCTTTGGTTTTGAGGACGGTCGCGGTCGACGGCGGATGCAGGCCGACGGCGAACACCCACGCGCCCTTGGCCTGCATCTCCTCGTTGAGCGCCTGAAGGTTGGCCATGATCGGGTCGAGGACCTCGGGCGGAGGGACCTCGCCGTCGGGCTGATAGATGCTGAGCAGGTACTTCTGGGTCATCGTGGACTCCTTTCGCCCTTTGTACGAACGCGGAGGGCCCGTTTCGACAACTATGGGAAACATGATCCCGTTGATCCTTCCGCTCGACGACCCGGCAGCGGACCTGGCGGCGGTCGGCGGCAAGGGCGCCTCGCTGGCACGGCTGACGCGCGCCGGGCTGCCGGTGCCCGCCGGGTTCTGCCTCACGACCCGCGCCTACCTGGAGCGGTCGATGGAAGGCGTGCTGGAGGCGTTCCAGACGCTGGGCGGACCGGTGGCGGTGCGGTCGTCGGCCACCGCGGAGGACCTGCCGGGGCTGTCGTTCGCCGGGCAGCACGACACGGTGCTGAACGTCGACGAGGCCGGGTTGTTCGACGCGATCCTGAAGTGCTGGGACTCGTTGCAGTCCGCACGCGCGGTTGCCTACCGCTCGAACAACGGCGTCAAGGACGCCGAGATGGCCGTGGTGGTGCAACGGATGGCGCCCGCGGAGATCTCGGGTGTGCTGTTCACGGCGGATCCGGTGACCGGGCGGGCCGAGCCGGTGGTCAACGCGGTGCGCGGGCTCGGCGAGGCACTGGTCAGCGGTGAGGCGGACACCTCGGAACTGCTCTCCCCGGCGCAGAAGGCCGAGCTCGTCCGGTTCGGCGAGGAGATCGAGGCGCTGTACGGGATGCCGATGGACGTCGAATGGGCGTTGGTCGGGAGCGAGTTCCGGATTCTGCAGGCACGGCCGATCACCTCGCTGCGGGTCGAGTGGAACGACACGCTCGACGGCGACTACCTGTGGTCCAACGGCAACGTCGGCGAGGCGATCCCCGAGGTCATGACGCCGGTGACGTGGTCGCTGGTGAAGGTGCTGTCGAGCGCGGCGATCGGGCCGCACCGGATCTCCGGCAACATCGGCGGCCGCTTCTACCTCAACATCAGCACCTACACCGCGATCGGCACGGTGATCGGCAAGGCCGAGGAGATGCTGCGGTCGGGTGAGGAGACGTTCGGGCGCATCCCGGCCGGCGTGACGGTGCCGCCGCTGCCGCTGTCCCGGCTGCAGATCATGGGCGCGGTGCTCAAAGGGGCAGGCGGGCCGCTCAAGCAGCAGTTCCTCTACCGGACGCGGCTCGCGCAGCTGGTCCGCGACAACCCCGGCCGCTGCGCCGTCGCGCACAAGCGGATCGCCGACTGCGCCTCACCGGCAGAGCTGCTCGGGTTGTGGCGGCGCGAGCTCGACGACCTGCTGCGGTTCGTCTGCCCGATCCTGGACGCCGGTGCGCGCATGATCGCGGGCGGCCCGGCGGCGTTCCGGCGTGAGCTGACCGACCTGGCCGGCGAGGAGGACGCGGCCACGTTGCTGACCGGCTTCCACGACGGCGCCGGGCTCGCGAGCATGGGTCCGCTGGTCGGGCTGGCGCGGTTGCGGTCCGGCGAGATCGACCGCGACACGTTCGCGCAGACCTGGGGCCACCGGTCCGCCACCGAGTTCGAGATCCACGCCCCGCGCCCGGCCGAGGACCCGGAGTGGATCTCCCAGCAGCTGGAGACGCTGGCCGACCCCGAGAAGCTGCTCGCCCGCCAGGCTGCGGCACGCGACGCCGCGTGGGACAGGCTGATCTCCACGCATCCCGAGAAGGCAGCGAAGATCGGCAAGCAGCTCGACCGCATCGGCTCCGGTGCTCGCGCGCGCGAGCAGGCCCGGTCGGAGATGGTGCGCGCGTTCTGGGTGATGCGCGCGTTCGTGCTCCGAGCAGGCGAGCTCACTCAGTCCGGCGACGACCTGTTCTTCCTGCCGATCGACGACGTGCTGCGTGTGCTGGGTGGCGAGACGTCGTTGTTGGATCGCGTCCACGGGCAGAGGCAGGCCTACGAGCGTTATCGCGCGCTCCCGCCCTACCCGGCGGTGATCCGCGGCAGGTTCGACCCGGAGTCCTGGGCCGCTTCCCGCAACCGGCGCGCCGACCTCTACGACGCCACCACCGACGTGCCGATGCCGGCGGACGTCACGGGTTTCCCCGGTTCGGCCGGTGTGGTCGAGGGCGTGGCTCGAGTGCTGACACGGGTCGAGGACGGACACACGTTCCAGCAGGGCGAGATCCTCGTGACCACGGTGACGAACATCGGCTGGACGCCGCTGTTCACCCGTGCCGCCGCCGTCGTGACCGATGTGGGCGCACCTCTCTCGCACGCGGCGATCGTGGCGCGAGAGCTGGGCATCCCGGCGGTCGTGGGCTGTGGGAACGCGACGACGCGGATCGCGACGGGAGACGTGGTTCAGGTCGACGGGGCCAAAGGAACCGTGCGGAAGGTGTCGTGAACCCACCACCCCAGCGCCGCGCCGGGGAACCGCCACGAAGTCGACGTGACCACACCACCCGACGCCGCACCAGGAACCGTGCGGAAGGTGTCGTGAACCCACCACCCGTCCGCCGCCGAGTGGTGGGTTCTGTTCACCGAGATCAGTTGTGCATGGAGACCAGCTGGCGCCGCATGCGTTCGCGCAGCAGGTCGATCACCTCGGTGACCGTGTTGGCTTCCGCGTACGCCTGCACCTCGACCCACTGGAGGTCGAAGCGGGCGTGCGCGTGGATGACCGCCTTGTCCGAAGTCAGGTTGACCCAGGCGAAGTCGACCCTGGCGGGCGCGTATCTGTCGAGCGAACCGATGCGCGCCGACGCGTAGTCCCTGGCCTGCTCGGGAATGGCCTCCGCGAGCGAGACCTGGATGTAGTCCATCGACACCTGCCTCCTCAAGGCAACGCGGCATGGCCACGTGGCCAGTTCGACGATACGAATCCGATCGCAACGCCGAACCAGGCGTTGGTCCCGACAGCGCAGGGTCTTTCTACTGAGATGGTGCGGCTATACGCGCTAGTGATGTCACTGGACCAAAGCGGACACGCGCTGGTCGAGCTGCTCCTTCAGCGGCGCGCCGGTGAGAAGTTCCACGCTGCCGTCACTGCGGACGAACGCGAAGGTGGGCTGAGCGGTCACGCCGAACCGCTTCCACACGGACCCGTCGAGGTCGGCCAGATGCGGGAACCCGGTCATCTTGTGGTCGGACACGAACTTCTTCATCGCGTCGAGCTGGTCCTCGGCCGCGACACCGACGAACTGGACCTTGTCGTGCTTCTTCGCGACCTCGGCGACGGTCTCCGCCTCGGCGTTGCACGACGGGCACCACGGCGTCCAGAACCACAGCACGGCGGGATGGCCGACGAGCTTGTCGCCGCGGAACTCCGCGCCCTCCAGGGTCTTCGACGTGAACTGGAACTTCTCCGGGGGCGGTGCCTTCTCGGCACACCCGGCGAGCAGCAGCACAACTCCCAGCAGTACTCCGAGGACGCGCATCGGGCTCCTCACCTCCTGTCTGGGCGTACGGCCGTCCGCCTCCTCCGGTTCAGCCACCACGCGCCCACCACGACCAGCACCACCACGAACGGCCACGGCCCCAAGGCGCCGACGATGCCCGCGAGCACGTTCTGGAACCAGCCCGCGGCCTGCACGACCGGATCCCGCGGGCTGCCCTGAGCGAGGAAGAGCCGCAGCTCGTAGACGCCGTAGTACGTCACGTAGGCGCCCATCACCACGAGGACGACACCGCCGATGCGTCCGACGTGTGGGAGGAGCTTCCTGATGCGTGGTGCGAGCAGTGAGCCGGCCACGGCCAGTGCGGTGACCACGAGACCCATGCCGAGCGCGTAGGCGAAGAACGCGGGCAGGCCTTCCTGCAGGGACGCGCCGATCAGCACGAGGAACGGGCCGATCGCGCACGAGAGAGAGGCGATGGCGAACGCGATGCCGTAGCCGTACATCGACCAGAGGCTCTTCGGGGCCGCGCTCAGCTTCGGCAGCCGGAGGTAGAGCTCCCGGCCGAGCAGCAGGAGCACGCCGATCGCGAGCATGGCGAGTCCGATCACGACGGTCACGAACGGCAGGTAGCGCTTGAGCGTCGTGGCGATCGGGGTGAGGACAAGACCGAACAGTCCGAAAAAGGTGACAAACCCGGCGGTCATCACCAAACCGGACATAAAGGCTCGCGCGGGACTGTCCCGTGCCACGAACCCCAAATACGCAGGCAGCATCGCGAATCCGCACGGGTTCACGGTGGCGAGCATTCCGGCGAGGACGGCTAACGCGACGTCGTTCACGACCGCGACGGTAGTGTTGAGAGGTGCCGATCGAACAGTGGCTCGAAGCCATCCCACCTCTGCTCGTGTACGTGATCGTCGGCCTGGTGATCGGCTTCGAGTCGCTCGGCATCCCGTTGCCCGGCGAGATCGTGCTGGTCACGGCCTCACTGCTGGCGTCGCAGCACGACACGCTGAGCCCGTTGTGGATCGGTGTGTGGGCGAGCGCGGGCGCCATCATCGGCGACAACTTCGGTTACCTGATCGGGCGTCGCCACGGGCCGCGGTTGTTCGTGTGGATGGGGAAGAAATTCCCCAAGCACTTCGGCGAAACGCAGGTCGAGCACGCCCGGCGCGTGTTCCAGAAACGTGGCGCCTGGGCCGTGTTCTTCGGTCGTTTCGTGGCACTGCTGCGCATTCTGGCCGGACCTCTCGCGGGGTCGCTGCACATGAACTACGGCAAGTTCCTGGTGGCCAACGCTCTCGGCGGTGTGGTGTGGGCGGGCGGCACGGCGGCGGCTGTCTACTACCTCGGCGTGGTGGCGGAGAAGTGGCTGAAGGGCTTCTCCTACGCGGGCCTGGCGATCGCCGTCGTGGCCGGTGTCGCCGGCGTCTTCATCGTGAAGAAGCGGCTCGCCAAAGCGGCCGAGAAAGCCGAAGAGGTCCCCGAGGAAGTCACCGAGCCCGCGTAGCCCAGGCGGCGATCTGCGCGCGCGACCGCACCCCGAGCGCTGTCTTTAGGTCGCGCACGTCCGCCTCCACGGTCCGCAGCGACACGTGCAGGTCGTCCGCGATCTGCTTGTTGGTCAACCCTTCCGCGACCATCGCGGCGACCCTGAGCAACCGTTCCTCCCGCCACGACAACGGTCCGAGGGCGACCTCCTCGGTCTCGTCGCCCTCGTCGGGCTCCGGCAGGGTCGCCAGCACGTCCAGCAACCGGTCGCGAACGGCGACGGAGTCGTGCTGCAGCAACGCGTCGAACGCGAACACCCGCACCGACTCGAGCATCGTGAACTGCTTGCCGCCCTCCAGCAGTGACCGCGCGTGCAGGCTCTTCGCGAGCTCCCACCCGTGCGGCAGGAGGGCATCGGCGATCTCCTCGCCGATGCCGCCGGGCAGCAACGAGAACATCCGCAGCGCCGACCGTTCCTCCTCGGTCAGCAGCTGGTAGCTCCGGTCGATCGCCGCGTGCAACGACCGGTGGTGCAGTTCGGCGTCCCGAGGTCCGACCGTGAGCACCGCGAACCGGTGGTCGAGGCGCGCCGCGATCTCCTCCAGCGTCAGCACGCGCACCAGCCGTGCCGCGAGCTCGAGCGCGAGCGGCAACCGATCGAGCCTGTCGCACAACGAATCCAGCAACGGGGCGTTCTCGTCGAACTCGCCGTCGACCGCCGAAGCCCTGTCGCAGAACAGTCTCTTCGCGTCGTGCGACTCGAGCGGGCTGAGCCGGTAGGCCTGCTCGCCCGGCACGTTCAGCAACTCGCGGCTCGTCGCCAGCACACGAACGGCCGGATGGCGTTGCACGAACTCCACGCACTCCTGGAGCACGTGCTCGCAACCGTCGAGAACGTGCAGGCCCTGGCCGGGTGCCGGTTCGGCGAGGTCGACCAGCGTCGTGTGCTGCCGGTGAGCGACGGCTTCCTGGACGAGCCGCGACTTGCCGACCCCAGGTGGCCCGATCACCGTGACGATCCGGTGGCGTGCAAGGAGTTTCGTGAGATCCGCGAGCTCAGCGTGCCGCCCGACGAACGTGTCGAGCCGCGCCGAACCGTGCACTACGTCCCGGGCCCGCCGCCGATACGCCCGCTGACGGCACGCACCCGAGCAGTACTTCGCCGCCCCCACAACCGCCCCGCCACACTCCTCACACAGGCCCCGCCCTCGATGAAGGGAACCTTCATCCACGTGAGGTCGATGAAGGTTCCCTTCATCCCAGCCGTTCATCGGGCGCGGGCCGTTCGGGCGGCCAGTTGGGTGCGGGAGGTCAGGCCCAGGCGGGTGAGCATCTGGGTTACGTGGGAGCGCACGGTGCCGATGGAGATTCCCAGGCGTGCGGCGATCTCCGGGTTCGTCAGCCCTTCCACCACGAGGTCCGCGATCTGCTGCTGCCGCGCGGTCAACGGCTCATCGCGCTCCACTTCGCTCACGTACTCGACCAGCCCGGCGTGGTCCAGCCGTTCGCCCAGCCGCCGTGCCCGCGACGCCCGCCGCTCCCCCGCCTCGGCCACCGCGAGACTCCACGTGCCGGCGACCAGCTCGGTCCACGGCTGTTCGGACTGCGCCCCGCGAGACCGGCGCAACGCTGCCGCCGCGGACATCAGCACGACCGCGCGATCGGTCTGGCTGCGGCGTGCGGCGACCATTGCCAGGCCCTCCAACACTTCCGCCACCGCCACACACGAACGAGTCCCATCGCGCAGTGCTGTGGCGAAGTACTCCGCGGCCAGATCGAGGTCACCCCGTGCGAGAGCGATCGCGCCCGCCGTGTGTCGCGCGGCCATCCAGCGAAAGCCGTCCGGTGCCTCCAGCAGCAACGACTCGTCGATCATCGCGGCGGCGGCGTCGAGGTCGCCGATCTGCAGGAGCAGCCAGGCGTGGTTGTTGAGGAACGTCATCAGCAACGGCTCGTTGTCCTGCGCCCGCGCCGCCGCCACCGACAGTTCGTTGGCCGCCCGAGCGCCCTCCAGGTCGCCGGCCCTGGAACGCGCGTAGCCCAGGGTGTTCCACGCCCTCGCCTGCCAGGTGGGCTTCTGCGTCGACGGGTGCGCCACCATCGCCTCGGCCAGCCGGATCGCCTCCTCCCCGTCGCCGGTGAGGCCCGCGAGCCACGCCGCGCGGAACAGCAGCAGCTCCGAGTGCGCCGACAGCGGACCGCTCGCGAGCGTCGCCTCCGCCAGCCGCACGGCCTCGACGAACGAGCCGCGCAGGTACCAGATGTGCACGATCGCGGCGACCAGCCAGGTGTGCCGGGAGTCGGCCGGCGGCACGCGGGCGACGGTGTGCAGCAGCTGGTGTTCCTGGCCGGCGATCCAGGAGTTGGCCTCCTCGGTGATCGTCGGGGCCGCCGCGACCATGCGGATCGTCAGCGTCAGCACGGTGGCGAGCCGGTCGACCGCCGCGTCCGTCTCGCCGTGCTCCGCGAGGCGGGCCAGGCCGAACAGGCGGATCGACTCCAGCACGCGGAACCGCGAGCGCGACCGGACCAGCAACGACTTGGCGCGCAACGACGCCATCAGCGGCACGATGTCGTCGGAACAGGCGCAGACAGCGGAGGCCAGGTCGAGGTCGAACTCGCCGACCAGCACGGACAGCCTGCGCAGCGCCGCCTGCTCTGCCGGGCAGAGCAGGTCGTAGCTCCACCTGATCACCGCGTCGAGCGTGCGGTGCCGCGCCGGCACGTCCGTCCTGGCCGCCGCGAGCTCGATCGCCAGCGGCAACTGGTCCAGCACGGAGTCGGCGAGCTCCTCGGCCCCTCCGCACTCCACGAACATCTGCCGGGCGTCGGCGGGAGAAAGCGGTCCGACGTCCACGCACATCTCGCCGCCCAGATCGAGCGACTCCCTGCTCGTCACCAACACGCGCAGTTTCGGACATCGCGCGAGCAGCACCGAGACGACCTCGACGGCCTCGTGCACGAGGTGCTCGCAGTTGTCCAGCACCAGGATCCGGTGCTCGGTCAGCGCGTGCGCGACCGTCTGCGGCAACGGTGTCCCCGGTTCTTCCCACACGTTCAGTGAGAACGCGACCACGTGCCACAGCAGGTCCGGCCGGAGCACGGACTCCAGCTCGACGACGGCCGTACCGGGTTCCGCCGGGCAGAGTTCGGCCGCCAGCCTGGACTTCCCGGACCCGCCGGGACCCACGAGAGTCACCAGGCGGTGCTTGCGCAGAAGGCGGCGCACGGTCGCCAGCTCGCGTTCCCGTCCCACCAGACGAGTACGCGCGCTGACCGACGACCACATGCGCGCGATTCTAGGAGCGAATGCAGTGCGAAGAAATGTCGTCCAATCGCGATTGACAGAGTACCGCCATAAATGCAGGACCTCTCACGAAACCGGTTTGAACAGCCCAAATGCCCGCTGCACAACGCCCAAACGCCCCAACACCGACTGCGAATTGAGACGATCAGCCGCCAATTGGAATTCCTCTGGCTGCCTCGGCAACGGTCAACGGCCGCAAAACGAACGAACTCGTGTGCGTCCGGTCCGGCCGCACCTGGAACCTCGGCCGCACCGGATTCGGGGTGTCGCCGACACCCGTCACCGCGCTGTTCGCGTGCAGCGTGGTCCACCCGGCGTTGCGTTGCCGCTGGAACCCGTACTCGGCGCGATCCAGCTCGTCGTACTGGCTCACCGACACGTCCTGGACGCCCGCGACCACCAACCCGCTTCGCCCGTCGGTGAGAAGCGCCCAGCGCGTGTCGGTGTGGTTGCCATTGCTCTGCGGCCTGTCATAAGGCACGTATTCCTTCTCGACGGTCGAGCGCCACACCCCCATCGGAGTGCCGTCCTTCCGATCGTTGAAACTCTCGCCCGGCCCGCGCCCGTACCAGGAGAACTTCCCGAACCGCTCCGGCACCGCGAACGCGATTCCCATCCGCGGCAGATAAGGCAACGACCGCATCCGTCCTGTCGGCGTGACTTCCTGCCCGATGCGAATTGTCCCGGCGGCGTCGACGTCGTACGTCAGCGTCTGCTCGAACGCCGCGTCGCTCACGTCCTCGGCGGCGGCCACGGCTTTCACGGTGATCGTCGAGCCGCTGACGGTCGCTGAGGAAGCCTTGGTGCGCAACCGGTCCAGGCCAGCCGCACGCCACTGCAGCGACTCGTCGGTGCCCCAGGAGGCGGTCTCGTTGCTCAACGGTGCTCGCCACACGTCGAGTTGGCTGCCCTGCAGGAGTTCGGTGCCGCGCACCCGCATGGAGGTGAGGGCGCCGGTCGCCTTCTGGACGACGTACCGAAAGCCTCGCCCGGCGATGACGACGTGGTCCTGGGTTTCGGAGATCGATGGGGGCCCGCTCGCCTCACCGGCTGAAGGGCCGCCGCCAAGGCCACTCGCCTCGACACCAGGAACCCCGCCCGTCTCGCCGGCTGATTCCTTGCCGCCCAGGGAAAATTGGTCGTGCGCGTACACCTCGCCGTCGACCACCAGCCGAGCGTTGAGCCACCTCTCCTTCTCCGCACCCGACTCCGGCACCGCGACCCGCACCGAACCGCCGGCCTCGATCGACACCCGCGAACTCCCCGACCGCACGGTCCGCGAACCCTCGATCACCTCCCACCGCAGCTCACCCGCGACAGGCGCGAACACCCGTTCACTCGCCGCCGTCAGCGCACCGCCCGCGAACGAGAACCTGATCGGCTGGTGCACCCACGCGAGCTGCGCGGTCTCGGGCTGGAGGTTGCGATCCGCGTCCACCACGCCGTCCACGCCCGCGACGCTCTGCCCGTGCGAGAGGTAGGTGCCGCGCCGCTCCTCGCGGTCGAAGTCCAGTGCCAGCACCACGCGCGAGCCGTCCGTGATCCGCACCTCGTCGATGGTCCCGTGCGCCATCCGGCCCTCGTACTTCTCGCGCATGGTCTCGGCGTTGCGCCCGATGTTCACCGGATGCGCGGACCGCGGCACAGGCCCGACCTGCGCCACCGACGCGACCTCGGTCCCGTCGATCAGCAACGACAGCCGCCCGCCCGCGTACTTCCCGGTGACGCGGTGGAACCTGTCGTAGAAGTCGGGAGGAACCTTCGCCTGAACCTTGCCACCGGCGTAGAACTCCACCGTCTCGGCGTCGGCCATCCGCAGCCCGTACTGGTTGCCCTTGGCGACGATCGTGAAGTCCGTGAACGGCCTCGACGGCTTCACCCACGCGTCCAGCGTCAACGGCCCGAGCAGATCCAGCCGGTCATCTCGGTACACCTCGACGAAGTCGTCCAGCCCCGAGAACTCCAGGGCCTTGCCGTGATGGCCATCCACAGTGGACGGAAGACCGGTGACGTGGGCCAGGATCCCGCTGGGAGACGAGTCGGGCGAGATCCGCAGCGGCTGCCGGATGTTCTGCTCGGCCCAGTCCCACAGGAACCCGCCCTGCGCCTGCGGGTTCGCGCGGATGATGTCCCAGAACTCGCGGAAGTTGCCGAGACTGTTGCCCATCGCGTGCGCGTACTCGCCCATGATCAGCGGTTTCGTGGTCTGCGCGACCTGCGTGGCGAACTTCTCCGGCGACGGATAGCGCGGCCCCCACACGTGCGCGAACGGTGCGTCGCCGCTCGGCTTGTTCGGCTGGTGGTACAGCGGCCGCGACGGTTCGTTCGCCTTTGCCCACTCCGCCATCCGGTAGTGCGCCGCGCCGAGTCCCGCCTCGTTCCCCGTGTCCCACATGAAGACGCTCGGGTGGTTCTTGTCCCGCTCGACCATCGCGACGAAGCGGTCGAGGAACGCGTCACTCCACTCAGGACGGTCGGCGAGGCAGTCGTCCGGGCAGTTCTCGTGCGAGTGCGTCTCGACGTCCATCTCGTCCGCGACCCACATCCCGCGCGAGTCCGCGAGGTCGTAGAAGTAGGGATCGCTCGGGTAGTGCGACGTGCGGACCGCGTTGATGTGCAGGCTCTTCATCAGGTCGACGTCACGCCGCTGGTTCGCGCGCGGCACGTGCCGTCCGTGGTCGGGATCGGTCTCGGACCGGTTCACTCCCTTGAACAGCACTCGTCTGCCGTCGACCTTGAGCTGCCGGTCCGCGATCGTGATGTCCCGGAACCCGGTCGTCTCGCGCGTCACGAACCCGTTGTCGAGCTTGAGCACCAGCGTGTAGAGGTTCGGCGTCTCGTCGTTCCACCGCACCGGGTCCTGGACCGGCAGCACGAGTTTCCCGGTTGTCGTGCCCTCTGCAACGAGCCGCTGATCCTTGTCGTAGAGCCCGCCCCACACCGTGCCGGGCGCCGTCAGGTCGAGATCGGCGGTCAGCACCGAGCCGGACGTGGTGATCGAGACGTCCCGGATCCGCTTGGAGGGCGCGGAGTACAGCCAGACCGACCGGAAGATGCCGCTGTAGCGCCACTGGTCGTAGTCCTCCAGGTACGACCCGGCGCCCCACCGGTGCACCTGCACCGCGAGCCGGTTCCGCCCGGCCACCAGCAGGTCGGTGACGTCGAACTCGGCCGGCGTGTACCCGCCCTGGTCGAAGCCCGCGTACTTCCCGTTGACCCACACGAAGTAGCCCGCCGTCACACCCTCGAACCTGAGGAACGTTCGACGGTCGTCCCAATTCGAAGGCACGTGGAAAGACTTCACGTACGCGCCCGTCGGGTTCACGTCACGCGGCACGTGCGGCGGATCGTCCGGCCACATCTCCTCGACCGTGTTCCGGTACATCGGGTGGTCGAGGCCGTCGGTCTGCCAGGTGTGAGGCACTGTCACAGTCCGCCACCGTGACACGTCGTAACCAGGTTCGGAGAAAGCAGCGGGCACCTGAGTCGGCAGATCGAACATCCTCAGCTGCCACGAGCCGTCGAGCGTTCGGGTGTACGGCGTGCTCTCTTTGCCGCGCAACGCTTCTTCGACACTCGAGTACGGCCTGAGCTCGGCATGATGCGACTCCTGGCCCTCCCCTGTCATCCGCGGATCCTCCAGATACCGGTACACATCCCGGTTTTCCACTGGAGGAACGACTACGACAGAAGCCAGCAACAGCGCCACGATCGAACGCACTTGGCACCCCAAGACAGCTCGAAGTTGCGCAGAACATCCCAGAAACAAACGACTTCACTCAAGAGTGACCGAAATTTCGCTCTTGTACAAAGCTGAGCGGTAATCGCTTACCTGACTGATCTATCAGACACGTCTTGTGGCCCCGCGATTACGCGCGGTATGGTCTAGACCTTCAACCGCCGCCGCGATGTCAGGCCTGCACGCAACATCAAGGCAAAGGAAGTCACATGAAGAATCGACCCAGGCTCGCTGCCGCGCTGGCAGGCGTTCTGGCTGCCCCGTTGGTCCTGGTGGCTCTCCCCACGGGCACGGCATTCGCGCACGGCTACATCTCGTCGCCGGCCAGCCGTCAGGCGCAGTGCGCCGCCCGCACCATCTCCTGTGGTGCCATCCAGTACGAACCGCAGTCGGTCGAGGGGCCGAAGGGCCTGCAGAGCTGCCACGCCAACCTGTCGCAGTTCGCAGAGCTCAGCAACGACAACAAGGGCTGGAAGAGGCACAGCACCGGCCGTTCGGTGACGTTCAAGTGGACCTTCACCGCACGCCACCGCACGCGCGACTACGACTACTACGTCGACGGGCGCAAGGTCGCCAACTTCAGCGGCAACAACCAGCAGCCGCCGGCGACCGTGTCGCACACCGTCAACGTGGGGTCGGCGGGCAACCACAAGGTCCTGGCCGTGTGGAACATCGGCGACACCGCGATGGCGTTCTACTCCTGCATCGACATCAAGGCGAGCTGACCGAGCTAGTCACCGCGTGAGGTCCCCTTCCTCTCACGCAGCAGCTTGTCCACGTCGAACGGCATGAGTGTCAAAGGCGGACCGGACAACGGTTTGCGCAACGCGTCGAGGATCTCCGCGTTCATCTCCTCGATGATCGCGCGCGCCTCGGCGTCGGTCTTGGCCGCCAGGGCACGGGTCCTGGCGGTCTCGGCCTGCTTGCGCAACACCAGGGAAGGGGGCAACCCTGCCGTGCCCTCTTCCTCCCGGACCTTCTTCTTGACCCACCAGTCCTCTTCGAGCGGTTCACCCGCGCCGGGCAACGGTTTCCCGGCGCTCGGCAGGTCGTCGAACTCACCGCGTTCCTGGGCTTCGCGGATCTGCTTGTCGATCCACGACTCGAAGTCCATGCCGTGCGGTTTGCGTTGCGTCACGGGGAAAACCTCCTGACCGCGGCCTGAATCGCCTCTCCGAACGCGGGACTGCCCTTGTGGCCACTGTCGTCCACAAGGGTCAGTTCGGCGTCCGGCCACACCTGCGCGAGCTTCCACGCCGTGTCGGCGGGACAGCTCAAATCCCTGCGGCCGTGGATCAACGCGGCCGGAATCCCCGCGAGCTTGCCCGCGTCACCCAGCAGATCGCCGACGAACCCGTACTCCGCGTAGTAGTGCGCGATGATCCGTGCGAGCGCGATCACGTCGTCCGAGGCCCTGTCGCTGAACACGTCCGGCTTGCCGAAGTTCTCCAGCGACAGCACGGTGTCCTCCCACCGGCACCACTCGGCCGCCGCCTGCTCCTGCACGGCGCGGTCAGGGCTGCCCAGCAGTTCCGCGTACGCGCGTACAACGTCCGGCTCGTCGCCGGCGTGCGCGCTGAACCTGGCCCACGCCTCCGGGAAGAACCGGGACACTCCCTTGTACAGCCAGTCGATCTCGCGCTGCGAGGACATCGTGACCGCGAGCAGGATCATCTCGGAGACGCGCTCCGGGTGCCGTTGCGCGTAGGCGACTCCGAGCGTCGTGCCCCAGGAACCGCCGTACACCAGCCACTTCTCGATGCCGAGGTGCTCGCGGAGCTGCTCCATGTCCGCGATCAGGTGGTCCGTGGTGTTGACGCTCATGTCCACGGCCGGGTCGCTCGCGTGCGGTGTGCTCTGACCGCAGCCGCGCTGGTGGAAGATCACCAGCTTGAACTTCTCGGGGTCGAGCGCCTTGCGGGCACCCTTCGCGGGTCCGCCGGGGCCGCCGTGGAGGAACACGGCAGGCTTGCCGTCCGGACTGCCGACGAGCTCCCAGTAGACCTGGTTGCCGTCCCCGACGTCGAGCATGCCGTGTTCGTAAGGCTCCATGCAGCCAGCGTATCTAGATCTTCAGGAGCTTCCAGTTGATTCCGGCGTCATCGGTCCGATACACCTCGGCGAACTCCTGACCGGGCCCGCCCCGCACCAGCGCGGCGTGCTTCGCGTCCGAGAACGCCAGGTCCTCGAACGGCGGCCCGCCCAGCGTGAGCAGCGTGTCCCACTTGTCGCCGGGACCGCGGTGCACGAACGACCAGTCGCGCCCGGTCGCGGCCACGAGCGCCGCCTCCGGTGAGATCGCGAAGCCCGTCGTGATGCCCTCGCGCGGCGGCGTGCTGACCGTCTTGAACGGCCCGCCCTCGGACTTGCGCAGCTCCTTGGTCATGTTCCCGAAGCCGGGATCGAAGCTGCACAACGCATACCGGTCGGTGCCGACGTTGCCTAGCTGCGTCGACGCGAAGATGTCGCACGGCGCGGGCTCTTCCTTCCAGCCCGCCGGAGACTGCGTCCAGTACCGGTTCTCCTCGCCGAACCGCGACAACGAGACCTGACCGGAGGCGATCTCGCCGACCGTCTGACCCTTGATCTCCACGCCCGGCACCGGCTTCCACGAACCGAACCACAGCTCGCGGTGGAACAACCTGCTGGACGTGCCGTCGTAGATCACCGCGAGGAACCCGCTGGAGTCGAACCCAAGCGCCCCAACGGTTCCCTTCATCCCCAGCGGCTCCCAGCGGTTGCCGCCGTTGCTGGTGACGAACAGCTGCTCGCCGTCGGTCACCATGCCCGCCGCGTCGTTCGCGAAGACCACCCGCAACCGGTCGGTCTCCGGGATCGACAACGCCGGTGTCTTCACCCGCGTCCACGTCGTGCCGCCGTCGAGCGTGCGGACGAGCTGCGGGCATTTCGCGGTCTGGCACAGGGTGTCGAGGCCCAGCACCCAGCCGCGGTCAGCGGACACCCACGACGTCGACGCGGGCACAACCCCAGTGCTCGCCTGCGCGACGGACGCGGTGGTTCCGGCCAGTAACAGTGAAATGGCAAGGACGGCAATGCGCTTCCCCCACATCGCCTTCTCCCCTCAAGAGGCTGATTTCCACTCAACACCTCTTTCGGGTGAAGCGGCAACCACCCAGGCCGCGACCAGCACGCCCGCGCCGCCGGTGAGGATGAACGTCAGCTCGGGGCCGACCGCGTCCAGCAGCAGACCACCGCCGACGTACCCGATCGCCGCTGCCACCCCGATTCCGCCGTAGAAGTTGCCGAAGACCCTGCCCACCTTGTCAGCGGGTGAGAGCCGTTGGATGAGCGTGCTGTGCGCGACGTCCATCGCCGCGATGCCGAGTCCGCGCACCGTCTGCACCGCGAACGCCGCCGCCACGCCCCACGCGAAGCCGGTCAGCAGGTTGCCCGCGCTGCTCACCACGAAGCCCGTCACGAGCAGCGCGACCATGCCGATCCTGGTGGCTCCCTTGGCCAGCAACGCGAAACCGGCCAGCAGACCGATGCCCACCGCGGCGAGCACGACACTCGCCGCGCTGTCGGACGCGTGGAACGTCTCCTTGGCCAGCTGGATGATCGCCACGTCGTCGATCGTCGTGCACGCGACGACCCCGCAGAAGCCGAGGAAGACGATGCGCAACGCCCTGGTGCGCCAGATCGCGCCGAGGCCGTCCCGGACGTCGGCGAGCACCGACCCACCCGGTTCCGCGGGCACGATGAGTTTCGGCAGGCGCAGCAACAACAATGCGGACACACCGAACGAAACGGCGTCGACGAGCAGCACGCCTCGGGTGCCCAGGAACGGCAACAGCGCGGCGGCGAGCAACGGCCCGACGACGTCCGCGCTGTTCGCCCCGAACCCCAGCACGGTGTTGGCCTGCGGCAGATCCTTCTCCGCGACCAGGCTCGGCACGGCGGCCCGCGAAGCCGGGATGAAGATCTGCCCGAGCATCGCTCGCAGGCCGACCAGTGCGAGCAGGATCGGCAGCGGTGGCAACGTGAACGCGATGACCGCGAGCAGTGCGCATTGCGCGACTTCGCAGACGATCATCACGGTCCGCCGGTCGAACCGGTCGCTGATGAGCCCGGTGAACGGGCTGAGCAACGACGGCGCGAAGTCACCGGCGAGCAGCAGCGCGGCGACGGCGATCGCCTTCCCGAGCACGGACTGCACGTGCAGCATCAGCGTGACCAGGCTGAGCGCGTCCCCCACAACAGAAACGACCCGTGCGGTGCTGAGCACGCGCAACGGGCCGTTCTCCTTCAGAAGCGTCAGCACACGGCTATCGTGCCAACACCTGTTCGAGCTGGTCAGCCAATTTGTTCATGATCCCCGCGTACGAGGAGTAGCTGAGCGGGGCGACCGCGTTCCACTCCACGAACCGGTTCGCCTGCACCGCCGGGAGTGCCTGGAAGACCGGGTGGCCCTCCTTCATCTTCTCCGGGCTGAGCACGTGGGCACGGGTGTCCCACATGATCACGTGCTCCTTGTAGGTGCCGGAGTTCTCCCACGACAGCGACTGGAAGTAGCCGCCGCCCTCGGTGTCGGGCTTGTCCGGCGTGAGCAGCGGCAGCCCGAGCTCCTTGGCGTACCAGTCGAGATCGGGGTTGCGGGCGGGCACGGCGACGTAGAAGAGCTTCGGGTCCGCGCCGACGACCTGGATCTTCTGGCCGGCGTCCGTCATCTTCTTGCCGACGACCTTGAGCCGGTCCGCAGCCTTGGTGAACGCGGCCTCGTCGGCCTTCACCTTGGCCGAGTCGACGTCCGCGCCCAGCGACTTGGCGAGCTCGCGGAAGCGCTTGACACCGTCCGGCAGCTGGATCTTCGACTGCCCGATGCCGACGGTCGGGGCGATCTTGAGCACCTTCTCCTCGAACTCGGCGGTGAGATGCCAGAGTCCGGTGACCTCCGGGTAGTAGCCGGCGACGACCAGGTCGGCGTTCAGCGCGGCGAACTTCTCGAAGTCGATCTCGCCGTAGCCGGGGCCGGTGATGTCGGTGACCTGGCTCGGGTCGATGCTGCCCGCCTCGGGGTCGGTGCTGCCGTCCGGACGCTTGAGCGGCCCGAACGTGCCGACGACGTTGATCCCGTAGTCCTTGAGCGCACCGGCGGCGGACACCTGGGCGACCACGCGCTCCGGCCGTTTCGGCGCGGTGACCTCCTTGCCGCGGTCGTCCTTGAACGACCACTGACCGGCCCCTTGCTCCGTCTGCGCGTTCCCGCACCCGGCCACTAGGCCGAGCAGCAGAACCGCGGCGACTGTCCTGCGCACCTGTCCACCTCCTGAGATTAGCCTTACCTAACTTATCAAGAGGCTTTACAAGATCCGCCAGGCCGGTAGGTTGGTCACCGTGCGGAACCAATCGACGACAGGGCGTCGTGTCGCCGTCGTCGTGGCGCTGCTGCTCCTCGCGGTGTCCGTGCTCCTCCCGTGGTGCCCGCCAGAGCCCGCCCACCACGGCGCGTTCGTGCCCGGCATCTCCGGGGAGTTCTGCCACCACGGCGACACCCACCACCTGTCCGCCGCCGCGCCCGCCCAGGCCGCCGTTCAGGCAAGCGCTGCCTCGATCGCTCTTCCGGACGTGGACGCCGTCGCCGCCCCGCGTCCCGCCGCCACCACGCAGTCGTGTCTCCAGCGCTCCGAGCTGTCTCGCTCGGGGCGCGCACTGCTGCTCGACCTCGGCATATCCCGGACCTAGACCGCCGTTTTCGCGCGCAACGACAGGACTTTCCGCGGTCCTGTCGTGCTGTCGCGCGCCCCCGAACCGGCCTGTCTTCTTCTTCCCTGAGGGAATCCCCATGTCTGTACCCGTTCTGGACCGCAACACGCCCGCGGGCATCGTCGGCAACACGCCCGTGCTGTGGATCGACGAGCTCTCCCGCACCTCTTCGTCCGGTTTCTGGGCGAAGCTGGAGTGCGCCAACCCCGGCGGTGGCATGAAGGACCGCGCCGCCCTGCACATGGTCGAGAAAGCGCTGGAGCGCGGCGATCTGCGTCGTGACGGCCACATCGTCGAGTCGACCAGCGGCACGCTCGGCCTCGGGCTGGCGCTCGCCGGGGTCGTGCACGGCATCCCGGTCACGCTGGTGACCGATCCCGGTCTGGAGCCGATCATCCGGCGAATGCTGCGCGCGTACGGCGCCACCGTGGATCTCGTCGAAAGCCCGCATCCGACCGGCGGCTGGCAGGAGGCGCGCCGCCGGCGGGTGGCCGAGCTGCTGTCGACGTTGCCCGGCGCCTACTGCCCTGACCAGTACCACAACCCGGACAACGTGGCCGGGTACGCGCCGCTCGCCCACGAGCTCGCGGCGCAGCTCGGTCAGGTGGACGTGCTCGTGTGCGCGGTGGGCACCGGTGGTCACTCGGCCGGGGTGGCTTCCGTGCTGCGGCAGCACTGTCCGTCGTTGCGACTGGTCGGAGTCGACACCATCGGGTCGACGATCTTCGGCCAACCGGCGCGGACCCGGCTGATGCGCGGGCTCGGGTCGAGCATCTTCCCGCGCAACGTCGACTACCCGGCGTTCTCGGAGGTGCACTGGGTCAACCCCGGCGAGGCCGTGTGGGCGTGCCGGACGCTGGCTTCGCGGCACTACGCGAGCGGTGGGTGGAGCGTCGGGGCGGTCGCTCTGGTGGCGTCCTGGTTAGCTCGTACCTCTCCTGCCGGCACGCGGATCGCGGCGGTGTTCCCGGACGGGCCGCAGCGCTACTTCGACACGGTGTTCAGCGACGAGTACTGCGCTTCTCATGGCTTGCTGGACGTGGTGCCGGCCGCTGATCCGCTGGAGATTTCCTCTTTCGGGGAGCGCGAAGTGCTGTCGTGGACGCGGTGTCCGTCCGTTGTGGACCCGCTGGCGGTGACGGCGTGATCGGGCAGTTCCGCACGTTCGACCGCAGTGTGCAGTTGTTGCTGCTCAACCAGTTCACCATCAACGTGGGCTTCTACATGTTGATGCCGTACCTCGCTTCGCACCTGTCCGTGACGCTCGCGTTGGCCGGATGGGCCGTCGGGCTCGTGCTGGGAGTGCGGAACTTCGCGCAGCAGGGCATGTTCCTGATCGGCGGCACTCTCGCGGATCGGTTGGGGTACAAGCCGTTGATCGTCGCGGGGTGTGCTTTGAGGACCGCAGGGTTTCTGCTGCTCGGTCTCGTGGACGGTCTGCCCGCGTTGGTGGTCGCTTCCGCTCTGACCGGATTCGCCGGGGCGTTGTTCAACCCGGCCGTGCGCGCGTACGTGGCCGCCGACGCCGGGCCGCGGCGGGTGGAGGCGTTCGCGTTGTTCAACGTCTTCTACCAGACCGGAATCCTGGTGGGGCCGCTGATCGGGCTCGCACTGACCTCTGTGGACTTCCGGCTGACGTGCCTGGTGGCGGCCTTCGTCTTCCTGGTGCTGACGGTGCTGCAGTGGCGGTCGCTGCCGTCACGGTCCGGCACGCCTTCGGGTGACTCGGTGCTGGCGGACTGGCGGCTGGTCTTCGGGAATCGCCGGTTCGTGCTGTTCGCGTTGGCCATGACCGGGTCTTACGTGCTGTCGTTCCAGGTCTACCTGGCGCTACCGCTGGCCTCCGGCTCGGCGGTGCTGACAGCCGTGTTGTTCGCGGTGTCGGGAGTGCTGGCGGTGCTCGGCCAGATGCGGGTCACGGCGTGGGCGCGTGCCCGGCTGGGGCCTGAACGATCGTTGGCGTTGGGCGTACTGGTGCTCGGACTGGCGTTCCTACCTGCGGTTTTCGGCGGCTGGGCCGGGCTGATCGCGTGCGCCGGGCTGTTGGCGCTGGGCACGATGGTGGTGTTCCCGTTCGAGATGGACAAGATCGTCTCGCTGTCGGGCGACCGGCTCGTGGCGACGCACTACGGCCTCTACAACACGGTCGTGGGCGTCGGCATCCTGCTCGGAAATCTGCTCACCGGAATTGCGTTCGACGCCGCCGCGCGCGCGGGTGTGCCATGGATGCCATGGCTCGCTCTCACGTCGGTGGGGCTCGGATGTGCGTGGGCCCTGAAGAAACTGGCGCAGCGGAAGTTGGCGTCGCGTGTCGAACCGGGGCTCGCTCGTTCGACGAAGTAGCAGAGGCAGGTTCGAAGCGGAGGGGAACGCCATGATCGCCAATCTGATCGCGACGCTGGTCGAGGAAGACCTCGCGGAGGACGACGGCGTGCTGGCGCCCGACGACCGCTTGACCTGCCACGTGCACGGTCGCTGGATCCACCAGTGCGTGGCCTCGCCCGTGCACGTCAACCGAGTCACGCGACACCGTTGGTGCCGCGGCTGCGACGCCGAGCTGGGCGTGGTGGTCGACGAGCTCTCCGGCGATGTCGCGATGCGCTGCCCCCGCTGTGGGCGCGGGGGCAGCGCCGCCACCACCCGCCTGATCGCCGCCTGCCGTGCCTCGATCGAGGCACGTCGAGCCGCCTGATCGGGTGAGAACGCCGGGTTCGGCAGGCGAGGACGGCTAGGTTGCACGCCGTGTTCAAATCCTCACGCATCGCAACCACCGTTCTCGCCGCCGCGGGCGCCACGCTCGCCGCCGCCTCCCCGGCTCTCGCCGACAGCGACTCGAACTTCGCGCCGGGGGTGAACGCCGCGACCAACTGGGCCTTCACCGCCGCGGACGTCTGCATCCAGGAGCTCGCGGTCGTCCCGGCGCTCAGCGACTGGACGGGCAACCACAAGAACAACTGCTCCAACGGCAACGTGATCGACCATTCGGGAAAGTGAACCCTCTGGGCCGTTAGGCCGTACGCCTCCTCAGAAGTCCGATTCCCGACTCCTGAGGAGGCCGCGTGCCCGGCCGACGTGCTGCAAGGACAACCGCTCTGGCCGCCGTGGTCGCCGCGACGGTGGTGTCGATGCCCACGGCCCACGCCCAGCCCGTCGACGAGGCGCTGAAGGCCTACACGGACCTGACCCGCGAGGCCGAGAAGCTGAGCCAGGACCACCTCAAGGCCCAGAGCGACCTGTCCAGGGCGAACGCGATCGTCGTGGCCGCCACCGAGGCGGAGAAGAAGGCGCTCGCCGAGTCCGAGCAGTACCGCGGGCAGGTCGACGTGCTGACCACGGCGTCGTTCGAGGGCGCGCGGCTCAACAACCTGTCCGCGTTCCTGACGTCGACGTCCCAGCAGGACTTCCTGGAGCGGATGCAGGCGATGAACATCATCGCTTCGGACCAGAACGCCGCTGTGTCGCAGATGGCCGCCAACATCGACACCGCGCAGAAGGCCCGCACCGACGCCACGAAGGCGGCCGCGGCGGCGGAGAAGTTCGCCGCGGACGTGTCGACGCGCAAGGTCGCCATGGACCAGCAGGTGACGGCGGCGCGCACGAAGTACCAGTCGTTGACGGTGCCGCAGCAGAAGGCGTTGGCGAATCCCGGCCCGACGGTCACGGTGAACGCGCCTCCCGGTGCGGCGGGGGCGGCGCTGTCGTTCGCGATGAGCCAGCAGGGCAAGCCGTACGTCTTCGGTTCGAACGGGCCGAACTCGTGGGACTGCTCGTCGCTGATGCAGGCCTCGTACCGGGCCGCCGGCGTGACGATCCCCCGTGTCACCTACGACCAGGCGAAGATCGGCCGCGCAGTGGGCCGAGGCGAGGTCGCGCCCGGTGACCTGATCATCTACTACTCGGGACAGTCGCACGTGGCCATGGCCGTGGACAGCGTTCGCGCGGTGCACGCGTCCACCGAGGGTGTGCCGGTGAAAGTTGCGAACATCGACTCGATCGGCCCCATTTCGGTGATTCGTCGAGTTGTCGGGTGACGCTTCTCTCCCACCCCGCGATAAACCGACGTAGACGACTGTGAGAGCGTGCTGTCCGGTGAACTGTTGAGGACCCGGTGGTAGACGGATACAAGGTCGTTCCGTAACCTGTCCGAGACCTTCGGCCCAGCAGTTAACCCACTCGGGGCACACGCCAAGGTTGCCGCCTCACGCGCAGTAGTTCTCGCGAGGCGGCTGCCAGGACAAAGGAGGACCCGCGACGTGGTGTCGCACCCCTCACGCCGTACCGTGCGTGGAGCACTCGTAGCGACCGCAGCGGTCGTGGCAGCAGCTCTCCCCACGGCCCCGGCCACCGCACAGCCTTCCGCGGCAGACGCGCTCAAGAAGTACAACGAGCTGTCCGAGAAGGCTTCACAGCTCAACCAGGACCACCTGAAGGCGCAGGGCGACCTCGCTGCCAAGCAGGGTGAACTGGACAAGGCCAAGGGCGACCTCGCCGAGGCCAAGAAGGCGGAGGACGCTCTCCGCGGACACGTCGACGTCCTCACCGAGTCCACGTTCGAGGGCGCGCGCTTCAACCAGATCTCCGCGCTGCTCGTGAGCGACTCGCAGCAGGACTTCCTCAACCGCATGTCGGCCATCAACATCCTCGCGGCCGACAACGCGGAGGCGCTGAAGAAGCTCTCGGACGCTGTCTCCGCCGCGGACAACGCGACGAAGACGGCGAACGAGGCCACCGAGGCCTCGAAGAAGCTGCTCGGCGAGATCGAGGCCAAGAAGGCCGACCTCGACAAGCAGCTCGCCGAGGCGAAGGCGCAGTACAACTCGCTGAGCGTCTCCGTGCGCAACCAGCTGAACCAGAACGGCGACATGTCGAACATCTCGGTGCCGCCCGGCGCCGCGGGTGCCGCCGTGTCGTTCGCCCTGGCCCAGCGCGGCGACCCCTACGTCTACGGCGCCAACGGCCCGGACGCGTGGGACTGCTCCTCGCTGATCCAGAAGGCGTACGCGTCGGCCGGCGTGACCATCGGCCGCACCAGCTACGCCCAGGCCGCCGCGGGTCGCGCGGTCAGCCGCAACGACGTCCAGGCGGGCGACATCCTCGTCTACTACTCCAGCCAGTCGCACGTCGCGCTGGCGATCGACGGCGTCCGCGCCGTGCACGCGTCCACCGAGGGCGTGCCGGTGAAGATCGCCGACATCGACTCGATCGGTCCGGTCACGGCGATTCGCCGCATCGCGGGCTGACCTGGTTCGTACTTCGGAGCGCCTCTTGCCTTCGGGCAGGGGGCGCTTCGTCGTTCCCGATGTCCGGGGCTGTGCACTTCCGCGTGGAGACGCGGGCAGGCCGAGGCGTCACGCCCACGGGCGTGTTTGAGCCTCGCTCGCCCCACCTGCTCACCGCCAGACGCGCGCCTTGCCCTCGGCCAGGGGACGTTCGTCGTGCCTGCGGATGTTTCAACCGGGGGCCGACCGCAGAGCCGAGCTGACTGTCGAGCCGGGCCGGGCTGCCCCACTCCACGCGAAGAAGCCCGGCCCGCTTTCGCCCAACTCGCCCAGCACGCACGGACGCACTCGGCCTGAGCGCGGACAGACCGAGGCGCCACGCCGCTCACACCGGCAGACGTCAGGTCGGCTGGTCCTGGCGGGCGATGGCGAAGGCCGGGTTGCCCTCCGAGTCCTCACGCACGTCGAGCACCTTGTCGTCCAGGTACTGGGCCGCCGCGGGTTCCATGATGACCTTCGCGCCCGCGTCGGCCGTCACGACCTGGTCGCCGTCCACCGCTTCGCTCAGCGAGAGTTCCAGCGCCGCCTGGCTGTTCTGCTCGGCGGCGAGGGCGAAGCGCAGGCCGACGCCGTCGTTGGTGGCGGCTGACTGTGACGTCAGCTCGTTGATGACCTCGGCAGCCATCGGCGTCACTTCGAGCATGTCGGCCCCTTCAGACAGGAAACAAAGGACTCGTGTTCCCTGCCGACGCCGGCTTCAACCATCGACGGCCGAAAAACTCAGGCCACGCGGTGGGCTGGGCGGGTCACCTCGTTTCGCACGTGGCCGCACGCCGAGCAGACGCGCGGGACCGGGATCAGTTCGGCTACCAGGCGCCACGAGTCGGCGAAGGACGGGGCCTCCTGGCCTGGGACCAGCAGGCTGTCCAGCGCCTCCGTGCGGCGGCGGGCCTTCTCGCGGCTGCGTTCCACCGGGTCGCGGCGGTGGGCCAGGGCGCGCGACTCCGCCCGTGCGCGCTCGCCCTCGGACGTCAAGACCGCGGACGAACGACGGGCGTGCAGCAGGGCGTTGCGGCGGTTGACGCGGAACCACTCGCCCAGCGACATGCCGGTTAAAGGCGGGCGGGCGAGGCGCGCTCCGTCGTCGGTCCACACCATCATCCGGGCGCGCAGGAACTCGTGCGCCACCTGCGCGCGGGAGCGAGGCGCGCCCTGGCGGGTGCCGTCCGGGCGTTTGTCGAGCGCCACCAGCACGGCGTCGACGCTCCACCCCGCCTTGAACCACGGCTCGAGCGTGCGGCGGACCCAGCGGCGGTCCGCGTCCGGCCACGAGGCGCGCGTGACCAGCGACTCGACCGCGATGGCCACGTCGGCGTCGGTGGTAGGCACCACGCGGCCCGGCCAGCGACGGGGATCGATCTGCATCTTGACCTACCTCCTACACCACAGACGAACACCTGTTCGACATGGTGCCACGGAGGTCTGACAAAAACTGAACATCCAAGCGATGACCAGGCAAAACCTCACGCCACGAGCACTGCCGCACCCGTCACGCGGCCGGCACGGAGGTCCGACAACGCCAGGTTCGCCTCAGCCAACCCATAAGCCTGTGTCGCCACCGACAGCCGGTGCGAGGCGCAGAAGGCCAAGAACTCAGCAGCATCAGCACGGGTGTTCGCGGTGACCGAACGGATCTGCCGCTCCTGGAAGAGGTGCCGCGAGTAAGACAAAACCGGCACATCCGACAGATGGATCCCGGCGATCGCCAACGTCCCACCCCGGTCCAGCGCCTCCAGAGCAGGAGGCACCAACGTCCCCACCGGCGCGAACAACACAGCCGAGTCCAACAACACCGGAGGCGCGTCCGAAGAAGCCGACACAGCCCCCAACGACAACGCCAGCGAGCGAGCGGAAGCAGACCGCGTCACGACGTGCACCTCGTACCCGCGAGCCACCGCGACCTGCAAGGCCAGGTGAGCCGACCCGCCGAACCCGTAGATCCCCAGCCGCCCACCGTCAGGAACACAAGCACGCTGCAAAGCCCGATACCCGATGATCCCCGCGCACAACAACGGCGCCACCGCCTCGGCGGAATACCCGGAAGGCAGCCGCAGCGCATACGCAGCAGGAACGACCGCATAAGACGCATATCCACCATCAGCGTCCCACCCGGTGAAAAGCGAGGACGGACAAAGGTTCTCGTCACCGCGCAAACAGAACCGGCAAGAACCACATGTGTGCCGCAACCAGGCGATTCCCACCAGCGAGCCGACAGCGAAGTCCCCGGCAGCGACGACAACCTCACCCACGACCTGATGGCCAGGCACGACCGACGCACGATGCACGGGCAGATCGCCGTCCACCACGTGCAGATCCGTCCGGCACACCCCACAAGCCAGCACCCGCACCAGCAGCTCACCCGGAGCGGGTGACGGCACCGGCACGTCGGTCAACCTCAGCGGCGTGGTCTGCCACGAAAGCATGATCCCCAGGTTAGCCTCCGAAAATGGCACACCACGAGCCCCACGACGAGGTCACCGGCGATCGGATGAACTGGCTCCGCGCGGGTGTTCTGGGCGCGAACGACGGCATCGTCTCCACCGCCAGCCTCGTGGTAGGTGTCGCCGGCGCCACCACCGACAGGGCCCAGATCCTCATCGCGGGCCTCGCGGGACTCTTCGCGGGCGCGATGTCCATGGCCAGCGGCGAGTACGTCTCGGTCAGCAGCCAACGAGACGCCGAACGCGCCCTGCTCGCCAAGGAACGCCAAGAGCTGAAAGACATGCCCGACGAAGAACTCGAGGAGCTCAAGGAGATCTACGAGGGCAAGGGCCTCGACGAGGACACCGCGCAAGAGGTCGCCAAGCAGCTCACCAAGCACGACGCCCTGGCCGCCCACGCCGAAGCCGAGCTGCACATCGACCCGGACGAGCTCACCAACCCGTGGGGCGCCGCCATCGCGAGCTTCATCAGCTTCACGATCGGCGCACTCCTCCCCCTCGCCGCGATCGCCCTGACCCCAACCAGCGCCAGAGTCCCGGTCACGGTCGCCACCGCCATCCTCACCCTCGCCCTGACCGGCTTCATCAGCGCGAAGCTCAGCGGCGCCGACAGGCAGCGCGCGATCATCCGCAACATCGCGGGTGGACTGATCGCGATGGGCGTCACGTACGCCATCGGCTCGTTGGTGGGCCAAAGCATCGGATAGCACCGAACTGGGTACTGCAACGCGATGAGCGAAGAACGCGAGGCATACGTCGCCCAGGGCACGGAGGACTTCGAGGCGGTCGACGAGGACAACCTCGGACCGGACCCGCAGGAGCTCGCGGACGGCTGGGCGGAGTCCGACAAGTACGGGATGACCGAATACGAGCAGGCCCACCCGCGACCACTCGATGAACGTCTCAAGGAAGAGCGCGGCGAGGACGACGAGACGGGTGCATGATCGAGGTATGAGCCTCGGCCTCCCGGAGCGGATCACGGCGTTGCTGTTCGACCTCGACGGCGTGCTCACGAGCACCGCGGTCCTGCACCGCAAGGCGTGGAAGCAGACGTTCGAAGCCATGGGTCAGCCGTTCAGCGAGCAGGACTACCTCGCCTACGTCGACGGCAAGCCGCGCTACGACGGCGTCCGCAGCTTCCTCGCCTCGCGCGACCTCACGCCACCAGAAGACGAGATCCGCCGCATCGGCGACCAGAAGAACGACCTGGTCAACCAGATCATCGACGAAGAGGGCATCACGCCCTACCCCGGCTCGGTCCGCTACCTCCAAGCCGCGAGAAAGGCCGGCGTCCCCATCGGTGTCGTCACGTCCTCGGCCAACGCCATGCGCGTGCTCAGGGCGGGCGATCTCCTGGACTACGTCGACGCGCTGGTGGACGGCAACGTCATCACCGCGTCGAACCTGCAGGGCAAACCGGCACCGGACTCGTTCCTCGAAGGCGCCAGGAGACTGAAGTCAGCACCGGAGAACGCCGCGGTGTTCGAAGACGCGCTCGCGGGCGTGAAAGCGGGCCACGACGGCGGTTTCGGCTTCGTCGTGGGCGTCGACCGCGGCCACCAGCGGGAAGCCCTCAAGACCAACGGCGCCGACCAGGTCGTCGACGAGCTCGACGAGCTGCTGTCATGAGCTACACCGTCGAACCGTGGGCACTGCGCTGGCAGGGCCTCGCCGTGGACCAGCTGCACCGGACCGAGTCGACGTTCGCCCTGGCCAACGGTCACATCGGGTTCAGAGGCACCCTCGACGAAGGCGAGCCGCGCGGCCTGCCCGGCACCTACCTCAACGGCTTCTACGAACAGCACCAGCTGCCGTACGGGGAAGCGGGCTACGGCTATCCCGAGGCCGGGCAGACGGTCGTCAACGTCACCGACGGCAAGATCATCCGGTTGCTGGTCGAGGACGAGCCGCTGGACATGCGCTACGGCACCGCGATCGAGCACGAACGCGTCCTCGACTTCCGCTCCGGCACGCTGCGCCGCCGCACGGTCTGGGAGTCGCCGACCGGTCGCCGTGTGATCGTGCGCAGCGAACGGCTCGTGTCGTTCACGCAGCGCGCGGTCGCCGCCATCCGGTACGAGGTCGAGCCGATGGACGACGTGCAGCTCGTCGTCCAGTCCGACCTGCTCGCCAACGAGCCGACCGTCAGCCGCTCCAACGATCCCCGCGTCGCCGCCGCGCTGGACGCCCCGCTGGTCGACGACTTCACGATGGCCGAGAAGACGCGCGCCGTGCTGTGCCACCACACCAAGGTGTCCGGTCTTCGCATGGCCGCCGCGATGGACCACGAGATCGACGTCGACAGCGTCGTCAGCACCGACATCCGCGCCGAGGCCGACCTGGCGCGCTTCACCGCCGCCGTCGACGTCAAGGCGGGCAGCTGCCTCAAGCTCACCAAGTACCTCGCGTACGGCTGGTCCGGCCAGCGTTCCACCCCGGCACTGCGAGCCCAGGTGGAGGCCGCGCTCGCCGGTGCGTGCCAGACCGGCTGGGAAGGCCTGCAACAGGAGCAAAGGGCGTTCCTGGACGACTTCTGGCAGGTCGCCGACATCGAGATCGACGGCGACGACGAGCTGCAGCAGGCGATCCGGTTCGCGTTGTTCCACATCCTGCAGGCCGGTGCCCGCGGCGAAACCCGTGCCATTCCGGGGAAAGGCCTCACCGGGCCGGGCTACGACGGTCACGCGTTCTGGGACACCGAGATGTTCGTGCTCCCGGTGCTCACCTACACGCTCCCGGACGCCGCACGGGACGCCCTGCGCTGGCGTCACTCCACTTTGGACAAGGCCCGCGACCGCGCGAAGGTGCTGGGACTCAAGGGAGCCGCGTTCCCGTGGCGTTCGATCAACGGCGCCGAGTGCAGTGCGTACTGGCCGGCGGGCACGGCTGCGTTCCACGTCAACGGCGACGTCGCCTACGCCACGCAGCAGTACCTCAACGCCACGAACGACGAGTGCTTCGACCGCGACGAGGCCACGGAAATCCTTGCGGAGACAGCACGTCTGTGGATGTCGCTCGGCCACCACGACCGGCACGACGGGTTCCGCATCGACGGCGTGACAGGCCCGGACGAGTACTCGGCGATCGTCGACAACAACCTCTACACCAACCTGATCGCCCAGCAGAACCTGCGCGCCGCCGCCGATGCCGCGGAACGCCACCCGGACAAGGCGGACGCGTCCGAGGCGGAGATCGCGGCGTGGCGGAAGGCCGCTGACGCGATGGCGATTCCGTACGACGAGATGCTGCAGGTGCACTCGCAGGCGGACAACTTCACCAAGCACGCGGAGTGGAACTTCGAGAACACACCGCCGGAGAAGTACCCGCTGCTGCTGCACTTCCCGTACTTCGACCTGTACCGGCGCCAGGTGGTGAAGCAGGCCGACCTCGTGCTGGCGATGCACGTGCGCGGCGACGCTTTCACGCCCGAGGAGAAGGCCCGCAACTTCGCCTACTACGAGGCGCGGACGGTGCGCGACTCGTCGTTGTCGGCCGGCACGCAGGCGGTGCTGGCCGCGGAGGTCGGGCACCTCGGGCTGGCGTTCGACTACCTCGTCGAGGCCGTCTACACCGACCTCCACGACCTGCACAGCAACGTCGACAACGGCCTGCACATGGCCTCGCTCGCGGGCGCGTGGATGGCGCTGGTGGCCGGGTTCGGCGGCATGCGCGACCACGGCGGTGAGCTCACGTTCGCGCCGCGGCTGCCGGACGCCCTCACCCGGTTCTCGTTCCGCATGTGCTTCCAGGGCACCAGAATCGCCATCGACGTGCACGAGACCGAGGCCACCTACCGGATCGTCGACGGCGCCGAGCTCCGGACCAAGCACCACGGCGAGCCGATCACGATCACCGCGGACACCCCGGTAACGCTGCCGATCCCGAAGGCTCCCGAGCTCGAACGGCCGCCTTCACCGTTCGGCCGGGAGCCGCGCAGGCACTAGTTCGGGAGGAGGGAGACCTGGTAGTGCGTGATCAGGTCTCCCCTCACGAGCACGCTGAGGTTCACCGTGATCGTGGGCCGGTCGACGAACGAGAAATCGACCGTCAAATAGGCGAGCTCCAGATCGTCGGCGAGCAAACGCGTTTCCAGAATCTTGTACTCGGCTTTGAGACCGATGGGCTGGGAATCGTAGTACTCGGCGATCGCTTTTCTGCCCACCCCGTACGGGTGCAGGCCTTGAAAAATGGCGTCCTCGGTGAAGTTCGACGACACACGCTCGGGTTCGTGCGCGTCCACGGCGTCCTTCCACCGGTTCATGACCGTCTCGATGCTCATGATCAGTGCCCCGCGCTCTGGCCGCCGTCGACGTGCAGGATCTCGCCCGTGACGAAGCCGGCCTGTTCCAGGAAGGTGATCGCGTCGACGACGTCGGAGATCTCGCCGATGCGGCCGACGGGGTGCAGGTCGGCGAGCGCGTCGTGGGTCTCGGGGGCGTGCATCGGCGTGCGGATGATGCCCAGCGCCACCGTGTTGAAGCGGATGTCCTGGGCCGCGTACTCGATGGCGAGCGACTTGGTGACGGCGTTCAGACCGCCCTTGGTCAGCGACGCGAGTGCGGACGGCACGGCGGACAGCGCGTGGTCGACCAGCGTCGTCGACACGTTGACCACGTGCCCGCCGGTCATGGCGGCGACCGCGCTGCGGGTGATGTCGAAGAAGCCGACCAGGTTCGTGCCGACGACGTTCGCGAAGTCCTCGTCGGTGTACTCGGTGAACGGCTTGGCGACGAAGATCCCGGCGTTGTTGACGAGCGTGTCGACGCGACCGAACCGCGCAAGCGCTTCCTCGACGACCCGTGCGCCTTCACCGGGCTTCGACAAGTCGGCGCGAATCGCCAGCACCTCGGGGTCGTCCGAGGATTCGATGGACCGCGACACCGCTACGACCGAATAGCCGAGCTTGCGATAGGCCGGAACGAGCGCACCACCGATTCCCTGCGACGCTCCCGTGATGACAGCAACTTTGTTCGTGTTTTCCATGCTCGCCACAACGGCACGCGCTCCGGGTTGATTTCCCGGAATTGCGACGCGTTTTCTCCGACGTGGGAGGCTCAGCCTTCCACGGCACGCCAGGGGTCGTCCGCGGGCAGCCAGACGCCCTCTCGATGCAGCCCGAGGTCGCCCACGGGCCGCGTGATGGCCTCCGCTGCCGCCAGCACACCCGTCCGGACCTCGTCGGCGCGCCGGACCAGCGACCACGTCCACAGCACCTCGGGGTCGATCACCGGCCGCTGCACCAGGTCCGGCGGCAACGGGGTGGTCTGTCCCTTGGGCGAGTTCAGCACCGGTGTGGTGCACACCCGCACGTGGTCGAAGAACGCCGGCCCGGTGATGGCACCGTTGTGGATGCGCCGGACGGCGGCACCGGTGTCGTGCGCGAACTCCTCCGCGTACTCGTTCCACGACTGCCACGACGTGACGTCGTCGTCGACCAGCACCGCGATGTCCTTGGCGTGCACCGGACTCGTGTCGGTGCCCGTCGACACCGCGTAGAGCCGGTCGGCGCCGAGCAGCTGCGCGGTGAGCCCGAGCTGCTCGACGTCCTTCTGACGAATCCAGCACACCGCGAGGTCGAGGCTGCCGTCCGCGACCCGTGCGGCCTGCGCGTGCGACGGCACCACCCACGCGTCGACGTAGAGCTGCGCGACACCGGCCGTGCGCGCGGTCAGATCCGGCGGAAGCCAGTTCACGTACCCGATCCGCACCGGCTGCGACCCGGACAGCTGCCGCGCGTGCCGTTGCAGCTCGTCGGCCCGTTCCAGCAACGCCCGCACCTCGGGCACCAGCGCCGCTCCGGCAGAGGTCAGCGCCACCGTCCGGCGATCACGCGCGAACAACGGCACGCCGAGGTCGCGTTCGAGGGCCTTGATCTGCTGCGACAGCGACGGCCCCGCGATCAGCAGGCGTGCGGCGGCCCGGCCGAAGTGAAGCTCCTCGGCGACCGCGAGGAAGTACCGGAGCTGACGCAGTTCCACACCCCGCATCCTAGGAGGCTGAGCCTCTCACGCAGGAGAAAGCCGGTCGTGGCGCTCCCCACGCGCGCGGACGCACGATGGGTCCATGAGAGAGTTCATCGTCGAGATCACCACCACGTTCCCGTCGACCATGGCGCAGTCCGAAGTGGACTCGCTGCGTGCTTTGGAAGCCGTGCGAGCCAAGGAATTCACTGCTTCCGGCAACCTGGTCCGGCTGTGGCGCCCGATCGGCGAGATGCGCAGCATCGGCGTGTGGGCGGCCGAGGACGAGTCCGACCTCCACACGAACGTCCTCGGGACACTGCCGCTGAGCCCGTACATGACGTTCGAGGTCACCGCCGTGCAGCCGCACCCGAACGACCCCGGCCGCTCGTGAGCGCTCGCCAGGCCGGTGCGGCACTCGCGGCCGCCATGGGCATCGGACGGTTCGTCTACACCCCGATCCTGCCGCTGATGACCGCTCAGGCAGGGCTGAGCGCGACGGGAGCGGCGAGCCTGGCCACCGCCAACTACCTGGGGTACTTCGTGGGCGCGCTCGCCACGATCGTCCGGGCACCTTCACGCGCCACGAACCGATGGGCGCTAGTGCTGCTCGTGGTGACGCTCGCCGGGATGCCGCTGACGCACAGCTTCGCCGCGTGGTTCGTGTTGCGGTTGGTGGCCGGGGTGGCGAGTGCGGTGGTGTTCGTCGCCGCGGTGAACGCCGGGCCGGGGTGGGGGCTGAGCGGAGTAGGGCTGGGGATCGCGCTGTCGGGTGTGATCGTGCTGGTGCGGGCGGAGTGGGGGTTCGCCTGGTGGGTCGCGGCGGGGGTGTCGGCCTTGCTGACGGCAGTGGCCTGGCGGATGCAGCCGAAGGGTCCGGCGCCCCAGCTTCCGCCCGGCGGGAACGAAGAGATCCACACGCGGCCGTGGTCGACCCGCCCCAACCGTCGCGAGTTCGCGGCCCTCCTCGCCGCCTACACCCTCGAAGGCGTCGGCTACATCATCGCGGGCACCTTCCTCGTCGCCGCCATCAGCGGCCCTCTCGGCACCCTCTCCTGGGTCCTCGTGGGCGCTTCCGCCGCCCTCTCCCCCGCTCTGGTGAAGCTCGGCGGCCGCTACCTCCTGCCGGCCGTCTTCGCCGTGCAGGCCGTGGGCATCGCTCTACCCGCTCTCGTCGGCGGAACGGTCGCCGCTCTGATCGCGGTGACGCTGTTCGGAGCCACGTTCCTCACCATCGCGGGAATCACGCTCAAGACCGGCGCGGGCCTTGGCTTCCCGCGCTCAGCCGCGATTCTCACCACCGGCTACTCGGCGGGCCAGATCATCGGCCCGCTCGTCGCGACTCCCGTGCTCCACCACGGCTACCACGACGCGCTGCTGCTGGCCGCGGCGATCGTTCTCACAGCTCTAGCACCACTTTCACGTCTCCCGGCCGTGACTCGAACGCCTCCGCGAAGGACTCCAGCGGAACTCGTCGAGTGATCAGCGACGACACCCAGGAGTCGTCCGCCCTGTCCAGCACGGCGGCGGCCTCCTGGTAGTGCCGGACGTTCGAGTTGACGGTGCCGAACACGATTCCGTTGCGCAGCACCAGATCCCGGTTCGCCTGCCCCAGATCCACCGGAACGACCTCTGTGGACGGTACCCCGGTCAGGCACACCAGCTCCCGCCCGAGCAGCCGCGCCACCAGCGAAGGCGCGCCCGTCGCCTCGATCACGACCTGATGATCAGGCAACGAACGGTGGTAGGTCGCACCCAAAGACTCCACCAAAGCGGGCTTCGGGCCGTCGGTGGCCAGGTCGAAGACGTGCACGTCGAGCCCGCGCTGCACCCCGACCAACGCCGCCAACAGGCCGATCGGCCCCGCACCCGTCACGAGAACACTGGAAAACGGGAACAACGCGAGCCGATCCAGCCGCTCCCACGCCTTCACCACCACCGACAACGGCTCCAGGAGCACACCTGTCGACGAGCTGACACCCACGGCGTACTCGGCGGGAATCGTCCACAACGTCGAGCCGTAGCCGTCGAGCCCGGTGATCCCGCGCTCGGTGTACTGCCCGTTCCGGCACATGTCGAACTCCCCGCGCGCACACGCCACGCACGGCACCGGGTCGGGTCTCCTGACCACGCCCGCCACGAGTGAGCCCGGCGTGAACCCCGGACCGCTGACCACGCGCCCCAGCGACTCGTGTCCGATCACGAGAGTTCCGCCGACACCGAACTCGCCGCGCACGATCTCGCGGTCGGTCCCGCAGATCCCGATCGCCACGCCCTCCACCAGCAGCTCGTCCGGTCCCGGCACCGGATCGGGCAGTTCGGAGATCGACAAAGAGCCGGCTCGTGCAAGATCAACCGTCAGTGCGCGCATGAAGACCATTCTTGACACATCAACACCTTCACGCTGAGTATGAGAGCGCTCTCACCGCCCTGAACCCGGTGAGTGCCCTGTCTCAGTGAGGAGATAGTCGATGCGCAAGCTCCTGCTGCTCGCGACATCGGCCCTACTTGGGCTGACAACGATGTCCGCACCAGTGCAAGCAGCTCCACCCAACCTGCTCCCGCTCACCGTCACGAACAGCTCGGGCCGCGGCGACGCCGTGTTCCTGTACATCACCGGCGAGATGGGAGGCAGGCTCGGCTACGTGAACGCGAACGGCCAGTTCACAGCCTGGTCCGGCGGCGCCATCCCCCCGGTGCCCGCTCCGGACGTCTCGATCCCCGGTCCTGCCAACGGCGGTAGCAGGACCCTGCAGATCCCGATCAACCTCGCCGGCGGCCGGCTCTACATGTCCTTCCGGGACAAGCTGAAGTTCAGTCTCGTGCCCAACGGCCTGGTGCAGCCGGCGCCTTGGGCGGGCGGCGACCCCAACCGCGACATCCTGTTCGACTGGAGCGAGTTCACCTACAACGGCGGCGGGTTGTGGTTGAACAGCTCGCAGGTCGACATGTTCTCGGTGCCGCACGCGGTCGAGGCGACGTCGCAGGCCGGTGCCACCAAGAAGACCGGCCAGCTCGTCGCGAACGGTCGCAACCGCGTCTTCGACCAGCACCAGCAGCTCGGCGGCGACTGGGCTCGGCTGGTCTACACGCGCGGTGACGGCACGCGGCTGCGCGTCCTCAACCCCAGCAAGGGTCTCGACGCGGGCCTGTTCTCGAGCTCGTACTTCGCGAGCTACGTCAGCAACACGTGGGCGACGTACCAGAACACGCCGCTGACCGTGGTGCCGTTCCAGAACGAGCCGAACCGCAAGTTCACCGGACGCACCAGCGGCGGGGTCCTGAACTTCACCAACACGGCGGGCCAGCAGGTCGCGTCGTTCCAGCAGCCGCCGACGCGGGACGTCCTCAACTGCGACGGCCGGCTCGCGGCACCGAACAACGACGTCGGCGCGATCTCGCGGTCGCTCTGCGCGGCGCTGAACCGCTCGACGCTCGGCTTCATCCACACCGCGCCGACCTACGACGCGAGCCAGTTCTACACCCGCCCGACCACCAACCACTACTCGAAGATCGTGCACGCCAACATGGTCGACGGGAAGGCGTACGGGTTCGCGTTCGATGACGTCGGCGCCTTCGAGTCACTTGTCCACGAACCGAACCCGCGTTCGGCAAAAGTCACCCTGACCGCATTCTGAACCGAAGTGTTCTTGCTTTTGATCGACTTTCACTCCACTGTGTGAGACGCCGTCGCCGCGGCTCTCACACAGTGGAGTCGTTGTGTGCGTACAGGTCCTGTTGGTCGAGGACGACGAGCGAATCCGTCAGGCGCTCAGTCTCGCCTTGTCCGACGAGGAATTCACCGTTGACGAGGCGGAGTCGGGTGAAGAGGCGTTGCGGCGTCTGGAGTCCGAGTCGTTCGACGTGGTGCTGCTCGACCTGACGCTGCCCGGCGTCGACGGCCTGGAGGTCGTGCGCACGCTCAGGTCCCGCGGTGACCTGCCGATCATCGTCGTGACAGCCAGGACGGACGCCCGTGACGTGATCGCCGGGCTGGAGGCCGGCGCGGACGACTACGTCACGAAACCGTTGATGGCGAGCGTTCTCGCGGCACGGATACGCGCCTTGTTGCGCAGACGCGGACCCGGCAGGGAAGCAGTCCGGATCGGCGATCTGGAAATCCGTCCGCAGGAAGGACTCGTGCACCGAGCGGGCGAACGCGTTCATCTCACTCGCACCGAATTCCGGCTGCTGCTGGAACTCGCTGGTGCGGGCGGACGAATCGTCACCAGGGAACAGTTGCTGCAAAAGGTTTGGGGATATGACTACTTTGGTGACACCCGACTGCTCGACGTGCACATAAGAAGGCTCCGCCGCAAGATCGAGGCGAACCCGGACGATCCCGCCCTGGTGCTCACCGTGCGCGGCACCGGGTATCGGATCCGGTCGTGAAGCTCTCCCTGCGCTGCCGCGTCACCCTCTCGTTCGGCTTCGGCCTGCTGGTTGTCACGAGCGTGCTGGCGTTCGCGACCTGGAACCTCGCCTCCGGCTACATGATGCGGCAACGGGAAGCCAGCGCGGCGCGGCAGGCGGAGGTCAACGTGCGGCTGATCGAGAAGTCGCTGTCCTCGCCAGGACTCGACGAGCTGCTGACCGGGCTCACCACCGGCCCGGACTCGTCGATCCTGGTGCTCAGCCCCGACCGGCTGGTGACGGCGGGCCGCAAGGTCGAGCCGTCCGAGCTGCCGGCCGATCTGGTGGAGCACCCGCCGGGCAAGGCGCGGCTGACGGTCGCGGGCCTGTCCGTGATCGCCGTGACGCGGCCGGTGGCCGGCGGTTCCGTGTACGTGGAGCTGTTCCCGTTGCAGCAGCTGGATCGGACGTTCGGGTTCCTCAGCGCTGTTCTGATCGCGGGCACGATCGGCTCCGCGCTGCTCGGCGCGGCGCTGGGCTCGTGGGCGTCGAAGCGCGCGTTGAAACCGTTGGCGGAACTGAACTCCGCCGCCGGACGAATCGCGGGCGGCGACCTCCGCGCCCGGCTGCCCGACCAGGACGACCCGGATCTCGCTGCTTTGGCGGCGAAGTTCAACTCGACGGCTCAGGCCCTGGAGCAGAGGGCTTTGCGGGACGCCAGGTTCGCCTCCGACGTGTCGCACGAGCTGCGGTCGCCGCTGACGACGATGGTCAACGCGGGCGCGGTGCTGCGGCGCCGTCGCGAACACCTTCCAGGCACCGCCGGAACCGCGTTGGAACTGCTCACCTCCGAGGTGGATCGGTTCGCCCGGATGGTCGTGGACCTGCTGGAGATCTCGCGCGCCGACCAGACCGACGACTACGAGACCGAGGAGCTCGACCTGAGTGCGTTGGTGCGTCACGTGATCGCTTCCCGGTGGCGCGCGGTCCCCGTCTCGGCGTCGCCGGTGACGGTGCAGGGCGACCGCCGCCGGCTCGACCGCGTGCTCGCGAACCTGATGGAGAACGCCGAACGCCACGCGGACGGCGCGATCTTCGTGTCGGTGCGCCAGTACGGTTCCGTGGCGCGCATCGAGGTGGAGGACGACGGGCCTGGTGTGCCGGAAGCGTTGCGGGAGCAGATCTTCGAACGGTTCGCGCGCGGCAGGCCCGGCAGCCGCGGCGACGACACGGGCAGCGGCCTCGGGCTCGCGCTGGTTCGCGAGCACGTGCACCGCCACCGCGGCCGCGTGTGGGTGGAGGATCGCTTCCCGCGTGGCGCGCGGTTCGTCGTCGAGTTGCCGGCGGTCTGAACGCACTAGATTGGGTTCATGGGGGACGACTTCGAGGACGACTGGTCCACGCAGACCGTGTCGATCAAGGTGGACGCCGACCTCGCCACGGCCGTGCGGCTGGTCGAGGAACGGCTCGGGATCCGGCTCGTCGAGAACGAGCACGGGCGGTTCCGCGGACCGGACGCGTCCGGCGCGACGGTCAGCGTGTCCGCGAACGACCGGGAGATTCCCGACTTCCTGACCGACGAGGAGAAAGCGTCGATGCGGGAGGCCATCGGGCCGGAGCCGTCCTCGATCTACGTGCGGCACACCGCTGTGGGCCGGGAGATCGTCGAGGCGTTGTCCGGTCCGCCGTTCCGCCTGAACTACATCATGCCGCGTGCGACAGCAGCGGATCTGCGGCGCAGTGGCGGGTGGGAGCGCGTCGTCGCGGCGCTCAACGCGCAGGGCTGGCGGGAGACCTGGCTGAGGATCGACGGTCCGCCGGTGGTGCTGGAAGGCCATGTGCCGACGGGCGAGGAGTACGAGATCAAGTGCCGCGGTGACGAGTGCTGCTTCCAGGTCGAGGTGGACGGCTTCGGCTGGAAGTCCTACACCCTCGACTACGAGGGCGCCGGAGTCATCGAACCGGACGAGGCCCTTCGCGTGCTGCACGAACTGCACGGCAGATGGCTCGCCGACCACTAGCCATTACGGAGTTCTGACGTCATCGCCTCTCGGAGCGCCCGGCACGCCCAGCGGTCCTACGGTCGACGCATGCGAGTACTGATCACCGGCGGGGCCGGGTTCATCGGGTCGCACGTCGCGGACGAGCTGGCCGCCCAAGGCCACGACTGCGTGCTGCTCGACGCGCTGCTGCCCGAGGCGCACGGTTCCCTCCCGGAGCTGGACCACGAACTTGTCATTGGCGACGTGACCTCTCCCGACGTGCTGCGGCCATTGCTGTCCACAGTGGACGCGGTGTGCCACCAGGCGGCGATGGTCGGGCACGGCGTCGATCCCTTCGACGCGCCGTCGTACGCGCGGCACAACGACCTCGGCACGGCGGTGGTGCTGGCCGAGATGTACCGGGCCGGGGTGTCGCGGCTGGTGCTGGCGTCGTCGATGGTCGTGTACGGCGAGGGGCGCTACCGCTGCCTGTCGCACGGCGTGGTGCGGGCCGAGCGCAACGCCGACGATCTCAAGAACGGCCTGTACGAGCCGCGCTGCTTCTGCGGCGACTTCCTCGTGCCCGAACTGGTGCCCGAGGACGCGCCGCTCGACCCGCGCAGCACCTACGCGGCGACGAAGCTGGCGCAGGAGCACCTGGCGTCGGCGTGGGCGCGGCAGACCGGCGGGAGCGTGTGGGCGTTGCGGTACCACAACGTCTACGGGCCGCGGATGCCGCGCGACACCCCGTACGCCGGCGTGGCGTCGATCTTCCGGTCGGCGTTGCAGAACGGCGAGTCGCCGCGCGTGATGGAAGACGGGCGGCAGCGGCGGGACTTCGTGCACGTCACCGATGTGGCGCGGGCGAACGTGCTCGCGTTGTCGTCGCCGCGTCCCGGGTTCGAGGCCGTGAACGTCTGTTCCGGCTCTCCGCACACGATCGGCGAGCTGGCGTTCGCGCTGGCCGACGCGTGCGACGGGCCCACGCCGTCGATCGTCGGCGGGGCGCGGCCCGGCGATGTGCGGCACGTCGTCGCCTCGCCCGCGAAAGCGTTGGAAGTGCTGGGTTTCGAGGCTCAGGTCGGGTTCGCCGAGGGCGTGCGGGAGTTCGCGTTCGCCGAGCAGCGGGAGCCGGTCACCAGTTCGTGAGCACGAGGTGGTTCACCGCCAGGGCTGTGACGGCCTGGGCGGTGAGCCACCTCTTCTGGTTTTCCAGTTTCGAGGTTCCGACCAGGAGCCAGATCGCGAACGGCAGCCAGATGCGTTCGGTCTCGGCCTTGCTCAACCCGGACAGGTCCGCGGCCAGGACGGCGACGCCCGCCGCGATGACCCACTTGTCCTTGCGCAACCCCTTGATTCCGGCCGGGCCGATGACGACCGCGAGAGCCGCCAGGTTCGCCCACACGAAGTACCAGTACGGCCGGACGATGCCGTAACCCTGGTAGTAGCGCTCTTTGACGAGCTCGTAGCCGTCGTACCACCAGAAGCCGAACAGTGCGAAGGCCCCCACGACCGCGAGCGCGCCTCCCAGCGCCAGCACGACCCTCCGGCCGGTGGCACCGAGGTCGCCTTTCTGCCACACAGCCGCGAGCGCGAGCGGGGCGAGCAGGATCAGGCCGTACGACAGGAACAGGCACCAGCCCAGCACGATCCCGCCCAGCACCGGCCACCTGGTGAGCAGGTAGAGCCCGACCGCCGCGACGCCCATGAACATGCCGTCCGCGGACGCCCCCACCCACACCGCGCCGGGGAACAGCACCAGGAACGGCAGCACCGCGTAGTTGTCGATCGCTTTGGGAACCGCCACGACGACGAGCGCTCCGACGAGCACGCAGAAGATCGACGCGATCGTCCCGCCCCCGAGTCCGATGCGGTCGAGCCAGACGAACGTGAGCAGCGCGCCCGGCGGATGCGCGGAGACGTGCGTGGTCCACGAGTCGGGCTGGAAGTCGAGAATGCGGGTGGTGAAGCTGTTCAACGTGGCCGGGATGTCGGTGATCTCCGGAACGTGGTGCAGGTACTCGTCCATGGTGGCGAGCCGGCCGACGAACAGGTTCCAGCCGTCGATCATCGCGAGCGCGAACGTCCAGGCCACCGCCGTCACGTAGGCGATCGGCAACGCGAACCGGTGCCGCGCCAGCTCGGGCCCCTTGGCGACGACGAGGAACGCGATGAGGATCGCCGCGGGCGTGCCGGGCCCGATGTGGGGCTGCCACTCGCCGAAGAACGGCGGGGCGGACACATAGGTCAGGCCGGGGTGGTAGGTGTTGACCACAAGGCCGACGATGACGGCGGCAGCGACGAGCAGGCCCGCGATGACTAGACGCACCGCGCCCAACTTAGGCCCAGTCGGCCGGCCTCGCAGACCACGCAAGACAATCGTAAGAACTCTTTCGTGCGTCACAATTCCGTAAGCACCACAACACTTTCCGATGGTCCAGGGTGGACACATGGATGTCGTGTTGCCCTGCCTGGACGAGGCCGCCGCACTACCGGCGGTGCTCGCCTCCCTGCCTCCCGGCCACCGCGCGATCGTCGTGGACAACGGCTCGGTCGACGGCTCTCCTTCCGTGGCGGCGTCTCTGGGCGCCTTGGTCGTGCACGAGCAGAAGCGCGGTTATGGCGCCGCCGTGCACACGGGCCTGCTCGCTGCCACTTCTGACGTCGTGGCGTTCGCCGACGCGGACGGCTCGCTGGACCTGGCCGAGCTGCCCGCGATGGCGGAGTTGCTCTCCGATGCCGATCTGGTGGTCGGCCGGCGGGTGCCGGTGTCCGCCGGTGTGTGGCCGTGGCACGCGCGGGCGGGCAACGCCGTGATCTCGGGGTTGCTCCGCCGACGGGGGCTGAACGTGCACGACATCGCGCCGCTGCGGGTGTGCCGCCGGGAAGCGTTGCTGGCGTTGGACGTGCAGGACCGCGCGTTCGGCTACCCGCTGGAACTGCTGGTGCGCGCCGGGGCCGCGGGATGGCGGGTGCGCGAGGTCGACGTCTCGTACGGCCCACGCGCGGCGGGAACGCGTTCCAAGGTCTCTGGTTCGGTGCGCGGCACGCTGCGGGCGGCGCGGGACATGGCGGGGGTGCTGCGGTGAGGTTCTGTCTGCTGATCATGGCCAAGTCGCCGGTGCCGGGCCAGGTGAAGACCCGGCTGTGCCCGCCGCTGACGGCTGAGGAGGCCGCCGACGTGGCCGCGGCTTCGTTGCTCGACACGATCTCGGCAGCGCTCGAGACCCCTGGCGCGGTGCCCGTGGTGGCGCTGGCGGGGATCGTGCGGCGAGAGGACGTGCGGGACGCGCTCGCCGAGTGCGTGGTGATTCCGCAGCGGGGCTGGACGTTCGCCGAACGGCTGGTCAACGCGCACGCGGATGTCGCACGGTTCGGGATGCCGGTCCTGCAGATCGGGATGGACACGCCACAGGTGACGCCGTCGCTGCTGGAGTCGTGCGCGGAGTTCGAGGAGGCGGCGCTCGGCTTCGCGTTGGACGGCGGCTGGTGGGCGCTGGGCTTGCGGGATCCGCAGCGCGCGGACGTGCTGAGTGGCGTCCCGATGTCGCAGGCGGACACCGGCCTGCGAACGATGGAGGCGTTGCGCGGGTTGAAGATCCGCCAGCTCCCGATTCTGTCTGATGTGGACACGATGGTCGACGCCCGCGCGGTCGCGGCTCAGGTGCCGCAGAGCCGGTTCGCCGCAACCCTGGCCGAGATAGCGGCGGTGGCCCGATGATGTTCGACCAGGCTCTGCAGGGCCATCCCAGCTGGCTCGATCTCGCCGTCCTCAGCCCGCGCGACCTCACCACCGGCCCGCGACGCCCAGCCACCACCCCGCGCGAGCGCGGCACCAGTCCGCGTGAGCTCAGCGTCTCCCGGTGGCACGCTGCTGCCGGCGGCGCCGATGACGTTCTGCTCGACGCCTGTACCGGCCCCACCCTCGACATCGGCTGCGGCCCAGGCCGTCTCGTGGCCGCCCTCCTGGCCCGTGGCGTCCAGGCGCTCGGCGTCGACGTGTCCCCGGAAGCGATCCGCCGCACCACCGAGCGCGGCGGCATCGCGATCCGGCGCGACGTGTTCGACCTGCTGCCCGGCGAAGGTCACTGGCAACACGTGCTGCTCGCCGACGGCAACATCGGCATCGGCGGCGACCCGGCCGCGCTACTGAGGCGCACCAGGGCTTTGCTAAAGCCCAGCGGCACCGTCGTCGTCGAGGTCGAGCAACCCGGCTCCGGGCTCGCGATCGGCCAGGCACGGGTGCGCACGGAAGGCACGCTCGGCCCGTGGTTCCCGTGGGCCTGGAGCGACGCCGAGTCCGTTCCCGCCGACGGGTTCTTCCTGCTGTGGCAAGAAGAACGCGCCGGACGCTTCTTCGCGTGCTGGGAGAAACTGTGAAACTGCCGACTTTCAGGGCACCCGCGCACCACACCGGCGTGACCAGCCGCGTCGGGACGTGGCTCGGCATCACGTTCGGGCTGTGCTTCATCACCGGGCTGCTCAGCCACGGTGTGCAGCACGACTGGCCGTGGCCGACCCGGCCCGTCGACCTGTACCGGGTCACGCAGGGGGTGCACGTGATCTCCGGGGTCGCGTCGATCCCGTTGCTGCTGGCCAAGTTGTGGAGCGTCTACCCGAAGCTGTTCGAACGGCCGCTGGTCCGCAACGTGCCGCACGCGCTGGAACGCGGCTCGATCTTCGTGCTCATCGGGGCGTCGTTCTTCGAGCTGGCGACCGGGCTCTTCAACGCGGCGCAGAACTACCCGTGGTCGTTCTACTTCCCGACCGCCCACTACGCGGTGGCGTGGATCGCGATCGGCGCGCTGCTCGTGCACATCGCGGTGAAGATCCCGGTCATCCGGCGCACGCTCGAACCGGCGTCGACCGAGAAAACCCTGTTGTCCCGCAGGGCTTTCCTCCGTACGACCGCCCTGACGACAGGTGTCGCGGTCGTCGCGACGGCAGGTGCCACCGTGCCGTGGCTGCGGGAGATCTCGGTTCTGGCCTGGAGGTCACCCGGTGCGCTGCCGGTGAACCGGACGGCGAAAGCCGCGAACATCGTTGTGCCACAAGACTGGCGATTGAAGGTGGGTGCGAAGAGCTACTCGCTCGCCGACCTGAATGCCATGCCGCAGACCACCGTCGAACTGCCGATCGCGTGCGTCGAGGGCTGGAGCCAGAACGCGACCTGGACCGGCGTTCGCGTCGTCGACCTGGTCGAGAAGGGCGACATCAGGGTGAAGTCGCTGGAGCAGGAGGGGCTGTACCGCGAGACCACGCTGCCGGAGGCGTTCGCGCAGGACCCGCTGACGTTGCTGGCGCTCCGGCTCGACGGCGAGGAGCTCAGCCCGGACCACGGCTATCCGTGCCGGCTGATCGCTCCGAACCGGCCGGGTGTGTTGCAGACCAAGTGGGTCACGTCGCTGGAGGTGCTGGCGTGAGGAATCAGACTCGGGGCGTCACCGGAAGCGGCGTGGCGAGGATCGTGCTCGGCGCCGCAGGCGTGGGTCTGGGTGCGTGGGGCGCGTGGCTGCTCCTCCCCCAGATCACGATCAACCTGCTGCTCTGGCTCGGCGGTGGCGTAGTGCTGCACGACTTCCTGATCGCCCCGCTCGTCGGCATGTCCGGGTTCGTCGTCAAACGCGCGTCGATCGGCATCGGGCTGGTCGTCACCGGAGTCCTCGGGCTGCTCGCGGTTCCGTTGCTGTGGCGCGAACACAGCGGCGGCACCAACCCAGGCCTGCACGACCGCGACTACCCCACCGGAGTCGCGGTCGCGCTGGCCGTGGTCTGGGCCGCCGTGGCCCTATACGAGGTCGCGGCGCGCCTTCAGAAGCGTCGCCGCGCCCACGAAGACCACCACGTAGCCGACGAGGAACAGGGCGGCCGTGGTGCCGCTCAGGTCGTTCAGCACGCCGGGCGCACCGGATCCGCCGACAGCACCGGCGAGGTTGCCCGCGGAACCGCCGGGCAGGACCTTGGTCAGGTCCTCGATCGGCCCGAGCAGGGAACCGACGCCGCGCAACAGGTTCTCGGTGACGATCGCCCACATCAGCCCGAGGCCGACGGCCAGCGCGGGCCCCTTGGTGATCACGCCGAGGAACACGCCGAACCCCGTCCACATCGCGGCGATCAGCAGTGACGCGACCAGCGGCTTCCACACCTCGAAGCCAGGCAGGCTCCAGTCCCAGCCCTCCAGCGACGCCACCGTGATCGACGCACCGAGGTTCACCACGAACGTCAGCGCCACCAGGATCACCACGATGATCGCCAACGCGCCCAGCGTGCCCGCCATCGCGGACACCCGGCGCGGACCGGCGGTCAGCGTGGTCTTCCAGGTGCCCCAGCCGTAGCCGGAACCGACCGCCAGCGCCGCCAGCACCAGGATGATCGCGCCGCCGAACATCGGCAGGCCGCGCACGACGGCCGCGCCCACGTTCTCCGGCTGCATCGCGCTGATCAGCTGCTGCTGGGACGCGCCCCGCGTGTTGGTGCCGCCGTTGAGCGCCAGGTAGTTGAACACGTAGCCGAACGTCAGCGTCATCACCAGCCACACGCCGATCAGCACCCACGTCGCCGGCCACTTCCACAGGCGAAGCAGCTCCGCCTTGACGCTGCCCATCACGCGACTCCCGTCATCTCGAAGAACACCTCTTCCAAGGTCCGGCGCAGCGGCCGGACCTCCCGCACGTCCACGTCGGCGTGGACGAGCGTCCTGATCAGCGCGCCGGGGTCTGTTTCCCGGACGTGCAGCACGTCGCCGCGCAGTTCGCTGCCCTCGATCAGCACGTGCGCCTTCTCGATCGGGTCCGCTTTGATCAGCAGCACGGTGTCGCCGCGCAGCTGCTCGACCGTGCTCTCCGCGACCAACTTGCCCTGCGAGATCACGCCGACCCGGTCGCAGATCTCCTCGACCTCACCGAGCAGGTGGCTCGACAGCAGCACCGTCTGCCCCTGCGCGGCGAGTGCCCGCACCAGGTCGCGCATGTCCGCCATGCCCGCCGGGTCGAGCCCGTTGGTCGGCTCGTCCAGGATCAACAGCTCGGGCCGGCCGAGCAGCGCCGCCGCGACGCCGAGCCGTTGCTTCATGCCGAGCGAGTACCGGCGGAACTTCTCGTTGGCGGCGCTGACCAGGTCGACCTGCTCCAGCGCGGCCTCGACGTGCGTCTTGGTGACGCCACGCCGGTGGGCGTGCACGCGCAGGTTGTCGCGCCCGGACAGGTACGGGTAGAAACCGGGTCCCTCGATCAGCGACCCGACCTTCAGCAACGCCTTCGGGGTGCCCGGCGCCTCACCGAGCACCGTCGCGGTCCCGCTGGTCGGCTTCACGAGCCCCAGCAGCATGCGGATCGTGGTCGTCTTGCCCGCGCCGTTCGGACCGAGGAACCCGTAGACCTCGCCCCGCCGCACGGACAGACTGACCTCGTCCACCACGGCGCGGTCGCCGTAGCGCTTCGTCAGCTTCTCCGTCGTCACGATCATGGGTACTAGATTGGGCTCGGCGAGGCCGCGGGTCGTCCGCTCCGGAGCGTCATGAAGATACGCACATCTGCGTACGCCCCCGGTCGTATCGTCAGCGGCATGCGGATCAAATGGCAGGACATCGCGCTGACCGTGGCGCTGTTGTTCTTCGGCCTGGTGGGCACGCGGTTCGCCGCCCGCCTGCAGGGCGCTGTCACGCTCGACGTCCTCGCCTACCTGCTCATCGCGGTGGCGGCGGCGGGCCTGCTGTTCCGCTCGGTCCGTCCGCTGTGGACGTTCGGCGTGACCGTCCTGTCCATCGCCGTGTACCTGGCCCTGGGCTACCCGTTCGGGCCGATCCTGATCAGCGGCGTCGCGGCGATGTACGCGGTGGCCACGTACTCGTCCCTCGAACTGGCCGCCGGCTGCGCCCTGCTCTACGCGCTGGCGATCCTGCCGTGGTGGAACGACTCTGTGACGTCGTGGATCACCTGGTCCGCGGGCTGGATCCTGCTGCCCGCGGCTTTCGGCGTGCTGATGAAGCTGCGCCGGCGGTCCGCAGTGGACGCTCGCGAGCACGCCGTGGTGTCCGAACGGTTGCGGCTGGCCCAGGAAGTCCACGACGTCGTCGGCCACGGCCTCTCAGTGATCGCCATGCAGGCGGGCGTCGCGTTGTACGTGCTGGACAAGGATCCCGCGAAGGCCCGCGCCTCGCTGGAGGCGATCCGCGACACGTCTCGCGAGGCCCTGGACGGCCTCCGGTCCGAACTGGACACTCTGCGCGGCTCAGCCCCGTTGCGCCCCACGATTTCCCTGGCGGACATCCCGGCCCTGGCTTCGCGGATGCGCGAGGCGGGCCTGGTCGTGAGCGTCGAAGTCGATGACGTTCCCCTGCCCGACAACTACCAGCTGGCCGCCTACCGGATCGTGCAGGAGTCGCTGACCAACGTGCTGCGCCACTCCTCCCCCGGCGTCACCGCCTCGGTCCGCGTCTACAGCGTGCGCGGGTCTCTCGTAGTGGAAGTCGCCGACACCGGCACGCCGAGTGTTTTTGTCGAAGGCCACGGCATCACCGGCATGCGCTCACGGGCTTCGGCTCTGGGCGGCACGCTCGAAGTCTCCACATCGCACGGTTTCCAGGTGACCGCCCGGATACCGTTGCCCTCATGATTCGCGTGGTGGTGGCCGACGACCAGCCGCTCGTCCGGATGGGACTGCGGACCCTGATCGAGACCGAGGACGGCGTCCAGTTCGCGGGCGAGGCCGCCGACGGCCGCGAAGCCCTGTCGCTGATCCAGTCGATACGCCCCGACGTCGTCTTCCTCGACATCCGCATGCCTTTGATGGACGGCCTGGAGGTGTTGCGCCGAGTCTCGGCCGATCCTTCGTGCGCCGACGTCCGGATCGTCATGCTCACGACGTTCGACCTCGACGAGTACGTCTTCGAGGCACTGCGCACCGGCGCGTCCGGCTTCCTGGTGAAGGACTCCGACCCGACCGACCTGCTGCGCGCCGTCCACGTGGTCGCCGACGGCGGCTCCTTGTTGTCGCCCTCCGTCACCCGCCGCGTGATCGACCGGTTCGCGTCCGGCGCCTCGGCCAGGCCCGTGCCGCACCTGGACAAGCTGACCGAGCGCGAGCGGGAGATCATGCGGCACGTCGCGTCCGGCGCGTCGAACGACGAGATCGCGGCGGTGCTGGTGATCTCGCCCGCGACGGTGCGCACGCACGTGTCACGGGCGATGGTGAAGCTGGGCGCGCGAGATCGCGCCCAGCTCGTCGTGTTCGCCGTCCAGTCAGGCCTGACGTGACTCGAACGCGGCCTTGAGGCCCTCCGCGACCGACGCGGGAATCGAGTCGTAGGCGCGCGGCGGCTGCGGGTCGTACTCGATGCCGACCTGCACCGCCTGCGCCACCATCTCCCCGAACTCGGCCTCGACCAGCCGCAACGCCATGTCGATGCCCGCGGACACGCCCGCGCCGGTCACGACCTTGCCGTCGAACACGACCCTGTCCTCGGACACCTCCACACCGCGATCCGAAAGGTCCGAACGCGCGGCCCAGTGCGTGGTGGCCCGCGAGACCAGCCCGGCCTCGGCCAGCAGCGTCGACCCCGTGCACACCGACGTCGTCCACTTCGTCGTCGGGTGGATCTCCTGCAACCACTCGACGACGCCGCCGGAGTCCTTGAGCAGCTCCCGCCAGTGGCCTGAGCCGGGCACGACGACGATGTCGGTCGACTTCAGCGAGGCGAACGTGTCGGTCGGCGTCACGACGAGCCCGTTGTCCGAGCGGACCGGGTCCAAAGTCGCCGCCACGAACCGCGCGGAGACGACCGGCACGGAGCCGAGCACCTCGTACGGGCCTACGAAGTCGAGAGCGGTCATGTTCGGGTAGAGCACGAACGTCGCATCCATCAGGCAACCCCAGTGGTCCGGAAACGGGCGCGGTAGCTGCCCGGCGACACGCCGAGCACGCGCAGGAAGGCCCGCCGCAGGGTTTCGGCCGAGCCGAATCCCGACTGACGGGCTACGAGGTCGAGCGAGTCGCCGGTCGACGTCAGCCGGTCCGCGGCGGCTTCGACGCGGGCTCGTTCGACGTAGACAGCGGGCGAGACGCCCACGTTGCGCGAGAAGACGCGGGCGAAGTGCCGCACGCTCATCATCGCCTTGCGGGCCATCACCGGGACGGTCCACTCGCGGGTCGGGTCGGCGTGGATGTCGTCCAGCAACGCCCGCAACGAGGTGTCCGACACCGGCTTCGACCTGGTGTGCACGCTGAACTGCGACTGGCCGCCCGAACGCTGCAGGAAGACGACCAGGTACTGCGCGATCTTGCGGGCGAGCCCCGGTCCGTGGTCCTGCTCGACCATGGCCAGGGCCAGGTCGATGCCCGCGGTCACACCCGCGGACGTGGACACCTGCCCGTCGCACACGAAGATCGCGTCCGGTTCGACGGAGACACCGCGGTTCTCCAGCTCGCCGGTGAACGCCCAGTGCGTCGTCGCCCGCCGCCCCTCCAGCAACCCCGCCCCGGCCAGCACCACGGCCCCGGTGCAGACGCCCGCGACCCGCCGGGACTTCAAAGCAAGGCGGCGCAGGTTCGTGGTGAGCACCGCGTCCGCCGCGGCCTCGTCGTACCCCCAGCCGCCGACGACCAGCAGCGTGTCGATCTCGTGGTCGAGCGTGCGCAGGTCCGCTCCTGCCTCGATCCGCACCCCGGCCGTCGCGGTGAAGGGCCCGCCCCCGAGCGTGGCCACCGTGACCCGGTACCGGTCGCCCCCGTAGTTCGCTGCCTGGAACACCTCGATCGGTCCCGCCAGATCCAGCAGCGCCGTGCGGTCGTAACCGACCACGACTATTTCCCTCAGATTCCCCACACCTCCACTTTCCTCAGCACGGGTGGTGGCGGCAACGCCTTATCCCCCTCGCATTCGGCCACCACGAAAACGGTCATACGCCGATCGACGAACTGCCACACTCGGCCGGGTGAGAATCGCTGTCCAGATCGGACTTCCCGTGGTCGCCGGCGTGCTCTGCCTGATCAGTTCCGGATGGCTGCTGGCTCTCGCGTTCGGGCTGAAATGGGCGCCGGGGGTGGTGCTCTACGTCGCCCTGCTCACCGGGCTCTTCATCGCGATCGGGTGCTGGGTCGTCGACGGCGACTGGACGTGGCGGGTCTTCTGGGGGCTCGTGGTCTCGCTGGTCGGCTTCGCCGCCGCCACGCTGGTCTACGTGGCGACGAAGCACACGCAGTGGGGAATCCTGTTCTGCAGCCTGCCGTTCGGTGTGGTGGCGGCGCTGTTGTCCCGCAACGTCTGGGGGACGGCGATCGGCGTCGCCGGCGTCGTGGCGGGGTGGGTGCTGATCCCGGAGCAGATGCTCTACCGGTGCGTGCGCATGTGGTCCGAGATGCACTTCTGAGGCGCCGGTAAACTGGTGCGCGATGCGGAAAGTGCTGCCCCTCGCGGTGATCGGCCTGCTCGCGGTCCTGCTGATCGTGAGCGACCACCCGTTCCCGCCGCCCTCGGAACCCGATCGCGAGTCCAGAACCGCGGTCGTGGCGCTCGGCGACAGCACGATGTCCGGTGAGGGCGCGGGCAGTTACGAGCCCGGCACGAACGGCGAGGACGGCGGCAACTGGTGCCACCGGTCGACCCAGGCGTCGATCATGAAAGCGCAGATCCAGGCCGACCAGAAGTTCAACCTGGCGTGCTCGGGCGCGAACTCCGACAAGCTGCGCAACGACCAGCTGCCGCAGCTGCGCAAGATCGCCGGGGCGAACCGGATCACCGCGATCGTCGTCGCGATCGGGGCGAACGACGACCCGCACTTCGCCGAGGTGCTCAACAAGTGCTTCGAGGCGTGGGGCAAGCGCAGCGACTGCACGTCGGCGGTGGCGCCGGAGTGGTCGAAGCGCGTGCGCAGGATGATTCCCAAGGTCGAGAACACGCTCAACGCCATCCGCCAGACCATGCGCGACTCGGGCCACCCGGACTCGGGCTACCAGCTGGTCGTGCAGTCGTACGCGGCACCGGTGTCGCCGAAGATGCAACGCTCGCTGCAGAACCTGTCCGGCTGCCCGCTGCGGAGCTCCGACCTGGACTGGGTCGTCGAGGAGGCGGTGCCGGAGCTGTCGAACGGCCTGCGCACCGCCGCGGAGAAGGTCAACGCCCGGTTCCTGGACCTGTCCCGGGCCGGCGAGGGCCACGAGGCGTGCGTGAGCAAGCCGGGCAACGAGTGGTTCACCAGGCTGACGGTCGACTGGGACGGCCTCAAGGACAGCAAACGCGCACCGCACGCGTTGCAGGAGTCGTTCCACCCCAACGCACTCGGTCACGAGCAGATCGGCCGCTGCCTCACCGACTTCCTGGCGACGGACAAGCGCGACGGCGCGTGCCTGCCGAAGCTGGACGGCTCGCTGGGCCTCACGACCGAGGGCTGACCCAGCGCCGCACTTCCGCGAGAGACCAGCCGGGATCACCGTCACGGGCGAAGGAAGCCCACGCGGAAGCGATGTCGCCGCGGAACATCGACGGCACGTCCGCGCCGTGATGCGTCGGCGGTCCCGCGTAGACCGACCGGAACGCCCGCCCGTGCTCCTCCGCCAGCCGCACCGTCGGCTTCACGAACAGTTCGACGTCCTCGTCGGCGGTGTGGCACGCGAGCAGATCCACGTCGTACGGGCCTTCCAGCGGCGACCGCGGCAACGAAACACCGTCCACGATCGGCTGGTACAGCACGACATCCGGCTCAGCGGCCCGTTGCACCGCGACAGCTTCCGCAGGAGTGAAGAACCGACCGGCCAGACTGTGCACGATCGCCCGGTGGAACAAGCCACGAGCGGAAGGCATGACCATCAACGACGCCACGGTCTGTGCACCGGAAGACTGCCCGGCGACCGTGACGTTGCCCGGATCGCCGCCGTACCGGGCGATGTTCCGCTGGATCCACCTCAACGCGGACACGACGTCGAGCAGCCCTCGGTTGTGCGGAAACCCTTCCACCGCACCATATCCGTCGACCGCGAGCCGGTAGTTGCAACTCACGAACACCACACCGAGCGACGCCAGCACGTCACCCGCGTACTCGGGTTGCGAGGACGAGCCGACGGTGTTCGCCCCGCCGTGCACCCACAACACCACCGGGCCAAGGGAGTCCACAGTGGACCACACGTTGAGCGTGTGGGAGTCGCCGAACGCGCCCGCAGGCTCGCCGTCGCAGTCCACGGGTGGCTCGAAGCGCAGCGGACCCGACGCGGGCTCGGCGTACCGGATGCCGAGGTGCGGAGCGGCCGGTCCGGCGGGCCGGCCGCTCGATCGCGAGGTCAGGCTTCCACCGTCACCTGGTACGACGGCAGCACCCGCAGGTTCGCCGCCGCTCGTTCGAGCTGCGAGAGCACGCTGGGCCGCAAGGACGCGATCTCCTGGTCCGCCGCGGCGCCGGCCATCTCCTGCATCAGCACCTGCTGCGGGTGATCGCCCTCGGCGTCGGCGACCGCCAGCACGCGGAAAGCCGTGCCGGGCGGGAAGACCACGCGTTCCTCGGTGGCCACGGCGACGCGGTCCGCCACCTCGACCCTGCGGCCGGTGACCGACCAGATCAGGTACTCGGTGGCGCCCTCGACGCGCTGGGTCGGGTTCGCGATGGCGTCGAGCAGGCCGTGCTCCACCAGCACGTCGCCGCTGCGGTAGCGACGCGGGCCGGTCGGGCCGCTCTGCCCCCACACCGCCGCGACACCGCTGTGCAACGGCAGGCGGTTCAGACCCGACACGATGCACGCGACGTACGGACGCAGGCGGCCGAGACGACCCATGCGGAGCGTGTCGACGACCATTTCCTCGTCCTGCGACACGCACGCCAGCAACGCCGTCAGGTCCGTGACCATGGCCTCGAACGCCGTCGGGTCCTCCTCGGCGTCAGGACGCTGGGCCAGCAGGCGGCACACGGTGGCCGCGTGCACGCCGTAACGCTCGCCCAGAGCCCGGCGGACGGCGTCGCGCTCGATGTCCGAGCTGCTGTGGTCCGGCAGGATGGTCTCGCGCTCACCGTTGCTCTGAGCCGGGAGCTCCCAGGACGCCAGCGGCTGCGTCGGCAGCGGACCGTCCACGCGGAACCGGACAGCGGCCGCGTCCGGGTCGGCGGACGGGAACGCCGCCTCCTCCGCGTCGGCGACCATCTGCGACGACACCGTGACGGTCGCGGTCTCCGACGGCGGCAGCTGGACGTAGGCGGGCTCGGGCTCGGCCGGGATGTTCGCGGCGAACAAGCCGGTGCCGTTGCCCGGCGAGTCGCGGTTCGACAACGCCTGCGCGGCAGCGCTCAGCGCCGCCCCGATCGTCGGCGAACCGCTCCCGCTCGTCTGGAAGCCGGTGGTCTGGGTGCCGAACGTCGGCGCAGGCGCGGGGCTTTCCGCGATGGCATGGGCCGGCGCGGCAGGCGGAGCGGGCGGCGGTGGCGGCGGAGGTGCCGACACCTTGGAGTCGCAGAACACGACCCGCAGCAGCTTGCGCACCTCGGGCTCAAGGCGTTCCACGAGAGCAGCACCGTGCACCGCGACCGCACCGGGCGTGGTGCGCCCCGGCGTGCCCACGGTCAGACGCGCCCACTCCGGGTCGACGGGCTGAGAGCGCACATCGGCCGCGTTGTACGGCTCGTCCTGCTCACGCACCCACAGACCGGACGGCACGACCTCCAGCACGACCCCGTCGCCGAGGGAGAACACCCCGGACTCGACCTCGGTGAGACCGGCAACCGGCGCGCGATACCCGGACACAACAGGCACGGGCTCGTGCGGCGAACACATCACCTCGGTCACGAACGGCCGCCACGTCTGCTGCCCGCGCGGGTCGACCGCGATCACCGCGGGTCCGCCCGAACGCAGGTTGCCCACCGGCAGACCGGTGAACATCGCGATCGGCTCGCCCAGCTGATCCGCGACGAGCCGGCCGAGCGACGTGTCGATGCCGTACGGGACGAGCCGCACGCGAGACCGGGCCGCCTGGGGCAGCGCGGTCAGCAGCCGGCACACCTCGTCGGTCGGGATCGCCGACTGGCCAGGCCCGCCGACGACGACGGTCAGCACGTTGTCGCGGCACGGCAGCGCCACGATCGGCCGCGCGTCCTGCGCGGCCGGGTCGAACGGCGGCGTCTGCGCACGCAGCCACAGACCGGCAGGAATCGGCTCGGAGATGCCGATCTCGCCCGTCGGCCACGGCGAGTTCGGGTCCATCGCCTCCCACTGCGGCACCGGGAACCGGCGGCCGAACGGCATCGGCGACGCGTTCGGCTGGAACCGCACCCAGCTGCCGTAGCCCTGGGTTCCTACGACGAACGCGGCACCCGGCACGGTGGTCAGCACGCCGTCCGGCGCCACGACCTCGCTCTGCAGCTGCTCGGCGAGCCACTGCGCGGGCGCGGTGGGCCGCATGGTGCCCGCGTGCGACACGGCGAGCCGGATCGGCCCGCGGCCGCCGAGCGCGGTCACCACGTGCGGCCAGAAGGTGCTCTGGTCACCGGCGGGGAAGTCGACGACGACCACGGTCCTGCCGCGGTCGACCGGCAGCGTGCGCGCGAGCCCGGAAGCGGCCTGACTCGGCCCTTCCGGTGCGGACACCACGAGCGTCGCGCCGACGAAGTTCGCCGCGAACGGCGTTCGTTGCGGCAACGGCTCCGGCGGCGGCGCTGCCGCCACCGCTGCCGGGGGCTGCTCGACGGGGAACAGATCCGTGTTCGTCACAGGATTCGAGGCCTGTGAACTCCGGGTCTGTGTTTTTTGGTCGCCATGGGCGGCGGCACGTCGGCCCATCAAGCGCCTGATCACCTCCGTGCCATCCCGTTCACTCGCCCTTTCGGCTTAATCGGGCAACGGTCGTGCACGCTATCAAGGCGCGACGCACTCATGTCACCCAGTCGGGTTATTTGATCTCATCCGATCGAGACCCACACGGCGCGCGCTCGTCCGCACACTCCGTGAGGGCCGATGATGACTGACGCCGAGTAGGCCTTGCGTCCATCCCGGCCAAGTTCCCACGCGAGGAGCACGTGGTCCACGCCCAGTTCCACCGGCTGCTCCACTTGGGCGACGAAAGTGCCCAGCACGAACGCCGGACCGCCGTCGGGCGCCACGGGCTGTGCCGACGGGCAGTCCAGCGCGGCCCAGACGATCTCCGGCAGCACGCTCACGCCGTCGTTCGGCAGCAGGTCGGTCGGCCGCCACACGCCGGCCCACTCGGGACGCCCGTCCAGCGGCCCGAGCAGCGCCGCGATCCCGTCCTCCCGACCGGGACCACAACCGAAACACGTCGGGAACGGGTGCTTCCCCCGCCACGGCACCTTCGCGGCGGCCTCGCGCGCCTCGTCCAGCGTCGGAACAGCGGGAACGTCCAGATCGAGCGTGGCGGGCTCGGCGGACGCGATCAGCAGGTCACCGTCGAACAGGTCACCTCCGCGAACCTCCATCTCGCGGTCGAGCGGCACGGGCTTGCGCAAACGGACACTGACCGCCGCCGAGTCGACGTGCGCGGCGAGCAGACCGGCGGAATAGCCGCCGTTGCCCATCCCGGGCGGCCCGTTGAAGCGGCTCGCGACCTTCACGGTGTGCACAGCAGAGCTCACGACAGCGCCTCCGCGTAGACCCACTGACCGTTCTCCCGGACGAACCGGCTCCGCTCGTGCACGACGCCCCCGACGTAGTGCGCGCGGAACTCCACAACTCCTTCGCTCTGCAACAACCCGCCGTTTTCCGTTGCCAGAATTTCGAGCTTCAACCAGCGGTCGGTCGCGTCGATCCCGGCGCTCGCGGGGCGGTGTTTCGCTGCCCACGTGCGCAGCAGGTAGTCCTCATCGGACACGGCGAAAGCGCTGTAACGCGACCGCATCAGCTGCTCGGCGGTGGCCGCGGTGCGGGCCCCGGAGTGCAGCGCACCGCAACAGTCCACATAGGACTGGCCGGTACCGCAGGGGCACAGTTTGTTGTTCACGCCGACATTGTGCCTGGTGAACCCGTTAGAACCGATGGCACGCCCCGTACGTACACCTTGTCAAGACTGACTCGCGGGAGGCAGAGGAGACGTCAGGTGAGTGTCGAGAGCAGGACTGAGCTCGTACCGCTGCGCACGTGGTTCGGGTTGAGGTGGCGCGGCTACGACCGCGACGAGGTGGACGACTACGTCGCCGAGCTGGAGGCCGAGCTTCGCCTGGTCACCGCGGACAGGGACGCGTCAGAAGCGCGTGCCGACGCCCTGGCCAGCAGGTTGATGTCGGTTCAGGAGGAGAACGCGGGGTTGCAGGACGGCCTGCACCGCATCTGCCTGACCCCGATCGACCCGAAGGGCCTGCCGGAACGGCTCGCCCGCATGGTCGCGCTGGCCGAGGAAGAACGTCGTGACGTCATCAGGGACGCCCAGCTCAAGGCCCTGATGATCGTGGGCGAGGCCGAACAGCGCGCCCGCAAGCTCGACGAGGAGGCGGCGGCCAAGCGCGAGGAGATTCGCGAGGACTTCCGGCTCGCCATGTCGGCACGCCGAGCGGAAGCGATGCGAGCCCTCGCGGAATTGCGCAATGTCGCCATCGACGAGGCGGAGCGCATTATCGCAGAAGCGAAGGTGCATGGCGCAAGAATCGACTAGGGATATCCCCAGAACTTAATCTGGATCGTTTGGGACAGCCCCCGCCGCCCTTAGCACGAGGGAACCCATGCGATTCACTGCAGTCTTGTCGGCACTCCTGGCCTTCTTCTTCCTGGGGTTCGGCTCGGCGTCTGCCGCGCAGAACGGGAACATGACCTGGTACGACGACAGCGGTTATGGCGCCTGCGGCACGCAGATCAACGCGAAAACGCAGATGCTCGTGGCCGTGTCCAAGTCGTGGTTCACGAACTCGAACCCGAACAAGGACCCGATCTGCAAGAAGTCCGTCCGGGTCACGTACAAGGGAAAGACCATCACGGTGCCGGTGCGGGACATGTGCCCGTCGTGCGCACGCACCCACCTCGACCTCAGCAAGCCGGCGTTCGGCGCCCTGGCGAACCACGACCTGGGCAACGCGTCAGGCGTGACCTGGGATTTCGTCGGCTGAGCACCGAGTGCACGTCCACAGTGGACGTGAGGTTCGCTCGACACCCTCCGTCAAGCGGAGAAGAGATCGGCCTGAACAGGCCCGCGCTCACCGAGCCCGGCAGCACGGACCTCGGCATCCTCGACCCGGCCGCGTCGCAGGTCGTGTGAGCTCAAACCAACCGACGACCGGGCGGAGATACCCGAAGAATCTCCGCCCGGCCTTCAGCTATTCGATTATTCGATAGACGAAAGGCTTGCACTCCATAGGTGAGAAATGCTTCCATCCGCCTATGGAGATGGGGACCTTCACACCGCTCACCGCGTATCTCGTTGCCTGCCTGGGCTCTGCCCTCGGCCTCTTGTCCAGTGGCCGCGCACGGAATGCGACCGGACCGTCACGGAATTGGTGGATTTCCGTCGCCGCGGTCTCGATCGGCGGTCTGGGAATCTGGGGAATGCACTTCACCGCGATGCTCGGCACGTGGATGGGCGTGAGCGTCGCCTACGACATCCCGATCACCCTGCTCAGCATGGTGGTCGCCGTCGTGGTCGTCGGGATCGGCCTGGTCCTGGCGCTGCGCCACCACGGCAGCGACGAGGAACCACTCTGGCCGCTGGGCGCGGGAGGCCTGGTCACGGGCCTCGGCGTCGCCGCGATGCACTACACCGGCATGGCGGGCATCGTCACCAACGCCGACGTCAGCTACGACCCCGTCATCGTGGCGCTCTCCATCGCCATCGCCGTGGTCGCCGCGACCGCCGCCCTGTGGTTCACGCGGAAGGTGACCAGCCCGCTCGCCGTGCTCGGCGCTTCGCTGGTGATGGGCCTCGCGGTCACCGGCATGCACTACACCGGCATGCACGCCATGTCGGTCACGGTGAACCCGCGCGCACCGATGATCGCCGACAACTCGCAGGACCTGATCACGACGCTGATCATCGGCGGCGCCGGGTTCAGCGTGATCATCATCTTCCTGCTCGCGCTCACGTCGAACGACGAGGAAGGCCGCGAGGAGGCCGAGCTGCTCGACCGCGTCCTGCGCCGCACCGAACGCTGACCCGAAAGAACGCCGGCTCACAGCTCGGTGTTGATGATCGCCTCCACCAGCACCTCGCCGTCGGGGGTCAATGCGACCCCTCCGGAGTCCACCGTGACGAGTCCGCGCTCCGCCAGAGACGCGAACTTCTCCCGCCACGGCGCGTCGTGCAGCGACCGGCCGTACCGGGCGCGGTGCAGGTCGTCGCGCACGGGCTGCAGGGTCGACAGCGCCATCTTCACCGCCCGTGCCTCCCGCGCCCGCTCACCGAACCCGGTCGCCGAGCCCAGCGGCACCGTGCCCTCCTCGACGGACCGCGCGTAGTTCTTCCAGTTCACGTCCGTGATCGCCTCGGAGGAACGGCAGCTCGAACTCCCGCCGAGGCCGATCGCCACCTCGGCCTCCTGCTTGTCCTGGTCGACCATGATGGACTTCCACTTCTCGGGCCCGAGGCCGTCGCGGGCGAAGTACATCGTGGGGTGCTCGGTGTAGCCGGCCGCGCGCAGGCCGTCGGTCAGCACCTCGCGCATCCGGTACTGCTCGCGCAGGTCCGGCCAGCGGTGCCCGTCGCGGACGAGCTTGTCGCGGTAGGCCGGGAGCTGCCACGGCGCCGGCTGCTCCCCCGCCACCCCTGTCCTCGTCTCGGCGTAGGGCTTCAGGTGCAGCTTGGTGCACACCACGGCGGTGACCTCGTTCTCCAGCACGACGTCGAGGTCGCGCCGCACGCTGTCGACGGTCTGGTCCAGCAGCCCGTACATCAGGTCGATGCTGACCCACTCGAAACCGGCCGCCTGGGCGTTGCGCACGAAGTCGACGCACATCTGCGCCGTGTGCTCGCGCCCGCACTCCCGCAGCACCGCGTCGTCGAACGACTGCACGCCGCTGGAGAGTTTGGTGCAGCCGAGCTCCCGCAACGCCTCCAGCTTCGCCGGGGTGAACGTGCTCGGGTCGCCCTCGAACCGGATCGTGGTGTCCTCGGTGAACCCGAAGTTCTCCCGGTAGAAGCCGAGCAGCCGGCGGATCTCCCGCTCCGGCAGCAACGACGGTGTGCCCCCGAAGACGTTGAACTCGCCGACCGGCGCGCTGGCGAGCTCCGGCACCCGTGCGAGCCACAGCTCGGCTTCCCGGATGTTCCAGTCGACCCACCGCGCCAGCTTCTCCTCGGACTGCCCGCCCTTGACCAGCACGACCGGGTACTGGCAGAACCGGCACTTGTAGGCGCACGTGGGGATGTAGGACCAGAGGTGGATCGGCGCGGTGCCGGCGAGCTGATCGCTCAGGTCGTCGAGGAAGTCCTGCACGCCGTAGCCGGGGACGTCACCGGGGAACACATGCGCCCCGAACGGGTCCTCGGTGACGTACTCGAGCAGGTGCGCGTTGGCGGGATCCTGCAACGCCGCCCACACCCCAGGTTCGCCCTCCATCAGAACACACCCCCGTTGCCGAAGTAGTTGTGCGCCTCGCCGGACTCGCGGTCCTCGCAGTAGTACTTCACGAACTCCGCGAACCTGTCCTCCGGCACGTCGGCGAAGCACTCCGGCAGCGGCGGCGGGAACCCGATGTCCTCACCGACCGCGGTCCGCAGCCGCGCGAAGATCTCGTCCCGGAACTCCAGGTACAGCCGGTAGGTCGGTGTCTTGTAGGAGTGGATCGCGAGGAAGTCGACGACCCGCATCTCCTCCTTGATCTCCGCGATGCGCGCACCCAGCCTGGCAGCGAGATCCGCGCCGAGGAACGCAACCACCGCGTCATCGTCCAGAAAGGACGGTGTGAGCAGCACGGGCAGGATGGTGTTCTTCGGCGTGAAGTCCTTGATGGAGAACTCCCACGCCTGCACCGCTTCCGCCTCGGTGAGGTCGGCGGTCTTCGCCGGGGCTTCCGGCCTGATGTCGCGCATCACGATGATGCCGTCGTTGCCGTAGGCGCGGCCGGTGATCACTTCGTCGATCGCGTGGTTGACGCGCCGGGGGTTGATCTCGACTCTCGAGCGCGGCGCGTAGGTGATGTCGTGCCCCGAACCACGGACCTTGATGCCGAAGTCCCAGTCGTCGGACAGGTGGTTCACGAACTTCCCGTGCTGCAGCTGGTAGGAGATCTCGATGCCGCCGACGTCCTCGTAAGCGTCGCGCTCGACCGCGAAACCCTTGCCGTCCGGGAAACCGCCGAACAGCGCGAACGTCACCGCGCGACATCGCAGCGTGCGGTCGATGGCGTCCCACAGCCGCGGCCTGCCGACGAAGTGCTCCGGGTTGTAGTAGTAGTCGCAGACACCGATCGCGGCCTTGTCCTTCTCCATCGCCGCGAACAGCTCGGTGAGCCACCGGCGGTCCACCCGGCAGTCCGCGTCGGCGGACACCAGGTAGAAGCGCTCGCCGGGATCCTCGCGGTGGCGGCTGCGTCGTGCCGCGAACTCCATGCCCGTCCGGCGCGCGCACGCGACACCCTGCTCGGGCTCGCTGATGACGTGCACGTCCACCTCGGACGACTCGGCGAACGCGCGTGCCAGCGCCACCGTCTCGTCGGTGGAGTTGTTGTCCACCAACACGATCTCGTACATCGACGGATCGATGTCGTCCTGACCGTGCAGCGACCGCAGCACGTCCTCGATGTTCGCGGCCTCGTTGAACACGGGCAGCACCACGCTGAGCCGCACATGCTCGCCCATCGCGGGCGGGAAGAGCGTGTTCACCAGCTCGTTCGCGGTCGCGCGGCTGTGCCTGCCGAGCCGTTGGTTGTGCGTCACCACTTCCGCCCGCCTCTCCGCGTTCGTCATGAGGTCGTGCACCTGCCGGGCGAACTCCGGCGTCGGCAGGTCGTGCTCCAAGATCTCCAGAACAGGTGCTTCGAACCCCGCGTACACCATGTCGTACAAGGCATAGCGGCTCGCGATGTACGGCACTCCCGCCGCGATCGCCTCGCTGATCGGGTTGCCGTAGCTCTCGTAGTCGTACGACGTCAGGAACGACACGACGTCGGCGTGCGCCAGCAGGTCGCGCACCGAGAAGCCCTCCCCCGCCGACTCGCACGGCTCCAGCATCCCGCCGAAGACAACGGGCACCTGCAGCTCGTCCGCGAGCGCACGAAGCCTGCCGGTCTCCTCCGGGTCCTCCTCGACGTCACCCGCGACGAACAACCAGGTACCGGGAAGGTGCTTGAGCAGGTGCAGATCTCGGTCGATCCGCTTCTGCGGGATGATCCTGGTACACCTGGCGATGATCTTCGCGTCGGGTGGAAGACCGTAGTGGTCGCGGAAATCGGCCCGCCCGGGACGACTGGGCGTGGTGAAGGTGTTCGGCAGCACGTCCAGGTTCTCGAGCCGCGGCATCCACTCCAGGGTCCGCCGCTTGGCCTCCTCGTGCAGCGCGAAGTAGTGGACGTGCGGCGAGTTCACCATCGGAGGCGTTGCGGGATAAGGAAAACTGCCGTACTTGGCCGGCTCGCTCTGCCACATCAGGTCGTGGTCGCGCCACAGCACGAACCGGCCGAGGCCGTGCCTCGCCCCGTAGTCGGAAATCGCCCTGTACAAGGCTTTCGTGTACGCGACGTTCTCCGGCAACGTGCCGTTCTCGACGACGACCAGCGTGACGCCGCGATTCTCCCAGGTGCGCACGATCGCGGCCGCGAGCCCGGCGGTGACGCGCTCGGTGTCCACCTGCTCGTCCCGCCCGACGGCCCGCAGCGTCGCTTCGACGAACTCCTGGTCGTAGCCCTCGACGCGCGCGATGCCGTCCACGCGGTCGAGCGTCACCCAGTCCGGCACCCGTTCGTGCCGGTAGGGCTGGAAGAACCGGCCCTTGTCGGCCTTGACGTCGTAGCCGAGGTCGAGATGAACCTCGTAACCCCGGTCGGAGAACGTCTTGGCGGTCTTGAGGAACTCCACCACCACACCGGACATGGCCGTGGCGTCGAACGAGACACCCCAAAGCACTGACATGGGCCGCTCCGCTCCGAGTGATCCATTCGTCACCGAACGTAGCATGTAAGCGCTCTCCCGACCGATCGCGTCTCAATACGGCGCGGGAGAGCTGTTGGCCCGTCAGGAAGTTCAGCGTCGTCCGGTCGCCAACCCCCTGCTCACGAGGTAGTCGTAGCAGTTGCGCAGCAGCCAGAACATCTCGTGGTGCGAGCGGTCCATCTCGACGATGTTCCACTTGACGGACGGGTTCGCGCGGGCCACTCCCGGCACGTCGATCACGCCCGTGCCGTACGGGACCATGTAGTCGTCCATGCCCTTCGCGGGCCCGTCCTTGATGTGGATGTACTCGACGCGCTTGCCCAGCGACGCGAGCACTTTCGCCGGGTCGACGCCACCGACCTTCGCCCAGTACGTGTCGAGCTCCAGGACGACCGCCGGGTCCAGCTCGCGCAACAGGACGTCATAGGCCTTGCGCCCGCCGAACACCTTCCGGAACTCCGCGAAGTGGTTGTGGTACCCGATCCGCATCCCGTACCGGCGCGCGTTCACCACGGCCTTGTTGATCCGCTCGGCACCGCGCTTGATCGCGTCGACCGAGTCGAACTCCTCCGGCTCCAGGCTCCACACCAGGGTCCGCGCACCGAGCTCCGCCTGCTGGTCGAGGATCTCGGTCGCGTCCGGCCCCGACGGGAACGGCGCGTGCGAGCTGCACAACCCGAGCCCGAGCGCGTCCAGGCGCGCCTTCACCACCTTCGGCGAGTTCCCGTACAGCTCATAGCTCTCAATCGCGACATACCCGATCTCCGCGACTTTTCCCAGCACTCCCAGCAGGTCCTTCTCGGCCTGCTCGTGCAACGACCACATCTGCAACGCGATCGGCGCCGGCTTTCTGTGCGACGGAAGGACCATGAGCGCGGGCGACATCAGCAGGGAACGACGACTCACCGACATGCTCCGAACGTAGCGATCCCGGTTCGATCTCCCCCAGACCCGCGGCGACCGGGTTTGCTCCCGGTCGCTGGTGCCAGAATCACCGGTGTGCGCGTGCTGATTCCCCTTCCCGACCGAGACTTCGACGTCACCGAGGTCGCGGTGCCCTGGCGGCTGCTCACCGACGCGGGCCACGAGGTGGTCTTCGCGACGGAGACCGGCGAAGGCCCACCTCAGGCAGACCCGTTGCTGCTCACCGGTGTCCTGTTCGGACAGCTGGGAGCCGAGCCGGAGCCGAAGCGCTTCTACGCGGAGATGACCTCGTCGCCCGAGTACCGCGCGCCGATCGCCTGGGCCGCGGTGGACCCGGCGACGTTCGACGGCCTGGTGCTGCCCGGAGGACACGCTCCGGGGATGCGCCAGTACCTCGGGTCTGAGGCCCTGCAGGCCAAGGTCGCCGAGTTCTGCCCCCTCGAACGCCCCGTCGGCGCGATCTGCCACGGCGTGCTGGTGCTCGCCAGGGCAGACGTGCTCGCCGGCCGGCGCACCACCTGCCTCCCGAAGTACATGGAGCAGTCGGCGTACTTCCTCACCGCGTGGCGCCGGGGCCGCTACTACCGCACCTACCCCGCCTACGTGCAGGACGAGGTCGTCGCGGCCGGGGCGACGTTCGAACGCGGCCCGATCGAGCTGTCCCGCCGCGGCACGGCCACCGACGACACGCCGGCGTTCGTCGTGCGCGACGGCAACTACGTGTCGGCGCGCTGGCCAGGTGACGCCTACCTGTTCACCCGCACGTTCCTGGACCTGCTCGCTGACTAGGCGGGCAGCGCGTCTCCGGGGAAGCCGAGGCACGGCCGCACCTCGCTGCGCATCATCCCGGCCCGCACGCAGGGGTCCGCGGCCATGATCTCTCGGGCCTCCTCGGCGGGCACGGTCATGATCGCGACGCCGGCGACGTCGTCTGCCAGGACCGGGCACAACACCGCGATCACGCCCTCGGCCCGCATCGACACCATGCGGCGCTGGTGTTCGAGCTCGATCGCCGCGGCGCCGTCCATGCCCCGCTCCGGCGTCCACCGCAGGATCGTCAGGCTGTACGGCTGCGCGGTCGCGGCGAGTGCCTGGATCTGTTCGTCCGTCACGCTCATGAAGTCCCCCTACTTCGCGATCTGCTCGGCCAACGACACGATGATTCCCTCGGGCCCGCGCACATAAGCCATGCGCCACACACCCTCGTACTCGCCGATGCCTCCCACCAGGCCGTAGCCCTGGGCCGCCGCGTGGTCGACCGCGGCCTGGAGGTCGTGCACCTCGAAGGCGACGTTGCGCAGGCCCAGCTCGTTGGCCGGCGCGGCAGGCGAACCCGGCAGGTGATCCGGCCGCGTGAAGCTCGACAGCTCCAGCGTCGTGCCACCCGCGGGAGCGTGCAGCATGACGATCTCGACGCGGGCACCGGACATGCCGATCACCGTGTCCAGGAACTCGCCCTCGACCGGCATCTTCTCGCCGGCTTTCAAGCCGAGGCCGACGAAGAAGGCCGTGGCGGCGTCGAGATCGGCGACGGTGATGCCGACGTGGTCGAAGCGCTTCGCGAACGTCATCAGACTCCCCAAGGTCCTTTTCGGGGATGCTACGTCCGGGAACCGACGTACTGTGCGGCAATGCGGAATGACGAGCCGCTGGCGATCACCGTGACGTCAGCCATCCACACCGGCGACATCACGGCGTTGCGCCGGCTGCTGGCGGACAACGCCGGTCTGGCGACCGCGCGGATCACGGACGACCGCGGCTGCGGGCGCACCCTGCTGCACGTGCTGACGGACTGGCCCGCGGGGTTCCCGGACGGGGCGCGGACCGCGGCCGCCCTGATCGAGGCCGGAGCGGACGTCAACGCGCGGTTCGAGGGACCGCCCGGCCTGAACACACACAGGGAGACTCCGCTGCACTGGGCGGCCAGCTGCAACGACGTCGCGGTGCTCGACGCGCTGCTCGACGCCGGAGCGGACATCGACGCGGACGGCGCGGTGATCGGCGGAGGCCCGGCGCTGTGGGACGCACGGGTGTTCGCGCAGTGGGACGCGGCGCACCGCCTCGTCGAACGCGGCGCCACGGTCACGCTGAACGACGCCGCCGCCCTCGGTTTGAGCGACCAGGTCGAACGGCTGCTTCCAGGCGGCGACGTCCACGACGCGTTCTGGAACGCGTGCCACGGCGGTCAACGCGAGTGCGCCGAACTGCTGATCGACCGGGGCGCGAACCTGAACGCGCTCCCGGACTGGGAACAGCTGACGCCTCTCGACGCGGCGCTGCGCAACGGCTTCGAGGACCTCGCGGGGTGGCTGCGGAGCCGGGGAGGCAAGAGCGCGGCAGAGCTCGGCCCGGCACAGATGAACAGGAGCGGTATGACCGACGACGTGGCCAGCCAAGTGATCAAGGCCGAGCAGGAGCGGATCCGATGTCTCCTCGACGTGGATCGCGACACCTACGACCGCCTGCACGCCCCGGAGTACCGGTTGTGCAACCCGACCGGCGCCGTGTGGACGAAGACTGACTACCTGGATCTCCTCACCACCGGGCGGGTCGCCTACCGGGAACTGGAGCTGATCGGCGACGTGGACGCCATCGTCGGCACCGACCTCGTCGTCCTCCGCTACCGGTGCTTCATCGAACTCACCGTCCACGGCGCGGACATCCCGAGGCACGAGGCCTGGCACACCGACGTCTACACCAATGACGGCGGCACGTGGCGTTGTGTCTGGTCGCAAGCCACCGGAATCATGGACCTTCCGCCGGCCGCACCCTGACCCGGTACGACGAAGGCGCCGACGCGGTGCGGCCGAGCTGGGACAGCCCGGCCGCGCCGAGTCGCCTAGTCGCGTTCGATCAGGTGCCCGATCACGTCCGGACCGGGATGCGCGTGGCCTGAGCCGTCGCGCCGGTTGTCGACGTCCGGCAGCTCGACCGGCGCACCCTTCAGGTCCGCACCGGCCGGGCGCGACCCGATCCACGCGAGCACCAGGTGCGACTCCCCCTTGAGGAACCGCTGCGACCGCACACCACCCGTGGCGCGGCCCTTCGCCGGGTACTCGCTGAACGGCGTGACCTTGACGCTCTGCCCGGACGACGTGACGACCATCGGCTCGCCGTGCTCGTCGTCGTCCGTGCGGATCGCCGCGAAGAACACCACGTGCGCGTCACCGCTGAGGTTGATGCCCGCCATGCCGCCGCCCTTGAGGCCCTGCGGCCGCACCAGCTTCGCGTCGTAGCGCAGCAACGACGAGTCCGAACTCACGAACACGAGCGTCTCGCTGCCATCGGTGAGCCAGGTGGCGCCGACGACCTCGTCGCCCTCCTTGAGCGTGATGACCTCGAACTCGTCCGACCGCACCGGCCACTCCGGCGCGCACACCTTGACCGTGCCGAGCTTCGTGCCGAGCGCGATACCGGGCGACTCCCCGGGATCGAGCGGCACGATGCCGATGACCTTCTCGCCCTTGTCCAACGGCACCAGCTCCGACGCCGCCATGCCGCCGCTCAGCGACACCGTGCCGTTCTGCTCGGGCAGCACCGGCAACGGCAGCACGTCGGTCTTGAACGCGCGGCCGAGGTTCGTGAGCAGGACGATCTGCCCGCGCGCGGTGGAGTGCACCACGGCCGACACGGCGTCGTGCTTCACGCGACCGGCCCGGCGCTTGCCCTCCGACACCTCCTCCGACTCGGCCGCGGTGCGCGCGACGAGCCCGGTGGCGCTGAGGATGACCTGGCACGGGTCGTCGGCGACCTCCAGCGGCCCCGCAGGCTTGGACGCCGCCAGCACCTCCTTGAGGTCACCGTCGATGAGGCTGGTGCGACGGTCGCCGCCGAGCTCCTTGGCGACCGTGGCCAGCTCCTGGGACACGAGCTTCTTCAGCACGTTCTCGTCGTCGAGGATCGCGGTCAGCTCGGCGATCTCCGCGCGCAGCTTGTCCTGCTCGTTCTCGAGCTCGAGCTTGTCGTACTTGGTGAGGCGGCGCAGCGGCGTGTCGAGGATGTACGACGCCTGGATCTCCGACAGCTTGAACTGCTTCATCAGGCCGTCCTTGGCGGAGGCCGCGTTCTCGCTGTTGCGGATGAGCTTGATGACCTTGTCGATGTCGAGCAGGGCCAGCAGCAGGCCCTCGACCAGGTGCAGGCGCTCCTCGCGCTTGCGGCGGCGGAACTTCGTGCGCCGCGTGACCACGTCGTAGCGGTGCCGGAGGAAGACCTCCAGCAGCTCCTTGAGGCCGAGCGTCTGCGGCTGCCCGTCGACCAGCACCAGGTTGTTGATGCCGAACGACTGCTCCATCGGCGTCAGGCGGTAGAGGTCCGCGAGCAGCGCCTGCGGGTTCACGCCGACCTTGCACTCGATGACGAGCCGGATGCCGTTCTCGCGGTCGGTGAGGTCCTTGACGTCCGCGATGCCGGTGAGGCGCTTGGACTTGTTGACCTCGTCGGTGATCTTCTCGACGATCCGCTCGGCACCCACGCCGTACGGCAGCTGCGTCACCGTGATCGCCTGCCGGCCCCTGCTGCCCTCGAGCAGGCCGATCTCGACCTTCGCGCGCATCCTGACCACACCGCGCCCGGTCTCGTACGCCTTCCGGACCTCGTCGAGGCCCAGCAGGATGCCGCCGGTCGGCAGGTCGGGCCCCGGCACGAACTCCATGAGCTTGTCGAGGCTCGCGTCCGGGTGCGAGATCAGCCACCGCGCCGCCCCGACCACCTCGCGGAGGTTGTGCGGAATCATGTTCGTGGCCATGCCGACCGCGATGCCCGACGTGCCGTTGACCAGCAGGTTCGGGAACGCCGCCGGCAGCACCGACGGCTCTTCCAGGCTGCCGTCGTAGTTCGGCCGGAAGTCGACGGTGTCCTCGTTGAGCTCGCCGACGAGCTGCATGGCGACCTGGGACATCCGGCACTCGGTGTACCGCGCGGCGGCCGGTCCGTCGTCCGGGCTGCCGAAGTTGCCGTGCCCGTCGATGAGCGGCTCGTTGAGGCTGAAGTCCTGCGCGAGGCGGACCAACGCGTCGTAGATCGCCGTGTCACCGTGCGGGTGGTACTTGCCCATTGTGTCGCCCGTCACGCGCGCCGACTTCACATAGGCGTGCGTGGGCCGGTACCCCTGCTCGTGCATCGAGAACAGGATGCGGCGGTGCACCGGCTTGAGGCCGTCCCGCGCGTCCGGCAGAGCCCGCGAGTGGATGACCGAGTACGCGTACTCCAGGTAGGAGTCCTCGATCTCCGTCTTCAGCGAGTTGTCGAGAACCGTCGCACCGGCGCTGTCGAACGCGGCGGGGTCGACCTTGGTCGTGGGTCCCTTGCGGCGTGCCACTTCTTGACTCTTTCCTTCGAGACTCAGAGGTCGATGGCCGACTGGTCGACCCGTGCGGAGGAGTCGATGAGCCAGTTGCGGCGCGGCTCGACCTTCTCGCCCATCAGCAGTTCCAGCGCGTTCTCGGCGGCGTCGACGTCGTCCATCGTGATCCGCCGGACGCTGCGGGTCATGGGGTTCATCGTGGTCTCCCACAACTCGTCCGCGTCCATCTCGCCCAGACCCTTGAACCGCGGCACCGGCGTGACGACCTGCTTGCCCGCCTTCTCCAGCTGAGCGACCTTCTGCTCCATCTGCCGCTGGGTGAAGGTGAAGTGCGTTTCGGCGTTCCGCCCGCGCGTCATGACCTTGTGCAACGGAGGCATCGCGGCGTACAGCCGGCCGTCCTCGATCACCGGCCGCATGTACTTGGCGAACAACGTGATCAGCAACGTCCGGATGTGGCTGCCGTCTACATCCGCGTCGGCCATCAGGATCACGCGGCCGTACCGCATCTGGCTGACGTCGAACGTGCGGCCCGTGCCGGCGCCGAGCACCTGCACGATCGACGCGATCTCGGCGTTGCGCAGGGTGTCGGCGAGCGACGCCTTCTGGACGTTGAGAATCTTGCCGCGCAAGGGAAGTAGCGCCTGATACTCGGAAACGCGAGCCATGCGAGCGCTGTTGTGGACGAACACACCGGCTTCGAGCGCGAAGTTGTGGTAACCGTCCACGGTCAGGTCGTAGACGTCTTCCCGCTCCGCCAACGCCTCCACGGAAGCGACCGTGTGGTTCACCATCGACGCCGCTTCCCGCAACCGGACGAAGTCGTCGTCGAAGTGCGCCAGAACCTTGAGGAACTTCAGGCCAGTCTTGGCGTTCTCCCTGCGGTCGAGCTCGTAGGACAACGCCAGCTCGAAGTTCGACGGCGTGTCCAGCATCGGCGCCAGCCGCTTCAACGCGGCGATCCGCCGGCCTTCGACCTGCTTGGCCACTCGTTCGGCACGCGGCGTCGACTCGACGTACTCGCGACGACCGGCCTGGATCTTCTCCAGGTGACCAGTGGAGGCGTCCGCCATCCGCTGCTTCATCCGCGCCGAGTGCTCGCGACCGAACTCGGGGTTCTTCTCGTGCCAGGCGAGGACCGCGTCACGCTGCCGCTGCCGCTCGGCCGGGTCCGCGAACTGTTCGATCGTGGTGCGAGAACGCCACGCCAGCAGTTCGTCGTCCTGCCACTGCACCAAGGAGCGCTCACGCCACTCATCGCGCCTGCCGGGCTGCGCGAAGAACGCGCGCACCCGCTCGGCAGCCGCCGCACGATGCTCAGGCTTGGCCCAGTACTCGGCCTGCATCGCCCGCATGCGCTCGGCGTAGGCGGCCTTTTCCTCGACGCTCAGCGCCGTGTACCAGTCCTGGAAGCCCTGCTCGATGCGAGCGCGGAACTCCGGGTCCTGGTTCAGGTCGGCGAGCCGCGCCAGGCAGGACGCGCGGAACTCCGGGTTCTTCCACTGCTCGGACAGCATCGCGGACTTGAGCTCGGTCCCGCCTGCCGCCAGCCACGCGCGGTAACCCTCGTGCACGTGCTCGCCCATCATCGCGGCGTGCAGTGCGGAGTGGTCCTCCCACGTCATGCGCTTGAGGTTGCGCGGGTCGTTGTTCCGCTTGTCGACGTCGACGTGGTGGCGAACGTTGCCGTTCTCGGTGCTGTCGAGCCCGTGGCGCAGGTTGTACGCGTCGGCCAGGTAGTGGGTGTAGACCCACTCCTGCCGGTCGTTCATCCAGACCCGCTCGTAGCCCTCGAGTTTGTGGCCTTCCGCCTTCGATGACACCGACCTGTACAGCGGCATCAGCGAATCGCCAGGTTGCAGGGCGTCCGCGCGGCGGTAGGAACCGTCGCGCAACCGGAACAGGTGATCCGGGGTGCATCGCACGGACTCGCCGTTGTCCAGCGTGACGCGGACCAGCGACGCGTCCTTCTTCGTCAACCGCGGCTCGACCAACGGCACGACGACGACTCGACCCGCCTTGTTGGTGGCGTAACCGAAGTGCGTGACTCCGCGTGCCCAATCGTCGACGAGTTCGCCGAACGACAGCGACTTGCCAGACGCGAGCGAAACGTGAGTTTCTTTCGTAAAGCAACCCAATGCACTGTCGCCCTCGACCAGGAATAGTTCGCTACGCGAAACACCTGTGGTGCGGCAGTCGACGAGCTTGGCGGGCATCGCGGCGCCTTCGAGGGCCGTCTTCCTGCGCGCCGCGTCCTTCTGCTGCTTCTGCGTGAGCCGGACGCGGGAGGCGTCGACGACCTTCTGCAGCACCGTCTTGGCTTCGGTCTTGGTCTTGCGGTCCTCGGTCCACGCCCGCACCTGCTGGTCGACGATCCCCTGCAGCACCTTGGTGATGCCCGCGGTGGACAGCTCGTCCTTGGTCTGCGAGGTGAACTGCGGCTCGGGAATCCGCACGTGGATGACGGCCGTCATGCCTTCCAGCACGTCGTCCAGCGTCGGCGGGTCCTCCTTGGGCTTCAACAGCCCGCGCGTCTTGGAGATCGCGTCCTGGATCGCCTTGAGCACGGCCCGGTCGTAGCCGCGCCGGTGCGTGCCGCCGTGCATGTTGCGGATCGTGTTGGTGAAGCACTCGACGGTGCGCTCGTAGCCGGTTCCCCAGCGAAGCGCGACCTCGATCTCGGCCTGACGCTCCACTTTGGACCGCATCACGCCGTTCTCGTCGGCGGCGTTCTCGAAGTACGTGCCGGAGCCCGTGATCAGCAGCGTGCCGGACACCGCGCGATCCCCGGACGGCGCCAGGAAGTCCACCATGTCGCTGAGGCCGTTGGGGTAGTGGAAGACCTCTTCGGAGATCGTCTCTTCCAACGCCGAGCGCAGCACGTACGTCACGCCGGGCACGAGGAACGCGGTGTTGCGCAGCTTCGTGCGCACGGCCTCGACGTCCAGTGCGGCGTTGTTCTCGAAGTAGCGGGCGTCGTACCAGTAGCGAATCGACGTGCCGGTCGACTCGTTGCGCTTCATCTTGCCCACGACGTTCAACCCGCCCTGGCGAGCGAACTTCGCCTTGGGCCCGGGCCCGTCGAAAACGCCGGGAACACCGTGGGCGAACGACATCTCGTGGACCTTGCCGCCGTTGCGCACCGTCACGTCAAAACGATGGGAGAGCGCGTTCACGGCCGAGGCACCAACGCCGTGCAGACCACCGGACGTCTTGTAGCCGGAGCCACCGAACTTGCCGCCGGCGTGCAGCTTGGTCAGCACCAGCTCCACACCGGACAGACCGGACTTCGCGTGCACGTCGGTCGGGATCCCCCGCCCGTCGTCGTCGACCTGGACGCTGCCGTCGGCGTGCAGCGTGACCACGATCTTCGTCGCATGGCCAGCGACGCCTTCATCGGTCGAGTTGTCGACGATCTCGCTGAAGAGGTGGTTGATGCCCCGGCTGTCGGTCGACCCGATGTACATACCTGGCCGCTTGCGGACGGCCTCGAGCCCTTCGAGGTGCGTCAGGTCGTCGGCCCCGTACAGGGTCTCTGCGGTCACGGGTATTTCTCCCTGATTGTGTGCGGACTGCCAGCAGGGTATCTGCCTGGACTGACAATTTTTCGCAGGACGCCCGTACGGGCGCTGAAACTACCCTCGTCAAACCTCGCACCACGGGCGGGAGTACCCGTGCACCCGCCGGTCAAAGCCCTGCCGACCTGCGAAAGCAGTCACTTCGCTCGCCTCCGCACCCGATTGAGACCCCATCACCCCGGACACGCCGTGGGCAGGCAGTACGCCAGCCGGTGGACGGAGCATGGCGCACCAGCCTCCAGTTAGTCCTATATGGACATTTGAGGGCCTCTGTGAGCTGCTCGTTTCACCTGACAATGGGCATCGTTTCAGCCCATCCGGAGCGCAGACGGAGATCGAACGCACAACGAAGGCTCCCGAAGGGAGCCGAGTGAGCAACATGACACGCAACTCACACCCCCAGGACAACCGCGATGCCGAAGGCGAGCCGACCCGAAGGCGAAGCCGAGGCAAGAGGCGACGCCGAAGGCGAGCCAAGGCGAAGGCGAAGCCGAGCTGCTTTTAGCGAACACTCTAGGTGGGGTGGGTCCCGTCACGAGTCGTGGCTGATCGTTGGCCGCGCCAGAGGGGTTGGGTCAAGTCGACACGCTTTTCGTCGACTTGACCCAACCCCTCTGGTGTGGCTCGCTCCGACGCGACTCGTGACGGGACCCACCCCACCACCGCAACCAACAACGCAACCGGCAGCCGCCCAAAGCAACAGGCGTGCCATCAACCCGCCCACGGCGCTGGTGGGTCTTTGATCAGATTGGCGGGGTCTGGGGCAGAGCTCCCAGAAATCAGCAGATAGCGACGCCCGCAACAGCACCACCTACGGACACGAAACCGCCAGCCGCCAACGGAACAGGGAGACGGCAACGGCAACCGAAGCGCCCGCCGGAACGGCGGCCTCACCCAAGCAAAACGGCGCAGTCACCCAAGCAAAGTAGCCGCACTCGGATCAGTGATCAGCGCAGCGAACGTGTGCCGATCCCCCCACCGCCCAGCAACCCAAGCCAACGCCCGAGCCAACCCCTCAGGCGTGTCCGCAGCATGCGGCACCCCATCGGCCATCCACCACTCAACCCGCTGCCCATCAACAACAAGCTGCTCATGCACAACCACAACGCCATCCGGCAAAGCAACCTCAAGCAGCTCACAAGCCATCCGAACAGCAGCAAGGTCCTCCCACCGGACAACCTCACCAACAAGATCCGGCAACCCGTCGAACTCCTCAGAAGCCAACGCCAGATCCAAAAGATCCGCCAGCTCCTCAGACCCATCAGCAAGCAACACCCGAGAAGCAGGCACAACCCCAAGCAACCACGGGTGATCCAAAACAACCACGTCGTCCGCAGCCACTACCTGCCCGGACAACACCCGAACCCGCTCCGGAGGAGCAAAATCCCCTTCAGGCAAAGCCGAGTAAGCCCGCAACACAACCGCATCCGCGATGACACGATCAGCATCACCGAGCCGGTCAAGAACGAACTCGGCATCATCGTCGTCCCAGATCTCCAACCGAGCCCGAACCCCAGCAGCCCGCAGAACGTGCTCAGGCAGCTCAAGATCCGGCACAACGTCGAAGAGCCCGTCCAACAAGCCAGCCTCAGCCAGCCGGTACTCCCGAGGAGCCTTCCCAGCCAGCAAGGCGTGCCGAGCAATCCACCACCCGGTGTACCCGTCAGGCTCGGCAACCGCCCGCCAGGTAACCGGATCCGAAGCCAGCAACCGCAACGCGGCGGGCCAGTCCCCCACCAGATCCAGATCCCGGACAGCCACCACCCGACGCGGCTCGTCCGGCACGGAAGCCCACCAGGCGGACTCGTCCGGCAGATCGTGATCAGGTCCGGCCGGCTTGTCGTCGATCACCAGCGAGAACCCGTCGACCACCCCGAGGGCGACCAGCGCGGCACGCGGGTACGCCTCGGCGATCTCCTTGGACAGCAACGGGAACGCGTCCGCCTCGACGACCCCGACCAGCGGGGAGTCCGGCAGCAGCAGCTCGTCCGCGCGGTGCCATTCGCCTTCGGAGTCCGGCAGGGCCAACGCCCCGAGCCAAGGCTCTTCGCCGGCCCGCAGCGCCGCCCGATCCACCAACCGCAGCACGGTCTCGATCAGGTCCTCGGGATCAAGCCCGGCCTCGGCGTCCTCCAGCGACCGCGCCACGTTCTCGCGCAACGAAGGATCGGCCAGCAGCTCGGAAGCCCCTGCCTCAACGGCCCCGAGCCGAACCAGCAACGGGTGCACCGCATCCGGGTGGACGACACGCAGCCCGGGCAACGGTTCGTCGGCGATCAGAGTCGTACGAGGCCCGGTGACAGTGCGTCCATCAGCCAACGGCACCGGCAACGACTGCAGGGCTTCGCGAACGTCCGGGTCGACCTCGGCCAACGGCGCGAAAGCCGCGTAGACGTCCCGCCACCAGCCGGGATCGCCGGAAACACCGGCCAGCGCCGCGACGACCTCGGCGGTCGAGACTCGCGGCACTTCCAGAGCGGCCAGGGCTTTGGCGTGCACCGGCGCGGACAGCTCGGCGTCCAGCAGGCCGGGCAGCGCGTCCTCGACCAGTTCGACGAGCTCCTCGGAGCCGACGTCCAGCACCCGAGCCCGCGCAGGGGCGATCCACTCGCCCGAAGCCAGCGGCAGCCACGACGCGGCGCGCAACGAGCGCAGCACCGCCGTGCGCAGCCGATCGTCCACTTCGGACAGCGGGAACCCGGGCAGCGGCACCAGAGCGGTGCGCTCGACGGCAGGCACCCGAGCGACCAGGGCGGGGTACAACTCGGCGGCGGCGTCCAGAACCGACCACGCGGCCGCGCCGGGCAGGATGCGCCGGCGCGACGGCTCGACGGGCAAGGTCGCGATCAACCGCGCGGGCAAGGACAGGCGCTCGTCGGTCGGCGTCGGCGCGTGCAGCACGTCCTCACCCAGCGGAGCATCCAGCGGGTACGCCCACGTGACCGTCCACTCAGGACGGTGCTCGACGCCCTGGACGAACTCCGACGACAGCTCTCCCGACTCCTGCTCGACCAGCCACCTGGTCGTGCCGATCGTGACGACGCCGTCGGTCGTGACGAAGCGTTCCCACGACTCCGAGCCGACCTCGATGCGACGGAGACCAGGCAGCGCCAGCAGCAGGTCCGGCACCTCGGCCGCCAGATCGTCCAAAGAAAGATCGACCTTGAGCGGCAGCCGCACCTCGGTCGTGAAGCCCTCGGGGACGGACTCGACGCAAGGCCACACCAGGCGCAGCACCGGCACGTCGCCGCCGCGCTCGGAAGCCAGCTCCGGCACCTCGGCACGGGTGCGAGCAGCGGAGAACTCCACGCCACCCGAAGTCGACACCACCCGCGGCGAGTCCGACACGGCCAGCACGGCCGCGAACCCGACACCGAACTGCCCGACGCCGGACTCCTTCGACGAAGCCCGCAGCGAAGCCAGCGCGGCAACACCGGCGGCGGTCAGCGGAGCACCTGTGTTGGCAGCACGCAGCTCGCCGTCGACGAGGGTGATCCGCAACACGCCCGGCTCACCACCCGCCGCGTCGGCGGCGTTCTGGGCGAGCTCGACGAGCAGGCGGTCCCGGTAGCCACCGAGACGGAGGTCTTCTTCAGCGTTCGCGTCTTCGCGGAAGCGGGTCGGCGAACCACGCCACGCGGAAAGGACCGAGGTGCGCAGGGCCTCGGTGCCGAACGGATCGGTCACTCCGACGCGTCCAGAACTTCCAGCTGCGCGTCGTCGTAGACCAGGTCGGCGACCGGCACGAGCGAGCCCATCTCCACCTCGACCTGCGAGTGCGCGCCGCAGCCGTACTCGACGTGCACGACGTGGCCGTCGGCGGGCGCGATCTCGTTCGCGCAGATGCCGAACGCGGCACCGAACGCGCCGGCCACGCGGGTGTAGAAGCCGCACGTGCCGCAGTGCGCGGGGGCGCTGCGGGCCATGTCGGAGCGCGGGCCGAACTCGGAGGACACCCAGCGGTCGGCGGCGTCGAGGCGGCCCTCGCGGGACAGCACGCGCGTGCGGCCGAGGCCGATCTCCAGCGCGACCTCCTCCACAGCCGGGTCGTCCGACTGCACGTACGCCTCGACCAGGCGCGGGTCGTCCTCGCGCGGCGGCATCAGGTCGCCTACGCCGAGGTCGCCGGCGCGGACCCGTTCGCTCCACGGCACCCACTCCGGGGCGACCAGGGCGTCCTGACCCGGCAGCAGCACGACCTCGCTGACCGACACCGGCGTGCCCTCGCCCGCGTAGGCGACGGTCACGGCCCAGTTCCAGCCGCGGTAGCCCGCGTGCTCGGCCTCGAACAGGTGCGTGACGGAGTACTCGTCCTCGCCGTGCACTCCGACGTGAGCGCCGACGCGTTCCACACCCGCCTCTTCCTGCGCGGCGGCGCGGGCGAGATCAACGGCGTCGAGGAGCATCTCAGTCGCGGTCACGTGGTGAATTGTGCCGCAGGTCTTCGCCGGGACGAAAACTCGTGCCACCCTCCGTGGGGTGCGCTCACCCGTCTGGCTGGTCCTCGCGGTGGCTCTGGCCGCCTGCTCAACCCAGCAAGAAGCAAAACCGCAGGTAGAAGTCCTGCAGAAGATTCCGCACGACACGTCGGCGTTCACCCAGGGGTTGGAACTGGTCGACGGCGTCCTCTACGAGGGCACCGGCCTGGAGGGTCAGTCGACGATGCGCGCGCTCGACCCGTCGAGCGGCAACGTGCAGAAGAAGGTCGACCTCCCGCAGGACTTCTTCGGCGAGGGCATCACCGTCGTCGGCGACACCATCTGGCAGATCACGTGGCGCAACGGCGTGGCCATCGAACGCGACCGCAAGACGCTGAACGAGGTCCGCCGCGTCAGCTACGAGGGCGAGGGCTGGGGCATCTGCGACGACGGCCAGCGCCTGATCATGAGCGACGGCAGCGCGAAGCTGACCTTCCGCGACCCGAAGTCGTTCAAGGAAACCGGAAGCGTGCAGGTCACGCGGGACGGCAAGCCGCTGGAGCAGCTCAACGAACTGGAGTGCGTGGGCGGCAAGGTGTGGTCGAACGTGTGGAAGACGGACGAGATCGTCCGCATCGATCCCGCCACCGGAAGCGTCACCAACACCTACGACCTGTCGTCGCTCAAGCCGTCCGACCCGAACGTCGACGTGCTGAACGGGATCGCGCACGTCCCCGGCACCAACGAGTTCCTGGTCACAGGCAAGAACTGGCCGACCATCTTCCGAGTGAGGTTCAACGGGATGGGGCAGGATTGACGGTGTGACGGGCGACCGCGGGTGGAGTGACCAGCCGACTCCTAAGCGCTACCCGTGGCAGGACGACGAGTACCAGCCGCGGCAGCGTCGCGAGACGACGTCCGAGCACGGTTTCCAGCCTCCCCCGCGCCGGCCCCAGAACACCCGCCCGCTGCCGAATCAAGATCAGCAGACCACCCCGACGCCGAAGCCGCCGCGCAAGCTCACGGTCACGCGCGTCGCCTGGTTCCGCAGCAAGCAGATCTCGCAGCAGGCGGTCGCGGCGTTCCGGCGCGCGGCCCACGCCGACGGCGCCAAGAAGTCCGGCATGTCGTCGGTCACCTACGCGGTGATGATGAACTACGCCGCCGACGCCGCGATGGCTGTCGCGCTGGCGAACACGCTGTTCTTCTCCGCCGCCTCGGCGGAGTCCAAGACCAAGGTCGCGCTGTACCTGCTGATCACGGTCGCGCCGTTCGCGTTGATCGCGCCGGTGATCGGTCCGTTGCTCGACAAGATCCAGCGCGGCCGACGGCTGGCGCTGGCCGCGAGTTGTGCGATCCGGATCGTGCTGTCGATCGTGATGGCGCTGGAGTTCGACAGCTGGCTGCTGTACCCGGCGGCGCTGGGCAGCATGGTGTTGAGCAAGTCCTTCACCGTGCTCAAGTCCGCGATCACCCCACGTGTGTTGCCACCGGACATCACGCTGTCGAAGACCAACGCGCGCATGACCGTCTTCGGTCTCGCGGCGGGTGCGGTGTTCGGCGCGTTCGCCGCGGGCTTCGCGAAGCTGTTCGGCTCGCCGGGCGCACTGTGGTTCACCGCCGCGCTGTGCCTGGTGAACGCCGTGCTGTGCATGAAGATCCCGGCGTGGGTCGAGGTGACCGAGGGCGAGGTCCCGGCGACGCTCACGCCCAAGCCCGCCAAGCAACGCGTGTCCCGGCACATCGTGGTCGCGTTGTGGGGCAACGGCTCTCTCCGGATGCTGACGGGGTTCCTGACGCTGTTCGCCGCGTTCGTCGTACGCGCGCAGACCGAGGGCGACGCGTTCCAGCAACTGCTGCTGCTCGGCGTGATCGCGGCCGCAGCGGGTGCGGGCAGCTTCCTCGGCAACGCGATCGGCGCGCGGCAGCACTTCGGCAAACCCGACGAGGTGATCCTCGCCTGCGTCGGCACGGCCCTGGTCGCCACGATCGTGGCCGCCGCGCTGCCCGGCCTGGTCACCGCCGCGATCGTCGGCCTGCTGGGCGCCACGGCGTCGTCGCTGGCCAAGATCAGCCTCGACTCGGTGATCCAGGACGACCTGCCGGAGGAGTCGCGCGCGTCGGCGTTCGGCCGCTCCGAGACGATCCTGCAGCTCGCGTGGGTCTTCGGCGGCGCGCTGGGCGTGCTGCTGCCCGCGACGTTCTGGGTGGGCTTCCTGGTGCTGTCCGTCCTGCTCGCGCTCGGCCTCACCCAGACCTGGATGTACCGCAACGGCACGTCGTTGCATCACCTGGTCCGCCGACCGGCTGCGGTGACCCCGTAGGCTGCCTGACGTGCGTCGACTTGCTTCTGTAATGGCTGCCAGTGCCCTCGTGCTGACCGGCTGCGCGTTGCCGCAGCACGATCCCGAGGTCACGTTCTACGCGAACGGCAAGACCATCCGCGTCGAGCCGACGATCTACTGCGACGTCGCCGGCGACAACTGCGCCGAGAAGAACGCGCCCGGCACGCTGAAGGTGCCGCCGGGCAAGGTCGTGCAGATCTCGGTGGACGGTCAGCTCGCGGACGGCCTCTGGGAGGTCGTGTGCGTGTACGAGAACGCCGCGCGCGTGCAGGAGGGCTGCAGCTCGCCGTTGCTCGGCAAGGGCGACAACTTCTCCTACACGCTCGCCGTGCCGAACGAGAACGACCAGCTGCTGCGCATCGAGGTGCACGAGGCGGCCGGCGCGGTGCTGGAGACCGGCCAGCCGCTGATGCGCGGTTCGTGGGTCGTCGACATCACGCGCTAACGCTTGCCGAAGGCTTCCCACCACTCGCTGGGAACGATTCGCAGTGCTGACTCCATCAGGGCCTTGCCGGTGTCGGTCACGACCGACGCCTGCATGGTCTGGATGAAGCGCTCCATCTTCGTGATCCCCGCGGCCTGGTACTCGCGGGCCTGCAGCAGCAGTTCGAGCTTGTCCGCGTCACGGGAGCAGCGCGCTTCGGGCGTGTGATCGATGTCCTTGGCGGCCTCGTGCTCGGCGACCAGCGCCTCGATGTGCGCGGCGAGCGGCGCGGGCAGGTGCTGAACCTGGTCGCGCGCCACGGCTTCCGGCGGCATCTTCACGTCGAGGTAGAGCTTGCCGACGTACGGGATGTCGCCGATCCGCGTCTCGGGCACGTCGTGGAACAGGCCCAGCGTCGCCGCCCGGTCCGGGTTCGCACCCTCCTGGACGGCGATCGCGTACGCCAGAACGCCCACCCGGAACGAGTGCGCGGCCACCGACTCGGGGTTCTGCACCCCGGTGAACAGCCACCCCGCTCTGGGCAGGCGCTTGAGCTGGCCGACTTCGTACAGGAACTCGACGATCCGGTCCGCTTCAGACATGGAGCCGATCTTTTTACGGATCGAGGTCCCGCGCCACCGCCCGGACGACCTCGGCGATGAGCTTCATGTTCTTCTTGTCGGACGGGTAGCGCCCGCGACGCAGGTCAGGCTGCACCTTGTTCTCGAGGAGCTTGATCATGTCCTCGATCAGGCCGTGCAGCTCCTCCGCGGGACGGCGGCGCGCCTCGGCGACCGACGGCTGCGGGTCGATCAGGCGCACGGACAGCGCCTGCGGACCACGGCGGCCTTCCGCCATGCCGAACTCGATGCGCTGGCCGGCTTTCAGACCGGTGACACCCGGAGGCAACGCCGCTTTGCGGACGTAGACGTCCTCGCCACCGTCCTGGGTGACGAATCCGAAGCCCTTCTCCGTGTCGTACCACTTGACCTTGCCGGTCGGCACCGCGCTCACCATTCCCTTACTTCTGCACAACGAACGCGCCCCAGGCGTACCCGAGACGCGTCTCACCAGACTAGCCAGAAGACCTTGGGTAGGGCACCTCCGTTAGCGCGACTACCCTGCTCTCATGACCGCTCCGAAGCTGTTCCCGCTGGCCGTCGGCCTGTTCGCCGTGGGCGTGCTGGCGATCATCGCGGTCTTCGTGCTCTTCGCCACGGGCCACAGCGACCTGCCGGTGTGGCTGAACGTCTCCGCCACCTACCTGCCGGCCGTCGGGCTGGGGCTCGGGATCATCGCGGTGATCAGGAAAGCACGCCAGAAGAAGTCCTGAGCCACTCCGGGAACTCGCGCAGGTCCTCCAGGACCACCGCCGCGCCCGCCTCGGCCAGCTCGGCCCGTGAACAAGGCCCGGTCACCACGCCGACGCCCAGTGCTCCCGCGGCTCGTGCACCCTTCATGTCGCCGACGTGATCACCCACGTAGATCGCGGCGCCGTGCAGCTTCAGCGACTCGGCCTTGCCCGTGGACCACAGCTCGCCGTAGAGGTGGTCGACCTCCCAGCCGAGCGCTTCGAGGTGCAGCGCGGCGTTCTTGCGGTACTTGCCGGTGACGACCATGGTCTGGCCGCCCAGCTCACGAACGCAGGCAAGAGCTTCTGCGGCTCCGGGCAGCGCGACCGTCGCGGGGATCACGACGTCCGGGTAGAGCGCGCGGAAGAGCGTGACCATGTCCGGGATCTCCTCCTCGGGCACGCCCATCTCGCGGTAGGTCATGTCGAGGGGCGGGCCGAGGTTCGACGCGAAGTGGTCGCCGTCGAGGTCGTGGCCGGTGCGGGCACCCACCTCGTTCAGCACCGCGGCCATGCCGGGTCTCGGGTCGATCAGGGTCATGTCCAGGTCAAAGCCCACGGTGAACGGCACAGAACCCGACTCTACGTCTTTACAGGAATCGATTTTGTGTAAAGCTGACGAGGTGAGCGACATCACCGAGCTCTTACTGGACGCTGCCGCAGACCTGCTCGCGGCCCGCGGTTTCCACGGCCTGCGCATGATCGAGGTCGCCTCTCGCGCGGGCGTCAGCAGACAGACCGTCTACAACGAGTTCGGCAACAAGGAGGGGTTGGTTCAGGCCGTCGCGGCCCATCAGACCGAGGAGTACCTCTCCGGGATCGTCGCGCGGCTCAAGGAAGATCCCGATCCGTGGGAGGCGATGCGGTCCGCGTTCCGCTACACCTTCGAACGGACCGAGAAGGACCGGCTGGTCTCCGCCGTGCTGACCGGGCAGGACGCCGAGGACCTGTTGCCGTTCCTGACGATTCGCGGCCATCCGGTGCTGTTCCACGCGACCGAGGTCGTCGAACGCCACCTCACCGAGCACTTCCCCGGCCGGCACGTGCGGCTGACGGCGGAGACGACCGTGCGGCTCGCGTTGAGCCACCTGCTGATGCCGAGCGGCGATCTCGACAGCGCGATCGACGCGGTGGTGACAGTGGCTCGTGCCACGTTGGAGGCCTGACCCCTTGTTGCCATAATGTGGCAACAAGGGGAGGTGTCCGGTGGTCGCTGTCTCGGCACGCTGGCGCGCGGGTGCGGCGTTGCTCGGTCCGGCGTTCGTCGCCGCGATCGCGTACGTCGATCCCGGCAACGTGGCCACCAACACGGCCGCGGGAGCACGATACGGGTACCTGCTCGTGTGGGTGCTCGTGGTCGCGAACGTCATGGCAGGGCTCGTGCAGTACCTGTCGGCGAAGCTCGGTCTGGTCACCGGGAAGTCGTTGCCCGAGGCGGTGCGCGATCACCTGCCGCGGCCGGTGCGGCTCGCGTACTGGGGTCAGGCCGAGGTGGTCGCGATGGCGACCGACCTGGCCGAGGTGCTCGGCGGTGCGATCGCCCTCTCGATCCTCTTCGATCTTCCGCTGCTGCTCGGCGGCGTGATCACCGGTGTGGTGTCGACGGTTCTGCTGCTGGTGCAGGATCGTCGCGGGCAGAAGCCGTTCGAGCGCGTGATCACCACGATGCTGGTCGTGATCGCGGTCGGGTTCATGGCCGGGCTCTTCGTGTCACCGCCCTCAAGTTCTGAGGCTTTGAGCGGTCTCGTGCCGCGGTTCGACGGTGCGGACAGCGTGTTGCTCGCGGCGGGCATGCTCGGTGCCACGGTCATGCCGCACGCGGTCTACCTGCACTCGGCGCTGGCCCGTGACCGGCACGGCAAGAACCCGTCGATGCTCGGCGCGACCAAGGTCGACGTCGTGGTCGCGATGATGCTGGCCGGCGCGGTCAACATGGCGATGTTGCTGGTGGCGGCTTCGGCGCTGCACGGTCGCGATGGCGTTGACACGCTGGAGGGAGCGCACGCGGCGGTCGGTTCGACCTTGGGCGGCGGGATCGCGCTGCTGTTCGCTCTGGGTTTGCTGGCTTCGGGTTTCGCGTCCACGGCCGTCGGGTGCTACGCGGGTGCCGTGGTCATGGACGGCCTGCTGCACGTGCGGATTCCGTTGCTGGCACGGCGTTTGGTGACTCTCGTACCGGCGTTGGCGATTTTGGCGTTCGGCGTCGACCCGACGTTCGCGTTGGTGCTGTCGCAGGTCGTGCTGTCGTTCGGCATCCCGTTCGCACTGGTGCCGCTGGTGTGGCTGACCGCGCGCCGGTCCGTCATGGGTTCCTATGCGAACCGGCGCGCTGTCACCGCTTCCGCTTGGCTCGTCGCCTTCGCGGTGGTCGTGCTGAACGTGGCGCTGATCTACCTGACGGTGTCGTAGGAAACGCCGACCTGGCGCAGCGCTTCCTCCATGATTCCCATGATCTCGAGCGTCGCCGACCACGGGATGTCGGGGTGCTGCACCGCGCGCTGGCCGACCGCGATCTCGACCTCGTGGATCTGGTGCCGGTAGCCCAGGTCCTCGGTCTCGTGCACGACCCCGTTGATGATCACCTTGGTGGGGTTGTACATCGGGTCGACGATCTCGATCCTGCCCTCGGTGCCGACGATCTCCGCCGCACAACCCAGGTCCGCGACGAGCGAGCAGCTCAGCAGTGCCTGCGCGCCGTTCTCGTAGCCGAGGAGAACCGACGCGTCGGCGTCCACATCGGACGGTGCGAGGCTGCCGTGCGCCGCGATGTGCGTCGGCACGCCGAGAAGCCGGTGCGCGAGTGAGATCGGGTAGACGCCCAGATCGAGGATCGAGCCACCGCCTGCTTGTTTGGCCCACAGCCGGTCGTCGTCGTTGAACTCGTGCCGGAAGCCGAAGTCCGCGGTGATGGTCCGCACCTCGCCGATCTGACCGGCCTGCACCGCGTCGACGACCTTGCGGATCAACGGGTTGACGCGCGTCCACATGGCTTCCATGAGGAACTGGGTCTTCTTCGACCTCGCCCGTTCGATCATCTCCTCGGCCTGCGCGACCGTGAGCGCGAAGGCCTTCTCGCACAGCACGTGCTTGCCGGCGTCGAGGGCGGCGAGCGCGACCTCGTGGTGCTGGCCGTGCGGCGTGGCGATGTAGACGATCTCGACGTCCGGGTCTTTCAGCAGTTCGCGGTAGTCGCCGTACGCGCGCTTGATGCCGAACTGCGCGGCAAACGCTTGCGCCTTGGCGAAACTGCGCGAGGACACCGCGAGGACCTCGACGTCCGGCACCTTGAGCATGTCGGCGGTCACCGCGTGCGCGATTCCACCGGTAGCGATCACACCCCACTTCATGAGGTGAGCTTAGATTGGAGGTATGCGCCTCATCCTGAACGTGATCTGGCTCGTGCTCGCGGGGTTCTGGATGGCCGTCGGATACGCGGTCGCCGGCCTGATCTGCTGCATCCTGATCATCACGATCCCGTGGGGCATCGCGTCGTTCCGGATCGCGAACTACGCGCTCTGGCCGTTCGGGCGCGAGGTGGTCGACAAGCCGGGCGCGGGCACGGGTTCGTTGCTGGGCAACGTCATCTGGATCATCGTCGCCGGCCTGTGGCTCGCGATCGGCCACATCGTCACCGGCGTCGCGCTGTGCGTGACGATCATCGGCATCCCGCTCGGCCTCGCCAACTTCAAGCTGGTGAAGGTCTCGCTGGTGCCGCTCGGCAAGGAGATCGTGGACGTCCCCTGAGGGTCCCCCGCTCCTCGTCGGGGGCGAGGAGCGGGAGACCTCTCATTCGGCACGCGCCGTCAGGCCTCGTCGCCCAACAGCTCGTGCAAGCACAGGATGTTGCCCTCGGAGTCGTGGAACCACGCCGCGCGCTCGTTGCCCATCACCGCGATGTGGTTGACGGTCTTGAAGTCGGGCAGGTCGTAGTCGTCGAACTCCACGCCCTTGCCTTCGAGCTCGCGGATCTCGTCCTCGAGGTTCGGCACCTCGAAGCTGATGACCGTGTGAGCCGTCTGCGCCCCCTTCTCGGCGGGCATGAGGCCGAGCGCGTCGCCAGCGCCGAGCTCGAAGAGCCGCGTGCCGTCCTGGGCGGTCATGAGGGGCTTGAGGCCGAGCTTGTCCGCGTAGAAGGTCCCGGCTCGCTCGGGGTCTTCCACGGGCAGCATCGTCGTGGTTCTGGTGGCGGTGAGCATGGGCGCCTCCGTTCGACGGAATCCACCGATGTTGCGCGCGTCACACCGCATCCGCAAGTGCCCTTTCACCCCTTCGTGACCTGCGGGGATAGTTGATTCGCGGGACGATTTCGCTCCGTGAACACCTCGCGTCTCGCCGTGCTCGCCGTCGCGTTCGGACTGTCCGGCTGCTCGATCCTGGTCCCCAGCTTCGGCGAGGAGCCGTCGAGCACGCCGGCCTCGCCACCTGCCGCCGCCAAGACCGAGGAGGCCGAGGCGTTGCCCAGCGGGTGCGACCTCTTCGAACCGGACGAGTTCACCCTCTACCGCTTCACGGTGGAGACGTCGCGCGACGAAGACGGCTGCACGTGGCGGACCGACTTCTACGAGGTCGTGAGCGTGCACGGGTACGACGGCGCGACGCCGGAACGTCTGCAGGTGGGCAGGAACTCGGAGACGTCGGAGATCACCGTCGGCGGGCACACCGCGATGCTCGCCAAGAGGGGGATCTCGGACACCAGGTGCGGCGTCCTGTTCAAGGTCGGCGACGGCACCGTGAGCGTCAGCGCCACGTCGGACGAGCTCGCCAAGTCGTGCGCGATCGCCCAGGCCGTCGCAACGGACGTGGAACCCCGGCTTCCCTAGGCGTGCTTCGTGCTGTCGTCGAGGCTCAGCAACTCCACCGCCGCCGCCCGCATTTCCACCTTGCGGATCTTGCCGGTGACCGTCATCGGGAACTCGTCCACCACGTGCACGTACCGCGGGATCTTGTAGTGGGCGAGCTTGCCGGTGCAGAACTCGCGCACAGCCTCAGAAGACAACGGCGCCGCGCCCTCGCGCATGCGGACCCACGCCATGAGCTCCTCTCCGTAGCGAGCGTCGGGCACGCCGATCACCTGGGCGTCGAGCACGTCCGGGTGCGTGTAGAGGAACTCCTCGATCTCGCGCGGGTAGATGTTCTCGCCGCCGCGGATGACCATGTCCTTGATCCGCCCGGTGATGTTCACGTAGTCGTCGTCGTCCATCACCGCGAGGTCGCCGGTATGCATCCAGCCCGCCTGGTCCACCGCCTCTGCCGTTTTCTCGGGCTCGTTCCAGTAGCCGAGCATGACGGAGTAGCCCCGCGTGCACAGCTCCCCCGGCATCCCACGCGCAACCGTGAGGCCCGTTTCCGGGTCGACGATCTTGACCTCCAGGTGCGGGCCGACCCGCCCCACCGTCCCGACGCGGCGGTCGAGTGAGTCGTCGACGCGCGTTTGCGTTGACACGGGCGAGGTTTCGGTCATGCCGTAGCAGATGGAGACCTCGCGCATGCCCATGCGTTCGACGACCTGCTTCATCACCTCGACCGGGCACGGCGAGCCCGCCATGATGCCGGTGCGCAAGGAAGAGAGGTCGTAGCCGTCGATCAGGTCGAGCATCGCGATGAACATCGTCGGGACGCCGTACAACGACGTGCAGCGCTCTTCCTGAACCGCCGCAAGGGTTGCCGCCGGGTCGAACGCCGGCGCGGGGATCACGACGCACGCGCCGTGGCTGGTGGCGGCGAGGTTGCCCATCACCATGCCGAAGCAGTGGTAGAACGGCGGCACCACGCAGATGCGGTCGTTCTCCGTGTAGCTGATCAGCTCGCCGACGAAGTAGCCGTTGTTGAGGATGTTGTGGTGGCTGAGAGTCGCGCCCTTGGGGAACCCCGTGGTGCCGGACGTGTACTGGATGTTGATCGGGTCGTCGCGGTCCAGCGAGACGTCCGGAAGCTCCGAACCAGTCCACTGTGGATCGTCGACGAACACGACGTTCTGCAACTCAGGACAACGAGGCCGGACCTCGAGAATCATCGCCTCGTAGTCCGAGGTCTTGAACGTGCGCGCGGACACCAGCGTGTGGATGCCCGCCTGGTTCAGCACGTACTCCAGCTCGTGCACGCGGTACGCCGGGTTGACGTTGACCAGGATCGCGCCGATCCGCGCGGTCGCGTACTGCACGAAGACCCACTCCGCGCAGTTCGGCGCCCAGATGCCGACCCGGTCCCCCTTGCGCACGCCCAGCGAGTGCAGCCCGGCGGCGGCCCGGTCGACCTCGGCGGACAGCTCCGCGTACGTCCACCGGCGATCTGTGGCCTTGTCGACAAGTGCCTCACGATCGCCGAAGCGCGCGACGGTCGCCGCGAAGTTCGCGTGGACGGTGTCGCCCAGCAGAGGCGCGGCGGACGTGCCCGAGGAGTAGCTGGCGGTCATCCACCCGACCGTAGTCAGGCTTCGGCGTATGGCAAGGGGACCACCAGGCACGGACCCCCGCTGTAGAGGCCGGCGTCGATCGCCAGGACCTTGTCGTCGGCGTACACCAGAGGCCCGTCGATCTGCTCCGGCGACACCCCGAGCTGATCCGCGATGACGCTGTGCCCGTGCACGATTTTGCTGCCACCCAACGTCGCGAGCAGCTCGTCCGCGATTTCGGGCCCCTGCGGACCGCGGAACGCGTACCGGGTCGTCATCTTGCGCCAGCACTCCCACCAGTCGACGAGATCGTCGCCCTTGAGCACCTGGCGAACGGCCTCGTTGACCTCCTCGATCGAGGACCCCCATTCGAGGTAGGCCGCCGTGTCGGAGTGCATCAGCAGGTGGTCGTCGCGCAGCTTCAGCACCGGCCGGGTCGTCAGCCACTCGACGTGTTCGTCGGTCAGCCTGTCCTGGTCGCTGCGCAGGCCGCCGTTGAGCAGCCAGCTGCGCGCGAACGACCGCGGCCCCGCGCTGTCCGGCACCTGCTCGTCGCCGAACCGGTACATGCCGAGCAGCAGCACCTCGTGGTTGCCGATCAACGAGTTGACCGCGCCCCCGGCCTCGGCCGCCTCCTCGCCGAGCCGCATGACCAGATCGATCACGCCGACGCCGTCCGGCCCGCGGTCCACGAAGTCGCCGAGGAACCACAGCTCGGCCTCACCGCCCGTCCAGTGCCCCTCCTCGTCGCACAGTTCAGCGACGTGCAGGGCTCTGGTCAGCTCAGCGAGGTGCCCGTGCACGTCGCCAACCACGTGCATCGGGCGTCGATCCGTGTCCACGTCCGCGACGATAGGTGATTTGCCCTCGCGCGTCAGTGGCCAGCCCAGTCACCGAACGGGTCCTGAGAGTGACCGACCAGCTCGGCGATCGACTTGAGCACGCGCGTCGGCCGATACGGGTACATCTCGGCGTGCTCCGCGGTGAAGATCCCGGACAGCACGAGGATGGTCGACAGGCCCGCTTCGAGGCCCGAACGCACGTCGGTGTCCATCCGGTCGCCGATCATGAGAGCGTTCTCGGAGTGCGAGCCCAGCGCGCGCAGAGCCGACCGCATCATCAACGGGTTCGGCTTGCCGACGTAGTAGGGCTCACGACCGGTGGCGCGCTCGATCAACGCCGCCACGGCGCCGGTCGCGGGCAGGGAGCCCTCGCGCGACGGGCCGGTGGCGTCCGGGTTCGTCGCGATGAACTTCGCGCCCTCCTCGACCAGGCGGATGGCCTTGGTGATGGCGGTGAAGCTGTAGGTGCGGGTCTCGCCGAGCACCACGTAGTCCGGGTCGCGGTCGGTCAGCACGTAGCCGATCTCGTGCAGCGCGGTGGTGAGGCCGGCCTCGCCGATCACGAACGCCGAGCCGTTCGGGCGCTGCGAGTCGAGGAACCTGGCGGTGGCCAGGGCGGACGTCCAGATCGACTTCTCCGGGATGTCCAGGCCGGTGCGCTGCAGACGCGCGCGCAGGTCTCGTGGCGTGTAGATGGAGTTGTTGGTGAGCACGAGGAACGGGGTGTCGGAGGAGCGGAGCTCCGCGACGAACTCGTCAGCGCCGGGGATCAGGTGGTCCTCGTGAACCAGAACACCGTCCATGTCCATCAAGTAGTGCCACATGGGCCTAAGTATCGATCACGCGCTTGCGGAACGTCTCGATCTGGAGCTGGAGATAACGCTCGATCACTTGGAGTTCGTCCGCGTCGAACTGGTCGAGGACCTCGACCAGACTCTGCTGCGCCTTCATGAACGGGGCCGCGAACTTTTCGAGGTCACCCGGCGTGACCTCGACGAGGACCTTGCGCCGGTCGTGCGGATCCCGGACACGACGGACGAAACCGGCACGCTCGAGACGGTCGATGACGCCCGTGACCGCACCGGTCGAGAGGCCGGACAGCTCGGCGATCCGGCCCGCCGTGAGCGGTCCGTCCGCCCGAATGGCGAGATCGAGGCACTTCTCGTCGGTCGCGGACAGCCCCATCTGCTCGGCGACCTTCGTGTGGAACATGACGGTGAGCGCGCTCTGCTCCCGCATGTACCAGGTGAACCTCTCCAGCGCCTCCGGTTCCATGTGGAACATCTTAGCAACTAAGACAATTCCTTGTGACAGTGCTCCAAACGGGCGGAACGTGAGAAACCCTATTTGTAGCGTCATCCACAAGAGGATGTTGATTACCCTGGTAGGGGTGACAGCAGTGGACCTGGGACTACCCGTTGTGCGCGGCGTGCCTGACGCGTCGGCACGACCCGACTCGCCGCTGCTCGTCGACAGGTTCGGCCGGGTCGCGAAAGACCTCCGGGTCTCGCTGACCGACCGCTGCAACCTGCGCTGCACCTACTGCATGCCCGCCGAGGGCCTCGACTGGCTGCAGAAGGACGAGCTGCTCACCGACGCCGAGCTGATCCGGTTGATGCGGATCGCGGTCGTCGACCTGGGCGTCACGGACATCCGCTTCACCGGCGGCGAGCCGTTGCTGCGGCGCGGCCTGGAGCAGGTCATCGCCGCGACGGCCGAGCTGGAGCCGCGGCCGCGCATGTCGATGACGTCGAACGGCATCGGGCTGGCGCGCCGGGCGAAGTCGTTGAAGGACGCCGGCCTGAACCGCATCAACGTCTCGCTCGACACCCTCGACCCCGACCGCTTCGCCACGCTGACCAGGCGCGACCGCATCACGGACGTGCTGGACGGCCTCGACGCCGCCCGTGAGGCGGGCCTGGAGCCGGTGAAGGTCAACTCCGTGCTGCTGCGCGGCGTGAACGAGGACGAGGCCGTCCCGCTGCTGCGGTTCTGCGTCGAGAACGGCTACAACCTGCGGTTCATCGAGCAGATGCCGCTCGACCCGCAGCACGGCTGGACGCGCACGAACATGGTCACGGCCGACGAGATCCTCACGATGCTCTCGTCCGCGTACACGCTCACCCCGTCGGAGACCCCGCGCGGCGGTGCGCCGGCCGAGCGCTGGCTGGTCGACGGCGGACCGGCGACCGTCGGTGTGATCGCGTCGGTGACCAGGCCGTTCTGCGCCGCCTGCGACCGCACGAGGCTCACCTCGGACGGCCAGATCCGCAACTGCCTGTTCAGCCAGACCGAGACCGACCTGCGCACGCTGCTGCGCGACGGCAGCCCCGACTCGGCGATCGCCGACGCGTGGCGTGCCACCATGTGGGCCAAGGCGGCGGGCCACGGCATCAACGACGCGGGCTTCCACCAGCCCGACCGTCCCATGAGCGCAATCGGAGGCTGACGTGACCGCGGTGAAGATCCGCTACTTCGCGGGTGCGCGCGCCGCGGCCGGGGTGGCCGACGAGGACCTGCTGCTCGACTCCCCCGAACCCACCGTGGCGCTCGTGGTGAGCACCATCGGTGAACGCCACGGCGACAAGCTCGGCAAGGTCCTCGCCGCGTCGAGCTTCCTGCTGGACGGCGTCGCGGTGCGCGACACGTCCGTGCGCGTCCCCGCGGGCTCTCAGCTGGACGTGCTGCCGCCGTTCGCGGGCGGCTGAGCACTGCCCAGGAACGTCTCCGCCCTGGCCGCCACAGCGCTCTGCTCACGTTCCTTCGCCAGCTCCAGCGCCTCTCTCGCGGCCGCCGCGTCCCCGGTCGCCTCCGCCAGCGCGAGCAGCGCCTTGGCCTCCGTCAGCAGGTCACCGTTGTCCCGCACGTCCCGCAGCAGTTCACTCGCCAGCTCCGCATCCTGCCCGGCGAGCAGCAGCTGAGCCTTGTGCCGTCCGATCGGGTAGTTGATCCGGTTCGCCAGCTCGACCGCCGCCTCCACGTCTCCCAGCACGATCAGCGCGTCGACCCGGGTGCGAGCGTCGTCGTTCTCCCGCGCTCCCTCCAGGGCCCGTGACGCCAGCGACTGAGCTTGCTCGGCATCACCGGTCGCCGCGGCGGTGTCGGCCAGGTTGACCAGCACGTTCGGCACAGCTCTCGCGACCTTGAGCTCCTCGTAGTCGGCCAGCGCGGCCTCCAGGTGCCGCAACGCTTCGTCGTACTGCCCGAGCTCGAGGAAGGCGAGGCCCATGCTCTCCCTGGCCACGGCGATCTTGATCTTGAACCCGTGTTCCTCTCCCAGCCGCATGGCCTCCTCGAAGTACCGAATCGCCTTGCGCAACTCCGCGCGGGCACCGAGCACTGAGCCCAGGATGAACAGCACGGTGACGTGCAACGGCGGCTCTCCCCGTGCCATGCGCAACGCCTCTTCCAGGTCCGCCAGCGCTCCGGTGAGATCACCGGTCTCCCTCTTCAGCGCGCCCATGTTGGTGAGCAGGGTTGCTCTCATGGAGTCGGACGTGGCCAGGCCGGCGGCCTCGCGGTACGCCTCCAGCGACTCGCTGAACGACCCTCGCATCGAGTAGAGCTGGCCGCGCCCGTTGAGCATGGCCGTCTCACCGTCGACGTCACCCTCGCCCCGCGCCGACGCGAGACCGGCCGCCAGCGACGCGTCGGCCTCCAGCTGGTAGCCGCCGTAGATGAGGTAGCCGCGCAACGAGTCGGCCAGGTGAACCGAGAACGGGTGCGGCGCGGCAGCCACCGCCGCCACGAGCGTGGAACGCTTCTCGTCGAGCCATTCCTGCGCCTGGGCGGAGCTCTCGAACCTGCGCCCGGTCAGCTCCAGCGGCAACCGGTCGAGCCGCTTGATCGGGGTGGCGGCGAGGTCGCTCGCGTGCAGCGCGGTGTCCAAGTAATAGGACATCAACCGGCGAACGGCCGCAGGCCCCTCCGCACCCATCTGCTCGGAGGCGAAGAGCCGGATCAGGTCGTGCAACTGGAACCGTTCGTCCGCCCGCTGGACGAGCCCGGCGCGCACCAGCACGTCCACCAGCCCTGCGGTGTCCTCGGTGGACCGTTCGCTGAGCACGGCCGTGTCCGGCAGGTCGAAGTCGGTACCGGGGTGCACGCTGAGCAGACCGAACAGCTTGCGCGCGTCGTCCGGCAAAGCCTTGTAGGACAACGCGAACGCCGCCCGCACCGCCGCGTCGCCCTCGATCTCGAGCGCGTCCAGCCTGCCGCCGCCGCGCAGGTCGGCGAGGTAGTCGGGCAGGTGGCGATCGGCCAGCTGCGCGCCCGCGATCCGCAACGCGAGCGGCAGGCGCGCGCACAGCTTGATCAGCTCGGCGTGGTCCTCGCGCGACCCTTCGATCTGCCACCGGTCGAGCAGCTGGGTGGCCTCGTGACCGGCCAGCACGTCCAGTCTGATCTGACCCTGAAGCTCGTTGCGACTGGTCACGATGGCCGTGCAGCCCTCGACGCCCGGGACGAGCGGGCTCAGCTCCGCGGCGTTGTCGAGCAGCACGAGCACGCGCCGGCCCTTCAGCTTCGCCCGGTAGAGCTCGACCTGTTCGTCGAGGTCGAGCGGAACCTTCGCCGGTGGCACGCCGAGCGCGCGCAGGAACCGGCCGAGCGCCTGTTCGAGGGTGACCGCCGGTCCTGTCGCGAACCCGCGGAGGTCGACGTGCAGCTGACCGTCGGGGAACCGGTCGCGGATCCGGTGCGCGAGCCTGACCGCGAGCGCGGTCTTGCCGATGCCGGGCGGTCCGGTGATGGCGTGCACCCGCGCCTCGGAGGCCTCCAGCGCGGCGAGCTCGTCCTCACGGCCGACGAAGTCCAGCAGGTCCGCCGGCAGCTGCTGTGGCGCCGGCGGACGCACGACGAGCCGGTAGCCGGACGCGTCGGTGACGATCTCGTCGTCGACCGACTGCCGCAGCCGCTTGACCAGGTTGCGCAACGCGGGCAGCGGGTTCGACGGCGGGTCGTCGCCCCAGACCGCACTGACGAGATCTCCGAACAACACCGGTTGACCGGCCTGGGCGGCCAGCGCCCTGTGCAACGCGGCCTGTCGCGACTCTCCGCTCATACCGCCATCTTCTTCCGACCGGCGTGTCGCGGGGTTGAAGACCGTCCCCCAGGCGTGAGGAGAGCGTCTCCGATGGCCGAAAGTCCGTGAGCCACGCCTCACTTTGCGTAATAGATCTCGGCCGATCTCAGAACGGATACGGACCGATAACGACGGTTCTGAGCTGCAGTTTTGTAGGGTCCGCACAACGCGCCAAAACGTTACTGTGATGCGCATCACAGTCAGATACGTTTGGTGGGGGCTTCCCCGGTTACGTACCGTCGCTCCTCGGCTGGCCCCGAACCGGCCACGAGCTAGACCGGAGGACCGAGCACCGAACCCAGTCCGAGGGTTCTCCGGAACAACCCCGAGCGAGAGAAACCGCCGGACTGGGACGCAGGGACGCACCGGGCCCCCGAACCCGAGTCCCCAGCCGTGGGTGCGGTGGACCGAGAGGCACATGGCTTTCAACCGAGGCAAGCAGGGCAAGCAGGGTTCCGCCGCTCGCACTATCGCCAAGGTCGCGGCTGTCGGCATCATCGCCGGCGCCCCTCTGGGCCTGGCCGTTGGCACCGCCAACGCCGCCCCTGGAATGGACTGGGACGCACTCGCGCAGTGCGAGGCCAGTGGCAACTGGGGTGCCAACACCGGTAACGGCTACTACGGCGGCCTGCAGTTCACGCAGGGCACCTGGAACGCCAACGGTGGCACCGGCAACCCGGCCAACGCCTCCCGCGAGGAGCAGATCCGCGTCGCGGAGAACGTGCTCCGCACGCAGGGCTCGCAGGCGTGGCCGGCGTGCAGCGCCCGCCTGGGTGCCTACGTGGGCAAGACCGCCCCCGCCCCGAAGCAGGCGCAGCCGCAGCGGAAGGCCGCGCCGCAGCAGCGCACCGCTCCGGTGCAGCAGGCGCCGGTTGTCGCGCTCGCCGGTTCGAAGACGAACCCGAACGGCAACTACGAGATCAAGGCCGGCGACACGCTGTCCAAGATCGCCGACGAGAACAAGGTCGCCGGCGGCTGGCAGGCCATCGTGGAGAAGAACAAGGACTTCCTCACGAACCCGGACCTGATCTTCCCGGGCCACAAGATCCAGCTCTGAGGATCGGCTCCGCTTGACGGTCGGCCCCGGTAGTGGGCTGACGTAGGACCAGGGATCTCACCGTTACCCCCCGACGGTGAGGTCCCTGCCTGCGTTTTCGGCTTCGGGGCGTTGACACGTCGTGCAGGTCGTCCTGCGAGCGCATGTCGCGTTCCAGCGGGGTGGTCCCGTGCCTTGCGTCGTCTCACCTTGCGCAGGTGCGCGCACGGGTCAAAGACATGACGAGCGTTGGTTGCGTCATCGCCGCTTGCCTCCGGCCTCGCGCGATCCCGGCCGCGCGGGACTACGGGCAGTTGACCCACTCGTCGCCGCCGCCTTCGAAGACCTGCCGCTTCCACACCGGCAGCCGGGCCTTGACCTCGTCCACCAGGTCGGCGCACAACGAGAACGCCTCCTTGCGGTGCTCGGCCGCGACCGCGCACGCCAGTGCCACGTCACCGATCTTCAGCGGGCCGACCCGGTGCGAGACGGCGATCCCGTGCACACCGGAGTACTTCTCGGCCAGCGACTCGACGACCTCGGCCACGACGTCACCCGCGGACGGGTGGGAGTGGTACTCGAGCTCCAGCACCGGCCGCCCGCCGTCGTGGTCGCGGACCACGCCGGAGAAGGTGACGACGGCACCCGCGCGGTCGGAGGCGACCAGGGCCGCGTGCTCCTCGACCGAGAGAGGGTCTTCGGTCACGGCAGCCCTCAGCACGACACTCATTTGTGGTCACCTCCGCGCAACTGGTCCAACGCATGCTCTACGACGGTGGCGAGGACGTCCAGACCGTCCCGGACTCCGCCGGTCGAGCCCGGCAGGTTGACGATCAGGGTTCGGCCCGCGACACCGGCGACACCGCGCGACAGCACCGACCCCGGTACGCGGGGCCAGCCGGACATGCGGATGGCGTCGGCCAGGCCCGGGACCTCGTAGTCCAGCACCGCGCGGGTGGCTTCCGGGGTGCGGTCGGTCGGGTTGATGCCGGTGCCACCGGTCGTCAACACCAGCTCGACACCGGAAGCGACGGCTGAGGCCAGGGCCTCGCGGACCGGATCGCCGTCCGGGACCACGACTGGTGAGCCGACCGAGAAGCCTCGGTCGGTCAGCCACGAAACGATGATGGGGCCACTGCGATCGGAGTAGACGCCGGCGGCGGCTCGGTTGGAGGCGGTGACGACCACTGCCTTCACGGACGCACCCACAGGCCCGACTTGCCGCCTTCCTTGCGTTCCACGCGAACGGAGTCCAGGGAAGCGGCCGGGTCCACGGACTTGACCATGTCGTGCAGGGTCAGGCCCGCCACGGAGACGGCGGTCAGCGCTTCCATTTCCACGCCCGTGCGGTCGGTGGTGCGGACGGTGGCCGTGATGAGGACGGAGTCCGCGGCCAGGGCCAGGTCCACCACGACCGACGAGAGCGAGATCGGGTGGCACAGAGGCACCAGCTCCCAGGTGCGCTTGGCCGCCATGATGCCCGCGATTCGAGCGGTCGCCAGGGCGTCGCCCTTCGGGAGGCCGTCGGACCCGAGCAGGTCCACCACTTCGGCTGTCGTGTGCAGGACGCCGGTGGCCACGGCCGTCCGGGTGGTCTGCTCCTTGCCGGAGACGTCGACCATGCGGGCCGCGCCATGTGAGTCCAGGTGGGTGAACTGCTTGGTCATACCGCGATCGTATGCCTGCTCACAGTGCGCGGCCCGTGTCCAAAGGCCTTACGAGGTTGCAGCCTTCCGGACTGCTTCGGCCACTGCCGGAGCAACCGTGTTGTCGAAGACCGACGGCACGATGAACGACGCGTTGAGGCGGCTGCCGTCCACCACGTCCGCGATGGCCTGAGCGGCGGCCAGCAGCATCGCGTCGGTGATGGTGCGAGCGTGTCCGTCCAGCAGGCCGCGGAACACGCCGGGGAACGCCAGGACGTTGTTGATCTGGTTCGGGAAGTCCGAACGGCCCGTGGCGACGACGGCCGCGTGCTGCTGGGCCTCCATCGGGTCGATCTCCGGGTCCGGGTTGGCCAGGGCGAAGACGATGGCGTCCTTGGCCATGGTCGCGACCTGCTCCGCGCCGAACAGGTTCGGAGCCGAGACGCCGATGAAGACGTCGGACCCGACCAGCGCGTCGTGCAGGCGGCCGGACTGGTTGTCCTTGTTCGTCGAGGCCGCGATGGACTTCAGGTTCGAGTCCAGGCCGGGGCGGTCGCGGTGCACGATGCCGTCGACGTCGACCGCGATGATGTCGCCCGGCGTCTGGGCCTGCAGCAGGCGGATGATCGCCGAACCGGCCGCGCCGACGCCGCAGACCGTGATGCGGCAGTCCTTGATGTCCTTGCCGACGACGCGCAGGGCGTTGCGCAGAGCCGCCACGACAACGATGGCGGTGCCGTGCTGGTCGTCGTGGAAGACCGGGATGTCGAGCTTCTCGCGCAGGCGGGCCTCGATCTCGAAGCAGCGCGGCGCGGAGATGTCCTCGAGGTTGATGCCGCCGTACACGGGAGCGATGAGCTCGACCGCGCGGATGATCTCCTCGGTGTCCTGGGTGTCCAGGCAGACCGGCCAGGCGTCGACGCCGGCGAACTTCTTGAACAGGGCCGCCTTGCCCTCCATCACCGGCAGCGCGGCGGCGGGGCCGAGGTTGCCGAGGCCCAGCACGGCCGAACCGTCGGTGACGACGGCGACGGTGTTGCGCTTGATCGTCAGGCGGCGCGCGTCGTCCGGGTTCTTGGCGATGGCCTCACACACACGAGCCACACCGGGCGTGTACGCGCGGGAGAGATCGTCACGGTTGCGAAGCGGAACCTTCGACGCGATCTCGATCTTGCCACCGAGGTGCACGAGGAACGTGCGGTCCGACACCTTGCGGACGACGATGCCGGGCAGCGTCTCCAGCGTGTCGGTGATGTCCTTCGCGTGGTTCGCGGAAAGGGCGTTGCAGGTGAGGTCGATGACGACGCGGTCGTTGTGCGACTCCACGACGTCGAACGCCGTGATCACTCCGCCCGCGCGGCCGACGGCCGTCGTGAGGTCACCCGCGGCGCTCGCTGACGGCGGCGCCTCCAGACGAACGGTGATCGAGTAACCAGGGCCGGGGACCGGCATCGTCTTCCTCCCACGAAGTGCTGCTCAAGCGGGAAGTGAGCCTATCCCCGGGCCCTTTGCGGTACTCACGCGACTCGACCAGTCTTAAGACCGGTCTGACAAATCCCTCAGGACTTGTTGATCTCGGTCACCGGGTGCGTGTAGCCCAGGGTCTCCACCGGCAGCGGGAACGTCGTCGAGCCGAACGGGGAGAGCGCACCCTGCATGTCGCTGGTGAGCTCGGTGACGGGGTGACCGCCGTCCGGGCCCTCCGGCCAGTGCGGGTCGACCCGTCCAGGGCGTCCTTTCGCCACGATCTCCTCCTCGGTGGTGCCCAATGACGCGACAAGTGTGACAGAGGCCAACGCGTTCTCCACCGGCCCATATACCGTGAGAAGAATGTCCGGCATCACTCTCGCCGACTGGCTGCGCGCCCAGGACGACACGGCTCTCGTCGCACTGCTGCGCGCGCGTCCTGACCTGGCAACGCCCCCACCTGCCGATATGTCCGTGCTCGCGACACGGGTTGGCACCAGGGCGTCGATCGCGCGCGCCTGCGAGGACCTCGACACGTTCACGCTCGCCGTGCTCGAAGGCCTGGTGGTGCAGGGCGCGGACACCGAGCCCGTGGCGTTGGCCACACTCGCGCGGGTGCTCGGGCCGGACGTGAAGCCCAAGCCGCTCAAGCAGGCGGTCGCCAAGCTCAAGTCCCTCGCGCTGCTGTGGGGCGACGACGACGCGATGTCAGTTCCTCCGGTCACACGGGAGGCGTTCGGCACGTACCCCGGCGGGCTGGGCCGGGCGACCGGGCAGACCTACGACCTCGCCGGCATCACCGAAGGCGAGCAGCGGGTCCTGCAGAAGCTCGCGGCGGGCCCGCCCATCGGCGACACCAAGGACGCCTCCCGCGTCGTGCCGCTCGAGAAGGCCGAGACTCCGGTGCAACGGCTCCTCGCGCGCGGTCTGCTGCTGCGGCGCGACCCCGGCACCGTTGAGCTGCCACGAGAGATCGCATTCCAGTTCCGCGGTGAACGCCCGCTCGGCCCGATCCAGGTCTCCGAGCCGAAGCCCAAGACCACCAGCCTTCAGCCGGCGAGCATCGACGCGACGGGTGGTGGCGAGGCGCTGGAGCTGGTCCGGCACGTCGAGAACCTGATCTCGAGCTGGTCGGCCGAGCCCGCGCCGGTCCTGCGAACGGGCGGCCTCGGCGTGCGTGAGCTGCGCAAGGTCGCCAAGGACCTCGACGTCGACGAACGCCGTGCCGCGCTGCTGATCGAGCTCGTGGTCGGCGCCGACCTGGCCGCGAACACCGAGGCCGCCGAGCCCGAGTGGGTGCCGACGACCAAGGCCGACGTGTGGCTCGCGGCGACGACCGAGGTCCGCTGGGCCACCGTCGCGAACGCGTGGCTGGAGCTGCCCAGGCTCCCCGCGCTGGTCGGCCGCCGCGACGAGAAGGACAAGCTCTTCACCCCGCTCGCGGACGAGATCCGCCGCGCGCAGGCACCCCGCGACCGCCGCTGGGTCCTGGACGCGCTGGCCGCGTTCCCCAAGGGCACGTCGATCGCGGATCCCGCGGACCTGGCCGCCTTGCTGGGCTGGCGGGCACCGCGCAGGGGCGGACGGCAGCGCGACGAGCTGGTGCGCTGGACGATCGAGGAGGGCACCGCGGTCGGCGTGCTGGCTCTCGGCGCGATCACCAGCGCGGGCCGCGTGCTGCTCGACGAGGGCCCCGGCCACGCCGCCAAGTCGCTCGGCGACGCACTGCCCGCCCCGCTCGACCACGTGCTGGTGCAGGCCGACCTCACCGTCATCGCGCCCGGCCGGCTCGAACCCGACCTCGCGGACGAGATGGCGCTGGTCGCGAACGTCGAGTCGGCGGGCAGCGCCACCGTCTACCGGATCAGCGAGGCCACCGTCCGCCGCGCGCTCGACGCCGGACGCACTGCCGACGAGCTGCAGGAACTCTTCAAGATCCGCTCACGCACGCCCGTGCCGCAGTCGTTGACCTACCTGATCGACGACGCCGCGCGCAGGCACGGCAGGCTGCGCGGCGGTGCGGCGGGCGCGTTCCTGCGCTGCGACGACCCGGTGCTGATCAGCGAGGTCCTCGCCCACCCGGAAGCAGCTCGCCTCGAACTGCGCCGGATCGCGCCGACCGTGCTGGTCAGCCCGTTGCCGCTGGCGGACGTGCTGGACGGGCTGCGCTCGGCCGGGTTCGCCCCGGCCGCGGAAGGCCCCGACGGCCAGGTGCTCGACCTGCGACCAGGGGGCCGCCGGACCACGCCGAGGCAGCGGACGGCGCGGAAACCCGTGTCACCCGCCGTGCCCGCCGACGAACGGTTGGGTGAACTCGTCCGGCTGGTCCGAGCAGGAGATCGTGCCGCCGCGACACCACGGGGTGAACGCGTCGCGGTTCCCGGCCACCTCGGCGCCGGGCCGTCCGCCACCCTGTCGTTGCTCCAGCAGGCCGCGCGGGCGCGACGGAGAGTGCTCGTCGGGTTCGTCGACTCCCACGGCACGGCCGCGCAGCGCGTGATCGAGCCGCACGTGGTCGGCGGCGGCGTGCTCGAAGGCTACGACCACAGCTACGGAGAGGTGCTCAGGTTCCCTCTTCATCGCATCACGTCCGCCGCATTGGTGGACGAGGACTGACGGACGGTCATCCCCCGGTAGAAACTCACGTTCATCCTTGCGTGACCGTTTCGCGACCTAGCGTCGATTGACGTGGGCGTTCCCGAGACGCCCTCGTCAATGCGAGGAGGTCCCGCACGATGGCCAGCTCCCGGTGGGCTTTGAGAGCCGCCGCCACCCTCACGGCACTGGCGTTCGCCTTGCCGTTCTCGACCGGAACAGCGAACGCCGACCCGATCCTCGTGCTGCTGGAGGACAACCACGTCAACGCGACGGTCGGGATCAGCGGCAACGTCGACATGATCCCCGTCGCGGCCGGCGCACACGTCTCACTCGACACCGGACACGGCCTCAGCGTCATGGCCAACGGTGGCATCCAGGTCGCGCTGGGCCTCTGCGGTCACGCCGACGTGGGTCTCAGCGCAGGAGTGGACGTCGGAGCCCATGTCTCCGCGGCCGTGGACGCACACGTCGACGCCGTGGTGGAGGTCGCTGCCGAGGCGAGCCCGGCCGTCGACCGCGCTCCCGCCCCCGAACCGGTCGTGGCGGCCACACCCGCCGTCGAACCGGTCGTCGCCGCAGCGCCCGCGGAACCCGCGGTCGAACCAGCGGCTGACAAGGCGAGCACATCGGTCGAGATCGGCGGCGTCGAGATCAACGTCGGACCGCACGCGGCCGCGATGCTCCAGGCGCACGCCGACGCCACCAAGGACGTCCACGTGCACGTCGACGGCACTCTCGCCGTTGACGCGAGCCTGGGCGCCGACGTCAGCGTGGGCGTGAGCTCCGACCTCGTGAACATCGACGCGCACGCCGGAGTCGCCGCGGACGCCAGCGTCGACCTCGGCAGCGGTGACGTGTCGGCCAGCGCCTACATCGGAGTCGGCCTGACCATCGGATAGCAACGGCCCACGGCGGAGAGGACCACTGCTTGGACGATCAGCGACGAAACTGAATCAGACCGCAACGACGAGGCGAGCGCCGCACCCGAAGGTGGCGCTCGCCTCGTTCACGTTGTGCGTCTGTGCCCCGGAGATCAGCCGGCGCGGACGGACATCCACTGGCGCATCGCGTGCTCCACCAGCGTGATGAGCGTCTGCTTCGTCGACTGCCGGTTCCTGGCGTCACACGTCACGATCGGCACGGACTCGTCGATCGTCAACGCCTCGCGGACGTCCTCCAGTCTGTGATGGAGGAGGCCGTCGAAGCAGTTGACACCCACGACGTACGGCAGCTGCCGGTCGTCGAAGAAGTCGATCGACGCGAACGCGTCGGCGAGACGGCGGGTGTCGACCAGGACGATGGCGCCGATGGCACCCCGTACCAGGTCGTCCCACATGAACCAGAACCGGTGCTGACCCGGCGTACCGAAGAGGTACAGGATCAGGTCGCTGTCGAGCGACACACGGCCGAAGTCCATCGCGACCGTCGTGGTGACCTTGTTCGGCGTGGCGGAGAGGTCGTCCACCCCCGCGCTGGCCTCGGTCATCACCGCCTCGGTGGTCAACGGGACGATCTCGGACACCGAGCCGACGAACGTCGTCTTGCCAACACCGAAGCCACCCGCCACCACGATCTTGGCGGAGGTCGTCGGCTTCCGTGCGCCCTCGGCGCCCTGGGGACTAGAGCCTGCGAAGCCCACTGAGCACCCTCTCCAGGAATTCCATGGAAGGCCGGTCCCCCACGACCAGACCGCCCTGGTGAATCAAAACCAAACCCATGCTTGCCATGTCGCCGATCAACACCCGCACGACGCCAAGCGGCAAGCGTAGGAGTGCCGCGACCTCGGCCACCGACCGCGTGTCCACACACAGCCCGCAGATCGACCTGTGCTCGGGAAGAACTGCGGCATCCCGTTCGAGGCCACGCTCGCTGGTCGAAATCAGCGCCTCGATCGCAAGGTCGTAGTCGGGTCGTGTGCGTCCACCGGTACGCGTGTAAGGCCGCACCAGTGAACCCGAGTCCGCAGAAGAAGTTTCCTCCGGACGCACAGCAGCCTGTGTGCCGGTGGTGTACACCGGCTGCGGCCCGGTGGTGTACGGGAGTTGTTCCGGCACTGCGTCCGGCATCTCGTGCTGGCCGAAGAGGTCCGCACCGGGGCCACCGAACAACCCGGTGCCGTACCCGTCGATGTCGAACCGGTTCGGCACGTCGTCGTACGGATACGACGACGAGTCATCCACCTCACGCTGAGACATATCGCCTAGCCCTTGCCCTGTAACCCGCTCATCGTGGGGTGCGTCCTCGGCTTCCTCTGGTTCTTGGGGTATCGCGTCAGGCTCGTCGAACTGGAACCCACCAGCGGCCCACTCCTGGTAGTTGAAGTTCCTACCGAAGCCACGGCCTCTAGCGCCAGATCTGCCAGCCATTTGTTCTCACCCCTGAACTTCAAGTGAGGTCTAGCGACGGACCACACCCTGAAGCTGCGCGCGCAGCTCAGGGGTGAGTTGTTGACCGACTCTCTCCACCAAAAGCGTCATCTCGTAAGCCACAAGGCCGATGTCACAGTTTGGTGCCGCCAGGACGGCAAGGCATGAGCCGTCACTGATCGACATGAGGAACAGGTAGCCCCGCTCCATCTCGACAACGGTCTGGTTGACCCCGCCTGCTTCGAAGCAGCGGGCAGCACCCTGTGTGAGGCTGACCAGACCGGACGCGACGGCGGAGAGCTGCTCTGCACGGTCCCTGGGCAGCCCCTGGGAACCCGCGAGCAACAGCCCGTCCGCGGACACCACGACGGAATGTGCCACGCCGGGCACCCTCCGCACGAAGTCGGTGATAAGCCAACCAAAGCTGCCTGGCTGCGCTGCGGTCGTCACTCCTGCTCCTCGTTCTGCCGGCTCGACTGGTCACCAGCGTATGCCTCGATCAATGCGTGCCGGCCTTTTCGTACACCACTTTGCAGGCTCGACATCCGTCCGCGCACCGCGTCGGCGGAGCGGGGCGGCAGCGGAGGCCGCTGCGCTGTCTGTGTCACGCCCTGCGGCTTGGGTGCCGCAGATCCTGGCACGAGCTGAGCCTTCGGTGTCCGCTTCGGCAAACCTGCCGATGTCTTCGACTCCGGCGCCTTGTTCAACAACGCCTGAGCCGCTTGCCATCCCTCATCGGCAGGCGATTGCCAAGCCGACTCGGAAGTGAGTGCCGCCGCTGGAGTCTCCTCCACAACGGGCTCCGGTTCCACAACTCGCTCCTGCTCGGCGGGTGCGATCACTGCTTCCTCGACCGCCGGCTGGACCTTTGCGCGCGGCTGGCGCACAGGAAGACCAGCGGCCGACGTGGTGGTGGGTGCCACCGCCGGTACAGGCTTGCGGGTGCGGGTCGGCAGCTCCGGCTCCGGCCCGTCCGAGAGCGGAGGGGTCGTGGGCGGCTCGTCGATGTACTCGACACCGCCCTTGTCCGTGTTGCCGATCCGGTCGACGCTGCTGCCGAGCCTGGACTCAACACGTCCGTTCGACTCAGCGGGTTCGGGCGAGGTCTCCGCCGCCGGGGGAACCGGTGCGGCCGCGGACGCGGACGTCTCGCTGCCGACGGCCTGGAACCACTGCGACAGAACGGCCTCGTAGATCGGGAGGCGCTCGGTCGGGGCGTCCAGGTCGTGCTCGACCTGCTTGCGGGAGGCTTCCGAGGTGCCGTTCCGGTGCGCGAGCTCCGTGTCGACCGGGGCACGCGAGACGCCGTTGCTCGAGGCCGGTTCCACGTCCATCGGCGGGATCGGCACGAACTGCGTGGTCTCGTAGCCCGGCTCGAAGGAGATCTCGCTGCCGGTGTCTTCCTGACGGTCCTCGTAAGCCGTGAAGAGAGTCGGTTCGCCGAAGGAGCCCTCGGGCTCCACGGCCGCCAGCTGGTCGCGCCGCCACCGCTCGGACGGCGTCGAGTCCTCGATCGGCGTCTCGTTGTAGACGGGGACCGCCGTCGCGCCCGCACCGGTGTCGGTGAGCGCGCTCGGGACGAAGCTGACCGGGATGCTCGGGTTGCTCGGGCTCGACTCGTCGATCCTCGGCTGGGTGCCGGTGGCACCGCCGAAGGCTCCTGCGATCCCGCTCGCCCTGGTCGCCGTCGTGCCGATCTCGGTGGTGAGCTCGGCGGACGCCAGGCCGGGGGCCGGGGTCGGCATGCCGAACGCACCCGCGATGCCGGTGCCCGACGGCGGCGTGGAGGCCGGCGCCTGGCCCGGGAACGCGATGAGCGTCTCCGGCACGATGACGAGTGCGGTGGTGCCGCCCTCGATGTCCTCGTTGCCGCGCAGGCGGACCTTGATGTCGTGGCGCTTGGCGAGCCGCGCGACCACGTACAGGCCCATTCGGCGGGAGACGGCGACGTCGACGTCCGGCGGGTCGGCCAGACGCTCGTTGGCGTCGAGGATCTCCTGGTCGCCCATGCCCACACCGCGGTCCTGGATCTCGATCGCCAGCTCGCCCTTGCGGGTCTTGGCCGTGCGAACGGTGACCTTGGTGACCGGGTCGGAGAACGCCGTGGCGTTGTCCAGCAGCTCGGCGATGAGGTGCACGAGGTCGTTGACCGCGCGACCCTGGACGGTGAGGTCCGGGGTCTGGCCGACCTGCACGCGGGCGTACTGCTCGACCTCGGAGACCGCGGCGCCGAGAACCTCGGCGGCCGGGACGGGCCGGGTCAGGCGCCGCGAGAGGTCCGTGCCCGAGAGAACCAGCAGGTTCTCCGAGTTGCGGCGCATACGAGTGGCGAGGTGGTCCAGCTCGAACAGCGAGGCCAGCTGGTCCGGGTCCTGCTCGTCCTGCTCGAGCCGGTCGATCAGGTTCAGCTGGCGTTCGACCAGCGCCTGCGAACGGCGGGACAGGTTGACGAACATCGCGTTGACGTTGTCACGCAGGAGGGCCTGCTGGGCGGCCAGTCGCACCGCTTCACCGTGCACCGCGTCGAACGCGCGCGCCACCTGACCGACCTCTTCACGCGTGTGCACCGGCACCGGCTCGACGGCGGTCTTGGCCGCGTCCTCCGGGTTCGGGTCCGCGAGGATCCGCTCGACCGCGTCCGGAAGACCGTGGTCGGCGACGTCGAGGGCGGTGCGGCGCAGCGTGCGCAGCGGGTTGAGGATCGAGCGGGCGACGAACAGCGCCATCAGCAACGCGAGCGCGAGGACCGCGAGCACGATGCCGGACTGGATGTAGGCACTGCGGCGGGCTTCGCCGGCAGCGACGTCCGTCTTGTTCTGCAGCTGCTCGACCAGCAGGTTCTCGACGTCACGGGTCAGGTTGACCGTCAGCGTGGCGGCGATGTCCCACTTCTCGGACGTCAGCTGCGTGAAGTCCTTCTTGCCGGCCGGCGCCTGCTGGTTGATCGCCGATTCCTGCATGTCGTTCGCGGTGTCGACGATCAGGCCGGTGACGGTGTCGTCGTAGATCTTGGCCTGTTCGGGCGTCGCGGACTTGCGGAAGTCGTTTCGTGCCGCTTCGAGCTCGGCGTCCGCTGCCTGCAGGGCACGCAGCTGGGACGGCGTGAACGCCTTGCGCTGGAAGACGTCGAGGAGAATCGCCCGCTTGAGGGACTCCTGCTCCTTGATGCGCGCGATGGCGTTCGTGGTCAGGTGCAGTCGCACCAGCTCGGGGTCGTTGATCTCGGAGATCGTCTGCTCACCGAGGCCGATGAGCGTCTCGATGGACTCCGAGTAGGTCCGCTGGACGGCTTCCGCGGGGTACTGGGTGTCGCGCACCGAGTTGCGGAGGCTGTTCAGGCGGTTGAGCTGGTTGAACGCGACCTGGAACCGCTCGACGGCTGCGGGGTTCAGGTCGGAGCTCAGCTCGGCGATCTTGTTGCTGAACGCCTCGCTGGTGTCGTTGACGCGGCGCAGCTGGCGCTCGAGGACGACGCGGTCGACCTTCTTGTTCGACGCGACGTAGCTGACCGACAGGTCGCGCTCGCGCTGCAGCTGCTGCACGAGGTCGGCGACCGCGGTCTCGAGGCGGATCTGGTTCGCGAGGTTGTTGAACTCCGTCGCGTCCTCGAGGTCGGTGCGCACACGCAACCCACCCAGGGCGAGCGCACAGACCGTCGGGATCAGCAGAACGGCGAGCAGCTTCGTGCGCAACCGCCAGTTGCGCAGGCGCCAGGGCGCGGATCGGGCGGCAGGTCCTGATCCGGGTCCGGTACCGAGGTCGGGCTTCACCACGTCCGGTGTCGCCGTCACGGTTCCGTTACCCAGCGCAGCCAGTCCGTCACCCGATTCGGGCCTTTCGGAGCGTGTGGTGTCACCCACGCCAAACTGGCTGGGACCTCTCTCACGTCGGGCCACTCTGGGCTTCCTCTTCCAGCAGCAGTGTCCCGGTCTCTCCCCAGGACCGAGCATGGACTCGTCAAACGGGCCGAATTGCAGCACAGGGGCCGTGCGCCCGGTAAAGCGCCCTACCCCGTTCTGAAGACACGTCGGTCTACTACAACCTGTGCCACCCGGCGGGGAGCGTAATGGCCACCCCCGCCTCGGGGGAAGTCTCCAGAAGCACTCACCGTATCGAGACGGGGTGTCGTTTCATACGTTCAGGTGGTTAACATCCCCGGTTGTCGGCACGCCCCACGTCCGTCCGAACGCGCAGTTGGGACTGCGGACTACCTGGTCTGTGGCGACACTCACTGATCAATTTGAAGCTACTCAAGGCCTACCGGCGAGAGGTGCCATGGCTACCCGAGCCAAAGCTCTGCGGCTTGCCGCAGTGCTCATCACGTGTGTTCTGACCGCGAGCTGCAGCCTGTTCGGAAGTTCGTCGAACGGCGGTACCGCGGACGTGGAGCGCAACATCCTGCGCATCGGCGTGCTGCCGGTCGTCGACGTCGCACCCCTGCGCATCGCACTGACCGAGAAGCTCTTCGAGAAGGCCGGTCTGCAGGTAAACCTGGTCACCCAGCCCAGCGAGGCCGAGGCCATCAAGCAGCTGGACACCACGCTCGACATCACGTGGGCGACGCACGTCAGCCTCTTCCGGTCCGTTGCCGAGGGCACCGAACTGCAGCTGCAGGGCGAGGCGTACCAGGCGGGCCCGAACTCGATGGCCCTGGTCACGTCGGCCGCGTCGGACTACGACGACCCCGGCAAGCGCACCGCGCCGACCATCGCCGTGAACAGCGAGACCGACATCGGCGCGCTGACCACGCGTGCCGTGCTGGACACCGCGGCGGTCGAGAAGCAGAAGATCAAGTTCCGTCCCATGCCGTTCGGCGACATGGAGAAGGCGCTGAAGGACGGGTCCGTCGACGCCGCCTTCATGATCGAGCCGTTCATCACGAAAGCCCAGCGCAACATCGGTGCGAAGATCCTCACCGACACCGCGCGCGGCCCGACACTCGACTTCCCGATGTCCGGCTACGCGGCGACGAAGAAGTTCGCCGAGGCGAACCCGAAGACGCTCAAGGTGTTCCGCGACGTGCTCCGTGAGGCCCAGCAGCGCGCCCAGGCCAACAAGCTGGCCGTGCAGGACTCGCTGACCAGCTACGCCGACGTCGACCAGCCGACCGCCGCGCTCGTGTCCGTGGGCACGTTCCCGCTGTCGCTGAACCCGATCCGGCTCCAGCGGGTCGCCGACATGATGGACACCGAGGACGTGCTGTCCGGTCGCTTGGACGTGCAGCAACTACTGCCGCCAGGTACGACTAATTAGTTGCAGCAAGACATGAAAAAGGCGGGCCGTTTTTCGGCGGCCCGCCTTTTTTCACTTCCCTTCGACCACGGACACGCAGTACGTGATTCCCGGTGACGGATCGGTGTAGGAGACGGCGGTCGCCTCACCGCACTCGGCGGTCGCGGCCTTGGTCACCTTCTCGATCTTGAGAATCTTCATGATGGCGAACTCGTTCGGCGCCGCCGGGCAGCTGACAGGCTTCATGCCGTCCATGTTCAGCTTGGCGATCTCTTCCTGGTAGCACTTGCCCTCTTCGAGCTTCTCGACCAGGCAGAGCTTCAGCGACGCGCTGCGACGACCGGTCTCGGTGTACTCGGCGTAGTCGTCGCTCGGGCAGGCTTCCGAGGTGTTCTTCGTGACCTTGGCGATGAAGTAGTTCGCCTCGGCCGCGCCGCAGTCGACCTTCTTGTACTTCGGGCTGATCGTCGTGCCGGTGACGCTCGCGCACTCGCCGGGCTTCTCGTCCGGCTCGCTGATGGCGTTGATGCCGCTGCCGATGCCGAACTTCACGACGGCGATGACGCCCGCGATCAGCAGGAAGCCGAGGATCGAGCCGATGATCTTGCCGGCGCCACCCTTCTTCGGCGGCTGCGCGTACGGCATGGGCTGACCAGGGGGCATGCCGCCGGGAGGCATGCCGCCGGGAGGCATCCCACCGGGCGGCGGGCCGTAGGGGTCACCGGGAGGCGGGCCGTACTGGCCGGGCTGTCCCTGGGGCTGACCCGGCTGTCCGTACGCCGGCGGTTGCTGACCGTACGGCTGCTGCGGCTGCCCACCGGGAGGCGGGCCGTAAGGCCCTGGCTGCTGCGGGTAGTTGGGGGTGGTCACGCTGGATTCCTCTCCGATGGGGCGTGCGAAAGACGGCGAAACCGGAGCCGTTGGGGACGGCTCCGGTTTCGGGAAAATCTGATAGGCCGGACCATTCGCGCACGTCAGTACGCCGAACAGCCCACGCCCCCGACACGGCCGGAGGCTGAGATTGCCACGCGGGCGAGGAATCCGCCGGGGCTTTACGGAAACGTTACGACCACTTGGTGACCGGCTGGTTGCTAGCCGCGACCGAGGCAGTAGAAGAGCTTCACGTCGGGGTACGAGCGGGCCTGTTCACCCGGCCCGCACGACGGTGCCGGCGCGTCCCTGGCGGCCTTCGTCACCTTGAAGGCGTCCTGGTCGCCGCAGTCCACGGGGTCCAGGTCGTAGCCGGATTTGGCGTCGGGGTAGCACTCGCCGACGTCGTAGAGCGGGGCCAGGCAGAACCGGACCTTGGGGTCGATCCGCCGGACGGGCACCCAGCTCCAGTCCTCGGTGTTGGGGCAGGACTGGGCCGCGGCGACCGTGCCCTCGACCACGAAGTTCGCGTTCTCGGAGCAGTTCAGGGCCTCGTAACGGCCGGTGTCGCCGGTGAGGGACGCGCAGTCGCCCTGCTTCGGCGGCTGGACCGGGGTCAGGAACTCGGAGATGCCGTAGATCGCGACCGCGGCGACCACCAGCGTGACCCCGTAGGTCAGCACTCGCTTCCACAGGCTCGTCTTGAGCGGCGCGGCCTCGTCCTTCATCACGCCGGAGAGGTTCCCATGTGGACTCACCCGGCGTGATCCCTTACGGAAAAGTCACTGCTTGTCGCCGCGCTCCAGGCAGAACGTGACCGCGGGTTCCGGGAAGACCGCCGCGCGCGCGTCTCCGCAGGCGGCGCGGTCGGCCTTGCCGGTGAGCACCTTCGCGACCTTCACCGAGTCCTTGGTGGTGCAGTCGACCTTGGCGATGCCGCTGTCGGCGTCCTGGCCGTAGCAGGCGCCCTCGACGAAGTTCGGCATGAGGCACAGCACGGAGTCGCCCGTGTACGTCGAGTAGTCCATGCCACCGGACGGGCACTTCTGCTCGTTGAACGGCAGGATCTTCGCGATCTTGACGGTCGCCTGCGCCGAGCCGCAGTCGAGCGCCTGGTAGCGCGGGTTGTCCTGGCTGCCGGAGATGCGCGCGCAGTCGCCCACCTGGGCCGCCTGCGCCGCGCCGCCGAGCTGGTTCAGCACGAACCCGCCGATCAGGACGAGCGCGACTACAACGGCGATACCCAGGCCGACCTTCTTCATGGCCTGGGTATCGGCGTCAGCGGGTGGTCAACTCAACCGAGTTCACCCGATCAGGAGCCTTCGTGGACACCCATGCAGTAGACGGAGGCCGGCTCGCTGAACCGCAGCTCGCTGGAGCCCTCCGGACAGGTCGTGCCCTCCTCTGGCAGGCCGTCGACCCTCTTCACGATCTTGACCGGCGACTCGGTCGTGCACGCTTCCGCCTTGAAGGCACCGTCGTCACCCGAGGTGTAGCACTTGCCCTCGGCGAGGTTCGGCATCAGGCAGAGCGAGTCGCCACCGGACTTGACCGGCTCGTAGATGCCCTCGTCGGGGCACGGGTCCTCGGCGTTCTTCAGGACCTTGGCGACCTTGTGCGTCGCGGCCGCGTCACCGCAGCTCTTCGACGAGACGTTCCAGTCGCCGTCCGGCTTGTCGACGTCCTTGGGGGACGCGCTGACGCAGGAGCCGACGCTGGTGCTGTTGAGCGCCGTGACCGCCCACGCGCCACCACCGACCAGGACGATCGCCAGCACGGCGATGATGACGGGCTTCAGCCACTTGTTCTGCTTGGACGACCCGTCGGAGTCGTCGCTGAAGCTGCTGCTGCCGCCCGTGTCGGGCTCGGCGTCGGGCGCGGTGTCGGTCGCCGGCTCCGCGGGAGCCGGTTCCACCGACGCCTTCGGCTCGACGGGATCAGTCGACTCGGTGCTCATGCGCGAGAACGTACGACACGACGTGTTGGCTGCGTGTGTCGCCTCACAGTTGTTATCGCCAGTTGACGCTGGTCGAACGCATTTGGCGTCGTCAGGGAGACTTGTACCCGTGACCGATGGCCCCCTGATCGTCCAGTCGGACAAGACGCTGCTGCTCGAGGTCGACCACCCGCTCGCCGACGACGCGCGCACGTCCATCGCGCCGTTCGCCGAGCTGGAGCGCGCACCCGAGCACGTGCACACGTATCGCGTGACGCCGCTGGCCTTGTGGAACGCCCGTGCGGCGGGCCACGACGCCGAGCAGGTGGTCGACGCCCTGGTGCGGTTCAGCCGCTACCCGGTGCCGCAGCCGTTGCTGGTGGACGTGGTCGACACCATGAGCCGGTTCGGGCGGCTGGTGCTGACGAACAACCCGGCGCACGGGCTCGTGCTGCACTCCAACGACCGCGCGGTGCTCGAAGAGGTGCTGCGCAACAAGAAGATCGCGCCGATGTTCGGGGCGCGGATCGACGACGACACGGTCGTCGTGCACCCGAGCGAGCGCGGGCGGCTCAAGCAGCTGCTGCTCAAGGTCGGGTGGCCGGCCGAGGACCACGCCGGGTACGTCGACGGCGAGGCGCACCCGATCGAGCTCGAGGAGAACGACTGGAAGCTGCGCGACTACCAGCGGCTCGCGGCCCAGGCGTTCTGGGCGGGCGGGTCCGGCGTCGTCGTGCTGCCGTGTGGCGCGGGCAAGACGCTGGTCGGCGCGGCGGCGATGGCAGAGGCGCAGGCGACCACGTTGATCCTGGTCACGAACACCGTGGCCGGCCGGCAGTGGAAGCGCGAGCTGATCGCCAGGACGTCGCTCACCGAGGAGGAGATCGGCGAGTACTCCGGTGAGCGCAAGGAGATCCGGCCGGTCACGATCGCGACCTACCAGGTGATCACCCGCAAGTCGAAGGGCGAGTACAAGCACCTGGAGCTGTTCGACTCGCGCGACTGGGGCCTGATCGTCTACGACGAGGTGCACCTGCTGCCGGCGCCGGTGTTCCGGATGACGGCTGACCTGCAGTCACGTCGTCGGCTGGGGCTGACCGCGACGCTGGTGCGCGAGGACGGGCAGGAAGGCGACGTCTTCTCGTTGATCGGGCCGAAGCGGTACGACGTGCCGTGGCGCGACATCGAGGCGCAGGGCTGGATCGCTCCGGCCGAGTGCACCGAGGTCCGGGTGACGCTGACGGACAACGAACGGCTGCAGTACGCGACCGCCGAGCCCGAGGAGCGCTACAAGCTCTGCTCGACCGCGCGGACGAAGATCCCGGTGGTCCGCAGGGTGCTGGAGCAGCATCCCGACGAGCCGGCTCTGGTGATCGGTGCTTATCTGGACCAGCTCGACGAGCTCGGGGAGGAGCTGGACGCACCGGTGATCAAGGGATCGACGAAGAACAAGGAGCGCGAGGAGCTGTTCGACAAGTTCCGTCGCGGCGAGCTGCGGACTTTGGTGGTCTCGAAGGTCGCCAACTTCTCCATCGACCTGCCGGAGGCCTCGGTCGCCATCCAGGTGTCGGGCACGTTCGGCTCGCGCCAGGAGGAGGCCCAGCGGCTCGGCCGGATCCTGCGGCCCAAGGGTGACGGCCGGCAGGCGCACTTCTACTCGGTCGTCGCGCGCGACACGCTCGACACCGACTACGCGGCGCACCGGCAGCGGTTCCTGGCCGAGCAGGGGTACGCGTACAAGATCGTCGACGCGGACGACCTGGTCGGATGACGTTCTGGTGGATGTGGAACCCGGCCGGGACCGTGCCAGTGCGGCGGTTCCGGTCGGAGGAGTCGCTGGCTCGCTCGGCAGCAGAGCTGCAGGTGGTCCGGTCGGACGACTTCACCTGTCCTGACCAGCGCCGACGTGCCACGGCCCTGCGCTCGGACTTCCTGCGGATCACCGGCGACCCGATGCAGGTGGCGCTGGTCGAGCAACGGCTGTGGACGCTCCTCGTGGCGCTGCGCCGGTCTCAGCCCCTCAGGGACGCCCTGGCGACCGCGATTCCCAAGGCGGGCAGGGCCGCGCTGGTCGCCGAGCCCTCACGCGAACTGGCCGAGTTCGACCGCCGCTTCGACCAGTTCGCCGCGGCTCTCCACGTCCTGATCACCGACCCGACCCCAGAACAACTCCGCCACACAGCCGCCCTGGACTAGGCGTCTGCCCTAAGCCAACAGGGCGGGGAGGGTGGCGACGCTCGGCAGCAGGTGGGTGTGCGGGGCCGCGCTCAGCTCGTCCTCCGTCTGGCTGCCGCTCAGCACGCCGACCACGAAGCCCGCGGCGGCGTTCGTGCCCGCTTCCAGGTCGCGCACGGTGTCGCCCGCGGTCAGCACGCGCCGGACGTCGCGCACGCCGGTCAGCTCCATCGCCGTGTAGATCATGTACGGCGCCGGGCGGCCCGCCGACACGTCGTCCACGCACACGACCGCGTCCAGCACGCCCTCGCCCCAGCCCAGGACCTCCAGCAGCCCGTCCACGATCGGCCGGTCGAAGCCGGTGGTCAGCGCGACCTTCACGCCCTGCGATCGCAGCTGTGCCAACGCTTCCGGCACTCCGGGGATCGGCGTCGGCGGGGTCTCGGCGTAGTAGGCGGTGAGCCGCTCGTGGAAGTCCTTGAACTCGGCGTCCACCACGGGCTTGCCGAGCATCGAGGAGATCGCCTCGTACTTGTCGGCGCCCATCCAGTTGCCGACGTCGTCCGCCGAGCCGCCCGCCGCGATCACGGTGTCCGCCAACGCTTTGTAGACCAGTCCGTGTTCCTGCACGGTGGTGCCGGCGATGTCCAGCACGACCAGGTCGACCTTCACGAAGCCCTCCAGTCCCGCAGCAGCGCCGGGTGCGCCTGCTGGGAGTTCTCGATCGAAAAGCTGACCATGTCGGGGCGGTAGCGGTCGTCCGAGTACTCGACCGGCCGTCCGTCCACACCGGACGCACGCCGCCGTTCACGCAGAAGTGGTGCGCCCAAAGCGACTTCGAGCAGCTCGCTGTCCTGCGCGTCCGCCGCGACCGCGTCGATCTGGTGCCGGGCGATCGTCATGTCGACGCCCTGCTCCCCCAGGTACTGGTAGAGCGAGCCGCTGTCGCAGTCGAAGTCGAACAGCAGGCGCCCCACCGGTTCCACGAACGTCGTGCGCTCCAGCATCGTCGGGCGGCCGTCGATCAGCCGCTGCCGCAACAACTGCACGACCGGCGTGCCCTCGTCGAGCTGCAGCGCGTCCGCGATGTCGGCGTCGGCCGGGCGGCGCGCGATCTCCAGGGTTCGTTGTCCTGGAACGTGGCCAAGACCGGAGGCCCAGCTGGAGAACGACAGGAACGTCTCGAACGGCTGCGACAGCGTGTGCCTGCGCACGACAGCGGGCTTGCCACGGCCGCCACCGATCATGCCTTCCGCCCGCAGCGTCGTGAGGGCCTGCCGGACCGGCGCGCGCGAGGCGTCCCACTGGGCGCACAGCTGCGATTCGGACGGCACCGGGGCACCGACGGCCAGCTCACCCGAGGCGATGCGGCGGCGCAGATCGGCCGCGATGCGCTCGTGCAGGGGCATCTCCATGTCTCCAACGATACATGTCATAACAAGTCTGAACTCCAAGTGAACACATCAGAACAGCCATTGATTCTGGTTCGACGGTTGCTCATGGTTCTTGTCATGACAAGTGTGGACCTGGTGGTCGTCGGCGCGGGCGTGGTCGGTCTCGCGCACGCCTGGCACGCGGTTCGGCGGGGTCTCTCCGTCGCCGTGGTCGAGCGCGACGAGCACGCGGTCGGGGCTTCCGTGCGCAACTTCGGGCACGGCTGCTTCACCGCTCAGGACGGGATCGCCTTCGAGTACGCGATGGCGGCACGCGAGGAGTGGCTGAAGCTCGCTCACGAGGCCGGTTTCTGGCTGCGCGAGTCGGGTTCTGTCGTGAAGGCACGGCACGACGACGAACGCGCTGTGCTCGAGGAGTTCGCTTCCGTCCGCGAGATCGAGCTGACCGACGAAGGTGCTTTTCTGCCTTTGGACATCCGCGTCAACCCGCGCGAAGCCGTGCACTCGATCGCCGCACTGCTGGCCTCACGCGGTGTCACGTTCCACTGGTCGACCAACGTGCTCACGGTCGAACCGGGCCTGGTCCGCACCACGCGCGGCGAACTCCGCTGCCGTGCGGCGGTGGCCGCCGTCGGGCACGACGTCGACAGGTTCTTCCCGGACATCGCCGAAGAACGCCAGATCCGGCGCTGCCAGCTGCGCATGCTCCGGGTCGCGCACGGCGGCGTGATCGACCCGGCCGTGCTGACCGGGTTCTCGATGCTGCGCTACGACGCGTTCACGCGCTGCCCCAGCCTCGAGAAGGTCCGCGAACGCCTCACACACGACCACCCCGAGCTGGTCGAAGCCGGGCTGAACCTGATGTTCACCCAGCTCCCCGACGGCTCGCTCACCATCGGCGACACCCACCACTACAGCCTCACCGTCGATCCGTACCGGCCGGAGCGCCTGGACGACCTCGTGCTCACCGAGACGGCCCGGCTGCTGGGCGTCCCCGCGCTGCAAGTCCTCGAACGCTGGCGCGGCATCTACGCGTCGGCCCCAGAACCTTTCCTGACCGCGACTCCGGCTGCTCAGGTCCGGGCCGTCTCGGTCACCTCAGGCATCGGCATGACCACCGCGCTCGGCCTCGCCCCGGCCGTGCTCGACGACCTCCTCCAGGAGCTGTGATGAGAAAGCTCAGTGCCGTCCTCGCCGCGACGCTGATCCTGACAACCGCTTGTGGTTCCGCCACTTCCACTTCAAGCGGTGACTGCCCCAACAACGGCCACGTGCGCTTCGGCGTCGAGCCGTACGAGGACCCGGCCAAGCTCAAGCCGGCCTACGAAGTGCTCGCCAAGGCGTTGACGAAGAAGCTCGGCTGCGAGGTCGAGCTGCAGATCGTCGACGACTACGCCGCCGAGGTGCTGGCGATGCGCAACGGCAAGCTGGAGCTGGCCGAGTTCGGCCCGCTCGGCTACGTCTTCGCGGCGCAGAAGGCCAAGGCGGAGCCGCTGGCGTCGTTCGCCGACGGCACCGGCAAGCTCACCAGCTACACCGCCGGCATCTGGGTCGCCAAGGACTCGCCCCTGCAGAAGATCGAGGACCTGAAGGGCAAGTCGCTCGCGCTGAGCAGCGTCGGTTCGGCGTCCGGTGACGCGCTTCCCCGCTACGGCTTGAAGAAGGCCGGGGTGACCGACGCCAAACTCGACTACGCCGGTGGCCACCCCGAGGCGATGCTCGCGCTGACCAACGGCAAGGTCGACGCCGCCGAGATCAACAGCCAGACGCTGGCGTCGGCCAAGGACAAGTTCGACCAGTCGAAGTACCGGCAGATCTGGAAGTCCGAGCCGATCCCGAACGACCCTCTGACCGTGCGCGGCGACCTCGACCAGGCGTTCAAGGACCGCGTGCTCAAGGCGTTGCTGGAACTGGAGACCGCGGACGTGGAGAAGGTCGGCGCGTTCCTCGACGTCACTCCGCCCGGGCCGCTGGTGAAGGTGGACAACGACACCTACAAGGTGCTGTTCGACCTCGCGACGACGTTGGGCCTCAAGGAAGAGGACGTCTGATGTTGGCCATCCGCGGCCTGCGCAAGTCGTTCGGCGGCCGGGTTGTGCTGGACGGCTTCGACCTGACTGTCGAAGCCGGGGAGTTCGTGGCTCTGCTCGGACCCAACGGCTCGGGCAAGTCCACCGCTCTGCGCTGCGTGGTCGGGCTGGAGACCCCGGACGGCGGCTCGGTCTCGGTCGACGGGAACGCCGCCATGGTGTTCCAGAAGATCCACCTCGTCGGTCGCCGCAACGCCCTGGACAACGTGTGTTCCGGGGCGTTGGGGCGGCTGCCGCTGCACCGGTCGCTGGTGTTCCCGCACGAGGTCCGGGAAGAAGCGATGGCGTGTTTGGAGAGGGTCGGGCTCGCGGATCGGGCTTTGGACCGGTGTGCGCGGCTTTCCGGTGGGCAGCAACAACGTGTGGCGATCGCACGGGCGTTGTGCCAGCGGGCCAACGTGATCCTCGCGGACGAGCCCGTGTCGGCGTTGGACCCGCAGGCCGCTGTGCAGGTGATGGAGTTGTTGGTGGACTTGGCCGCCGAGGGAATCGCGGTGGTCGCGGTGCTGCACCAGCCGGAGCTCGCGCGGACGTACGCGCATCGGATCGTGGAGATGCAGGCGGTGGCGGTATGACCATCACGGTTCCCAAAAGGCGATGGCCGTCGTCCGTTGTTTGGGTGGTCACCGCCGTCATCGTGGCAGTGCACGTGCTCGCGTGGCAGGCCACGGAGTTCTCACCTGCCGCGCTCATCGCGGGCTGGGAAGGCATGGCGGACTTCATCACCGAGTCGCTGCCACCGGACTTCTCGGTGCTCGGCGAGTCGCTCCAAGCCGCCGTGATCACCCTCTACATAGGACTTCTCGGCACGACGTTCTCGATCCCGTTCGCTCTGGTTCTGGCACTACTCGCGTCCAGGGCAACGACTTCCGCAGCCTGGGCGCAGCAGGCGGCACGTGCGGTGCTGTCGTTCCTGCGGTCGGTGCCGGACGTGGTGTTCGCGCTGATCTTCGTGACCGCGGTCGGGCTCGGGCCGTTCGCGGGCGTGCTCGCGTTGGTGTTCCACAACACCGGCGTGATGGGCAAGCTCTGGGCCGAGGCGATGGACGAGAGCGACCGCGGGCCGCGCGATGCGTTGAAGGTGACCGGTGCGTCCGGTCCGCAGATCGCGCTGCACGCGGTGCTCCCGACCGTCATGCCTTCTCTCGCAGGACTCCTGCTCTACCGGCTGGACGTGAACGTGCGGTCGTCGCTCGTGCTCGGCCTGGTCGGCGCGGGCGGGATCGGCTTCCTGATCAACCAGTCGATCAAGCTGTTCCGGTTCGACGAGATGGTCACGCACATCCTCGTGGTGCTGCTTCTCGTCGTCGTGGTCGACCAGGCGTCAGCGTTCGTGCGCAAGCGACTGGGTGCTTGAGCCGTAGCGGGCGCCCTGGTGCACGGTCACCGTGCCGTCCGCTGCGACCTCGCAGGGATTGTTGGCCGTGCACTGCTCCCCGCTGTCGTTGGTGGAGCTGTGCACGCCGACGACCGTGACGCCGTCGCGCAGCACGATCGGTGAGCCCGAACCACCGTGCGACGCCTTGCACCCGTGGCGGTAGGCGTTGTCCTGCGTGTAGCCCTCTTCCCGCAGGTGCGGAACCACGGCCTCGACCGTGCAGCTGAAGCGGTCGCCGTTGCCGGACGAGATGACGTCGACGCGCTCACCCGGCCTGGCGCTCCGGTCGGCCAGCTTGAAGATCTTCACGCCCTTCGCGTGCAGCTGGGCGTAGGTCTGGTCGAGACGGTAGAGCGCGGTGTCGGTGCCGGTCATGGTCGCGTGGACCAGGTGGGTCGTGTTCGCCTTGGCCTGGAGGTAGCCCTGGCGGTCGCCGATGGTCACCGGGACCGCGAGAGGGACGTCGCGGAGGGTCTGGCCTGGTGCGGGGCGTTCCGGGGTGCAGTGGCCGTTGGTGAGGAGCAGCGCGTGGTCGGAGCTCTTGGTGGCGCTGGTCTTCACCACGGACGCTGAGCAGACTCCGGCGAGCGACGCGGCGCCTTCGAGGTTCGGCACGGGGGTGTCGGGCGGGTTGATCTTGCCGGTGACGACGTCGTCGATCCAACTCTTGAAGTAGTGCATGTCCGTGTACATGACCGGCGTGTTGTCGCCCTGACCGCCGCTCACGATGCCGGCCATCACCCAGCGGTCGCCGTCGCGGACCAGTCCAGGGCCGCCGGAGTCCATGTTGGTCGCGGCCACGCTGCCGTCCAGCGCTCCGATGCAGAGCTCGCGGTTCGCGTACATGCCTTCGCAGGCCGCGGCCGGCTGGATCACGGTGTCGGCTTCGCGCAGCTTCTTCGGGTAGCACTCGGGCAGGCGCTGGTGACAGGTCATGCCCCAGCCGAGGATCCGCACCTGAGTGCCCTCGGCGGGACGCGCCGAAGGCAGCGCGACCGGCTTGGTCTTCGCGGGTTTCTTCAGCTTCAGCAGGCCGAGGTCACCCTCGTGGACCGGGTTGTCGGTGTGCGTGATGAACCGCTCGACCGCGATCACCTCGCCGCCGCTGCCCGCGTCCGTCGTGCCCAGCCGCACCGTCCAGTTCTTCGGCCGCCCGACCGTGGCGCCGCTGGGGTTGTTCTTGGTGCAGTGGCCCGCCGTGACAGCCCAGGTCGGCGCGACCAGGGTGACGCCGCAGGTGTGGCCGTCCTCGCGCGGTGAGTCCGGCCGCTGCAGCGAGCCGGAGAACGGGTAGGGCTGGGGAGCTTCGACGCCGCCGCGAATGGCCAGCGCAGGGGTGACGGAGGTGATCACCGCGGTGAGCGCGACGGTCGCCGTCAGGAGCACTTTTCGCATGTCACAGAGGTTTTCGAACCTGTGTCCGCACTCGATCATGGCTGTGCAACAACTGCGCACGGGCGGTCGTTACGCAACGATGACAGAGCAAGAACGTCCTCATGAGACCCGTCGGGAAGGCTTCCGGTCATGCCGCGCGTACTGCTGATCGAGGACGACGAGGCGGTCCGCGAGGGACTGTCGCTCGCCCTGACCTACCAGGGACACACCGTGGACGCGGTGCGCACGGGCGAGGAGGGCCTCGAACTGCTGATGAGCGTCGCACCGGACGTCGTGGTGCTCGACCTGATGCTGCCGGGCGTGGACGGGTTCGAGGTGTGCCGCCGGATCCGGGCTTCCGGTGATCTCCCGATCATCATGCTGACCGCGCGCAACGACGACATCGACGTGGTCGCGGGTCTGGAAGCCGGTGCCGACGACTACGTGGCCAAGCCCGCGCAGGCTCGCGTGCTGGAGGCGCGGATCCGGGCTGTGCTGCGGCGGTCCTCCGCGGCGGCGCCCGAGGTCGTGGCCGAGCGGTACGGCGACCTGACGATCGACCGCGAAGGACTCGTGGTGACCAGGCTCGGCCGTCCGGTGTCGCTGGCGCCGACCGAACTGCGGTTGCTGCTGGAGCTCTCGTCGTCGCCCGGTCGCGTGATGTCGCGGCAGCAGCTGTTGGAGTCCGTGTGGGACCAGGGCTACCTCGGCGACTCGCGGCTGGTCGACGCCTGCGTGCAACGGCTGCGGTCGAAGATCGAGGACGACCCGGCCGCCCCGCTCTACATCCAGACCGTGCGGGGCTTCGGCTACCGCTTCGGGCCGCTGTGACCCTGCGTCTGCGGCTGCTGCTCGCCTTCGCGTTCCTGAGCATCGTGACCGCCGCCGCGGTGTCTGGAGCCGGGTACGTGCGCGCCCGCGACGCGATCGTGCAGCGCGCCCAGGACAACGCCGTGATCGAGACGACCAGCCGCGTCGAGCAGCTCTACCCGCTGCCCGCCCGGCCACTCGACCACGCCGCTCTGGAGCGCATCGCCGGCAAGGTGTCCGGGCGCGAGGGGTCGGCCGTCGCCGAGTACCAGGGAGTGTCGGCGGGGTCGATGCCGTCTTCGGTGATCACGACCGAGCTGCGGGGGTTGGTGTCGTCGGGGCGCGTCGGCTGGCAGCGGGTCGAGTACAACGGCGGGGTGTGGCTCGTCGTGGGCACGCAGATGCGGATCACCGGCGGCGGTACCTCCGGCATCGAGGTGTACGTGCTGCGGCCGTTCACCTCGGAGATCGAGGTCGTCCACGAGCTGGCGCTGAACGCGTGGCTGATCGGCGGCGCGGGGCTGGTCCTGGCGCTGATCATGGCTTTCGTCGCGGCTCGCGGGGTGCTGCGGCCGGTGCGCGACCTGCGGATGGCCGCGTTCCGGCTCGGGCAGGGTGATCTCGCCGCTCGGGTGCCGGTGCGCGGACGGGACGAGCTGGCCGCCGTGGCGACGACGTTCAACACCACGGCTTCCTCGTTGGAGCACCATGTCGGTGAGCTGCAGCGCATGGAGGCCGACGCGCGGCGGTTCGTGGCGGACGTGTCGCACGAGCTGCGCACGCCGCTGGCCGCGATGACCGCCGTGACGGACGTGCTGGACGCCGAGACCGCTTCCCTGCCAGGAGTCGCCGGCCAGGCCGCGCGGCTGGTGAACCGCGAGACCCTGAACCTGACCCGGCTGGTGAACGACCTGATCGAGGTCACCCGGTTCGACTCGGGCACGGCGGCGTTGGCGTTGGACGACGTCGACGTGGCCGAGGTGGTGGCGCGGACGTTGAAGATGCGCGGGTTCGAGGTGACGGCTTCGCTGCCGGACGGGGTGCGGGCGCGGCTGGATCCGCGGCGGCTGGACGTGATCGTGGCGAACCTGGTCGGCAACGCGCTGCGGCACGGTGCTCCGCCGGTGACCGTGACGCTGTACGTCGAGGGATCGTCGCTGGTGATCATGGTGGCCGACTCCGGACCGGGCTTGCCGGACAAGGTGCTGCCGCACGTGTTCGCGAGGTTCTACAAGGCGGACTCGGCGCGCGGACGATCTGAAGGTTCCGGACTCGGGCTCGCGATCGCCTGGGAGAACGCCCGGCTGCACGGCGGCACGTTGACCGCCGCGAACCGGCCGGGTGGCGGGGCGTTGTTCACGCTGAAGCTCCCGCTCGGAGGTGAGCGGTGAGGCCCAAAATTGTCGGTGCTGCCTGGGAGAATGGATTTAGGGGGACCCCCTGGAGGGGACCCCTGCGCAAGCTCGGCCTTGTCCTGATCCTGTTCGTCTCCGCGTGCGGAATCCGGCCCACCGACCCCATTCCCGGCCTCGAAGCACCGAACGGGCCCGTCGAGAACACCTCGCCCGCCCTCTACTGGGTGTCCCAGGGCAACGTCATCGCCGTCAACCGGCCCCAGGGCAGCCTGAGCGGCTACGACGTCGTGGCGCTGCTCGCCCAGGGGCCCTCCAACGCCGAACAGGACCGCGGCCTCACCACCGAGGTGCCGTTCGACGCCGCACCCGCCACGATCGACCGGGTGGCCAACGGGCTGGACGTCTCGATCTCCACCGATGTGTCGCTGCTCAGCAAGGCCGCGGTGCAGCAGATCGTGTGCACGCTGCTCGGCATCCAGGCGGTCGGCACCGTCAACCTGCGGGGTGGCGGCCATTCGCTCGAGTTCCTCAAGTGCGCTTGAATCGAGCGCGTGCACGTCTACTCCATCCCCCTGCGGGCGCGGTTCCGCGGCATCACCCAGCGCACCGGACTGCTGTTCGAGGGACCTGCCGGATGGGGTGAGTTCTGCCCGTTCGAGGAGTACGACGACGACGAGGCGATGGCCTGGCTGGCGTGCGCGCTCGAAGCCGCGCACGAGGGCTGGCCGGCGCCGGTCCGTTCGAAGATCCCGGTCAACTGCACGGTTCCGGTGGTCAGCCCGGAGAAGGCCCACGAGATCGTCGCGAAATCGGGCTGCTCGACGGCCAAGGTGAAGGTCGCCGAGTCGACGCTCGAAGAAGACTGCGCACGGCTCGAAGCTGTCCGGGACGCGTTGGGCCCGCAAGGCTTCATCCGGGTCGACGCCAACATGATGTGGGACGTCGACACGGCCGTCACCGCGATCAAGGCCATGGACAAGGCCTCTGGCGGCCTCCAGTACGTGGAACAGCCGTGCCACACGCTGGAAGAGCTCGCACAGGTCCGCAGGAGAGTCGACGTCCCGATCGCCGCCGACGAGTCGATCCGCAAGGCCGACGACCCGCTCAAGGTGGCGGTGTCCGGCGCCGCGGACATCGCGGTGATCAAGGTGGCGCCACTCGGAGGCGTGCGCAAAGCCCTTGAAGTGGCCGAGGCGTGCGGGCTGCCGTGCGTCGTCTCGTCAGCCCTCGAAACGTCCGTGGGCATGGCCGCCGGAATCGCGTTGGCCGCCGCTCTTCCGCAGCTCGACTACGCGTGCGGGCTCGCCACGCTCCAGCTCCTCGACGGCGACGTGACCACCGACTCGCTCACCCCTGTCGACGGCTACCTGTCGGCTCGACCCACGCCGCCCGCACCAGACCGCATCGCGGAGTTCGAGACCAACGACCGAACCTGGGTCAGCAGGTACGAGCGGGTACTGGCCAAACTCAAGGCTTAGCGCGCGAAAGCCCCTGCCCGTTCGCACCCAGGCTGAACACCACACCCTCGGTCCGGTTGATCGCCTCGGTGCGCCGCTCGTTGGCGGGCACCCGAGTCAGGTCCACCAGCCGGATCGGCGGCCCCAACTCGACCAGGGTCGGTGTGTACGAGGCCTCGACGACCGACCACCCCTCCGGACCCTGTTCGAACTTGAAGTGGCCGATCACACCCTCCTCGGTCACGCCACGAGGTTCAGCGTGCCGGGCGACCTCGTTGCCGAGCCCGTAGATGACCCACTTCTTGCCGATCTTCTCCCACGGCTGCACGACGTGGACGTGCGTGCCGATGATCAGGTCGAGTGCCGGGTCGGCCAACAGCTGACGTGCCAGTGCTTTCTGCTCCTCGGTGGCCGCGTGCTGGTACTCGTTGCCCCACTGCACCGAGAGCACGACGACCTCGGCGCCGGCCTCACGGGCCTTGCGGGCGTCGGCGAGGATCTTGGCCGCGTTGATCTGGTTCGCGCGCCACGGCTGCGGCAGCGGAATGCCGTTGAACCCGTAGGTGAACGAGAGCTGCGCGACCTTCACACCACCGGCGTCCAGGATCAGCGGCGCGGCGGATTCCTCCTGCGTGCGGAACGAACCGGTGTGCTTCAGGCCGACGGCGTCCATCGCGTCCAACGTCGTCTGGATTGCCGAGACACCGCGGTCCAGCGTGTGGTTCGAGGCGGTCGAGCAGGTGTCGTAGCCGACGTCGACCAGGCCTTTCGCCACCTCGGGCGGGGCGAGGAAGGACGGGTAGCCGAAGAACGGCCCCTCCTTCGTGCCCAGCGGCACTTCGAGGTGGCAGACCGAAAGATCAGCCTTCAGGGTGTCCTTGATGCCGGAGAGCAGCGGCAGGTAGTTGCGCCCGGCCTCACCGCCGTCGGCGACTGCCTGGTCGGTCAGCGCCGGGTGGATCAGGATGTCGCCGCCCGCGGTCAGCGTGAACGAACGCGGCGGGGGCGGTCCCGATGAAGTGGTGGTAGGCGTCAGAGGCGCGGTGGTGACGACCACCGGCGAGCCGGTGCACGCGGCCAGCGCAAGGCCGGTGACCAGCGCGAACGCCGGCCACCGGACCACCCGATTCAGCGCTGCCGCCTGCGCCGCAGGACCACGAACAGCACGACCGCCAGCACGGCGGCCGCGATGGGTAGCACGCGCTTCAACACCGGAACGCCTGCCGTGTCGATCAGGTCGATCGGCTCGTCGGGGACCACTCGGAGATGCTGCTGTTGCGCCACCTCGTCAGGATCCACGGAACCCAGCGTGCTCGCCAGGCATTCCGCGAACTGGTCGACGAGCTTGCCGCTGACCTCGGAGATCAGGCCGCGACCGAGCTGAGCCGGACGGCCGGTGACGGACAGCTCCGTCTCGACCTCGACCGTGTCGCCCACCTGGAACGTGACGACGGCCGACGCCGTGCCGTTGCCGCGCGTGTCCTTACCCGCGGCTTTCATGACCGCGCGGCGCAGCACCGGGTCGATCTCCACGAACTCGCCGGTCCCCCGGTACAGCAGCTGCACCGGGCCGAGCTTCACCTTCACCTCCCCGCTGAACGTCTTGCCGTCGACCGAGGTCAGCGTGGCGCCGGGCAGGCACGGCGCCACGCGTTCCGGGTCGAGCAACGCCTCCCAGACCTCCTCGGCCGGGGCAGGCGCGGTGAACGAGTGCGTCAGCTTCATCCCGCTACCGCCGCCGTCAGCGCACGGCCGGTCAGCACCCGAGCCAGGTTGTCCTTGTAGCCGTCGCCCGCCGACGCCCGCAGCGCCGCCTCGGCGATCGCCGACACGGGCTGCCCGACCAGCGCGGATTCCACGTCGACCGCGCGCGTCGGTCCAGAACCCAGGTTGGTGAGGCCGACCCTGGCGGCGGCGATCGTGCCGTCACGCACCTGCACCGCCGCCGCGACCGCGACGATCGACCAGGCCTGCGCGACGCGGTTGAGCTTCTCGTAGTGCGCGCCCCAACCCGTGTACTTCGGCACCCTGACGTCGATGAGGATCTCGTCGGGAGCCAGCGCGGTCGTGAAGTAGTCTACGAAGAACTCCGACGCCGGCACCTCACGACGGCCGGAAGGACCGGCGATGATCATCACGGCGTCCAGGGCCAGCGCGGGCGCCAGCAGGTCGCCTGCCGGGTCCGCGTGGCACAGCGAGCCGCCGAACGTGCCGCGGTGCCGGACCTGCGGATCCGCCACCGTGTCCGTGACCAGCTTCAACAACAACGCGTGGTCGTGGATCAAATGGTCGCGCTGCACCTCGTAGTGCGTGGTCATCGCACCGATGAGCAACGAGTCGCCGTCGTCGCGCACACCCGTCAGCTCGGTCAGCCCGCCGATGTCGATCAACGCCGTCGGTGCCGCCAGCCGCATGCGCAGGATCGGCACGAGCGACTGCCCGCCCGCGATCACTTTGGCGTCCTCACCCTCCTCGGCGAGCATCCGCACGGCTTCGTCCACACTGGACGGGAACAGGTACTTGAACTCCGCCGGGATCACGACTGACCTCCTTGCAGCGCAGTCCACACTCGTTCAGGCGACAGGGGCATCTCGATGTCCCGAACACCCATGTGCCGCACGGCGTCCAGCACCGCGTTCACGACAGCAGGCGTCGAGGCGATCGTGCCCGCCTCGCCGACTCCCTTGACGCCCAACGGGTTCGACGTCGCCGGAGTGGCCGTCCGATCCGTCAGGAACGCCGGCAGATCCGCCGCGGACGGCACCAGGTAGCTCTCGAACGTGGCGGTCGTCAGCGTGCCCATCTCGTCGTGGACGGCCTCTTCGTACAACGCCTGCGCGATGCCCTGAGCCAGCCCGCCGTGCACCTGACCGTCGACGATCAACGGGTTCACGACCGTGCCGACGTCGTCGACCGCCACGTACCGGGAGATCCGGACCATTCCGGTCTCCGTGTCGACTTCCGTTGCGCACAAATGGGTTCCGTGCGGGAACGAGAAGTTGTCGGGGTCGAACGTGGCGTCGGCGTCCATGCCGGGTTCCATGCCCTCCGGCAGGTCGTGCGCCACGTGAGCAGCCAGCACGACATCGCCCAGAGTGCGGACGGTCCCGGTCCCGCGAACGGAGAACGATCCCGTGGCGAACTCCACGTCCGCCTCGTCGCACTCCATCATGTGCGCGGCCAGTCGCCGTGCCTTGGCGAGCACCTTGTCCGCCGCGTGCACCAGAGCCGTGCCACCGACGGCCAAAGACCGCGAGCCGTAGGAGTCCATGCCCTTGTGCGACGACGCCGTGTCGCCGTGCAGCACCTCGACGTCCTCGAACGGCACACCCAGCCGGTCGGCGACGATCTGCGACCACACCGTCTCGTGCCCCTGCCCGTGCGGCGAGGTTCCGGTGATCACCTCGACCTTGCCGGTGGGCAGCATCCTGATCGACGCGGTCTCCCAACCACCTGCGGCATAACGCAAAGCGCCCAGCACCCGCGACGGTGCCAGCCCGCACATCTCGGTGTAGGTGGAGATTCCGATGCCGAGCTGGACCGGATCGCCGGAACTACGGCGACGTTCCTGCTCCTCGCGCAGCTCCTCGTACCCGAACAGCTCCATCGCGCGAGCCGTCGCGGCCTCGTAGTTGCCCGAGTCGTAGGTGAGCCCGGCGACCGTGGAGAACGGGAACTCCTCGTGCTTGATCCAGTTCATCTCGCGGATCTTCATCGGGTCCATGCCCAGCTCGGCCGCGAGCTCGTCCATCATCCGCTCGATCGCGAACGTGGCCTCGGGGCGGCCGGCCCCGCGGTACGCGTCCGTGGGCACCTTGTTCGTGAACACGTTGGTGCACACGAACCGGTAGGCCGCGAACTTGTAGATCGCGTTGAACATGAACGCGCCGAGGATCGGCACACCCGGTGTGACCAGGCGCAGGTACGCGCCCATGTCGGCGAGCAGCTCGACCTTGAGCCCGGTGACCGTGCCGTCGCGGCGGGCGGACATCGTGATCTTCTGGAGCTGGTCGCGGCCGTGGTGCGCGGACAGCATCGACTCGGTGCGCGACTCGGTCCACTTCACCGGACGGCCCATCCGCCGCGCGACCAGCAGGCACAGCATCTCTTCCGGCGTGACCTGGAGCTTGCCGCCGAACCCGCCACCGACGTCCGGCGCGATCACGCGGATCTTGTGCTCGGAGATGCCGGAGACGGCCGCGAGCATCCACCGCAGGATGTGCGGGATCTGCGTGGCGGACCAGACGGTGAACATGTCGGCGCTCGGGTCCACGACGACCGACCGCGGTTCCATGAAGGACGGGATCAGCCGCTGCTGCCGGAACGTCCGCTCCAGCACCACTTCCGCGGACGCGATCTCGTCCTCGACGTTCGTGCCGCTGCCGGTTTCCGCCGAGTCGAAGATCCACGTGGCGCACTTGTTCGTGCCGAGATCCGGATGCACCAGATCGGTGTCCTGCAAGGCTTCTTCCAGGTCGAGCACGACCGGCAGCTCGTCGTAGTCCACATCGATCGCGGCCAGCGCGTCGGCGGCGTGGTAGGCGCTGTCGGCGATCACGAGAGCCACGGCCTCACCGGCGAAGTTGACCTGGTCGACGGCCAGCGACGGCGCCGGTGGCGCCTTCATGTCCGCGGTGATCGGCCACGCGCAAGGGAGAGAACCCTGCTCAGCGGCGAAGTCCTCACCGGTCAGGACCACCGCGACACCCGGCAGCGCGGTGGCGCGGCTGCAGTCGATGTTGCGGATGCGGGCGTGCGCGACGGGACTGCGCAGCACCGCCATGTGCAGCATGCCGGTGAGCTGGAGGTTGTCGGTCCACTTCGTCTGACCGGTGATCAGCCGCGCGTCTTCCTTGCGGAGCCGGGCTTTGCCGACTTCCGGTTCCGCGGTGGCGGTCATTCGCCACCTACCGGCTGCCGCGCGGTCACGTGCTCATCGCTGTGCTGTTCGATCTTCGGGCCGGCACCCGGCTTCATCCGCTGGGCGGCGTCCTGCACCGCGCGGACGATGTTCTGGTAGCCCGTGCAGCGGCAGAGGTTGCCCTCGAGGCCCTTCCGCACGGTCTCGTCGTCGGGATCCGACTCGTCGGCGAGCAGGTCGATCGCCTGCATGATCATGCCGGGCGTGCAGAAGCCGCACTGCAGCGCGTGGTTGTTGCGGAACGCCTCCTGCACCGGGTGCAGCTTGCCGTCACGGGCGAGGCCTTCGATCGTGGTGATCTCGTGCCCGTTCGCCTGAACCGCGAACATCGAGCACGACTTCACGCTGTGGCCGTCGAGATGCACCGTGCACGAACCGCAGTTTCCGGTGTCGCAGCCGACGACGGTGCCGGTCTTGCCCAGACGCTCCCGCAGGTAGTGGACGAGCAGGAGGCGGGGTTCGACCTCGTCGGCGTACGTCACTCCGTCGACGTTGACCGAGATGTGCATTTGGAACCCTCCCAGGGTGGTGGGCCTAAGTGACGAGGGTCACTTCAGCCTCCTCCCTGTTTGCGGGTTCAACAACCCGATCATCGGTGAATCGGCACCTCGATCGCGCTCAGCCGGAGACCGGTTCCCTTCCACCGCAAGGAAATGATCTCGGCGGCAATCGCAACTGCGGTCTCTTCGGGGGTTCTGGCGCCGAGATCGAGCCCAATGGGAGACGACAACGCCGCAAGTTCGGATTCGGTCATTCCCTGTTCCCGCAACCGTTCCAGCCGATCTTCGTGCGTGCGGCGGGATCCCATCGCTCCGACGTAGCCGACCTTGAGTCGCAACGCGACTTCCAGCAACGGCACGTCGAACTTCGGATCGTGGGTCAGCACCGCGATCACCGTGCGCTCGTCGAGCTTGGACGCCTCGCGCTCCAGATAGCGGTGAGGCCAGTCCACGACGACCTCGTCCGCCTCGGGGAACCTGGACCGCGTCGCGAACACCGGTCGCGCATCGCAGACGGTCACGCGGTAGCCGAGGAACGCGCCGAGGCGAGCCATCGCGGCCGCGAAGTCGATCGCGCCGAACACGAGCATGCGCGGCGGCGGCTCGAACGAGTTCACGAACACGCTCATGCCCTCGCCGCGCCGTTGACCGTCCGGGCCGTACTGCAACACGCCGCTGCGCCCGCTCGCCAGCAAGCCGCGCGCGTCGTCGGTGACGGCGTCGTCGATGCGCGCCGACCCGAGGCTGCCGTCCCGTCGATCCGGCCAGATGACCATGCGGCGGCCGATGCCGTCCGGGTGCTCGACGACGGTCGCGACGGCCACCGGCTGCTCGGCGCGGACCGTCTCCACGACCTCGGCGAGCTGCGGAAACGTCTCCGCGTTGATCTTCTCGACGTAGATGTCGATGATCCCGCCGCAGGTCAGCCCCACCGCGAACGCGTCGTCGTCGCTCACCCCGTACCGCTGCAGAACCGGTTCGTCGGTTTCCTGCGCCAGGTCGTAGACGGCACCCTCGACGCATCCGCCCGACACGCTGCCGACCGCCTCGCCGTCCTGCGTCACGAGCATCGCCGCACCCGCCGGCCGCGGGGCCGAGCTGAAGGTCGCGACCACCGTGCCGACGCCGACCGTCTCGCCGTTCGCCACCCGGTCCGCGAGATCGAACAGGACATCACGCATCGCGCACTTCCTTCAGCAGTTCTTCCAACGCGTGCACGCTGTGGCCGGCGACCATCCTGTCGACGTGCGGAAGCGCGGCCACGACACCGGCCTGAACGGGCTGGTAACCGGGTTTGCCCGCGTGCGGGTTGGCCCAGATGACCTTGTGACTCACCCGTCTCAGCCTCGCCATCTCGGTCGCCAGCAGGGTCGGGTCACCACGTTCCCAGCCGTCGCTGAACAGCACCACCACCGCGCCGCGCTGCCGCCACTGCTGGTTGAACCTTCTCAGCGCCTCACCGAGCCTCGTCCCGCCCTCGTAGTCGGGGATTGCCCGGCCGGCGGCTCGCAACGCCCGTTCGGGATCGCGTTCGCGCAGCTGCCGGGTCACGCGGGTGAGCCTCGTGCCGATCGTGCGGACCTCGACGGGCATGGCGTGCGCGATGACGTGCGCGAACCGCAGCAACGCGTCGGAGTAGGCGGCCATCGAGCCGGACACGTCGATCAACAACACCAGCCTGCGTGCCTTCACACCCCTCCGACGATGACGTGGACGGGTGATCTCGCCGCCCATCTCGATCATCGCGCGGACGGTTCGCCCCAGGTCCATGCGACCACGGCGAGCCTTCTTCAGCCTTCGAGAACGTCTGCGCGGCGGGAGGGGATTGAGGCGCTGGATCAGCGGTGCCGCGTTGAACTCCGAGATGTCCTTGTGGCGCAACACTTCCACATCAGACGCAGCGACGCCGACCGTCACCGAGTCGAGCTCGACCGTCGTGCGCGGCCGGGGTGGCGTGCCGCCGAAGTACGCGCGGTAGGCGGCGTCGTAGCGAGGTAGGTCGTCCGGGTCGGCGCAGAGCGTGAGGCGCCCGGCCCAGTAGAGGTCGACGTGCGCGGTGGCCTGCAGATACGCCTGCACGCGGTCCGGCCCGCACTGAAGTCCGGCGCCCCGCAGGACGCGCGTGAACCCCACGCAGGCTTCCGTCACCCCACGATTGTGCTCCCGATCACGCGATCCGCGTCCTCCCGGTACTTCAGCACCGCGCCGAGCGTCGCCACGTCCGGTTCGGACCGCCCGAGCGCCTGCAGTGCGCGCGCCCAGTCCAGCGACTCAGCCACGCCCGGCGGCTTCAGCAGATCCAGACCGCGCATCTTCTGGACAGCCTCCGCGACCTGCTGCGCGAGCCGTTCGTCGAGGCCGGGCAGGGTGCGGCGGAGGATCGCGACTTCTCGGTCGAGACTCGGATGCTCCAGCCAGTGGTAGAGGCAGCGGCGCTTCAACGCGTCGTGCACCTCGCGCGTCCGGTTCGAGGTCAGCACGGTCAGTGGCGGCGTGGAGGCCCTGATCTCCCCGAACTCCGGGATGCTGACCGCGTTCTCGGACAGCACCTCCAGCAGGAACGCCTCGAACTCGTCGTCCGCCCTGTCGATCTCGTCCACCAGCAGCACGCACGGCGCGTTCTCCAGCGCCTGCAGCAACGGCCGAGCCAGCAGGAACCGTCGCGTGTAGAGGGAGGCCTCGTCGACCTCGCCTCGGGTTTCGAGGACCCGCAGGTGCATGAGCTGGCGCGGGTAGTCCCAGTCGTACAGCGCCTGCGTGGCGTCGATGCCCTCGTGGCACTGCAACCGGATCAGCGGGACGTCCAGCGTCTTGGCCAGTGCCAGCGCGAGCGAGGTCTTGCCGGTGCCGGGTTCCCCCTCGAGGAACAGCGGCCGTCCCATCGCGACCGCCAGGAACGCCGCCGTGGCAATGCCGCCGTCCGGCAGGTACCCCGCGCGGTCGAGCCCTGACGCCAGTTCCTCAGGGGACTCCATGAGCCTCAGCGTAAGCCCTTAAGCTGGACCGATGGGGACGATCAAGCAGGTCCAGGTCACGTTCGACTGCGCGGAACCCGTGCGCGTCGGTCAGTTCTGGTGCGAGGTGCTCGGGTACGTCGGACCGGCCGAGTACGACGACTCGTGGTACGCCGCCAGCGATCCGTCCGGGGTGGGTCCGCGGCTGTTCTTCCAGCGCGTGCCCGAGGGCAAGGTCGTCAAGAACCGCGTCCACCTCGACGTGCGGGTCGGCACCGGGATGGTCGGCCAGGAGCGCCTCGACGCGCTCGAGGCCGAGTGCGTGCGGCTGGAGGCGCTCGGGGCGAAGCGCGGAACGCTGCTGCTCGCCGACGGTGTCAACGAGTCGTGCCAGAACATGCAGGACGTCGAGGGCAACGAGTTCTGCCTCGACTGACCCTGGGGTCCCCACCCGGAATCAGGGTCCGGTTCCGGGTGGTCACCGATGTGCCGGGGTCGCGAGAAGACGACTCTTGAGCCATGACGAACAACGTGCTCAACGAAGCCACTGACCAGGTCAAGAAGCTCCGTCGCAGCCGCAGCGACAAGATGGTCGCCGGTGTCTGCGGTGGCGTCGCCAAGATGATCGGCGTGGACGCCGCGATCCTGCGGATCGTCCTCGTCGCCGCGACGCTGCTGGGCTTCGGCACCGGCGCCGTCCTCTACGTCGCCGCGTGGATCCTCATGCCCGAGGAAGACGCTGCGATGTGATCACCATGAACAACGCACAGGGAGCAGTCGGCAGGGGTTGACGAGGCCCCTGCCGATCACCGCGGGAACCCCGGAACGCCGGGGAGCTGCTGCCACGGGAGTGGGCCGTCGAGGGGTCGGTACTCCACACCCAGTGCGTCCAACCGCGGCAGATGGTGTTCCGCCAGCCGTTGCACGAAACCAGGATCCTTCTCCGCCGGGGACCACACGACCTCGGCGAACGCGGCCAGCCTCGGGAACGCCGCGTAGTCCACCCGCCGGGGCGAGTCGAGGTGCTCGCTCCAGATGTTCGCCTGCGCCCCCAGCAACCGGCCGGGTTCCTCACCCGTGAGCTCAGCGGGCACCGGTTCCCACGCGTAGACGTCCTCCAGCGTGGTCACGGTCCCGACCGGGATCGGTTCGTCCGGCGACTCCGACTGCCGGTAGTCCAGGTACACGTACTGCTCAGGGCACATCACGACGTCGTGGCCCGCGCTCATCGCTCTGATGCCGCCTTCGACACCACGCCACGACGCGACGATCGTGCCCTCCACCAACGGGCCGGACTCCAGGATCTCGTCCCACCCGTACGGCTTCCTGCCGCTCTGCACGATGTGCCGGGCGATCGCCCGCACCAGCTCGCCGTCGTGGCCGGGTGCCTCGTCGCCGCCGAGCCCGATGATCTCCGCGGGGAAGACGTCCATCAGCTCGTCGAACACGTTCCGGTAGAAGTCCACAGTGGACTCCTCCGTGTTGAGCACGCGCTCGTTGATGCCCCAGTCGGTCCAGACTCCGCCGCCGTGCACACCCAGTTCCGGGTACGCCGCGATGGCCGCCTGCGAGTGTCCGGGGATGTCGATCTCCGGGATCACCACGATGTGGCGTTGCCGGGCGTACTCGACGATCTCCCGCAGGTCGTCCTGCGTGTAGAAACCGCCGTGCGGACGCCCTGCCATGCCGGTGAAGCGCCGGTCGCCGAACCGCGAGTCCTCCCGCCACGACCCGACCTCGGTGAGCTTCGGGTAGCGCTTGACCTCGAAGCGCCAGCCCTGGTCGTCGGTCAGGTGCAGGTGCAGGACGTTGAGCTTGTGCACGGACAGCAGCTCGACGTACCGCAGCACCTCCCGCTTGGGCAGGAAGTGCCGCGCCACGTCGAGCATCACGCCACGCCACGGGAACCTCGGGTGGTCGACGATCTCGCACGCCGGGATGACCGCCGGTTTCTCGCCCGCAGCCCGGAACGCTTGCACACCGAGCAGTTGCCGCAGGGTCTGCAACGCGTTCATCTCACCGGCCGCGTCGTGCGCCTCGATCAGCACGCCGTCGTCGGACGACAGCAGCCGATAGCCGCCGGCCGGACCGTCGACGAGAACCGTCTCCCAGCCCTTGTACTCGCAGAGCTTTCCGCCGTCCACATAGGACACCGGGCGTGGCAGCAGGTTCATCCCTTCACCGCCCCCGCGAGGCCGGACACCAGACGGCGCTGCACGAGCACGAAGAAGATCAGCACAGGGATGGTCATCAGGGTGGAGCCCGCCATGATCGCGCCCCAATCGTTCTGGTCGGGTTTGACGAACACCTGGAGAGCCAGCGGCAGGGTCTGGTTCTCCACGGCCGAGATGATGAACGTCTTGGCGAACAGGAAGTCGTTCCAGGCGTGGATGAACGACAGCACGCTCGTCGCAACCAGGCCGGGCGCGACGAGCGGGAACAGCACCTGCCAGAGGAACCGGAACCGCGAGGCGCCGTCCAGGGTGGCGGCCTCCTCCAGCTCCACCGGCACCGCGGCCACGAACCCGCGCAGCATCCAGATCGCGAACGGCAGGCTGAACGCCAGGTGCACCAGCACGAGTGACCCGAGGTGGTTCAGGCCGAACGCCGGAACGCTGTCACCGACCGACCGCATCAGGAAGAACAACGGCACGGTCAACGCCTCGACCGGCACCATCTGCACGACCAGCAGCATGATCAGCAACATCGTGCGGCTGCGGAACCGGAACCGGGTCAACGCCGTGGCGGCGAGGAACGAGATGAGAATGCTGAGCGCCACGACGACCAGTGCAACGATCACGCTGTTCATGAAGTAACGCCCGAAGTTCGCGACTGTGAGCGCTCTCGTGAAGCTGTCCAGCGTCGGCCTCGTCGTCCACGGCACCGGGTCGGCCGAGATGATCTCGTCCTCGGGCTTGAACGCGCTGAGAACCATCCAGAACAGCGGGAACGCGACTACCGCGGCGACGACGAGGACGAACGCCTCGGTGATCCAGCGCCTCACAGGGCCTCCCCCGACCGCCGCAGTGCGCGGAGGTAGAACAGCGTGATCACCAGCAGCAGCGCGGTCATCACGACACCGATGGTCGCGCCCAGCCCGTACTCCGACGCCGCGAACGCCTGTTGGTACGCATAAACGTTGAGCACGAGGTTGCGCCCGGCGATGCCGCCTCCGTTGGTCATCACGTAGATCTGCGTGAAGATCTTGAAGTCCCAGATGATCGACTGGATGGTCACCACGAGCACGATCGGCCGCAGCAACGGCAGCGTGACGCTCCAGGCCGTGCGGAACGCCGACGCGCCGTCGAGCGCCGCGGCCTCCAGCACCTCGCTCGGAATCGCCTTGATGCCCGCGTAGAGCGTGACCATGACGAACGGGAACGAGCACCAGATCACCTGTGCCGCGACGAGTCCGAACGCCGTCCACTTGTCGAACGTCCAGGAGAAGCCCTGGATGCCCAGCACCTCGTTGACGAAGCCGAAGTTCGCGTCGAACAGGAAGAGCCAGATCGTCGACCCGGCGACGGCGGGCGTGGACCACGCGCCGAGCGCCGCCAGGAACAACGTCATCCGCACCCACGTGCGGACCCTCGTGGCGAGGATCGCGAGGAATGCGCCCACCAGCAACGTGCCGACCACGCAGACCGCCGCGAAGGCGACGGTCTGCCCGAGCACACCCCAGAACTGCTGGTCCGCCAACAGCTTCTGGTAGTTCCCGAGACCGAGGAAGACGAGCGGCGCGCCGCCGCTCACCTGCTCCTGGCCGTAGTCGTAGAGCGAGATGAGCACCAGCTGGTAGATCGGGTAGGCCAGCAGGCCTCCGAGCACCAGCAGCGCTGGGGTCAGGTAGGCGAAGGCCGTTCGCCCCTGACCTTTGGACGTAATGCTCACGATGCGAAGGCCGCGTTCATCGTCTTGGCGGCGTCGGCGGTGGCCGCGTCGACGTTCTTCGCGCCGGTGACGACCTCCTGGATCATCGTCGGCACCACGGTCTGCGCCTCGATCTTCGCCCACGCCGGGGTGACGGGGACGAACTTCGTGCCGGACTGCAGGGTCTTCGTGAACGGCTCCAGGAACTTGTCGGAGTCGCTGACCTGCTTCTGCACGTCGCTGAACGTCGGCAGGTTGCCCATCGCCGTGTACATCTTCTGCTGGTACTTCTTCGACGCGAGCAGCTGCACGAACTCGTTCGAGAGCGTCTTGCGCTGGGTGCCCTTCATGACGCCGAGCAGGTTTCCGCCGGCGAACGCGGGAGCGACCGAGCCCGCGGTCTTTCCGGGCAGCGGGACGACGCCGTACTTGCCGGCCGCACTGCTCGCGTCCACGGACTTGCGGTTGAAGTCGCCGCCGATGGTCATCGCGGCCTTGCCGGCGCGGAACTGCTCGACGCTCGCGTCACCGCCGTTGCCCGCGCAGGTGGCGGGCGGGCAGATGTCGTCCTTGATCAGCTCGGTGTACTTGGCGACACCGGCCTTGGCCTCGGCGCTGTCGATGGTGGCGGTGAACTTGCCGCCGTCCTGCTTGGCGAGGTCACCGCCGTTGGCCCAGATGAAGGGCAGCGCGGCGAACAGGTACTTGCCGCCGGCCGAGATGCCGAGCATGTCGGGCTTCTTCTGCCGGATGGTGCGCGCCGTCGTGGCGATCTCGTCGAGCGTCGTCGGCGGCTTCAGGCCGAGCTCGGTGAAGACGTCCGTGCGGTAGTAGAGGGCGCGGACGCCGACGAACCACGGCACGCCGTACGTCTTGCCGTCGACCTTGGCCGTGTCGAGGATCGTCGGGACCAGATCCTTTGACTCGTCCCACTTGCTCAGGTCTAGCTCGGAGAAGCCACCGGCGGAGACGTAGCCAGCGAGGTCCGTGTTGCCGAACTCGGCGACGTCCGGGGCGCTCTTCGGGTCGCTGAACGCGGCCTTGAAGCGCTCTGCCCGACTGGACACCTGGATGTACTGGACGTCGACCGTGACGCCGCTGTGCTTGCCCTGGAACTCGGTGATCGCCTCCTTGACCACCGCTTCCTTGGGCCCGCGGTTGACCTCGTCGAACAGCCAGACCCGCAGCTGCCCGGTCTTCTCGTCCGTTCCCGTCGTGGTCGGTCCCGACTGCACCGGTGCGCAGGCGACCACCGCGCCCACGCCCAGCACGGCCACGAGTGTCTTCAGCCTCATCGCGCCCTCCGCATTGCATATGTTGCAACAGCCATTTCACAGGAAGCAACGTGACTGTAGAACGGTCTGCGTCAAGGGTCTAGACCAGACGATTGACCCATTCCCGAACCGATGCCGCGGAGACCGGCCCGTCCCAGCCGTCCGGCCGCACCGCGCTGCCGACGTGGAAGCCCGTCACGCCCGCTGCCAGCAGTTCCGCGACGTGACGCTGCTGCAGGCCGCCGCCGACGAGCAGCGCGGGCGGTGTCTGAGTTGCGAGCTTCTTCAGGTTCTCGATGCCGTCGTCGACCCCCTTGGCGCTGCCCGCGGCGAGCACGGTGTCGCAGCCGAGCCTCTGGACGGTGGCCCACGAGCGGAAGACGTCGGCGGAGTTGTCGAGTGCGCGGTGGAACGTCCAGGCACACCCCTCGAGCTCGGCGACGAGGCTCAGCGTGACCTCTTCGTCGATCTCGCTCTCGGCGTCGAGGTAGCCCAGCACGAACTCGGTCGCGCCCACTTCCCGCAGGTCCCGGGCCTGCCGGCGCAGCTGTTCGAGATCACCGGGCGCGAAGCCCTTGGCGTCCCTGAGCATCACGCGGACGGGGATGTCGACGGCTCGCTGCACGTCTTTGAAGGTGGCGATCGACGGCGTGAGCCCGTCGGAGGCCATGTCCGCGACCAGCTCCAGCCGGTGCGCGCCACCCTCCTGAGCAGCCTCGGCGTCCTGCGCGTTCAGTGCGATCACTTCGAGAATCGGCATGGTCTAGACCATAACGGCCGCTTGGAACGCGGCAACGAGTTCTTGCGTCCGAGCTGTATCTGCTCGACCCAGTTCCGCTCTTCCTGAGTAAGCGCTTTGTTCAGGCGTGGAGCACGCGTCAGCCGGTTCGAGGGGTGCCGGCTGGCGCAAGCTCCCACCACAGGCGGCCCGTGATCCGGAGGGGGAATCACGGGCCGCTGGCGTACCCAGGGAAAGATGAAGGTGCTGCGGCGGTGATACTGCTCCAATCGAGTGAATTTTGTATCTACCGCCCAGTTAGCCCTTCATGAGTTGGCGGACGGCGCTGACAGGGCGGCCGATCGGAGGTGCTGCATGGACGAGCTGCACACGGCGGATGATCGTCCGCCGTGGGACGGGCTTGAAGGCACCGAACGACACGCGGTGTGCGTGGCGGCAGCCCGAGAAGGCAACCGCGACGCGCTGGACGTCCTGGTGACCGAGCTGACCCCGCTGCTGTGGCACGTGGCCCGCGGCCAAGGCCTGGACAGGGCCGCCGCGGAAGACGTCGTGCAGACCGTGTGGCTCGCGTTCTTGAAGAACATCGAGAACATCAACGAGCCCAAAGCCCTGGTCGGCTACCTGGTGGTCACGACGAGGCGTGAAGCACGCCGAACCTGGACACCCAACAAGCGTGAAACCCACCTGTCCGACGAATTCGCCGAACAGCTCGAGTCCGACACCGGCCTGCCCGAGGACGTGACGCTGTTGGACGACCGCGACCGCCGCCTGTGGCTCGCGTTCGGCCGCCTCACCACGAGGTGCCAGGAACTGCTCCGACTCACCGTGCTCGCGGGGCGCGCGGAGTACCGAGCAGTCGCCGAGGCACTCGCCATGCCCCACGGCAGCATCGGTCCGACCAGGGGACGGTGCCTGACACTGCTGCGCAACTACCTGGAGACGGAAGGAGGATCGCGGTGAACGAGATCGACCCGCGCGACGACCGCAGGGGCCTTGAGGACACCGCCGTCCTCTCCGAACTGAACCGTTTGGTCGACGAACTGGACCCACCGCCCGCCGATCTGGTGGACCGCGTGAAGTTCGCGATCGCTCTGGAATCCCTGGACGTGGAAGTAGCGCGCTGGGAACGAGCCGGTTCGTTCGCCGGAGTGCGCGGCGGTCAGACCGGCACGATCACGTTCACCGTCGACAACCTGACCCTGATGGTGAACTTCACCTCGACGGGGTCACGGCACCGGATCGACGGGTGGCTGGTGCCTGCCGGGGAGCACACGGTGGAGGTGCGGGTGGCTGATCACAAGTCTTCGACCACGCGAGCTGACGATGGTGGGCGGTTCGTGCTGCCCGATGTGCCGGCGGGGACCACGCAGATTCTGGTGCACCTGGTGAACTCTCGCGGGGAGCCGGGGCGAACAGTGGTCACACCGACAATCATGCTTTGAGTTTCTGGGGCGTACTGGGGTTTCTGGGGTTCAGGCGCTTCGCGCCGGGCGGATTGGTTGCGTTCCGGCGTGGTTGCGCTTTAGGGCCTGGACGGGCTTTGGTTTCGTCATCGCCGCTGGCGCGTCGATTGCGATTGGGGCTTGACTTCGGGTCCCTTGCGAGGCGCTTGTTCGGGCGGAAAAGG
>NZ_JBFAYI010000015.1:0-191331 GCF_040681245.1 Lentzea sp. NPDC051838
TTTTCTGGGGGGTGCTTTTCCTTTTTGGTTGGTGGGCCGCGCCTGGTCTGGGGTGTCAACTCGACACGCTTTTCGTCGAGTTGACACCCCTGACCTGGTGTGGCTCGCTCGGACGCGACTCGTGACGGGACCCACCCCACCACCGCAACCAACAACGCAACAGCAAGCCGCCCAAAGCAACAGGCGTGCCATCAACCCGCGTATGGCGCTGGTGGGTCTTTGATCAGATTGGCGGGGTCTGGGGCGGAGCCCCAGAAAGCACCAGGAACAGACCTAAGCAACAGCACCACCTACGGACACAACCCAAGCGTCAGACCAGCCCCAACGCAGCCGGAGCCTTGGGGTCAGAATCGGCGAGGAAGGTGGAGCACCGCTCCCACTCCTCATCCTCCCCAATCTCCCGAGCAGCACGGGCAAGCGCGGCAAGCGCCCGCAAAAACCCCTGGTTCGGCCGGTGATCCCAAGGCACAGGCCCAAACCCCTTCCACCCAGACCGACGCAGTTGGTCCAGCCCACGGTGGTACCCAGTACGCGCATACGCGTAAGCAGCCACAGGATCGCCGGCGTGCAACGCCCGCTCAGCCAACAAGGCCCAAGCCTCAGAAAAGTCCGGATAAGCCCGGACGATCTTGCCGGGGTCGGTGCCACCGTCCGCGGCGGCCTGCGCCTCAGGGCGGTCGGGAAGACGGGTCGGCTCGGGCCCGAGGAGGTTCTCAACCATGCGGCCCATCGTGCCGCACGAACACGTGTCAGGAGACGAAGACCCTCACGACAGCACGTCTCAGGAGATGAAGACCCGCATGACAGCGGCCACAACGGCGAGCATGAGGGCGGTCACGAGCACTCCGGCGATGATCTTCTGGTTCATGTCCCGGCATGGTTCCGCGCTAGCCGGGTCAGATCAACGCCGTTCACCTGATCGTGCACACGAATTGGAAACATCAGGGTAAAACCAGGGTGGTTGTGACTTCCTGAACGCCGGTGATCCGCTCATGATGTTCGGATGATTCAGGGGGTAAAGCAGTTCCGCGACCAGTACTGGGAGCGGGGCACACCAGGCAGGACCACACCGGCGACGCTCACCAAGCAGCTCTACCAGCTGTGGCTGGTGGGCCTGCTGCTCAAGCTGCTGGGCTCGTCGTGGGACGTCTCGTGGCACTTCAAGTGGCTGCGCGACGACCTGGCGCCGCCCCACCTGATCAACACCGTCGGCACGGTGATCGTGGTCGGCCTCACGTTGTTCCACACCTTCACCGGCTACGGCGTGGACAAGCTGACGCTGCGGCTGATGCAGATCGGCTGCGGGATCTTCCTGGTCGCGTTGCCGATCGACGTGATCAACCACCGCATCAACGGCCTCGACATCACGTCGTGGTCCGGCTCGCACGCCCTGCTCTACCTGGGCACGGCGGTGATGCTGGCCGGTGCGATCCGCGGCTGGATGAAGTACTTCCCGGCCGGCAACGCCAGGACGTTCGGGCTCGTCGCGCTGTGGTTCTTCTTCCTGGAGAACGTCTGGTTCCCCAACCAGCACCAGGAGTACGGCGTGCGCGCGCTGCAGGCCTACGACAGCGGTAGGCCCGAGGCCGAGCCGATCCTGTTGCAGTTCGCCGCGGACCAGATGGGCATCTCGGTCGGGCGCGAGGCCGTCGTGCACTTCGCGTTGCCGATCGCGGACTGGGTCTACCCCGTGTGGGGTCTGGTCGCGGCCGCGATCGTGCTGGTGATCGCGCGCAGGACGATCGACCGTCCGTGGGCGGCTACGGCCGTCGTGGGCGGCTATGTGGCGTACCGGTGCCTGATCTGGCCGTTGCTCGCGGGGATCGACTTCCCGAAGTCCGCGGTGCCGTTGTTCCTGATCTTCGTCGGGCTCGCGATCGACGCGGCGCACGTGATCAAGATGCCGACGCCCGCCGCGGCCGTGCTGGGCTCCGCGACCGTCACGACGGTCGGTTACGTCGGCATCTGGTTCCAGCAGGAGTACCTGTGGGGGCCGCCGATCTCGTTCTCGTCGGCGGCGGTCACGGCGGTGCTGCTGGCCGTGCTGTGGACGGTCGGGGACATGGTGATCCACCGGCCGGAGCTACAGGTGATCGCCTCGCGGCTCAAGCTCGGCTGACAGCTTCCGGGTGATCCGCCCGAAGAGGTCCGCGAGCGGCTCGCCGACGTCCCGCCCGAACTCGGTCAACCCGTAGGTGACCTGGGGCGGGGTCGTCGGCTCCACGCGCCGCCAGATCAGGCCGTCCTCGACGAGGCCGCGCAACGTCTGGGAGAGCATCTTCTCGCTGATGCCCCGGATGCTCTCGCGCAGCTCGAAGAACCTCAGATCGTTGGTCTGCAGCGAGATCAGCACCCAGATGCCCCACCGGCTGGTGACGTGGTCGACCATCTCGCGCGCCGGGCAGTCGGTGTGAAACACCTCATACCGCTCGGTCGTCTCGTTGCGCGTGAACTGAACTCCGACCGCCATGTCTGGAGCTTACCCAGAGGTACGTCCTTACGAAAAGTAAGCCTGGTTCCTAGCGTCGTGTCCGACATCGACGAAGGAGCTGGAAATGATCGTGGTTACTGGGGCGACCGGGAACGTCGGAAGGCCTCTCACGCAGGCATTGGTCGAGGCGGGCGAGCAGGTGACGACCGTGTCGCGGCACGCGGCCGAGGTGCCGGAGGGTGTGCGGCACGTGGTGGCCGATCTCGCGGACCCGGCGAGTCTCGAACCGGTGCTGGGTGGGGCGAAGGCTTTGTTCCTGCTGCTGTCCGGCGACCTGCACGCCGTCGGGGCCGACCCGGCCGACGTCATCGGCCGGGCGGTGGCGAGCGGCGTGCGCCGAGTCGTCCTGTTGTCGTCGCTGGGAGTGGCGACCAGGCCGTTCGGTCCGACGCGGATCGCGTTGCGGGAGCTGGAGGACGTGCTGCGCGAGTCCGGTGCGGACTGGGCGATCCTGCGGCCGGGCGGGTTCATGTCCAACGCGCTGTGGTGGGCCGAGTCCGTTCGCGCCCAACGGGTCGTCGCGGCACCGTTCGGCGACGTCGGCGTGCCGATCATCGACCCCGCGGACATCGCCGAGGTCGCGGCCGCCTGCCTGCTGGACGACCGGCACACCGGTGGCGTGTACGAGCTGACCGGCCAGGAGGTGGTCACGCCGAGGCAGCAGGCGGAGGCCCTCGCACGAGCATTGGGCGAGGACGTGAGGTTCCACGAGCTGACTCGGGCGGAAGCTCACGCCGGGATGACGCAGCTGATGCCGGGCGAGCTCGCCGACGACACGCTCGACATCCTCGGCGCACCAACGGAAGCCGAGCTGCGCGTCAGCCCGGACGTGCAGAAGATCCTCGGCCGTGCCCCGCGCACGTTCGCCGACTGGGCCGCGCGCAACGTCGCCGCGTTCCGATGAGAAAGGCCCCGGCGGATCACCGCCGGGGCCCTCTCACAGCACGTGTCAGCCCGCGATCATGCGGCCCGACGACTTGAGGTGCTCGCACGCCTGCGCGATGCGGGCGCCCATGGCCGTCTCGGCGGCCTTGAGGTAGCTGCGCGGGTCGTAGGTCTTCTTGTTGCCGACCTCGCCGTCGATCTTCAGCACGCCGTCGTAGTTCGCGAACATGTGCGCCGCGATCGGACGGGTGAAGGCGTACTGCGTGTCCGTGTCGATGTTCATCTTGATGACGCCGTACGACACGGCTTCGTGGATCTCCTCGAGCAGCGAGCCGGAGCCGCCGTGGAAGACGAGGTCGAACGGCTTCGAGCCGGCCGGGAGGCCCAGCTTCTCGGCCGCCACGTCCTGACCCTGCTTGAGGATCTCCGGACGCAGCTTGACGTTGCCCGGCTTGTACACGCCGTGCACGTTGCCGAACGTCGCGGCGAGCAGGTAACGACCCTTCTCACCGGCGCCGATCGCCTCGATCGTCTTGAGGTAGTCCTCGGGCGTCGTGTAGAGCTTGTCGTTGATCTCGTTGTCGACGCCGTCCTCCTCGCCACCGACGACACCGACCTCGATCTCGAGGACGATCTTCGCCTTGGCGGAGAGGTCGAGCAGCTCGCTCGCGATCTGGAGGTTCTCCTCCAGCGGCACGGCCGAGCCGTCCCACATGTGCGACTGGAAGAGCGGGTTGCCGCCCTTGTCCACCCGCTCCTGGCTGATCGCGATCAGCGGACGCACGTACCCGTCGAGCTTGTCCTTCGGGCAGTGGTCGGTGTGCAGCGCGATGTTCACCGGGTACTTGGCCGCGACGACGTGCGCGAACTCCGCGAGCGCCACAGCGCCGGTCACCATGTCCTTGACCTTGGTGCCCGAGGCGAACTCGGCACCACCGGTCGAGATCTGGATGATGCCGTCGCTCTCGGCTTCGGCGAATCCGCGCAGAGCCGCGTTGAGAGTCTCCGACGAGGTGACGTTGATCGCGGGGTAGGCGAACTCGTTCGCCTTGGCCCGGTCAAGCATCTCCGCGTAGACCTCGGGAGTTGCGATGGGCATCGGTGGTCCTCCTCAGGTGCCCTGAACGCCGTGTCGTCCGCATCCTACGAGGACGTGTCACGGGGCCAACGCGGCGGCCAGCCGTTCGTAAATGATCGATCAAGTACCACTTGACCAGCCGGTCTCCGTTACTCGCCGGTACAGGCATAGTGGATGACATGGCAACCGCTCAGTGGAACGGCAAGGTCATCGCTTCTTCCGACGACACCGTGGTCGTCGAAGGCAACCACTACTTCCCGTTGGAGTCCGTGGACGAGTCGGTGCTCAAGCCGTCCGAACACACCTCCTTCTGCCCGTGGAAGGGCACCGCGAACTACTACTCGTTGCAGGTCAACGGCTCGGAGAACGCCAACGCGGCCTGGTACTACGCCGAGCCGAAAGAAGCGGCGGCGCAGATCAAGGACCGCGTGGCGTTCTGGAAGGGCGTCGAGATCACGCCTTGAGCCGGAGTGCGCCGGCCAGTTCGGCGTAGTGGCCGTTCAACGACTGGATCGCCACGTGATCGGCACCCGCGTCCAGGTGTGCCCGCAGTTTCGCGGCCACCTGGTCCGGCGTGCCCCACGCCACGAGCGCGTCGATCAGCCGGTCGGAACCGGGCGCGGTGATCTCGTCGGCCGAGAAGCCCCAGCGCTGCCAGCTGTTCGTGTAGTTGGTGAGCGAGAAGTAGTACGACAGCTGTTCACGGGCGATGGCCCGCGCGGTCTGCGGGTCCTCCTCGACGACCACGGTCACCTCGGGGGCCAGCAGCTTGTCGCCGAGCACCTTGCGCGCCTCTGCCGTGTGCTCGACCGGCACGAGGTACGGGTGCGCGCCTGCCGTGCGGTCCGCGGCGAGCTTGAGCACCTTCGGGCCGAGCGCGGCGAGCAGCAGCCGGTCCTGGGGCACGTCCAAGCGGTCCAGGTAGGACACGAGCTTGTCGTACGGCTTCTCGTAGGCCTGGTCGATCTGCTTGTGGCCGATGCCGACGCCGAGCACGAACCTGTCGCTGGCCAGCCTCGCGACCTCGGCCGACACGACCGCGGGATCGGTCTGCCAGACGTTGGTGATGCCGGTCGCGATGGTGATCGACCTCGTGGCGTTCAACGCCCGCTCGACCAGCGCCATCTCCGGTGAGCTGCCGATCCAGAACGTGCCGAAGCCCAGTTCCTCGATCTCCGCGATCTCGTCGATCCTGTCGGCCCACTGGTAGTGCGAGCCCCACACGCCGAACGTTCCCAGGAAGTCGCTCATACCTCTCGGCAACACGGACTACCGTCTCGTTATGCCGATCTTGAGCACCACTGGTTTGAACGTGTCCCGACTTTGCCTGGGTGGCAACGTCTTCGGCTGGACGGCCGACGAGGACACCTCGTTCGCAGTGCTCGACGCCTACACCGAGGCGGGCGGGAACTTCCTCGACACCGCGGACGTCTACTCCGCCTGGGCCGAGGGCAACTCCGGCGGCGAGTCGGAGACGATCATCGGCAGGTGGCTGGCCAAACGCAGCGACCGCGACCAGATCGTGGTCGCGACCAAGGTCGGCATGCTCGCCGGGTTCAACAACCAGAAGCGCGACACGGTCCTGAGCAGCGCCGATCGCTCGTTGAAGCGGCTCGGCGTCGACCACATCGACCTCTACTACAACCACCTGGACGACCCGAACACGCCGCTCGAGGAGACGCTGGCCGCGTACGACCAGCTCGTGCGCGACGGCAAGGTCCGCTACATCGCGGCGTCCAACTTCTCCGCCGAGCGCCTCCGGCAGGCCCTGGAGATCCAGGAACGCGAGGGCTTCGCGAAGTTCGTGGCGCTGCAGCCCGAGTACAACCTGGTCAGCCGCGACAAGTTCGAGGGCGATCTGCAGGACGTGGTCGCGACGAACGGGCTCGCCGCGGTGCCGTACTTCGGCCTGGCCAGGGGCTTCCTGACGGGCAAGTACCGCCCTGGTGTCGAGGTCCAGAGCCCGCGAGCCGGTGCGGCCTCGAAGCACCTCGACGAGCACGGCCTGCAGGTGCTGGAGGTGCTCGACGAACTGGCCGAGACGCACGAGACCACGGTGGCCGCGGTCGCGCTGGCGTGGCTCGCCCAGCAGCCGACGGTGGCCGCGCCGATCGCGTCCGCCCGCACGTTGGAGCAGCTCAGCGACCTGCTGCCGCTGCTCACGCTCGAACTGTCGCAGGCAGAGGTGGACCGCCTGAGCGCAATTTAACTTGCCAGTAGCTTACTGGGAGTAGGTTGCGTTACCGTGACGGCATGGACGTCACGGGCAAGGTGGTACTGATCACCGGCGCGGCCAGGGGCATCGGCGCCGAGGTGGCGAGGCAACTGGCCGCGCGCGGGGCTCGTCTCGCGCTCGTCGGGCTCGAGAAGGACCTGCTCGAAGAGGTCGCGCGGCAGACCGGCGGCAAGGCGTGGGAAGCCGATGTCACGGACTGGGACGTGCTCGAACGCGTGATGAACGAGGCCGCCGAGCACTTCGGCGCCATCGACGTCGTCATCGCGAACGCGGGCATCGCGGCCACCGGCTTCGTGCGCTCGATGGACCCGAAGGCGTTCGAACGGGTCATCGAGGTCAACCTGCTCGGCGTGTGGCGCACGGTTCGCACGGCACTGCCGCATCTGATCAAAAGCCGCGGCTACTGCCTGGTCGTGTCGTCGCTGGCCGCGATCGTGCACATCCCCGGCAACGCGGCCTACTCGGCGGCGAAGGCGGGCTGCGAGGCGTTCGCGGACAGCCTGCGCGCGGAGGTCAGGCACCTCGGCGTCGACGTCGGCACCGCGTACTTCTCGTGGATCTCCACGGACATGGTCAACAGCGCCGACGAACACCCGGTCTTCGGCAAGCTGCGCAAGGGCATGCCGGGCGTCGCCGGCAAGAAGTACCCGGTCCGCAACGTGGGCAGGGCCGTGGTCAGGGGCGTCGAGAAACGAGCGAAGGCGGTCCACGTCCCCGGCTGGGTCGGCGCGTTGAAGTACTTCCGCGCGTTCACGCCGATGGTCGTGGACCGCCAGGCGGTCGAAGAGGTGGCCGACGCCGACCGGCAGATGGCTGCCAGCGACACGTCAGGCCTGGTCGGACCAGGTGGTCAAGCCGCTAGTCGGTGAGCCACGAGCCCAGTACGACGTTCCAGACGCGGATCTCCCACTTCACGATGACGTTGGCGGGCGTGTACGGGTCGGCGGAGATGATCTCCTTCAACGTCGCCTCGTCGGCGGCGTCGTAGATGATCAACGCGCCGGTGTCGTCCGCGTACGGACCTGCGGCGAGGACGACGCCCTTCTCTGCGAGAGAGGCGATGTACTCGCGGTGTGCGGGGCGCACCGCGAGGCGCTTCTCCCGATCGGGACCGAAGACCAATTCGACTGCAAAGCGGGCCATGCCACCACCGTAGTGAAGCCGACCGGTACCGTCCTACCTTGTGGTTGGCGACGAAACCCCGCGCACCGTGCAGGACACCCTGACCAACCTGCGGATCCAGGACGGCGTCGCAGGACCACCCACAGGGCCCCTCACGCTCGAAGACCTGTACAAGCAGCACCGCATGCGCCTCATCAGGCTCGCGCTGCTGCTGGTGGACGAGCCGTCCACGGCCGAGGACGTGGTGCAGGAGGCCTTCACGGGCCTGCACCGCAACTGGAAGGGCCTGCGGGACTCCCAGGCTGCCGTGGGCTACCTCCGCACAGCCGTGGTCAACGGCTCGCGCAGCGTGCTGCGCCGGCGCAAGACCGCGCGCGACTACACCCCGCCGCACGTGGCGAACGCGCGGTCGGCCGAGTCGCTCGCGATGCTGACGGCCGAGCACCAGGCGGTCGTCAAGGCGCTGCAGCAGCTGCCGCCGCGTCAGCGCGAGGTTCTCGTGCTGCGCTACTACGGCGACCTGTCGGAGGCCGAGATCGCCGAGGCGACCGGCATCTCGAAGGGCACCGTGAAGTCGACGGCGTCCCGCGCTCTGGACGCCCTGCAGAAGATCATGGCGGGCTAAACCAGATCGTTAGCAACGTTCAAGTTTTCCCCAGTTGAGCCGTTTTGCCCGGTGAGAGCGGTTTCAGCTCGTAAGACCACACCCCCAAATCGGTACTTGGTATAGACCAATAGGGCTCCGATGCCGCAGGATCAGTCCTCGTGGCACGCAGACACGTGGTCGCCGTAGACATCGGTGGCACCGAAACCAAGGCGGCGCTGGTCTCCGGCACCTCGGACGCGGTGGCGGCGCAGAAGCACGCCCGTCGCGCGACTCCGGCCGAGCTGGAGCCGCTCCTCGCCGTGATCGCCGAGCTCGTCGACGAGCTCCGGCACGCCTCCGAGCACGAGATCGACGCCGTGGGAGTCGTGGCGCCGGGCATCGTGGACGAGGCCAACGGCGTCGGCGTGTACACGACCAACCTGCCGTGGAGCCAGTTCCCGTTCAGCTCGGTCCTCACGGAACGGCTGGGCGTGCCTGTCGCGTTCGGACACGACGTCCGGGCCGCCGGGCTCGCCGAGTGCCGCATGGGTGCCGCGAAGGACCTGCGCAACGCGGTGATCATGCCGATCGGCACCGGGATCGCCGGCGCGCTGCTGCTCGACGGGAAGATCTTCAGCGGCGACGGCTACGCGGGTGAGATCGGACATGTGAACGTCGGCCACGGCGTGCCTTGCGCGTGTGGCCAGATCGGCTGCGTGGAGACAGTGGCGTCCTCCGCGGCGATCGCCCGCCGGTACACCGCACATACCGGCACCCCCGTCAACGGCGCCGCTGAAGTCGCACGCAGGGTGTCCGACGGGGAGCAGGACGCCATCGCCGTGTGGCACGAGGCCGTGGACGCGCTCGCCAGGGGGATCCTGGTGCTGGCGACGCTGCTCGGTCCTGAGGCCGTTGTGCTCGGCGGTGGGCTCGCGCTCGCAGGAGACCTGCTGGTGGAGCCGTTGCGGGAAAGGCTGGACGGGCTGATCGCCTTCCAGCGCCGACCGGAGCTGCGGCTCGCGGCGCTCGGCGACGAGGCGGGCTTCCTCGGCGCGGCGCTGCTGGCCATCGACATGCTGGAGGCGTCATGAGCACGTGGGGTGGACCTGTCGACGTGACCCTGACCAATGGTCGGGTCGTCACGCCGGACAGGGTGCTCGAGAACGGGTGGGTGAGCGTCCGGGACGGCCGGATCGCCGCGGTCGGTGAGGGCGCCGCGCCCGACGGACCGACCACGGACGTCGGCGGCGGTGTGATCGTGCCGGGCTTCGTGGACATCCACTGCCACGGCGGCGGCGGTGACGCGTTCACCAGCAGCGACCCGGTGAAGGTGCGCAAGGCCGCGTCCGCGCACCGCAGGCACGGCACGACGACGTTGCTGGCCTCGCTGGTCTCCCGCCCGGTGCCGGAGCTGGCCGACCAGGTGTCCGCGCTGGCCGAGCTGGTCCAGGAGGGTGTCGTCGCCGGCATCCACCTCGAAGGGCCGTTCCTCTCAGCTGCTCGTTGCGGTGCGCACGACCCAGCGATCCTGTGCCCGCCGGAGCAGACCGCGGTGACGAAGCTGCTCGACGCGGGCAAGGGCACGGTCCGGATGATCACCATCGCGCCCGAGCTGGAAGGCGCGGTCCAGGCCGTCCGCCAGCTCGTCGACTCGGGCGTCATCGCCGCCATCGGCCACACCGACGCGACCGAGGCGCAGGTCCGCCCGGCCGTCGACGCGGGCGCCTCGGTGGCGACGCACCTGTTCAACGGCATGCGGCCGCTGCACCACCGCGAGCCCGGCCCGATCGGCGCGCTGCTGGACGACGACCGCGTCACCGTCGAGCTCATCTGCGACCTCGTGCACCTGCACCCGACCGCCGTCCGCCTCGCCGCGCACCACGCGGGCCTTCGCAGGACCGTCCTCATCACCGACGCCATCGCGGCCGCGGGTGTGGGCGACGGCGTGTACGACGTCGGCGGGCTCGAAGTGCGGGTCGTCGACGGCGTGCCAACGTTGGCAGGCGGCGCGGCGCTGGCCGGCAGCACGCTGACCATGGACATGGCTTTCCGCAACGCCGTCAACTCCTGCGGACTGTCGCTCGTGGAGGCCGCGTACGCCAGCTCGACCCGCGGCGCGGAGCTGCTCGGGCTCGACACGGGCAAGCTCGAAGCGGGCCTCGCGGCGGACATCGTGGTGCTCGATGCAGAATTGAAGCCGAGGGACGTGATGAGCAAGGGCGAGTGGGTCAAGGAATAGGTGGATGGCGGACGATCCGGAACGGCTGGTGACCGACGCGTTGCGCGCGCAAGCGACCAGCACGAATGCCGGATTTGCCGTACACGTCCCGGTTCCTGACGAGCGCCCGGCACCCATGTCCGCGTGGCTGGTGCTGGGCCTCGCCCTGCTGTTGGGCCTGGCAGCGGGCACGGTGGCCGCAGTGATCACGCTCAGCTGACCTGTACCTTGGTTGCCGTGACGATTGCATTGGGCCCTGACTGGCTGGACCCCGAAAAACTGCTGACGATGCTCGGCCCGTGGATGCTCGTCGGGCTGTGCTTGATCGTCTTCGCCGAGTGCGGGCTCCTCGTCGGGTTCTTCCTGCCGGGCGACTCGCTGCTGTTCACGGCGGGTCTCTTCGTCGCGGCAGGTCACATCTCGACGCCGCTCTGGCTCGTCTGCGTGTTGCTGACGGTGTGCGCGTTCGTCGGCAACGTCTGTGGTTACTACATAGGCCAGAAGGCCGGTCCGGCACTGTTCAACAAGCCGGAGTCGAAGATCTTCAAGAAGGAGTACGTCGACAAGACGCAGGAGTTCTTCGACAAGTACGGCCCGCGCGCCATCGTCCTCGCGCGGTTCGTGCCGATCGTCCGCACGTTCATCACCGCGATGGCCGGCGTCGGGCGCATGGACCCGAAGAAGTACTTCACCTACTCCGCGATCGGCGGCGTGGCGTGGGCGGCGGGTCTGACGATCCTGGGCTACTTCCTCGGCCAGGTGGAGTTCATCCGCAAGAACCTCGAGCTCACGCTCATCGCCATCGTGCTGCTCTCGGTCGTGCCGATCATCTTCGAGGTGATCAAGGCGCGCAAGGAGAAGAAGGCGCTGCTGCAGGCCGAGGCGGACGACATCACCAAGGTCATGGACACCCAGGTCCACCAGGACGACTCGACGCAGATCATCCCGCGCGTCGAACGCTGAGTCGCAGCTCAGGCCCGTCTGTTCCGACAGGCGGGCCTTTTGCTGGCCTAGTTTGAATACAGGGCTGTACTGTATTCATATGGTCATCATTGCGGGGGCGGGTCCGACCGGCTTGGCGCTGGCGTGCGGACTCCGGCAGTACGGGGTGGATGTTCGGGTCGTGGACGCGGCGGACAGGCCGGCCACGACGTCACGGGCGCTGGGCGTGCAGCCACGCGGCGCCGAGGTGCTCTACCGGCTGGGCGCGCTGGGCGACCTGCCCGACAAGGCGATCCGGCTGGACGCGTTGCGGCTCAACGGCGTGCAGCGGCTCGACCTGAGGCCGATGGCGGGCGCGGGGGCGTTGATCGCGTCGCAGACCTGGGTCGAGGCGCGGCTGCGCGACCGGCTCTCGGCGCTGGGGGTCGAGGTCGAGTGGGGGACGCCGATCTCGGAGGTCCCGGTGTCGGACGACGACTGGCTGGTCGGCTGCGACGGCGCGCACTCGGCCGTGCGGAAGATGGCCGGGATCTCGTTCGACGGCGAGGCGGTGATGGAGAACTTCCTGCTGCGCGACGTGCACGCGCGGTGGGACCTCGACCGGTCGTCGGTGCACATCTACATCAACGACGGCGGGCTGACGGCGATCTTCCCGTTGCCCGGCGACGACCTGTGGCGGGTCATGTCACCGGACGGCCGCTGGGCACCCGGCGAGATCGACGCGGTCGACTGGGAGTCGACGTTCCGGATCCACAAGCGGCTCGCGTCGACCTACCGGCGTGGCAACGTGTTCCTGGCGGGCGACGCCGCGCACATCCACAGCCCGTTGGGCGGGCAGGGCATGAACACGGGACTCGGCGACGCGGAGAACCTCGCGTGGAAGCTCGCGTTGGTCGTGCAGGGCAGGGCTTCCGAGAAGCTGCTCGACACCTACGAGGCGGAACGGCGCCCGATCGCCGCGGCCGTGCTCGGCTCGACCACGCCGGCGACCAGGATCTCGATGGGATCCGGGCGCGTCCAGCGGCTGCTGCGCGACCTGGTGGTGTTCCCGGCGCTGAGCCTGCCGCCGGTCCAGCGGCTGATCATCGGGTTCGCGTCGCAGCTGGGCGTGAAGTACTCGGGTCCGCTCGCGGTCGGCAAGCACGGCGGTGAACGCATGCCGGCGTTCGCGCGCACCGGCAAGTGGGTGCTCGCGGGTCCGTCGACGTGTCTGGAGGTGGCGCGGGACCGGCTCGGGGACGTCGTGCACCATGAACGCGCCGGTGACACGCTGCTGGTGCGCCCCGACGGACACATGGCGTGGCGTGGCCCCTCTGAAAGGTTCTCTGCGTGGCTGAACGAAGTGCTGGGCGTCCCCGAGACCCCGAGGCTGACAACGCGATCCTGACGGCGGCGTTCGAGCTGTTCCTGGAGCGCGGTCTCGACGGCACCTCGATCGAGCAGGTGGCCCGTCGCGCGGGAGTGACTCGCGCGACGGTCTACCGCCGGTTCGCCACGAAGGAAGACCTGCTGTTCAGCGTGATCGAGCTGCCGCGCGACGTCGCGGCGCTCGATCCGGAACGCATGGCGGTGTCGTCGGAGCAGGAGATCATCTCCAGCTGGGCGGCTCTGATGTCGACCAGCCAGGCGGTGCAGCTGATGCGCCGGATCGTGGGGGCTTCGGCGGACAACTTCCCGTTGATGCAGCGGTACTGGGAACTCTTCATCGCGCCGCGGCGCACCGTGCTGATGGACCGGCTGCGTTCCGGTTTTCCACCCGGTACCGACATGAACGTGGTGCTGGACCTGGCCGGAGGTGCACTTTTCTACCGCTCGCTGGTCCATCCGACGCAACTTCCGCTGGCAGAACTGGAGACCTACCTCCACAAGGTGTTGCACCAGATCGGATATCGCCCTTAGGTTTTCAGTGGTCTGAACCACTGGAGGCTCGCGATGTCGTTGTTCCGCAAGGGATTGGCGGTCGCACTGGCCGCCGTTTCCGTCTCACTTGGCGTCGGTGCCGCCGACGCCGCGCCGTCGAAGAAGATCGTCGGCGCCTACTACGGCAACTGGTACAGCGGCTCGAAGCCGATCTCGTCGATTCCTTCCAACACGCCGATCACGCACCTGTTCTACGCGTTCGCCCTGATCAAGGACGGCAAGTGCGTGATGGAGGCCGAGACAGCGGCTCGCGACTTCGCCGACATCCGGGACCTGAAGAAACGCAAGCCGTCGCTGAAGGCCCTGATCTCGCTCGGTGGCTGGGGTGCCGGCGGTTTCTCGGACGCCGCTCTCACTTCGGCGTCACGCAAGACGCTCGTTCAGTCCTGTGTGGACCTGTTCTTCTCCGACGGCACGTTCGACGGCATCGACCTCGACTGGGAGTTCCCGGTGTACGGCGGTCCGACCGAGATCAAGGACCGGCCGGAAGATCGTCGGAACATGACGTTGCTGACGAAGGACTTCCGGCGCGCGCTCGGGAAGAAGCTGGTCACCGCGGCGCTGCCCACCGGTCGCCTGCAGACCGACGGCTCGTACGACCCGGCGAAGTCGTTCGAGCTGCGCGAGCTGTCGCAGATCATGGACTTCATCAACGTCATGACCTACGACATGGGCACCGGTTTCTCGCCCGTGGCCACGTTCAACGCGGGTTTCCGAGAGGTCGCGCAGGACCCGATGCCCGCCGCCGACCGCAAGTGGAACAACGTCGTCGGCGCCATCAACTACTACGAGATGCACGGCGTCTCCCCGCGCAAGATGGTGCTCGGCACCCCGTTCTACGGCCGCGGCTTCAACGTGAAGACCGAGGGCCCGCAGCACGGCCTCTACCAGCCCTACGACAGCGCGTTCTGGGTCGACGGCTACGAGGACGCCTTGAAGCTCAAGGCGACCCCGGGCTGGAAGGAGTACTGGCACCCGGTCGCGCAGTCGCCGTGGCTCTACAACGCGGCCGAGAAGAAGTTCGTCTCCTACGAGAACCCGCGGTCGATCGGGATCCGCGCGGACTTCGCTCGCTCGCGCGGGCTGCTCGGCACGTTCATGTGGGAGCTGGGGTCCGACGACGCCCAGTACTCGCTGCTCAAGGCGATGTCCCGCTAAAGAGGTTTGAGTCTGACGTAACGTCAAGGTGTTGGTTGAACGGCATGACCACCACTCGACGTGAAGTACTGGGCTGGCTGGCAGGGCTCGGTGCGGCAGCAGTGCTCGCACCGAGCCAGGCCAACGCCTCCGTCGGCGTCACCGCACTGCGAGGCGTCACGCTGATCGACTCGGCGGGCACGCGCCCGAACGCGACCATCGTGCTGGCGGACAACAGGATTCTCGCGGTCGGCTCGTGCGACCTGCCGTTGCCGCGCGGGTCCACGGTGCTGGACCTGGCCGGCAAGTTCGTCATCCCCGGCCTCTGGGACATGCACGTCCACGGCGCGTTCATGGACCGCATCACGTTGCCGCTGTGCCTGGTCAACGGCGTGACAGGCATCCGCGAGATGTGGGGCTTCCCGCCGATTTACGCGCTGCGGGACCGCATCGAGCGCGGCGAGGTGTTCGGGCCGCAGCTGATCGTCGGCAGCACGATCATCGACGGCCCGCACTCGACGTTGCCGGGCGCGCAGATCGTTGCCACGCCGGAGGAAGGCCGCCAGGCCGTGCGGGACGCCAAGACCCAGGGCGCGGACTTCGTGAAGGTCTACTCGTACCTGGACCGGCCCACACTCGCGGCCATCGCGGACGAGTGCGCGCGCCAGAACCTCACGTTCGCCGGACACTGCTCGGACCACGTGGCGATGGGCGACGCGAGCTCGCTCGGCCAGCGCACGTTCGAGCACATGTACGGCCTCCCGCTCGCCACGAGCACGCACGAAACCCAACTGCGGCAAGCGATCGCGGACCTTCCACTCGACCCCGCCAACTCGTTCGCGTGGTTCAAGCAGGTGCTGGAGCTCGAACGCCGGGCCACGCTGTCGCACAGCCGGAGCAAGGCGGTGAGGCTCGCGAACCTGCTGCGGCGCAACGGATCCGCTTTGTGCCCGACGATGGTCACGATGCGGGTGTTGTCCAGCCCCGCGGACCGGTACGCCAACGACCCGCGGATGAAGTACATGCCGGCGTTCTACCGAGACCTGTGGCGCGACAGCCTGAAGAACTGGGCTCCCGTGACACCGCAGGAGATCCGCGACCAGGCCGAGTTCTTCCAGCGTCGCCAGGAACAGGTCGCCGAGATGCACGACCACGGCGTCGAGATCCTGGTCGGCACGGACGCGGGCAACCCGTACTCGTTCTCGGGTTTCTCGGTGCACGACGAACTCGAACTGCTCGTCGAAGCGGGTCTGTCGCCCAAAGCCGCACTCAACGCGGGCACGCGCAGCGCCAAGCTCCAGCCTGGCGAGGCGGCGAACCTCGTCGTGCTCGACGGCAACCCGCTCAAGGACATCCGCAACACCCAGCGGATCCACGCCGTGCTGACCCGCGGCCGGGTGCTCGGCGCAGCGGAACGAGCGGCCATGCTGAAGGAAGTGGAGAAAGCCTCTCAGGAACCGCTTTTTCCCGCTGTGCGCACGGCCTGTTGCTGAGTATTGTCTGCCCGGAGTTCCGGCTGGGGGCCGGGACATCGTCTGGGGGACAACCGAATGAGACGCACGTTCAGTGCACTGCTGATCGCTGCCGGGGTCATGGCGCTCGCCGTGACCCCGGCGACGGCAGAGGGTCAGCACATGACCCGCGACCTGACGCTTTCCGGCGTGGGCTACACCGACATCCGGGAACCGTCCAAAACCCTGACCGGCAAGGACATGCCGGTCGGCGCCTGGCTGGACGAGCAGCAGGGGTACCACGTCTCGAAGGCCTACTTCACCATCGATCTGAAGCCGTTGCGAGGCGTGCGCCTGTTCAACGTCTACGCGTACGCCTACGAGTCGGCGGTGACCGACTGCACCAAGCCGCGCACGACCGAGCTGTGGCACACCAAGCTCACCGAGCAGCCGACGTGGTTGCGCGCACCCAGGGAACTGACCCGTCAGGAAGGCACCGCCGGCACCGGCTGCCGCACCAACCTGCGCTGGGACCTCACCGACACCGCCGCGAAGGAGATCGCCGCAGGTGCCGAGAAGGCCACGTTCGCGCTGCGGCTGCCCGTGGACACGTACACCAACGTCGAGCACGGCCGTCGCATCGCGGGCCTTCAGGTGGAAGCCCGCTACAACACGGCGCCGAGCGCGGCGACCGATCCGCAGACCAACGGCAAGCCGTGCGACGGAACGGATCACTTCGTCGGCAAGGCGCCCGCCCTGTTCGCGAAGGTCACCGACGCGGATCCGGTGCCGGGCTTCCAGATCCGGTACGTGGTGACCGACGTCGCCGACCCGGCCAAGCGTCACGAGGGTGTCGTCAGCTCGTTCACGGGCAGCCCGTACACCTACCTTCCCGACAGCTTCCTCGAGCACGGCCACACCTACTCGTGGACCGCCCAGGGTGAGGACGGGTTCGACAAGGGCGAGGCCAGCCCGCCGTGCCGGTTCACCGCGGATCTGGTCGCACCCGCCAACGCGCCGACCATCGCGTCGAAGAACTTCACCCCGAACGGCCCGACCACGGGTGTGGGCATGCCGGGTGAGTTCACCTTCGACGCCAACGGTGACGAGGACGTCGTCGGGTTCCGGTACCGCCTGCGCGACGACGCGATGCACGAGGTGGCTGCCGACCGTCCTGGCGGCAAGGCGACAGCAACCGTGCGCGTACCGATCTCGGGTGACAACAGGATCGAGGCGTACGCGGTCGACCGGGTCGGCCACGGCTCCCCGTTCAGCACCTACGCGTTCAAGGTGCGCTACAACGGCCCGAGCGTGCACGCGCCCGAAGAAGCACAGCTGGGATCGACGATCGAGGTCTCGATGAGCTCGGCCGAGCCGAACATCACCGAGTTCGTCTACCAGGCCACCAGCAACGGCCCCGAGCTCACCGTCCCGGCGGTGTCCGGCGCGGCGAAGGTGTCGGTCCGGGTCACCAGCGCGCACTCGACCAGCGTCCGGGTGTGGGCCAAGACCGCGGCCGGCGATCGCACCGCGTCGAGCGGCAGCTTCACCCGCACCGCCGACTCCACGCCGACGATCACGCGTGACGGCGACCTGTACACGTTCGCGCCGGGCATGCCGGGCGTCGTCGAGTACGTCTACAGCGTCAACTCGGGGCCGGACCAGGTCATCGCCGCCGGACCGGACGGCAGGGTGACACTGCCGCTCGACCTCGGGGACGTCGAGTTCCCGCCCCCGAGCGTGGAGGTGCGGTCACGGACCGCGGACGGGTTGGTCTCGCGGATGGCGACGTACTACAAGGAAAGCTAGAGGCTGAACATCGAGCCGGGGTTGAACAGGTTCTCCGGGTCCAGCGCGCGTTTGATGTCGCGGTGGACCCGGAGGCCGACCGGCCCGATCTCCTTCGCCAGCCACTCGCGCTTGATCTTGCCGATGCCGTGTTCACCGGTCACCGTGCCGCCCAAGGACAACCCCACGGCGAGGATGTCGTCGAATGCCTTCTGCGCGCGGGCGAACTCGTCCTCGGAGGCGGGGTTGTAGACGATCGTCGGGTGCATGTTGCCGTCGCCAGCGTGGCCGACGACGGCGATCTTGAGGCCGACCTCCTTCGAGATGTCCTCGCAGCCCTGGATCAGCTCGGCGATGCGGGTGCGCGGCACACACACGTCGTCAGTCAGCCACGAGCCGTAGACCTCCAACGCCGTGAGCACCGCCCGTCGCGCCGTCAGCAGGTCGCGGCCCTCGTTGATGTCGTGGGTGGCGTAGACGAGGTCGGCTTCGAGGCAGATCTCCTCGATCTTCTGCAGCTCGTGCCGCGCCTGCTCGCCGCCCGCGTCGGACTGGCAGATCAGCAGCGCGGCGCAGCCGGGACCGGCGCCGAGCTCAGTCTTCAGGTACTGCTCGACGGCCTCGATCGAGGTCCTGTCCATGATCTCCATCAACGACGGCACCAGGCCCTCGCGGACGATCCTGCTCACCGCGGCGCCGGCCGTGGCGGTGCTGATGAAGGCGGCGACCAACGTCGCGGGAGCCTGCGGGAGCGGTTTCAAAGCCAGCGTGGCCTTGGTGATCACGCCCAGCGTGCCCTCGGAGCCGATGAAGAGCTTCGTGAGGTCGTAGCCCGCGACGCCCTTGACCGTGCGGCGACCGGTCTTGAGCACCTCGCCGTCGGCCAGCACGACCTCCAGGCCCAGCACGGAGTCGGTGGTCACGCCGTACTTCACGCAGCACAGGCCACCGGCGTTGGTGGAGAGGTTGCCGCCGATCGTGCACCAGTCGTAGCTGCTCGGGTCCGGTGGGTAGAACAGGCCGTTCTTCTCCACGGCACCGCGCAGGTCGAGGTTCACGACGCCCGGCTCGACGACGGCCAGGCGGTTGTCCGCGTCGATCTCGACGATGGCGTCCATCTTGGTCGTGACCAGGACGACGCAGCCCTCGATGGCGTTCGCCGCGCCGGAGAGGCCGCTGCCGGCGCCACGCGGAACGATGGGGACTCTCGCACGCGCACAAGCACGGACAACTGCCTGCACCTGCTCGGTGTTCAGCGGGAACACCACCGCCAACGGGCTGCCGTGCGGCGCCAACGGCATCATGTCGCGCTGGTAACTCGCGGTGACATCGGCATCGGTCAGGACACCGCCATCACCCACAGCGGTCCGGAGTTCGGCGAGCAAGGTCTCCATAGTCACCACGCTAGTCCGATTCGACTGGTTCACTCGAAGGTGATCTCAACGAAGAGGAGTTCACGTGGTGACCGAGCGTGCTCAATCAAGATTTCGTCATCCCGTTAGACCGATGTCGCCGTGCCGCCGGCGCACCACGACGTAGGCTGGCAAACCGTGGCGCATGCTTTCGCCTCGCTGGAGACCGCGGGTCCGGTGGCCGTGTGGGTCATCGTGCTGAGCTTCATCTTCGTCGAGTGCGCATTCATCTTCGGGCTGTTCCTGCCCGGTGACTCGCTGCTGTTCGCCGCCGGAGTCGTGCTGGCGACGCACAACAGCGAGCTTTCCGCGTGGGCGCTGTCCCTCGCGGCGCTGATCGTGGCCGTCGTCGGCAACCAGGTCGGGTACTTCATCGGCAGGGGCACCGGCACGCGCGTGCTCGCTCGCAAGGGCGGCAAGGTGCTGAACCGGCGCAACCTGAAGCGCGCCGGCGACTTCCTCGACCGCCGCGGGTTCTGGGCGGTCGTGCTCGCCCGCTGGCTGCCGTGGATCCGCACGCTGGCTCCGATGATCGCCGGTGCCGCGCGGATGGACCTCCGCCGCTTCACCCTGGCCACCACCCTCGGTGCCATCGCGTGGGTGCCGACGCTGGTGCTCGCCGGCTACTACGGCGCGGGCATCCTGCAGGAGCTGCCGTGGCTCGAGACGGCCGCGCTGGTCGTCAGCATCGCGTTCTTCCTCGGCGGCACCGGGTGGGGCATCTGGCGCTACCGGCAGGAGATGCGCAAGCCGATCGACGAGACCAGCGACGACCTCGCCCACGTCAGCGAGCACCACGCAAGCTAGAGCACCTCGGTGATCAGCAGGTCCGCTGAGCCCTTCGACGAGTTCACCATCAGCGCGTTGACGTGGTCGGTGCCGTGGAGCACGCGTTCCTCGGCCTCGGACAGGGTTCGCCCGTAGCGCAGGTGGCGGTCGATCAGCCGCTGCACGCGCACGTCCTCGTCGATGAACAGGAACCACGCCTCGTCCAGGATGATCCGGACGCGCTTCCACTTGTCGTAGTTGAGCAGCAGGTAGTTGCCCTCGGTCACGACGAGCGGGACGTCCGGGTGCACCGGCACCGCGCACGCGATCGGCTCCTCGATCTCGCGGCGGAACTCCGGCGCGTAGATCATGTCCGGCCCGCAGGCCTTGATCCGGCCCAGCAGGTCCACGTAACCGGGGATGTCGAACGTGTCCGGCGCGCCCTTGCGCTCGACCAGCCGCAGCCGTTCCAGCTCGCTCTGCGCGAGGTGGAAGCCGTCCATCTCGACGAGCACCGCCTGGCCGTCGAGCGCCTCGACGATCCGGCGCGCGAGTGTCGACTTGCCGGAACCTGGTGCCCCGCCGATGCCGAGGATCTTCCGTTCCCCGAGGTCGGTGAGCGCGCGAGCGCGCTCTAGCAGCTCTTCGAACCTGACCTGCTGTCCTGCCACCGTGCCAGCCTCTCAACCCAGTCCCCGACCGCACCGACCCGGACGGCCGCCGCCTCCGACGCGAAGCCGATGGCGGCCACCGGGTCCGCACCTGACGCCAGCGCGTAGGCGTACGCGCCGTGCCAGACGTCGCCGGCACCATTCGTGTCCTTCACCTCCGCCACCGGCACGGGCACCTCGCCGGACGAGCCGTTCCGCGACCAGGTCACCGGCATCGCACCCTGCGTGCGAATGACCAGCGGCACTCCGTACGAGTGCACCTCGGCCTCGGACCGCTCGAACCCCGAACTGCAGGCAGCCACGTCCACCAGCGGCAACAGGTGATCGAGGACAGGTTTCCAGCTCCCGGCGTCCAACACCACAGGCAATCCGAGAGCTTTCGCCTGCTGGGCGACGGGGATCACCAGGCCTTCGTGGTGTCCGTCCAAGAGCACCACGTCGACACCGGACAGAAGATCGGACAGATCGGGCGCGACGACGGGCACGGACGCGTTGCGGGAAACTACAGTGCGCTCCCCATCAGCGTCTCTGACGACGACCATGCTCACGGGCGTCGTTCCGGCCACGGCGGTGACGTGGACCGGGTCCAAGGAGGCCCGCACAAATTCACCCAGTGCGTCGGCACCCAGTGCGGTGAGCAGTGACGACTTTCCGCCGAGTGCCGCGACGGCACGGGCCGCGTTGGCCGCAGGACCGCCGGGCGAGAGCTCCGCGCCGAGCGAACGGATCTTCTGGCCGGGTTCCGGGAAGTCGTCCACCCGTTGAGTCACGTCGAGAGTTGTGAGCCCGACACACAGCACGGCTGCCATCTGGGCTTCCTCCAAACGGGTAAGGTCCCTGGCCATGGTCACCATGCGGGATGTCGCGGCTCTCGCGGGGGTCTCCATCACCACGGTGTCACACGTGATCAACGAGACCAGGCCCGTCGCCGGAGACACGCGAGAGCGCGTCCAGAAGGCGATCGACGAAACCGGGTACACGGGTGACGCCATCGCGCGATCGCTGGTCATGGGCGGGACGAAGTCGCTGGGCCTGGCGGTGTCGCTGGTCTCCCACCCGTACTTCGCGGAGCTGATCGCCGCCATCGAGTCCGAGGCGACGCGCAACGGCTACTCGCTCGTGCTGATCGACACCAGAGACACCCCCGAGTCCGAGCAGGCGGCGGTCAAGAAGCTGCGCTCGAGACGAGTGGACGGCCTGCTGCTGACACCGTCGGCCGGCGCCGGGGGCAGCCTGGTGCTGCCGGAGCTCAAGCGGCTCGGCATCCCGACGGTGCTGGTCGACCGGCTGACCGTCGCGAAGGACATCGACCAGGTCGGGCCGGAGAACGTCCAGGCCACCTCGGGTCTGGTGAAGCACCTCGCGGAACTCGGGCACCGCCGGATCGGCATCGTCTGCGGCAAGACCGGCGTGGCGACGACCGAGGAACGCATCCTCGGCTACCGGCTCGGCCTCGGCCGCGCGGGTCTGAAGTGGGACGAGGCGCTGGTGTCGCAGAGCGGCTGGCTCGCGCCGCTGCTCGACCAGGACGACCCGGCGACGGCCGTCGTGGCCGCCGACCACCTCGTCACCGTCGGCATGCTGCACGAAGCCCGCGCTCGTGGGTTGAAGCTCGGCACCGATCTCGCGGTCGTCGCGTACGACGAGGTCGAGTGGGCGACGTTGATCGAACCGCCGCTGACCACGCTGGCCCAGCCGGTCGAGGAGATCGGCAGAACCGCGGTGAAGCTGCTGCTGTCCCGCATCGCCGACCCGGAGCGGCCGCCGGAGACGATCCGGCTCGCGCCGTCGCTGATGCACCGGCAGTCCTGCGGATGCTGATCCCCGGCCTGGTGTCCGTGACGTTCCGGCAGCTGACGATCTCCGAGATCGGGGAGCTGGCGACGGAGTGCGGGCTGCAGGCCGTGGAGTGGGGTGGCGACGTGCACGTGCCGCCCGGCGACTTCGCGGCGGCACGGCGTGCGTTGGACACCGGGTTGAAGGTCGCGGCGTACGGGTCGTACTACCGCGCGGGCGTGACCGATCGGGCCGAGCTGGCGCCGATCCTGGAGACCGCGGCCGAGCTGGACGCGCCGCTCGTCCGCGTCTGGGCGGGAACCGCCGGCTCGGACGAGTGCCCTGATCGCGGGCCGGTGATCGAGGCGTTGCAGCACGCCGTCGAGCACGCCGACGCGATGGGCACGCGGATCGCGTTGGAGTACCACCGGAACACGCTGACGGACACGCTGGAGTCCGCGGTGCAGCTGCTCGACGAGGTCGAGGGCGTGGTGCCGTACTGGCAGCCGCGCGGAGGCCAGGACGTGTTCTCCGCTGTGCACGAGGTGCGGACGCTGGAACCGGTGACAGCGCACGTCTTCTCGTGGGGCGAGGGCGGCTTCAAGGAACGGCTGCCGCTCGCCGCGCGCCGCGACCTGTGGAAGCCGGTGCTGACCGAGCTCGCGCGCGACGGCATCGAGCGCAACGCGTTGCTGGAGTTCGTGATCGACGACTCCCCGGAGCAGTTCCGCGAGGACGCCAAGACGTTGCTGAGCTACCTCAAGGCGTAGCGAGCCCGTTGCGTTCCAGCAGAGCGGCCGCCTCCAGGCACATCCAGCCGCCGAGCTGAACGGACAGGTCGCGGCCTTCCCGCTCGTCCGCCGGAACCGTCCACTCCGGACCGAACAACGGGCCGCTCACCGCCATCACGCGGTTGAGCCACGCCGACTCCGCCGACTGGATCACCAGTTCTCGCGCCAGATCAGCGGTTTCCGCCCGATCGGGATCCAGCTCGGGGATCGTCAACGCTGCCTGGGCGAGGTAGCGCGTGAGGATGCCCGCGAACAGACCGCCGTCACCGCCGCCCTGCCCCTTGATCACGCCGTTGGTGGCCAGGTCGTCGTGGACCGCGGTGATCGTGCGGGCGGCCTTGTCGAGCCACTTGTCGGCCTGCCCGTGCTTCGCCAGCTCGACGCACGCGCCGATCAGAACTCCTTGGCAGTACGTGTAGATGTTCTTCTCGACCTCGCGGATCTCGCCGTTCGGGTGGACGTGGAGGCCGTCCCACGCGAGACCGCTGCCGGGGTCGACGAGGTGTTCCTCGATCCAGTCCACCGTGGACCGTGCGCGGGCGAGGTCGGTGCGTTCGTTCTGCCGTGCCAGGAAGATCGCGGCCGGGCCGTTGGCGGGCACGTTCTTGAAGTCGACGTTGCGCTTCCACCAGATGCCGCCGCCCGCGTGGTCGGTCCAGCCGTCGCGCAGCTGCTCGGCGATCGCCTTGAGCGCCTTGGGTTTCGCGATGCCGACGTGCTGCTCGGCGCGTTGCAGGGCGAGCCCGAGCCACGCGATGTCGTCGTAGTAGCTGTTGGTCCAGCCGAGGACGTTGCGCACCCGGATGCCCCGGACGACCTTGGTGATCCCGGCCTTGCGCAGCTCACTGGGCGAACGCAGGTAACCGTCGACCATGCAGTCCAGCAGGTGCGCCTGCCACCAGTAGTTGAACCTGGCGTGCAGCTTGTCCCGGAAGAGCGGGGGCCACACCCGTGCCCCGAGCAGCGTGCCCGGCACACCCCAGACCCGCCGCAGGTGCCTGGAGTACACCGCGCGCTCGGCAACGCCCGCGCGCGCCGCCAGCAGTTTCGCGATCACCACTCCGCCATCGTGCGTGCTTGACCGGTCAAGAAGCTCGGTGAATCACCCAGTGGTACAGGCCCATGGCCACAGAAGTTGTCAGGTTGTAACTGCTGACCTTCTCGCGCATGGGCAGCCGGACGATCCGGGTGGCCTTCTCGCGGACTTCCTGGCTCAGCCCGTGGCGTTCCGAGCCGAACGCCAGCACGGCGTTGTCGGGGATCGGTCCCGCCAGAAGATCACCGTCCGCGTCGAACGCGATCAGCTCACCGTCGAAGTCGAGGCTCTCGGCTTTGGCGACCGGCAGTGCGAAGTGCAGGCCCGCGCTTCCGCGAAGAACGTTGGGGTGCCACGGATCCACGTCACCGGTGGAGATCACGCCGCCCGCGTCCATCCCGGCCGCCACGCGGATCGTGGCGCCGAAGTTGCCGAGGTTGCGCGGGTTGTCGAGCAGCACCACCGGAGCGTCGCGGTCGAACGGCAGGTCCGGCTTCTCGGCGAACCCGGCCACCCCCGTCGGATGCGTGCGGCCGACGCGGATCTTGAAGTGGTTCTGGTCGACCTCGGTGGCAGCCTTGAACTGCTCGACGAGGTCCGGCGCGTGCGTCTCGGCGAGGCCGATGGCTGCGCTCAGGTCCGTGGTGATCAACGGATGCACGTCGGCGCCGAAGCGCAACGCGTGCTTAACAGCGTGAAAGCCTTCGAGCAGCACGGTGACCAGCATAGAAGCCGATCCACGACACCAGCACGATCGACCCCAGCACCAGCTGCACCAGCGTCGACGCGCTCTCCGGATACCAGACGCCGTCGATGTAGTAGTCGATGAACCCTGTGCCCAGCGACGGCATCCCGGCCTGCGCGCGGAAGAACTCCTCCGCCGTCGTCAACGGGCACGTCACCGGCATCAACAGGCTGAGGATCGCCCACGCGCCGATCGCGAGGTGCGGGTAGATCACGCCGCGCCAGCGCCACGCGACGTACCCGCCCACGAGCAGGAACGCCAGCACCGCGAAGTGCAACACCATGACCGCTTCCGCGAAGAACCTGGCCATTCGCACCACCCCGCCCTCCAATGTAGGACGGGGTAGCTCGACGCGCGCTTGATAAAACCCGGTCAGGCGAGTCCGAGGTCGTTCAGGTCCAACAGATACCGGTACTGCAGACCCTCCGCCTCGATGGCCTCCTTGGCGCCCGTACCGCGGTCGACGACCGTCGCGACACCGATCACGTCGGCACCGTGCTCCCGCAACGCCGCGACGGCCGTGAGCACCGAACCGCCCGTGGTGGAGGTGTCCTCGACCGCGAGCACCCGCTGGCCGCGCACGTCGATGCCCTCGATCTGCCGCTGCATGCCGTGCGCCTTGCTGGCCTTGCGCACCACGAACGCGTCCAGCACGTCACCGTCGGCCGCGGCGGAATGCATCATCGCGTAGGCAACGGGGTCGGCACCGAGCGTGAGACCGCCGACAGCGACGAAGTCCCAGTCGCTGGTGAGCTGGCGCAGCAGCTTGCCGATCAGGGGAGCCGCCGCGTGGTGCAGCGTCGCCCGCCGCAGGTCGACGTAGTAGTCGGCTTCCTTGCCGCTCGAGAGGGTCACCTTGCCGTGCACCACGGCCAACTCGCTCACCAGACGGGCGAGCTCCGACTTCGCGTTCGCGTCCAAGACCACTTCAGTTCGCACGGGTCGTCAGCTTCGCACACCTCGAGGGCGGACGCCGCATACCCTGCATCACCGTGAGCACCCTCTTCGTCGAACAGCCCTGGACGGCCATGAGCCTGTTGTTCCGGCCGCAGTATCGGGTGGAGGTGTTCGACGAGCGCGACGTGCCGGTCGCCGTGGTCCGCGAGCGGAGCGGTCCCGGGTTGCAGAGTCCGTTGCGCTACACCGGGTTCTCCGGCTGGACGACGTTCGATCTCGACGTCGTGGCACCCAGCGGTCAGCCGATCATGCACATCAGCAAGCGGTTCGGGCGCCGTCCGCACGTGCGCGTCAGTACGCCGGACGGGCAGCTGATCGGGACCATCAAGACCCACGGCGCGTGGCAGCAGTCACTGCACGACTCGAACGGTCAGCAGCTGTCCTTCTTCGGTGACATCGGTCGCATCGAGACCGGCAGGCGAGCCAAGCGCAACGGCAGCCGGGTGCGGCGGGACCACGTCCAGATCAATCCCGCCGTCACCGAGCCGGTGCGCTCGCTGGCGTTCGCCTGCGCCGTCGCGTTCGACGTCGTTCGCGGTACCGGGACCAGCCACACCAGCAGCGGTGGCGTGGACTGGCCGGTCTAGTGCCGTGGCCTACCAGGCGTCCTTGCGGAAGTGGCTCGGGCCGTCGTCCTCGTCGTCATCGTCACGACGCGGCGGCCTCGGGGCCGGGGTGCCCGACGCGATGATGTCGTCGATGTCCTGGCCCTCCTCGATCGCACGGTAGGCGCGCTGAAGGTCGGGAACGCCGACGGCGAGCGCCTTCTGCACGCCCTCGTCGTCCAACGCCCTGCCCGCGGCGACGTCGGCCCACGACAGCTCGCCGGATTCGACGCGCCGCTGGAAGTCCTTGAGCTCCTTCGGCGCACCCGGCGACTTCGCGAACCGTTCGATCTCGGCGAGGTCCTGTTCGGAGAGCCCTCGCGACCGGCGCTGCACCTGCGACGCGGCCGTCGCGACGTTGCCGAGGTCGGTGATCCGGGCGTCCACGCCGTCGAACAACGCCTGCAGCCGCGCCTGGTCGTACGGGAACGTCACTGCTGACCACCACCAGTCGGAGCGGGAGCCGGTGCCGGGGCGGGGGCGCCACCCGAGGGTGACCCGCTGGAGCCGCGGCCGGATGCGGCGGAGCCCGCCTTGCCGAGGCTGTAGGCACCGAGGCCCACCCCGATCGCGCCGGACTTCGCGGCAGCCTTGCCGTTGTCGAACTTCTGCTTGCCGTCCTGCACGCCGTCGACGACGTCGAGCGCGTCGTTCACGTCACGGACGTCCTTGAGCTTCATCAGCGCCGTGCCCATCGCCACGATGCCGTCGACCATGCCCTTGACGCCCTCGATCAGCGTCATGATCGACTGGATGATCTTGCGGATCGCGTCGACGATCTGGATCGCGTCGTAGACCATCCACACCGCGCGGCCCCACCCGACGACCGGGATCACCGCCGTCATCGCGGCTTCGAGCAGCATGGTGCAGAGCTTGTCGAGCAGGAACAGGGCGATCTTCGTGGCCGACCGGCACGCGGACGCCATGGACTGGAACTTGTTGCCGATGATCCGGGCGACCTGGGAGTCCGCCTCGATCGCGATGACCCACATGGTGTCCATGCGGCGTTCGAAGCCCTGAGCGGCCTTGCCGTCCCAGTGCGGGCCCAGCTGGCCGACGCCCTCGCCGACGTTGTGCCGCACGGCGTCCAGGGCCTTGGCAACCTGGTCCCACGCGTTGGCGTTGGCGTCGATCTTCTCGAAGTCACCGACCAGCGGGCTGATCAGCGACTCGATCAGGTTCTCGCCGGTGACCTTCTCGTAGATCCAGTTGACGCCCTGCAGCTTCCACCCGGCGGCTTCGATGAGCTCCTTGGTGGTCTGCCGGCCAGGACGGTCCTCGGCGGCCGCGTTGAGCGCGACCGAAGGGTCCTGGGTGTCTGCGTATGCCGTGGTCATCGGCCACCTCCGGCCTGCTGCATCAGGTTGACGCCGTGGAGGTCGACCTTCTCGTAGGAATCTGCCGTCTTCTTGAGCGCGTCGGAGTCCTTGAGCATCATCTTGTTCGCGAAGTCCAACGTCTCCCCGAAGAGGTTCGCGACGCCGGTCACGACCGGGTGCAGCAACGTCAGCAGGCCGGTGAACCCGCTGGTGTCGCCGCCCTTGGAGATCGCGTGATCCTTGATGGTCAGGAAGTGCTGGGCGTTGCGGTCCAGCAGTTCGCTGTACCCGCGCAGCTCGTCCGGCACGACATGGAACTGTTCACTCACATCCGCTCCGACGCCGCGTTCACCCGAATGGTTCCACTCACGTCCTGCCGCGGCCGCCGGCGAACCTCGACGCCATCTTGCGCACGAGGGGACGCGGGAGCAGGCGGGTGATCGTCACGATGGCCTTGTACTGGAGGCCGGGGATCGACAACGGCTTGCCGCGGCGCAGGTCGCGCAGGGCTTCGTGCACCAACCGGTCGGCGTCGACGTAGAGCCAGCTCGGCGTCTTGGACATGTCGATGTTCGCGCGCTTGTGGAACTCGGTGCGCACGAAACCGGGGCACAGCGCCATGATCCGCACGCCGCTGCCTTCGACGGCGAGGTTCATGCCCTCGGAGAACGTCGTCACCCACGCCTTGTCGGCGCTGTAGCTCGTGCCGCGGCCGGGCAGGAAGCTCGCGACGCTCGACACGTTGATCACGTCGCCCTTGCCGCGCGCGATCATGCCGGGAATCGCGGCCCTGGAGAGCCGGAGCACCGTGGCCACGTTGACGTCGAGCTGGGCCTGCAGCTTCTCGATGTCGGCCGCGAAGAACTCGCCGGTGTTCGCGAAGCCGGCGTTGTTGACGAGCAGGTCGACGGGCGACTCGGCGAGGCGAGCCTCGACCTTGGCCCTGTCGGTCTTGTCGCTGAGGTCGGCGGGCAGCACGTCCACGTGGACGCCGTGCCGCTCGTGCAGCTGCTGCGCGAGCTCCTCGAGCGCGGACGCCGTGCGCGCCACCAGTACGAGGTCATATCCCTCGGCGGCGAGCCTGCGCGCGAAGGCGGCTCCGATCCCGACGGTCGATCCGGTCACCAGTGCGGTTGGCATGCCACCGCACGGTAGTCGGGTCTAGGTCGGGGTCGGAAGCGCGCCGGTGATCACGTGCTGTTCTTCGTCGGACGACGTAGAACCACGAGGCGCAGCGCCAGGCCGGAAACGACCAGAGCGACTCCGCCGAACAGCAACCATCCGACCGACGCACCCGTGTTGGCCAGCGTCACGACGGACGCGGTGCCGGCAACTGCGACGGGCGGAACAACCTTTCCTCCGTACATCGTGCTTCCCTCCGGGGGGTTGGGGACACGACGCTTACGCACGGAGTATCTGAATCACCCTGGAATGTTTTACACAGAGTGAAGTGTGACGTAGCTCACACCACTTTGGTGACGGGATGGAATTCCGCTGGCAGGCGTGGCACGACGGCCGGTACATACGGCCCGTGACTACGGAACGTCATACGAGTTACGGCTGCTTGCGTCCGAACGACGGGCGGTAGACCTCGCCACCCTCGTCGTCCTCTGCCACCGGCTCCTCGTGCTCGGAGGGGTCCGGATCGAAGGGGTCGATGACGTCCGCCAGCTCACCGATGTCGCGCAGCAGCCGCTCCAGGCGCGCGGGCGACGAGTTCGGCGGCGCGGCGGCCAGCACCCAGTCGTTCTCCAGCCAGACAACCGTGACGTCGCCGCCGATCTCCTCGGCGGCGTCGATCAGGTCGGGCGTGATGATCTTGCGGGCGGCCGGCACGTCGGTGACGAACGCGTACCGCGACCCCACCGGCCCGAGCAGGTCGGGCATCGGCATCTTGTCGTTGTCGCGCTGGAACGGCACGGTCGACAGCCAGAGCTCGATCACCACCGACAGCGCTCTGCGGCAGCGCACGCCGACCAGCACGGAGTTGACCTTGCCGCCGGTCTCGTGGTCGAGCACGTAGACCTGCCTGCGCCCGTCCGCGGTGAAGGTCGAGCCCGCGACCACGTCCCGGGCGAGCCCGGTGCCGTAGTACGCGATGGCTCCCGCCTCCCACCGGGTCGGCAGCACGTGGTCTGTCTCCTCGAACTGCCAGCCGCGCAGGGCAGCCCAACGGCGCCGTTCACGATTACGCGCGGTTCGTTGCGCCCGGTCGGTCGCGAGCAGGGCGAACCCCGCCACGCCCGCCACCGCGGCGACGGTGAACCAGACCCACGCCGGTATGCCCACAGTGGAAGCGTAGTGGGTCGGCGCCGAGGAACGAAGATCACTTCCCCCGCGTCGTGAACTGGGCGCGCGTATTCGACGTGGTTCAGGGCATGTCCGCCACGTTCCCGTTCACCACGCCCCGCTCGTTGGACAACGAACCGGAAGCCCAGGAGCTGCTCGCCAACTCCGGTCCCGTGGCGCCCGCCACGATGGGCCCGATCCCCATCTGGCTGGCGCTTTCCTACGCCGCCTGCAGACAGGTGCTGACCGATCCGCGCTTCAGCCGGGAGGAGGCCGTCCGCCCCGGCGGCCCCGTCACCGCGCCGTCCGCGGCCAACCCCCTGGTCCTCACGTCGATGGAGGGCCGCAAGCACGCCCGCACCCGCAAGCTCGTTGCCTCCGCGTTCAGCCCGCGGATGGTCGCGTTGCTGGAACCGCGGGTGCAGGCCATCGTGGACTCGCTTTTGGACGCTCAGCCTCGGGACCTCGTCGCCGGGTTGTGCGTGCCGTTGCCGACGATGGTGATCTGCGAGCTGCTCGGAGCGCCCTACTCCGACGCCGCGGACATCCGCCGCTGGACCGGTCGCCTGATGACGTCCGTTCTCACGCCTGAGGAGTTGAAGAAGGCCGAGAACGACATGCAGGGCTACCTCGCCGACCTGGTCGAGGAGAAGCGCGTCCGGCCCGACGACAAGCTGATCACCGCGCTGGTCGCCGTCCACGACGAGGGCGGGCACCTGACGTCGTCCGAACTTCTCGCCAATCTCCAGTTGTTGCTCGCGGCCGGGCACGACACGACCGTCAACCAGCTGGGCAACTCGCTGCTGACACTGCTGCGCCACCCCGCCGAGATGCGGCGGCTGATCGACGATCCCGCGTTGATCGGCACGGCGGTCGACGAGCTGCTGCGGTTTTCGCGGTTGATGGCCGCGACGCTGCCCCGCGTCACGACCGAGGCCGTCGAGCTGGACGGCGTGCCGCTGCCGGCGGGTGCGGGCGTGCTGCCGATCATCTCGGCGGCCAACCGGGACCCGGCGGTGTTCCCGGATCCCGACCGCCTGGACGTGGCACGTGCCGACGCGGCGCCGCTCGCGATGGGGTTCGGGCCGCACTACTGCCTGGGCGCGCAGCTCGCGAAGATGGAGCTGCGGGTCGCGCTGACGTCGGTGCTCAAGCGGTTCCCCGGCTTGTCGTTGGCCGTCGACGAGTCCGAGTTGACCTACCGGATGGAGACCAACGTCCGTGCGCTGAAGTCGTTGCCCGTGACCTGGTGATCAGGCTGGCTGGAACAGCTCCACGGGGTTGCCGGACGGGTCGTCGAACACGATCTGCTGCCCACCCGGACCTTTGACGATGTCGCTGCGGAAGCGGACCAGCCCCTGGAGGCGGTCCACTTCGGCCGCGATGTCGTCGACGATCAGGTGGATGCGGTTCCAGCCACCGGGACCGGGCTTGGTGCCGTCGGGCATCTCCCTGCCCGCCGAGCTGGTCGGCCCGCTCAGCAGCAGGCGCAGGTTGCCGCGGACGACGTCGGCGAAGGCCGGTGCGAAGTTCGTGTTGACCGTGAACCCGAGGTTCTCGGTGTAGAAGGCGAGCGAGGCCTCCACGTCGTCAACGAGGTATCGCACGCTCACAAGGTCGGTCATCTCAGACCTCCAGGAGTCGGATGCGCCCGTCGAGCTCTTCGGCGGTGCGCTGGAACGCGGTGTCGGGATCGGGGTCGTGCGCGGGGTCGGCGATGCTCCAGTGCGCGAATCGCGGCTTCCCCGCGAACGCCGGCAACACCTCCCGCACCCGGTCGCACAGGGTGATCACGAGGTCGAAACGCTTGCGGCGCACAGCATCCAGATGCGTTGGCTCATGCTCGACCGTGATGCCGTACGGCTTCAGCGCCTTGATCGCGTTGGGGTGCAACGGCTTCGGCTGGCTGCCCGCGCTCCGGACCTCGACGTGCCCGGCCCGGTGCCGCAACAACGCCTCGGCCATCGGCGACCGGCCGCTGTTTCCCGTGCAGACGAACAGCACCTTCGAGACCGGGCTCGAGCTCAGCGCGACGCCTTCCCACGCAGCCGCGTACCGCCCCAGGTCCAGGTGGTAGTAGCTGTCCCGGCCGTCGAAACTGCTGCGGCGTGCGGTGACCAGACCGGCATCCCTGAGCTGTTTCAGGTGGTAGGAGACCAGGTTCTGCGGTTGGCCGAGAGCGGCCACCAGCTCGCGGACACGGCGGTCACCGACGGCCAGCTCGCGGGCGATTCGCCAGCGCAGCGGGTCGGCCATGAGCCGCAGGATGAGCGGCACCTCGTCGCCGGACACAGTCAGCACGATACATCAATCCAGATTGATGCACTTGTCGATCACGCGGGCACCACGACGACCTGGTCCGCGTCCTCGTAGACGACGCGGCCGGGATCGTCGGACTCCACTCGCTGCCACTCCACGCCGTGCGCGTCGAGGATCGCCAGATAGCCGGGCAAGCGGGCGGTCAGGTGCGTCGCCGAGGTCTTGAACCACGCGGTGGCGCCGGGATTGATCTCCCGGTCGTACACCGTCGGATCGACCGTCGACGGGTCGGTGTAGGCCGCGTTGTACCAGGCGCCGTTGGTGCGGCAGAACGATTCCTGCTCCTCGGTGAGCCGACCGGCTCTCCGCAGGCCGTTCACCAGGCCGAAGACACCGGCGAAGGTGCCCCGGGACGTGGGCTCGACCCCTTGGAACCGCACATAGCGAAAATCCCCCATGGGGCCCGAACCTACAGGCCCCACAGGGGATTCGAACTCAGACTCCGCGACCCACGATCAGACCGGAGTTGTCGTCCAGCACGTCGACCCGCACGACGTCGCCGTCGCGCACCTCGCCCGCCAGCAGCTCCTTCGCCAGCTGGTCACCGATCGCCGACTGCACCAGCCGCCGCAACGGCCGAGCCCCGTACACCGGATCGAAACCGTTGAGCGCCAGCCAGTCGCGAGCCGACGCGGTGACGTCGAGCGTCAACCGGCGGGTGGCCAGGCGGTCGGCGAGGCGAGCGATCTGGATGTCCACAATGGACGTCAGTTCCTCGGTCGCCAGCGCGTGGAACACCACGACGTCGTCCAGCCGGTTCAGGAACTCCGGCTTGAAGTGCCGCTGCACCACCGCCATCACGGCATCGCGGCGCTCGAGCTCGGTCAGCGACGGCAGCGCGATCGCCTGCGAGCCGAGGTTCGAGGTCAGCACCAGGATCGTGTTGCGGAAGTCCACGGTCCGGCCCTGGCCGTCGGTCAGGCGGCCGTCGTCGAGCACCTGCAGCAGCACGTCGAACACGTCCGGGTGCGCCTTCTCGACCTCGTCCAGCAGCACGACCGAGTACGGACGGCGGCGAACCGACTCGGTGAGCTGGCCGCCCTGGTCGTAGCCGACGTAGCCGGGAGGGGCGCCGACCAGGCGGGCCACCGAGTGCTTCTCGGAGTACTCGCTCATGTCGATGCGGATCATCGCCCGCTCGTCGTCGAACAGGAACGCCGCCAGCGCCTTGGCCAGCTCGGTCTTGCCGACGCCGGTGGGGCCGAGGAACAGGAACGAACCCGTCGGGCGGTCCGGGTCGGCGACGCCGGCACGGGTGCGCCGCACGGCATCGGACACCACTCGCACCGCTTCGGTCTGGCCGACGACGCGGCGGCCGAGCTCGTCCTCCATCCTCAGCAGCTTCGCGGTCTCGCCCTCCATCAGGCGCCCGGCCGGGATGCCGGTCCACGCCGAGACCACGTCGGCGATGTCGTCCGGGCCGACCTCCTCCTGGAGCATCGCGGTGTCCTGAGTGGACTCCGAAGCCGCGGCGAGCTCCTTCTCCAGCGCGGGAATCCGGCCGTACCGCAGCTCGGCCGCACGACCGAGCTCGCCGTCGCGCTCGGCACGCTCCGACTCGCCGCGCAACGACTCCAGCTGCTCCTTCAGACCGCGCACCCGGTCGATGGAGCCCTTCTCGTTCTGCCACTGGGCGGTCAGCGCGGACAGCTGCTCGCGCTTCTCCGCCAGCTCGAAGCGCAGTGCTTCCAGCCGTTGGACCGAGGCCGGGTCGGACTCCTTCGCGAGCGCCATCTCCTCGATCTCCAGACGGGTCACCGTGCGCTTGAGCTCGTCGATCTCGATCGGGCTCGAGTCGAGCTCCATCCGCACCCGTGACGCCGCCTCGTCGACCAGGTCGATGGCCTTGTCCGGCAGGAAGCGCGCGGTGATGTACCTGTCGGAGAGGGTGGCCGCGGCCACGAGGGCGCTGTCGCTGATCGTCACACCGTGATGGGTGTCGTAGCGCTCCTTGAGACCACGCAGGATGCTGATCGTGTCTCCCACCGAGGGCTCACCGACGAGTACCTGCTGGAAGCGGCGTTCCAGGGCGGCGTCCTTCTCGATGTGCTCGCGGTACTCGTCCAGGGTCGTGGCACCGACCATCCGGAGCTCGCCGCGGGCCAGCATCGGCTTGATCATGTTGCCGGCGTCCATGGCCGACTCGCCGGTCGCACCCGCGCCGACGATCGTGTGCAGCTCGTCGATGAACGTGATGACCTGGCCGGCCGAGTCGGTGATCTCCTTCAGGACGGCCTTGAGCCGCTCCTCGAACTCGCCGCGGTACTTGGCGCCCGCGACCATCGAGCCGAGGTCCAGCGACACGACTCGCTTGCCGCGCAACGACTCCGGCACGTCACCGGCCACCACGCGCTGCGCCAGTCCCTCGACGATCGCCGTCTTGCCGACGCCGGGCTCGCCGATCAGCACCGGGTTGTTCTTGGTCCGCCGCGACAGCACCTGCACGACGCGGCGGATCTCGGCGTCACGGCCGATCACCGGGTCGAGCTCGCCCTTGCGGGCACGTTCGGTCAGGTCGACGCCGTACTTCTCCAGCGCCTTGTAGGTGCCCTCGGGATCGGGCGACGTCACCCGCGCCGACCCTCGGACCTTCACGAAGGCCTCGCGAAGCGCGTCCGGCGTCGCACCGTGCCGGCGCAGCAGGTCGGCCACCTGGCCGCCGTGCTGCGCCAGCCCGACCAGCAGGTGCTCGGCGGACACGTACTCGTCACCCATCTCGGTGGCGAGCTCCTGTGCCCTGCTGAGCGCCCGCGCGGCGTCGCGCGAGAACTGCGGAGCGGAGACCGTCGAGCCCGACGCGCTGGGCAAGGAGCGGGAGACCTGCTCCAGCTCCTTGCGCACCAGCGTCGGGTCGGCGCCCACCGCCTTGAGCAACGGCGCGGTCAACCCGTCCGTCTGGGCCAGCAGCGCGCTGAGCAGGTGCGCCGAACTCACGTCCGGGTTGCCGTTGAGGGTCGCCGCCTGCACAGCTGCGGAAACAGCCTGCTGAGTCTTCGTCGTCGGGTTGAAAGCGTCCATTCCTCCACCTCGTGGTCAGCTTCCAGCATGGACCATCATCCCGCACAACGTCAGAAAAGTTGAGCGTGTTCCGCTCAACTATGAGAACGGGCCCACATCACTCATGGTCAACGGACGACGTACGGGCCGTGACCAGCTCGACGCCTCCACAGCCCCAACGTCCGGCGGGGACAAGCGGTTGCGTCCGAGCACGTCGAACTTGCCGTAACCGCGCACACCCGCCCGCAGCGCTGCCCTGGTCGGCTCCAGCAACCCGTGCGAACCCCGCACCAGCGCCGGATCCTCCACCAGGAACCCGGGACCGGACACACCCGGCTGCGGCGACCACACGAGGTTGCCACCGTAGACAGGCCGCGTGACAGTGGCCGCGTTGCCGACACCAAGACCCGCACTGGCGCTGACCAGGTTGTTCGCGAACGTCAGATCCTCCGGCGGCTTCACCCCTCCACCGAAGTCGACGCCACGACCGGCCGTCGCGATGAACGAGTTGCCCGTGACGACCGCCTTGCGCACCTGCGCGTGCCCGGTGAACGGACCCGACGGCGGCACACCGGGCGGCGGGTTGCCGGGCTTCTCGTCGCCCGCGAACATCAGGAACGCGTCCTCCAACGTCTCCACGTAGTTGTCCGTGATGACGTGGTCGTCCTCGCTCAGCCGGATCCCGTGCGCGGCCTTGAGCCCGTCGGCGAACACGAAGTTGCCGTGGATGACGTTGGCCTGCCCCGCCCGGATGTTGATCTCACCGGCCGACTCGCGGACCGTGTTGTAGCGGAAGGTGTTCGCCGAGCTCTTCAGCGACAGCACCTCGGCGTCCCCGGACAGCCTGACCAGCAGGTTGTACTCGAACACCGTGTGCGCGTGGAAGTAGTCGCCGGGCGGCCCGAACCCGCCGACGCGCAACGCCTCGCCGCCTTGGACTCCAGGCGCGAGGTCGTGCAGGTAGTTGCGGTCGACCAGGGTGTTGGTCGGGGTGAACGGGTTCTTGCCGATCTGGATCATGTGCCCGAGCTGCGCCTTCGGGCCCATCTCGTTGTGGTCGACCCTGTTGCGGTCCCCCTTCTGCCCGTGGACCTGCACGAACTCCGCGGCCGACGACCGGAACAGGCTGCGGGTGATCCGCGAGCCGACCGTGTTGTCGAGCCGGAAGTTCGCGCTGCCGGTGAACGTGAAGCCTTCGACGGTGACGCCCGAACCCGTGACGATCACGGTCCCGGAGGTGAACCCGGCGCCCAAGCGTTTGCGCGCCTTCAGGTGCACCTTGTCCGCAACGACCGTGACCGGCGCATACGTGCCGTCCTCGACGACAACGCACGCACCGGCTTTCGTGATCGCCTCGGCCAATGCGGCATCCGTGGCCACCGATGTACAAGGTGCCGCAGACGCCACGCCCGGTACGAGCAGGCCGGCTATGAGTGCGGCTGGAACCAACAGCCTCATGGAACGCGCCCTTTCCCGAAATTCGGGCGGCGGTTCACCCAGGCTAGGCGAAGATCAGCCCCATGACTTCAGTCATCCACAACGTCACCGTTGACGCACGGGACTCGTACACGATCGCCTCCTGGTGGGGCCAGGTGCTCGGCCTGCCGCTCGACCCGGAGGACAACCCCGACGACCCGGAGTGCCTGATCCACCTGCCCAGCGGCATCCGCTACCTCTTCATCAACGTGCCGGAGGGCAAGGAGCTCAAGAACCGCCTGCACATCGACCTGCAGCCGACCGACGGCACCCGCGACGAGGAGGTCGAGCGCCTCCAGGGCATCGGCGCGACGATCTACGACGATCAGCGCAGGCCCGACGGCACCGGCTGGGTCACCATGCGCGACCCCGAGGGCAACGAGTTCTGCGTGGAACGCAGCGCAGCCGAACGCGCCGCGACCTCCTGACCACCGTCACTCGAAAGCACCAACAGCTTGTCCACAGCGGAGCCCGAGTTATCCACAATCCGCTGTTCAGTATCCACAGGTGAATCAAGCTCAGTGGCGACCGTCTGTGCACCAGAACCCGTTGGAGTGACGTCCACGGAGTCCCGCAGCGGTTGCTCCTTGATCAACAAGACCGCGATCACCGTGAAGACCGCGAGACCGGCGGCGATCAGGAACAGCTCACCCATCGCATCGCCGTAGGAGTCCCGCACGACTGGGGAGAGGGAACCGCGGTCGAGCGTCTTGGTGCTCACCTGGGCAGCCAGCACAGCGCCCAACACCGAGACGCCGGCCGTCCCACCCAACGACCGCAGGAACGTGGCCGTCGAGCTGGCAGCCCCGAGATCCGACATCCCCACGCCGTTCTGCACGGCCAGCACGAGGTTCTGCATCGTCAACCCGACGCCGACCCCCACGAGCAACAGGTACGCGCCCATCAACGTGAGGTTCGTGCGGTGGTCGATCGTCCCGAGCAACGCCAGCCCGATGACCAGCGAAAACGCACCCCACACCAGGTAGCTCTTCCACTTGCCGCTCCTGGCGATGAGCTGCCCGCTGACCGTCGACGAAATGCTCAGCCCCAACACCAACGGCACCGTCAGCAACCCGGCCTTGGTAGGCGAGAACCCGCGCGCGATCTGGAAGTACTGCCCCATGAACACCGACGCCCCGAACATCGCCGTACCGACAGCGATGCCACCGAGCATCGCCAGCACGACCGTCCGGTTCTTGAACAGGTGCAGCGGGATGACGGGGCTGCTCGCCCGTCGCTCGACGAAGTAGGCCGTGATGAGCGCGAGAGCGGCCCCACCCGCGAACAACGCGCTCTCCTTGCTGAACCAGGCGAAGTCCTTGCCCGCGAACGACACCCACATGAGGACCAGGCTCACGCCACCCGTGATGAGCGTGGCGCCCAGGTAGTCGATCTTCACGTGCTGCCTCTTGGTCGGCAGGTGCAGCGTCTTGTGCAGCACGGCCAGCGCGACCAACGCCAACGGCACGCAGACGAAGAAGCACCAGCGCCAGCCCGGCCAGTCGACGAGGAACCCGCCGACCAGCGGTCCGCCGACGGTGCCCGCGGAGATCACCATGCCGGTGTACCCGCTGTACCGGCCGCGCTCACGAGGGCTGAGCAGCGCACCGACCACGACCTGGCCGAGTGCCTGCACGCCGCCCATGCCCAGGCCCTGGACGACGCGGAACGCGATGAGCTGCTCCATGTTCTGGCTGAGCCCCGACAGAACCGAGCCGACCACGAACAGCACGATGCTGCCCTGCAACAACCTCTTCTTGTCGAAGAGGTCAGCGAGCTTCCCCCACAACGGCGTGCTGGCCGTCGAGGCGAGGAGCATCGACGTGATGACCCACGTGTACTGGGTCTGGGTGCCCTTGAGCTCGGCCAGGATCGTCGGGAGCGCGTTCGAGACGATGGTGGAGCTGAGGATTGCGACGAGAAGCGCGACCCAGATGCCGGACAGCGCTTCGAGGATCTCCCGATGTGACGAGGGCCGAGTCAAGCCCACACCTCCAGTTAGTTAGTTGATGCCATACAACTATATCTGGAGATAGTTAGCTAAGCCAACCTTTTTAGCGGTCTACTGCGTCACTCAACAGCCGGGCGAGATCGCCCTCGAGCTTCCTCCCCGACGGCTCCGGCCACGCGAAGTACTCGTCGTCCTCCCAGTGCGGCACGACGTGAAAGTGCAGGTGAGCGACACTCTGCCCCGATCCGGGACCGCTCGCGTTGAGCACGCACACGCCGGACGCACCCAGCGCGGCCTCCATCGCCCGCGCCACGCGCCTGATCATCAGCCCGGCCGCGGTGAACGCGGCCGGGGTCGCGTCGTGCACCCCTACCGAGTGCTCACGCGGCACCACCAGCGTGTGACCAGGCGCTAGAGCGCCGGCAGGAAGCGGCAGGAACGCGACGGCGTCCGGCGCCCGCGCCACCCAGGAGGCGGGCAGGTCGCCGGACATGATCGAGCAGAAGACACATGACATACCGCCATGTGACCAGACGGGTCAGTCGGCGGCCTTGTCCGCCTTGACCCCGAAGAAGTCGCCACCCTTCCGCTTCACGTCGTCCGTTCCCCAGTCCCGGATGCGGTCGACGGGGATCATCCGCGGGATGTGCTTGCGGCAGTGGATGTAGGCCTCCTGCACCTCGACCACCACCCACCGCTCCACCTTCTTGTCCTCCGTGGAGAGCTCCTCGCGCGGCACGATCCGGGCACGACCGTTGACGTGCAGCCCGATCAGGTCGTCGGCGAAGTCCACCATCAGCATCCCGACGTGCGGGTTCTCCATGATGTTGCCCAGCGACGCCATCACGCCGTTGCCGCGGTACTCGGGGTACGCGACGGTCCGGGAGTCGATCACCTGGATGAACCCCGCCGGCCCTGCCCGCAGGGTCGAGTCGCACTCCCCGTCGGCATCAGCGGTCGAGATGAACGCCATCTCCATCCGGCCGACGAACTCGGCCATCGCGTCGTTGAGGTGATCGAGTACCTGATCGTCGTAGAAGCGTGTGGCGCGATCAGACGTCTCCAAGGCACATTGGAGGAAGTGCTCACCACGTGAGCCAGGACGCTCAACACAGTCGGGTGAGGTGGTCTCGGTCAGGTCGGTCAGCTCAGGCAGGGACACCCGCCACACGGTTCCACGCAAGCGAGCAAGTCGGTACAGAAGGGCCCTCACATTCACACTGTTGCGGTAACAACTACTCACGGAGTGTGATCAGGCTTCGCTCGAAGGTGGCATCAAGGAGTCAAACCCACCGATCAGGGGTTACTGTCCACCCTGTCGGGGGACGGATGCTTGACGAGGACTATCGCGCCTTGCCGGCGCCAATGAGAACGTGGAGACTGCGCGCGGACCATGACTGCGAACGCTGTGCTGAGCCCCATCCCTACCCCGCCACACCGGGAACCCCCACCCGGAGTCACCGCCATGGTGCGGATGATCCGGGAGAGCTTCGCGGTGGTGGAGCCGCACGCCGAAGAAGTGGCGAAGTTCTTCTACGGCATGCTCTTCTCGCTCTCGCCTGCCACACGCGAGATGTTCCCCGCGAACATGGAGGTCCAGCGGAGCCGCCTGCTCCGCGCCCTCGTGCACGTGGTGCAGATGGTCGACCGCCCGGACGACCTCATCCCCTTCCTCCGCCAGCTGGGCCGTGACCACCGCAAGTTCGGTGTCATCAACGTCCACTACGAGGCGGTCGGGACCGCGTTGCTGTCCGCGGTGAAGAAGTTCTCCGGCGCCGCCTGGACGCCCAAGGTCGAGATGGCGTGGGCCGAGGCCTACACGCTGATGGCCAGGGCGATGCAGGAGGCGGCCGACGCCGACAACGGGCCTGCCTACTGGCACGCGACGGTGCTGGAGCACCAGCGCGTCTCGTGGGACCTGGCCGTCGTACGGCTGCAGCCCGACCACCCGGTCAGCTACAAGGCCGGTCAGTACGTCAGCGTGGAGACCCCGCAGCGCAAGCGGCTGTGGCGGTACTACTCGCCGGCGAACGCCCCTCGTGAGGACGGCGTCATCGAGTTCCACATCCGGTCCGTCGACGGCGGCTGGGTGTCACGTTCGGTGGTGGGTCACACGCAGGCCGGTGACACGTGGCGGATCGGACCGCCGATGGGCCGTCTGAGCGTCGACCGCACGGCAGGCTCGGACATCCTCATGGTCGCCGGCGGCACCGGCGTGGCCCCGATGCACGCGATCATCGACGAGATGGCGCAGTACGGGGAGAACCCGCGCGTGCACCTGTTCTACGGCGGCCGCACCCGCGAGGACCTCTACGACCTGGACAACCTTCAGCGCATCGCGACCACGAACCCGTGGCTCACGGTCGTGCCGGTGCTGGAGTCGGATCCCGGCGTCCGAGGTGTCGAGCAGGGCAGCCTCGCCGACGTGGTCACCCGCTACGGCGCGTGGGAAGAGCGCGACGTCCTGGTCTGCGGCAGCCCCGCCATGATCAGGTCCACCGTGTCCCGCATGCTGGTCGCCGGAACGCCGCTCGACCGGATCAAGTACGACCCGTTCACGCTCGACTAAGCTCGGCACGTCTTCAGCGACTGGCGTGCCGAGGGTGGAACTGACCACCGGGAAGCGACGGCCGCGCACCGAACGCCTGGGTGCCCGGCACGGAGATGCGCCGTGCTCTCGAACGTCGACCCGCAAATCGCCGCCCTGATCGAGGCCGAGGCAGCGCGGCAGGCCCGCAAGCTGCGCATGATCGCCTCGGAGAACGACGTGTCAGCCGCCGTGCTCGAGGCAACAGGCTCGGTGCTGACCAACAAGTACTCCGAGGGCTACCCCGGCAAGCGGTACTACGAGGGCCAGCAGGTCATCGACCAGGTCGAACAGCTGGCGATCGACAGGGCGAAGTCGCTGTTCGGCGTCGAGCACGCCAACGTCCAGCCGCTGTCCGGCGCTCCGGCGAACCTCGCCGTCTACCTGGCCTTCCTGCAGCCCGGCGACACCGTCATGGGCATGTCCCTGCCGATGGGCGGCCACCTCACCCACGGCTGGAACGTCTCCGCGACCGGCAAGTGGTTCCACGCCGTCCAGTACGACGTCCGCAAGGACACCGGCGTCGTCGACCTGGACGAGGTCCGCTCCCTGGCTCTCGCCGAACGCCCGAAGGTGATCTTCTGCGGCGGCACGGCGATCCCGCGCACGATCGACTTCCCGGCGTTCGCGTCGATCGCTGAAGAGGTCGGCGCGATCCTGGTCGCCGACATCGCGCACATCGCCGGTCTCGTCGCGGGTGGCGCCCATCCGTCCCCAGTGGGTCACGCCCCGGTGATCACCACGACCACGCACAAGACTCTGCGCGGACCACGCGGCGCCATGATCCTCAGCGACGCCGAGCACGCTCGCGCCATCGACCGCGCCGTCTTCCCCGGCCTGCAGGGCGGCCCGCACGACCACACCACCGCGGCGATCGCCGTCGCACTGCACGAGGCCTCGCAGCCGGAGTTCCGCGAGTACGCCCACACGATCGTCGCAAACGCTCGCGCCCTGGCCGACGAGCTGCTCGCGCGCGGCTTCGACCTGGTCTCCGGCGGCACGGACAACCACCTTATCCTCGTCGACCTCACGTCGAAGGGCATCGCCGGCAAACCCGCCGCCCGCGCCCTCGACCGCGCGGGCATCGAGCTGAACTACAACGCGGTCCCGTTCGACCCGCGCAAGCCGTTCGACCCGTCGGGCATCCGTCTGGGCACCGCCGGCATCACCACGCGCGGCCTCAAGCCGGAGCAGATGCCGTTGATCGCGGACTGGATCGACAGGGCGATCGCGGCCGTCGACAACGAGCCCGCGCTCGACCGCATCGCCGCCGAGGTCGAGGACCTGCTCAGCACTCTCTAGCTGCGGCACGCACCTCTTCGAGCGCTCGGCGGGCGACTTCCGCGAAGTCCCCGCCGACCTCGAGCCACTGGGCGTACCCGCGCCGCAGCGCCAGAATGCCGAGCTCGGCGGCGACCTGGGCGTCGAGCTCGGCCACCCCGCGCCGCAGCATCGAGTCGACCATCGTGCGCGCGAACCCGGCCATCTTCAACGCGTCCCGCTCGCGCAGCTCGTCGTTGCCCGCGATCACCGCCAGCCGCCGCGGCCCGTTCGCCCGCCGCTCCTCGCTGAACGTCACGGCCATCGCCACCAGCGCAGCCTCGACCATCCCCAGCGGCTCGGCCTGCGCTCCCTCGATCCCGGCGACGATCAGTCCGAGCAGCTCGTCCTGGCCGCCGAAGAGCACCTCGCGCTTGTCCCGGAAGTGCCGGAAGTACGTGCTCTTCGTCAGCCCCGCGCGTTCGGCGATCTGCGCGACCGCCGTGTTCTCGTAGCCCTGCTCGTCGAACAGGTCGAGTGCGGCGCGCACCAACCGATCCCGCGCGTCCGGCTCCCATCGACCCATACCTCACATCATAAGTGATGCGACTCAGTCCCATCACTCTGCTACGGTTGATGAGACCAAGTCCCATCACTTGAAGGAAGTGCCATGAAGGTCTTCGTCACGGGTGCCAGCGGCCACGTCGGTTCGGCACTGGTCCCGGAACTGCTGCGCGCCGGACATCAGGTCGTCGGCCTGGCCCGCTCGGACGCGTCAGCGGAGAAGCTCATCGATCGGGGAGCGACAGTCCAGCGCGGCGATCTCGACGACCTGGACGGGTTGCGCAAGGGCGCTTCGGAAGCCGACGCCGTGATCCACCTGGCGTTCAAGCACGAGGAGATGTTCGCGGGTGACTACGCCGGCGCGTCGGCCGCGGACCTCGCGGTTGTCGCGGCGTTCCTCGACGAGCTCTCGGGCACCGGCAAGCCCTTGATCGGCACCGGCGGCACGCTCTCGTACTCGGGCCTCGGCCACACCGCCACCGAAGCCGAACGCGTTCCGGACGACCACAGCCGGGGCACCGCCCGCAACCTGATCATCGACGCCGATGACGTCCGCGGTGCCGTGGTCGTCCTGCCGCCGACCGTCCACAGTGAACTGGACACGGCCGGGTTCATCCCGTTGCTGGTCAGGATCGCCCGCACCACAGGCGTTTCCGGCTACCCGGGCGACGGCACGAACCGCTGGTCCGCCGCGCACACGCTGGACGCCGCTCGGCTCTACCGGCTGGCCGTGGAGAAGGCTCCGGCCGGCTCGGTGCTGCACGCGGTCGCGGAGGAAGCGGTGACGTTGAAGGAGATCGCCGAGGTCATCGGACGGAAGCTCGACGTGCCGGTGCAGAGCGTTCCGGACGAGCACTTCGGGCCGCTCGCGAACATGGTCACGCGGGACGCGCCGACGTCTGGTGCGCGCACGAAGTCGTTGCTGGACTGGGAACCGAAGGAGCCCACGCTCCTGGAGGACCTGGAGTCGGGCTTCTACTTCGAAGAGCGGTGAGTCAACCACTCCGCGAGACGGTCGCCGGGAGCATTCTCGCCGGTGCACTCCTCGACGAGGGCTTCGAGAGCGGACGGCGTGGCGTCGTAGTACGCCTCGATGGTCTGCCGTTCGCGTGAATCGCCGTTCTCGTGGGCGGTGTTCGCGATGCGCAGCCAGTAGAAGTCCGCGTCGAGCTCACCGGACGCGATCAGGTCCAGCACGCGCGGGAGCAGGTAGCGCGCGAACTTCTCGTCACCGATCGTGCCGGAACGCAGCCAGTAGATCTCGACCTGCTCCGCCGTCAGTTCGCGCAGCGGCACCGTCGTGAACGGCGCCACGTCCTCCGGTTTCACGCAGTGGTCGCAGTAGTCGACCACGCGCGGACGCGGCGCCGAGAAGACCTCGTAAAGGCGCTCGATCACCTGCTGTGCCTTATTTCCTGGGCTTCGGCTTCCACACCACGAGCGCGGTCTCCTGCCGGATTGGCACGAGGTCTCGCCGGTAGGACGCGTGCACGGCGGCGGCCGCGGAATCGGCCGCCGCCAACGCGTTCGCCAGTTCCTGCGTCAACTCGGTGACCCGAGAGCGCAGAGCGTCGACCTGGTGCTCCAGGTCGATGATCCGCTTGATGCCGGCGAGGTTCACGCCCTCCTCCTGGGAGAGGCGCTGAACTTCGCGCAGCAGCACGATGTCCCGCATCGAGTAGCGGCGGCCGCCACCGGACGTGCGGCCCGGCGACACCAGGCCCATCCGGTCGTAGGACCGCAGGGTCTGCGCGTGCAGACCGGAGAGCTGTGCGGCGACGGAGATCACGAAGAACGGCGTGTCCTCATCCGTCCCGGGAGGGAAGGGAAAACCCACCGGACTCACCGCCCTTCGAGCAACGCGTTCAGATCCCCTCGGGGATCGTGATCAGCGGTCACCTCTGCGTACGCCTCGAGCGCCTTGCGGGCGTCGGACGACAGGTTGTTCGGCACCGCGACCTCGAGGGTGATCAGGAGATCGCCCGCGGTCCCGTCCTTCTTGGTGATGCCCTTGCCCCGCGCCCGCAGCACCCGTCCGGAACCAGTACCGGCAGGCACCTTCAAGGTCACCTTGCCGTCCAGCGTCGGCACCGTCAACGTCGTTCCCAGCGCCAGCTCGGAGAACGTCATCGGCGCCGTCAGCGTCAGGTCGTTGCCCTGGCGTCCGAACACGCTGTGCGGGTTGACGTGCACGCGCACGAAAAGGTCGCCGGACGGGCCGCCGTTGCGACCGGGTTCCCCTTGTCCGGCAAGGCGAATCCGCTGGCCGTCGTCGACACCCGAAGGGATGCGGACGGTCAGGGTCCGCGTCCGGGTGCTGACGCCGTCGCCACCGCACTCGGGGCACGGGTCGTCGATGATCCGGCCGGTGCCGCGGCAGTCGCGGCACGGCTCGCTGAACGCGAAGGCGCCCTGCGAGCGGGTCACCAGGCCGGAACCCGAGCAGGTCGCGCAGACGTGAGGCGTGGTGCCCGGCTTGGCGCCCGAGCCGCCACACGTCGTGCAGGCGGCCGGGGACGACAGGCGCAGCGGCACCGTCGCGCCCTTGACCGCCTCGGTGAAGTCGATGCGGACGTCCGTCTCGACGTCCTCGCCGCGACGCGGGCGGGTGGCCGAACCGGCCGTGCCACCGCCGCCGCGACGGTTGAACAGGCCGCCGAGCAGGTCGCCGAGGCCACCGCCACCGGTGCCCTGGGCCGCGCGGCCGAACAGGTCGTTGACGTCGAAGCCGCCCGCGCCGCCGAAGCCGCCGGGGAAGCCACCGCCGCCACCCGCGAACAGGCGCCGGGCCTCGTCGTACTGCTTGCGCTTGGCCGCGTCGGACAGCACGCCGTAGGCCTCGGAGACCGCCTTGAAGCGGGCCTCGGCCTTGGCGTCGCCGGGGTTGGCGTCCGGGTGCAGCTCGCGGGCGAGCTTGCGGTACGCCTTCTTGATCTCGTCCGCCGACGCGTCGGAGGAGACGCCCAGCTCGCGGTAGAAGTCCTTTTCGATCCAGTCCCTAGCACTCATCCGGACGTCTCCTCCTCTCGTCAGTTCTCTTCGGCCTGCGGTGCCGGCGCGGCTTCGTACTCGGTCACCGCGACGAGCGCGGGCCGGACGAGCTTGTCGCCGAACTTGTAGCCGCGGCGCAGGACGGCGGTGACGGTCGGACCGTCGACGTCCGGGGACGTGCTGTGCTGCACGGCCTCGTGCACCGTCGGGTCGAACGCCTCGCCCTCGTGCGCGAACGGCTCCAGGCCGGTCTTGGCCAAAGTGGACACCAGCTTGTCCGCCACCGCCTTGAACGCACCGGTCAGGTCGCCGTGCGCGGCGGCCCTCTCGATGTCGTCCAGCAGCGGCAGCAGCTCGCCTGCCACGCCCGCCTTCGCGTTGTTGATCACTGCCTCGCGGTCGCGTTCCACCCGCTTGCGGTAGTTCGCGTACTCGGCGGTGAGCCGCTGCAGGTCGGCGGTGCGCTCGTCGAGCTGGACCTTCAGCTCGACGGACGGGTCGTCGACGATCTCCGCGACGACCGGTTCGTCAGCCGGAGCAGCACCTTCCTCGGCGGCAGCGTGGGCCGGCGCCCGGACCTCACCCGTTTCGGGGTCGATCCGGCGCCGGTCGTTCACGACTACCTGAGGCTGCTCCTCGTCAGGGGCGGCGTGCCTCGGCTCGGTCACTTCTTCTCGTCCTCGTCCACGATCTCGGCGTCGACGACGTCGTCCTGAGCCTTGGCACCGGCGCCCGCGGCACCCGGCGCGTCAGCACCAGGGGCCTCGGCACCGGCGGCACCCGGCGCGTTGGCGTAGATCGCCTGGCCGATGGCCTGGGACTCGGTCGCGAGCTTCTCGACCGCCGTCTTGATGGCGTTGATGTCGGTGCCCTTGAGCGCCTCGTTCGCCTCGGCGATCGCGGCGTTCACCTTGTCCTTGATCTCGGCGGGGAGCTTGTCGTCGTTCTCCTTGACGACCTTCTCCGTCTGGTAGACGAGAGTCTCCGCCTGGTTGCGGACCTCGGCCTCCTCGCGGCGGCGCTTGTCCTCCTCGGCGTGCGCCTCGGCGTCCTTGACCATGCGGTCGATGTCGTCCTTCGGCAGCGCGGAGCCACCGGTGATCGTCATCGACTGCTCCTTGCCGGTGCCCAGGTCCTTCGCGAAGACGTGGACGATGCCGTTCGCGTCGATGTCGAAGGTGACCTCGATCTGCGGCACGCCACGCGGGGCGGGCGGCAGGCCGGTCAGCTCGAACATGCCGAGCTTCTTGTTGTGCGCCGCGATCTCGCGCTCACCCTGGAAGACCTGGATCTGCACGGACGGCTGGTTGTCGTCCGCCGTCGTGAAGGTCTCGGAACGCTTCGTCGGGATCGTGGTGTTGCGCTCGATCAGCTTGGTCATGATGCCGCCCTTGGTCTCGATGCCGAGGGACAGCGGGGTGACGTCGAGCAGCAGGACGTCCTTGACCTCACCCTTGAGGACACCGGCCTGCAGAGCCGCGCCGACGGCGACGACCTCGTCCGGGTTCACGCCCTTGTTGGGCTCGCGGCCGCCGGTCAACTCCTTGACGAGCTCCGCGACGGCGGGCATGCGGGTCGAGCCACCGACGAGCACGACGTGGTCGATGTCGCCGACGGAGATGCCGGCGTCCTTGATCACGTTGTTGAACGGCGCGCGGGTGCGGTCGAGCAGGTCGGACGTGATGCGCTGGAACTCGGCGCGCGACAGCGTCTCGTCGAGGAACAGCGGGTTCTTGTCACCGTCGACCGTGATGTACGGCAGGTTGATGGACGCCTGCGACGAGCTGGACAGCTCGATCTTGGCCTTCTCCGCAGCCTCGCGGATGCGCTGAAGGGCCATCTTGTCCTTGGTCAGGTCGATGCCGTTGGCCTGCTTGAAGCGCTCGACCAGCCAGTCGACGACGCGCTGGTCCCAGTCGTCGCCACCGAGGTGGTTGTCGCCGGAGGTCGCACGGACCTCGACCACGCCGTCGCCGAGCTCGAGCAGCGAGACGTCGAACGTGCCGCCACCGAGGTCGAAGACCAGGATGGTCTGCTCCTTCTCGCCCTTGTCGAGGCCGTAGGCCAGCGCGGCCGACGTCGGCTCGTTGACGATGCGGAGCACGTTGAGGCCCGCGATCTGGCCGGCCTCCTTGGTGGCCTGGCGCTGCGCGTCCTCGAAGTAGGCCGGGACGGTGATCACGGCGTCCGTGATCTCCTCGCCCAGGTACGCCTCGGCGTCGCGCTTGAGCTTCATCAGCACGCGCGCGCTGATCTCCTGCGAGGTGTACTGCTTGCCGTCGATCTCGTCGGTCTTCCAGTTGGTGCCGACGTGGCGCTTGACCGAACGGATGGTGCGGTCGACGTTGGTGACGGCCTGGTTCTTCGCGGGCTGACCCACGAGAACCTCGCCGTTCTTCGCGAACGCGACGATGGACGGGGTCGTCCTGGAGCCCTCCGAGTTGGCGATGACCGTCGGCTCACCGCCCTCGAGAACGGCGACGACGGAGTTGGTCGTCCCCAAGTCGATGCCGACTGCACGCGCCATTGGAGTTCCTTCCGCTAGTACTTGTTGAGCGTTGCTGGCTCAAGTTTGCCATCCGCTCGAACTTGAGCCTACCCGACTCAAGCTTTCTGACTGACCCAACGGCCGGCAAAGTCTGGTTGTTCCCTCACAACGCACTGAGGACCACCCCTTGTGGAGTGGTCCTCAGCACATCCCCCGGTTCACGCAGGCTCAGACGGCCGTCACCTTGATGTTGCCGGAGCCCGCGTCGAGCTTGAGCTCGAACTTCGCGGCCGGGTCGGTCGGCACGTCGATCTTGCGGTCACCGCTGCCCGTGTCGCCGGTGACCTTGTACGGACCGCCCGCGCCCGGCACCCGCAGCGTGATGTCGCCGGAGCCCGAGTCGGCGCGGACCGTGCGCGCCGAGACGAAGGTCATCTCCACGTCGCCGGAGTCGGCGCTGGCGGTCACGTCGTTGTCGAGCGTCGTGCCGGTGATGTTGCCGGAGCCGGTGTGGAGCAGCATCTTGCCCTCCACCTGGTCCAGGTCGATGTCGCCGGAACCGAGGTCCGCGGTGACGCTGCCCTTGACCCTGGAGGCCTCGAACTTGCCCGATCCGCTGTGCGCCTTGACGTCACCCTTGATGTCACGCACGTAGACGTTGCCGGAGCCGTTGTCGACCTGGACGTTGCCCGCGATGTTGAAGGCCTCGAACTTGCCGGAACCGATCTTGTAGTCGACCGCGGCGACCCCCTCGATCACCGCGTCACCCGACCCGTTGTCCGGCGACTCCACGGTGATGTCCGCGTACGGCACCTGCACGTCGTAGTTGATCGAGCAGTTGTTGCCGCAGTCGCCCAGCACCAGCGCGGTGCCCTCGATCCGGTGCGCGACACCGGCGGGCTTGTTGTCCTTGGCGTGCTCGACCCTGCGGTGGATCTTCGTCTCGCTGATCCCCTGCACGTACCGGATCGCCACGTCCCCCGAGCCGGTGCGCACCCGCACCGACGTGTACTTCTCCGCGACCGTGTGGTCGTCGGTGAACTCGTACTTCATGATGCGGATGCCACACCCGGAGAGCAGAGCCCCCATCAGCACCGCCACCAGCGCCGTCCTCAGCATGAGCACAAAACTAGAGGTGACGCGGCTCAGCTACACGGTTGTCAGCCCCCGAAGGCAGGGTGGGGTTGTCCCTACCTTGATTCAGACAAGATCTTCGAGCACCGCTCGCAACGCAGGCGCCGTGCGCGCGGGGTCGTTCAGGAACCTCGTCGACGCGAGAACGTGAGCAGGGGCGATGCGCTCCCACAGCAGGCCGTCGACGGGCACCTCGGCGATGTGCAGCTCCACGCTCTGCGCCCACCGCCCGATGCGCGACTCGATGCCGCGAAGCACGTCCCCTATGGGCAACGCCACCGGAGACTGCACGCGGTGCAGCTGCTCGATGCCGGCCTTCATCGCGAGGACCGCTTCCCGGCAGGACGGCCGGGTCAGCAACGCCTCGGCGTCCTCGGGCACCGACGGCTCGGCGCCTCGGGTGCACGCGTCCAGCGCGTCGGCCCACCAGCCCGGCCACTCCCGCGTCACGGCGGCGCGGTCGACCCCCGCGGGCACGTGCACCGGCAACGACGGGACCAGGCCCGGCACGTGCGGCTCGACGTCGACGGACAACGCCAGCGAGTCGCGGACGTAGAGCGCGGCCAGCAGCCCCAGGCTCACCCCGTGGCTGATTCCGGACACCTCTCGCGCGAACTTCATACCTTCATTGTTCCCGCGTAACGGCGGTGAAATCGTCGCGACCACAGATCAAGAAGGACACGATTGGCTCCAGCTCCTCCTCGTTCGGAGCAACATCGGCTATCAGGCCCTGGATCAGCAGCCCGTCGACGGCCGCGAGGAACGCCCTGAACGCCACCGGATCGGCGGGCCGAACCGTCTCGACGGCCAGATCGAGCCACCGGCGTGCGGCGGCTTTCAGTTCGGGACGACGACCGGCCAGCAGGTAGAGCTCGTACTCGGCGAGTGTGCGCGCACGGTTCTCGTTGACCGCCTTCGCCAGCGACGCAGCGATAGCGCGCGGAGTGCCGCCGCTCGCGACTGCCTGCAGCATCTCGTCGCACGACTCTTCCGCCGCCCACAGCAGCGTGGCGATCAACAGGTCGTCGAGCGACGCGAAGTAGTAGGTGGGCGCTGTCGTCGGCACCCCGGCCTCGCGCGCCACGCTGCGGTGCGTCACGCCGGAGATGCCCTCGCGCTCGATGACCCTGAGCGTCGCCTCGACGATGGCACGCCGCTTCTTCTCGCCGCGCGCCTTGCGTCCATCGATTACGGCAGTCAGTGCGTCCTCCCGAGCTCGAGCGTCACCACGCCTCCGATGATCAAAGCCAACCCGATCACCATCGTGGGGTTGAGGGTCTCGCCCAGGAACTTCCAGCCGATGATCGCCACCGCCGCAACGCCGATGGCGGACCACACGGCGTAGGCGACGCCCACGGGCATACCCAACTTCAACGCGCGCGAAAGCGCCGTGAAGGCGATGGCGTATCCGACGACGACAACCACTGACGGCCACAGTCTGCTGAAGCCCTCGGACAGCTTCAACGACACGGTGGCGGCGATCTCCCCGACGATCGCCGCAGCGAGATACAGGTACAACACGGCGACCTCCAGGGCTGCTCAAGACAACTACCTGAACGATTGTTCCATAAGTTTTTGATCAACTTCTGGATACTTGACCGGTACGCGAGGAGACACCGGCCACGTCCAAGTGGTTACTCACGAGTAACGTGGCCTAGACTCCCGCCATGACCCTCCAGCTGGTTCTCGGACTCGTCGCCGTGGCGGTGAGCGTCGTCGCCTGGGGCGTGTTCGTCGCCGCCGTGCTGAAGCAGATCAAGATCATTCGGCTCGGTCAGCCGGACGGAACCCGCTTCGGGCCGTTCTGGCCGCGGCTGAAGACGTTGATCGTCGAGTTCGTCGCGCACACCAGAATGGCGAAGTTCCGCTCGGTCGCCCCGTGGCACTGGATGGTGATGTGGGGCTTCCTCATCGGCTCCGCGGTGCTGTTCGAGGCGTACGGCGAGGTGTTCGACCCGCACTTCCACTGGCCGATCATCGGCACGTGGTCCGTCTGGCTGCTGCTGGTCGAGCTGCTGGGTCTCGGCACCGTCGTCGGTGGCGTGGTGCTCGCGGTCATCCGCCAGCTCAACCACCCGCGCCGCGCCGACCGGCTCTCCCGCTTCCAGGGCTCGGACTTCAAGTCCGCGTACTTCGTCGAGGCGGTCGTGATCATCGAGGGTCTCGGCATCCTCGGCGTGAAGGCGTTCAAGCAGTCGAGCGGCCTGGAAGAGGCCCCGCTGTGGACGTCGTTCGTGACGCAGCCGCTCTCGCACCTGCTGCCGTCCGCCGCCATCTGGGTGTCGGTGATGGCGCTGATCAAGCTGCTGAGCGGCATGATCTGGCTGATCGTCGTCGGCAGGAAGCTGACGATGGGTGTTGCCTGGCACCGGTTCTCGGCGTTCTTCAACATCTACTTCAAGCGCGAGGACGACGGTGGCGTCGCGCTGGGCGCGCTGAAGCCGATGATGTCCGGCGGCAAGGTGCTCGACCTGGAGGAAGCCGACCCGGACAAGGACGTGTTCGGCGTCGGCAAGGTCGAGGACTTCACCTGGAAGGGCGTCCTAGACTTCTCCACCTGCACCGAGTGCGGCCGCTGCCAGTCGCAGTGCCCCGCCTGGAACACCGGCAAGCCGTTGTCCCCCAAGCTGGTCATCACGCAGCTGCGCGACCACATGTACGCCAAGGCGCCGTACCTGCTCGCCGGCGGCTCGCGCGACATGGGCGGCGACGAGGTCGGACTGGTCGAGGACAAGTACGAGGACTACAAGAAGCGCCTCGAGTCCATCGACGTGCTGGCGATGGCCGAGTCCGAGCGCCCGCTGGTCGGCGGCCCGGACGAGCTCGGCGTCATCGACCCCGACGTGCTGTGGTCCTGCACGACCTGCGGCGCGTGCGTCGAGCAGTGCCCTGTCGACATCGAGCACGTCGACCACATCGTCGACATGCGCCGCTACCAGGTGCTGATCGAGTCGAACTTCCCGACCGAGCTCGGCGGCATGTTCAAGAACCTGGAGAACAAGGGCAACCCCTGGGGCCAGAACGCCAAGGACCGCCTCGCGTGGACCGAGGGCCTCGAGTTCGAGGTGCCGGTGTTCGAGGGCGAGCTGGGCGACGCCGAGTACCTGTTCTGGGTCGGCTGTGCCGGCGCGTTCGAGGACCGCGCGAAGAAGACCACCCGTGCCGTGGCCGAGCTGCTGCACACCGCGGGCGTCAAGTACACCGTGCTCGGCCCGGAGGAGACCTGCACCGGTGACCCCGCTCGCCGCGCCGGCAACGAGTTCCTCTTCCAGATGCTCGCCCAGCAGAACGTCGAGGTCCTGAACTCGGTCTTCGAGGACCGCCCGGTCGGCCAGCGCAAGATCGTCGTCACGTGTGCGCACTGCTTCAACACGCTGGCGAACGAGTACCCGCAGGTCGGCGGCACGTACGAGGTCGTGCACCACACGCAGCTGCTGAACAAGCTGGTGCGCGAACGCCGCCTGGTGCCGGTCGCGCCGGTCACCGAGGACGTCACCTACCACGACCCGTGCTACCTGGGCCGCCACAACAAGGTCTACGAGGCACCGCGTGAGCTCATCGGCGCGTCCGGCGCGAAGCTGCGCGAGATGCCGCGTCACGAGGAGCGCTCCATGTGCTGCGGTGCCGGTGGCGCTCGCATGTGGATGGAGGAGCGGATCGGCAAGCGCATCAACGTCGACCGCGTGGACGAGGCCCTGTCGACCGCACCGTCGAAGATCGCGACCGGCTGCCCGTTCTGCCGCGTGATGCTCACCGACGGCGTCACCGCGCGCCAGGCCGACGGCCAGGCCGGTGCCCACGTCGAGGTCGTGGACGTCGCGCAGATGCTGCTCGAGTCGGTTCGCCGCGGCCAGACGACTCCGGCCGCGGAGGAAGCAAACGCTTAAGAGCGACAACGAAAAGGCCCTCGGTCCGTTGTGGACCGAGGGCCTTTCGCTTCGGTGAGGTCAGTCGTTGTCGGTGATCTTGTCGTAGACCACGTTCAGCACCCAGCCGGTCAGGGCGACGATGATCGCGCCCCAGAACGCGGGCCAGAAGCCGTCGACGCGGAACGGCAGGTCCAGCTGCTCGGCGAGCCACCCGGTGAGCATGAACAGCAGCGCGTTCACCACGAGCCCGATCAGGCCGAGGGTGACCAGGTAGAACAAGCAGCCGAAGAACTTCACGAGCGGCTTCACGATCGCGTTGACCAGGCCGAAGATCACTGCGACGCCGATCAGCGTGAGGATTCTCGTGCCGGTGGTGCCCTCACCCAGGTCGATGCCGGGGAGGGCGGTCGACACCCAGACCGCCACGGCAGTCAGCAGCACATGCACCAAGATGCCCATGCCGCAGACTAACCGTGGCGGGTCCTAAGTGGTCAGGACCGGCGGCGGCGCGCCACGAAGAACGCGCTCAGACCGGCCGCGAGCAGCACCGAGCCCAGCGCCAGGAAGCCGAGCGGCGAGGCACCGGTCGAGGCGAGACCGGTCTTGTTGCCCGCCTTGGCCACGGCCGGCGTGGTCGTGGTGGTGCTCGTCGGCGAGGTCGTCGTCGTGGTCTCCGACGGCGAGGTCGTGGTGCTCTTCTCCACGACCTGGACCCGCTTGCTGAACTTGGAGCCCTGGTTCCCGCGCTCGACGTCCTTGTGACCGCCGACCCACGGCCGCACGTACGGCCCCAGGTTGATGTTGGGCTCCTTGGGGTCCTCGGGCGCGGTGAACTCGGCCTTCACCTCGACCGTGAGCGACTCACCCGGCAGCAGCGGCGCGACCGTCTCGAAGTCGCCGTCCTCACCGACGACGTTCTTGCTGTGCGAGAGGATCTTCCCGGTGGGGAGGAAGACGAGGAACGACAGCTTGCCGGGGTTGTCGCCCCTGTTGGCCAGCTTGATCCTGATGTCGACCTGGTCGCCGACCGTGTACACGTCCTTGTCGGGCGTGACCGTGAACTCCTCGATGGCGGCGTCGGCCTTGGGCTTGAAGTAGCGGATGTCGATCCGCGTGTTCCGCGCCCCGGCCTTGGCCTGGCCCGTGACCCAGTCGATGTCGTTCGCGCCCAACGGCTTGGCGATCGCCAGTTCGCTGCGCGCGAGGTCCGGCGCCGTGACCGTGTAGGCGCCTTCCTTCAGCTCGAACCGGTACGAGCCGTCCACGCCCGGCTTGGTGGTGGCGTCGACCTGAGTACCGTCGATCGCCTTGCCGCTGACCTTGATCTCGCCGGTGGACGGCTGCTCGTCGGCCTGCTTCACGCCGTCACCGTTGGTGTCGACGAAGCTGAAGCCGTCGATGAAGCTGCCCCACACGGGGAAGTCGAGCGTCGTGTTCTCGGTGACGACGCGCGCGGCGAAGGGCGTGTTGAAACCGTCCTTGTCCATGTTCAGGACCAGGTACTGCGAGGCCTTGGGCAGTACTGCCTTGTACCGGCCGTTCGCATCGGTGCCGAACTCGGCGACCTTCTCGCCGTCCTTGTTCTTCACCTGCACGCCGGGGCCGTTCGCGCGGACGGTCTCACCCGCGTCGTACTTCTCGTTGAAGTTGCGGTCGAGGAAGATGACGCCCTCAACGGTGATCGTCTCGTCCTGCGCCGCGGCAGAGGTGGCCACGACGGGCAGGACGAGGGCAGCCGTCATGGCGACGGCGAAGACCTTCTGCACTGTTTCCCCCAGTGTTCGATTGCTCCACATAGGACATCGATCCACCAGGGGTGCGGTGTTGCGTGATGTCGCTCACTCCGACAGCGGATAGCCACCCATGTCGCACCCCTCCCTCTCGCGCCAGATAGCACGATATCGGATAGTACGAGTTCGTAGCAATTACTCCTTGCTGTCGAGAGCGAGCCGGGTGCGACGATGTGCCGGGCCCAGTTCGCCCGCGAGGACCTCCATCACCTGACGCAGCAGGTCGCGCAGGTTCTCCAGGTCAACGCCGGGCAGCGCGGTGAAGAGGTCCTTCTCGCGCTGCGCCTGGCCCGCGACGATGTCGAGGAAGATCGTGCGGCCGGCGTCGGTGAGCGTCGCGGGCAACGAGCGGCGGTCGCTCGGGTCGAGCTCGCGGACGACGAGACCGGCCTTCTCCAGGCGGTCGAGACGGCTCGTGATCGTCGTGGCCGGGCTCAGGGTGCCGTTGGCGAGCTGCTTGGGCGTGAGGCGGTGCGGCGGCCCGATCCAGAACAGACGGGCGAGGATCTCGTAGTCGGCGCGGTTCAGCCCGTGCGGCGCGGCGATCTCCGTGGCGAGGAAGTCCAGGTACTTGCTGATCTGGTGCACGCGGTCGACCACGCCCTCGACCACCGGATCGATCGCCGGAACCATGGCCCTCCACGACTCGACCTCGGCGTCGGTGTCGTCCGCACCTCGCTTGCCCATCCCACGATGGTAGTTGCGCCCGCATGCAGAACGGCCCGCGTCTCTCCCGGACGCGGGCCGTTCCGTCTTACCCCCTGGTGATCAGCGTCCCCCCGGTGCAGATCCCAGCCTTAAGACACCGCAGGCACCCGAGATGTTGCCCTGGCCCGCGAATGTCACTCGAATGGCTTAACGATCAGGCGGTCTTGCGGCGGCGACCAGCGAAGAGGGCCAGGCCACCGAGAACCAGGGCACCCAGGCCGATCGCACCCGCGGCGACGGGGTCCGCACCGGTGTTGGCCAGGCCCGCCGTCTTCTTGTACTCGGCGTCCACGACCGCGGGACCGTGGTTCTGCTCCGGCTGCGTGGTGGGCGCGGCGGCCACCGCGTTGATCTTGCGGGTCAGCACGTTGTTCGACCGGTCGGTGTCGGCGTTGTCGTTGCCGACCTCCCACTTGATCTCTCCGCCGGTGAACTCCTTCTCCACCACGACCTTGGCACCGAGGAACTCGGCGAGCTGCGGGCTCTGCTTGAGACCGTGCGGCAGGAGCACCTGCTGACCCTGCACGACAGCCCCGTAGCCGAGACCACCGGCGGGCTCCACGATGCGCAGACCCTCGGGCAGCGTCAGCGTGCCGCTGAGGCTCTCCGGCGCGTTGCCGTTGGCCCACAGCGAACCGAGGACGGTCAGCGTGTCGCCCACCTTGAAGGTGTTGTCGACGGTGGCGTCCGGGTTGGCGACGATGATCTGCACCGCCTTCAGGTCGGGGCGCAGCGTGATGAAGCCCGCGTCCACACCCTTGACCTGCTCGCCCCTGCCGACCTTCTGCACGTACGACTGCGCCGTGACCCAGTCGAACTTCGAGTCGCCGTGCGGCTTGGTCAGCACGAGCGGGTCGCCCGTCTTCTTGGTGGACGTGAGCGCGTAGTCGCCCGCGGGCACGTTGTCGAAGCAGTAGCCGCCGTCCGCGCCCGACTCGACGAGCTTGTCCAGCGCCTTCAGGTAGATCTGGCGGCCGGACAGCACCGGCTCGCCGGCCTGACGCTTGCCGTCCTCGTTGGTGTCGCTCCACGCGGTGCCGCAGATGGAGCCGCCGCGGACGCCGAAGCTCAGGTCCACCCCGCCGGAGTTGAGGTTCACCTTCACCGTGGACGGCGTGGTGTTGCCGAGCTTCGGGTCGACGTAGCTGACCTCGTACTCGCCGTACGGGGCGCGCTTGATCGTGTAAACGCCGTCGGCGGACGTCGGGAATCCGTGCGTCTGGCCGTTCGGCTCCTTGATCATGACGTCGACATCTCGAATGCCCGGCTCGTTGTCCTGCTTCTTGCCGTCGCCGTTGAGGTCGTTGAAGACGTAGCCGCCGATGTAGCCCGTCGGCTGCGCGTCGTCCTGCGCGAGTGCGGTACCGGAAAGCGCGAGCGGCACGGCGACCAGCGAGGTCACGACGGTGATGGCCGCAGCACGAATCTTGTTGCTCATTATCCTGCCCCCAGGAATTTTTGTGCAGCACAAATAGAGCTGCACATTTCAGTGATTTTTCCCAGCCGCTCCAGCGTCCGGTCGCTATAGAGTCGTTCGAGGGGCCTGTCCGGTTGCTGCCCGAGACCCAACCGTGATTTTCGCCGGTCAACGGCCCCATGTCAGCACTGTGGGCGTGCGGGCGCGGGCCTAGAGTGATCGCCATGAGCGAGAAGCCGTCGGGCTCGGGCGAAAGCACACTCACCGTGGTTCTGGCCCTGCTGGTGAATCTGGCGATCGCGGTCATGAAGGCCGTCGCGGGCGTTTTGACCGGTTCCGCGGCAATCCTCTCCGAAGCCGCGCACTCGGTGGCCGACACGTTCACCGAGGCGCTTCTGCTCACGGCCCTGCGCCGCTCGGACCGCCCTGCCGACCGCCGCCACCCGTTCGGCTACGGCAAGGAGCGCTACTTCTGGTCGCTGCTGGCGGCCGTCTCGATCTTCGCCTCGGGCGCGATGTTCGCGTTCTACGAAGGCTTCCGCACGGTCTTCGGCGAACAGGAGGAGCAGACCAGACCCCTGGTCGGCTACGTCGTGCTGGCGCTGGCGTTCGTGCTGGAGTCGATCTCGTGGACGCAGGCGTTCCGGCAGGTGCGCAGCGAGGCCGCCGCGCACGGCCGCGGGTTCTGGGACTTCCTGCGCGTGTCCGACGATCCGACCGTGAAGACGGTGTTCCTGGAGGACTCCGCCGCGCTGATCGGCCTGGTGCTGGCGTTCGCCGGCCTCGGTCTGCACCAGCTGACGGGGTCGTCGGTGTGGGACGGCCTCGCGTCGCTGGCGATCGGCGTGCTGCTGGCGCTGGTCGCGTACGTGCTGGCGCGCACCAACAAGGGTCTGCTGATCGGACAGCAGGCGGATCCCGTGATGGTGAAGGCGATCTGGCGCCGACTGGGCGAGGTGCCCGAGGTCGACGCCGTGGTCGACGTGCTGACGATGCTGATCGGCACCGACCGCGTGCTGCTGTGCGCGCGGCTCGACTTCGACGACAAGCTGACGGCGTTCGAGCTGGAGAACGCGTGCGTGCGCATCTCGGCCGAGCTGCGTGCGTCGTTCCCCGACCTCGACGAGATCTTCCTGGAACCCGTGCCGCGCACCGATCCGGACCTGCGGCGCCGGGTGCTCGACCGGTACGGCGACCTGAGCTAGCGCCGCGTGTCGGTGCGGTGGAAGTTCAGGTAGGCGCGGCTCGGCGTCGGCCCGCGCTGCCCCTGGTACCGGCTGCCGGCCTGCTTCGAGCCGTACGGGTGCTCCGCCGGGCTCGACAGCTTGAACAGGCACAGCTGCCCGATCTTCATGCCGGGGTGCAGGGTGATCGGCAGGTTCGCGACGTTGGACAGCTCCAGCGTGATGTGGCCGGAGAAGCCGGGGTCGATGAAGCCTGCCGTCGAGTGGGTGAGCAGACCGAGGCGGCCGAGGCTGGACTTGCCCTCGAGCCGGCCCGCCAGGTCGTCCGGCAGCGTCACCATCTCGTAGGTGCTGCCGAGCACGAACTCACCGGGGTGCAGCACGAACGGCTCGCCGTCCTGCGTCTCCACCAGGCTCGTCAGCTCGTCCTGCTGCATCGACGGGTCGATGTGCGTGTACTTGGTGTTGTTGAAGACCCGGAAGAACCGGTCCAGTCGCACGTCGATGCTCGACGGCTGAACCATCTCGACGTCGAACGGGTCGAGCAGCAGACGGCCCGACTCGACCTCTTTGCGCAGATCCTGGTCACTCAGCAGCACTCGGACAGGCTAACCGACCCCCGCGAGGCGCGTTGCGAGGCTGTGTATGATCGGCTCCGAGCTTGCTCGTGCGGGTGTAGTTCATTGGTAGAACGACAGCTTCCCAAGCTGTAGAGGCGGGTTCGATTCCCGTCACCCGCTCCACTCGAAGGCCCTCCGCGTGAGGGCCTTCGGCGTATCCGGGACCGTCGCCTCCAGGCTGCTCGACGCCGACAGGTCCATGGATTGCGAATAGAAATTTCTCGCCGCCTTTCTGCGTCCCATGGAATGTTTCACTCGATGGAGTGACGCTTGGCTACGCTGGACAGTTTCGGCGGGTAAGAAGTAACCCCGGCGATCGCTCTTTCGATGAAGCTGAAGTACTCGATTGGATGATCAGATCGCAGGACATCCGCTCAGTTAACCCGAATTAACCCGGAGTGACTTCTGAGACGCGACAACAGAGCCTCATTCGACGTCCTCGCGCAAGCCCTGGCGCAGTGCCACACGGATCGAGTCACCGGCGCGTTGCGCGTTGTGAGCAATGCGGGCGGATTGTTTCATTTGCGCGACGGCGTGGTCGTCGCGGTGGACAGCCCCGGTTCACCCGGAGCGGAGACGCTGCTGCTCAGCTCCGGAAAGATCGAGGAAAAGGACTGGACCAAGGCTCTGGTGGAAAGTGTCGAGTCGCGATCTCTGCAAGCCGCACTCGTCGCAATGGGAATCATCACCACCGCCCAGGTCCAGGACATCGTGACAACCGCCGTGCACGACGGTGCATTCGCCGTGGCCGCCGGCGACATCGAGCGGTGTGTCGTGGACGAGTCAATTGATCACCCCCTGCTGCCCGCACCCGAAGGCGTCGCCGCGGACGTGCTGATGTCGGAGACGGCTCGTCGACTGGACGCCCTCGCGTCACTCCCGATCGCGTTGTCGCCCTACCGGGACCGCGTGATCGCGGTCGACGGCGCTGAGCAGGGCTGTTCGACCGCGGAGCGGCGGGAGATCGTCGCGCACGCCACCGGCAGGCGCACCGCGCGGGACATGGCCTTCGCGCTCGGCCGCGGGCTCTACCCGGTCACCGTGGAGATCGCTCTGATGCTCGGTGACGGACTGCTGGAGATCGCACCACCTGCGACATCGTTCAGTTTTTCACGCTGGGGGCCGGCCGCACTGCGCCCCCGAAACGCCGGAACCGGCTGAGGCCGTGGAGGTGGAATGTTAGTCCTGAGCGGTTCGACCTTTCCAATTCAGGAGTGGAAGGAATTGGACTACGACGCCCTGAGCGCCGAGATGCGGAAGCTCCGGGAGAACGTCCCCGGGGTGACCGACACGGTCATCGCCGCAGCCGACGGGATTCCGATTCTCGCCGACGTGGCGAAGAACGTCGATCCGGCGCACATCTCCGCTCTGGCCGCCAGCGATCTCGGAATCGCGCGCCAGGCGGCGGAGGTGATCGGTCTGGGAGCGCTCAGCCAGACCGTTGTTTTCGGCAGCCAGGGTTACATGGCGGTGTACGCCATCGGCCGGCTGTCATTGATGGTCGTGCTCGGGGACAAGGGTCTGAACCTGGGACGCCTGCTGCTCGAGTCCCGGCCCGTGATCGAACGAGTCGGCGCGATCCTGGCCGCCTAGCGCATGTTTTCGCTCGGCTCTTTGCTCACCACAACGATTTCTTCCGCATGGAGGCGTGTCCGCGTGCCGTCGAGACACAGAAAAGCGGCCACGGCTCGACCATTTGTCGACACAGGGAAGTGGAGCCTGATGAACATCGATATCGCGTTGAAAGAGGCCATGTCCATCTCCGGCGCTATCGGCGTGGCGTTGGTCGACTACGACAGCGGGATGTCGCTCGGCACCAGCGGCGGCGGTGACTGGCTCAACCTGGAGATCGCCGCGGCCGGCAACACAGAAGTCATCCGGTCCAAGCTCAGGGTGATCTCAGCGCTCGGCCTCAACGACAGCATCGAGGACATCCTGATCACGCTGCACCGCCAGTACCACCTGATCCGGCTGATGGGTGGCGTGAAGGCCAGGGGTTCGCTCTTCCTCTACCTGGTGCTGGAAAGAGAGGTCGCGAACCTCGCCATGGCCCGGCACCAGCTCAAGCGCATCGAGTCCGAGCTGACGATCTGAGCGGACGAGGGCCCAGGTCACCCTGGGCCCTCGTCTACGAGTCGATCATCAGGCGGAGCAGGTCGCGCAAGGCGTGCCGCTGGTCCGGATCGAGAGCGGCCAGAGGGTCGCTGGCGAAGCGCAGCCGCTCGCGGAGATCCTTCGCCGCCGCCTTGCCGGCATCCGTGGTGACCAGCAGCTTGATCCGCCGATCGCTCGGGTCGGGTTGCCGTTCGAGGAGCTCACGAGCCTGCAGCCGGTCCACCACGCTCGTCAGGTTGGACGGCTCGGTGCCGAGACGCTCGGCCACGCGCCGCATGGGCAGCGGCGCCTCCGCCAGCACCAGCAGCGCTTTGACCTGCTGCGGCGTCAGGCCGTGGTGGGCAGCGGCGGACTCGTACTCGCGGGTGTACCGGTCGGTGATCGACGCGAAGAGCGTGATCACCTCGGCGGACAAGGGATCTACGGCGGACATCACGCACCGGAGTCTACATGAACTAGTTCACAACCATCATGGTTGACCATAATGGTGATGAAGTATAAGTTTCTTCCCATGAAGAAGCGCGCACTGGGCACCAACGGACCCGCAGTCTCCGCCGTCGGCCTCGGCCTCATGGGCATGTCCGAGTTCTACGGAGCCACCAACGACACCGACTCCATCGCCACGATCCACCGCGCCCTGGACCTGGGCGTGAACCTGCTCGACACCGCCGACGTCTACGGCGCCGGCCACAACGAACAGCTGCTCGGTCGCGCCCTCGCCGGTCGTCGCCGCGACGAGGCCGTGGTCGCCACGAAGTTCGGCTCGCGAGTGGTCGACGGCACCTTCACCGTCGACTCCACCCCCGCCTACGCGAAGGAAGCCGTCGACGCCTCCCTCGCCCGCCTCGGCCTCGACCACATCGACGTCTACTACCTGCACCGCCGCGACCCGGAGGTGCCGATCGAGGACACCGTCGGCGCGCTGGCAGAGCTCGTCGCCGCGGGCAAGATCCGCCACATCGGCCTGTCCGAGGTCAACGCCGACACCCTCCGCCGCGCGCACGCCGTGCACCCGATCGCCGCGCTGCAGAGCGAGTACTCCCTCTGGGAGCGCAGCCTCGAGGCGAAGGTCCTGCCGACCACCCGCGAGCTCGGCATCACGGTGGTCCCGTACTCCCCGGTCGGCCGCGGCTTCCTCTCCGGCGCGATCACGGACGTCAGCACCCTCGCCGAGGACGACTACCGCCGCTACGACCCCCGCTTCCAGGGCGAGAACCTCCGCCAGAACCTGCGCCTCGCCGACCAGGTCCGCGCGGTGGCAGCAGACGCGGGCGTCACGCCCACCCAGCTCGCCCTCGCCTGGCTGCTGCACCAGGGCGACGACATCGTGCCGATCCCCGGCACCAAGCGGATCAGCTACCTGGAGGAGAACGCGGCGGCCGCCGACGTCGAGCTCACCGCCGACCAGCTCGCGCAGCTCGAGGCCGCACTGCCGCCCGGTGCCGCGGCGGGCCTGCGCTACCCGGAACAGCTGATGGGCCGCGTCGACAACTAGTCGACCGGCAGGCCCCACGGGCGGCGATCAAGCTCCACCCACCCGCCGCCCTGGGCCAGCGCAGCGCGCACACCCGCCACGTGCTGAGCGAACGAGGCGAGGTCGCCGTGCAGCAGTTCGGCACGTTCGACGTCCAACGGGTGCGTGTCGTCGTGCCACAGATCGACCGGGAACGACGCCACGAACGGCATGGACTGCAGCAGCTGCAGGAGAGCCACCGACGGCTCGGACGACTCGGCGAGGTAGTCCACCCGGATCGACTCGCACGCCGCCAGCAGGTCGCGGACTCCGCGGATGGCGTCGGCGGGGGTGCCGTCCCACGACGGGTCGGGGTACACGCGGTCGCTCAGCTCCAGCCACAGCCGCCAACCCGCGGCCAGTTCGGCGTCATCTGAAGGAAACCACGTACCCATGGCTTCCACTGTGCATGCGCCACCTCGCATGAGTCTCGTGACGATGACGCACGCCACGGCAACCATCGAGTGATGTGTGCGTCTTGAAGCGCATGCCGCAGATGTGGCAAGGGCGCACCGTGCTGCGGAGTCTCGCGGCCGGGCTCGGAACCGGCGTGCTGCTGACGTTGCTGGCCGTGCCGGCGCTCCAGTACGAGGTGGCCGACCACGCCAACCTGATCACTCGGGTGTGCGCCTACGGCTTCCTGCTAGTGCCCATCGCGGTGTTCACGGTCCTCAAGAGCTCGTTCCCGGTCACGCACACGACCGGGCTGGTGGCCGGTGCGACGGTGGTGCTGGCCTCGACGGCCACGACGTACACCGGTACGCCCATGCCCTACATATGGCTCGCGGCGGCGACCCTGTTCGGGTGCGCCGCCGCGAGGATCATGAAGAACGAACGGGCTGAAGTTACGCCTTGACCGCTTCCACGTCGGGGGCGTCGGACTTGAGCGAGTCGATCAGCGCGTCGCGCTCGGCCGACGGTTCCGGCTTCAGGAAGCCGATCGCCAGGTAGAGCACCAGGGAGACCAGCAGCGGGGTCGACACGATCAGCGCCTGCGAGACGGCGAAGTCCTTCAGGAACTGCTGCTCGACGTAGAGGAACACCCAGGTCGCGAGGCCACCGGCGGTCGACGACAGCGCTGCCGTCGGGCCGACCTTGCGGAACCACGGGAGCAGGCCGAGCATCAGCGGGATCGCGATAGGGCCCATCGTGGCCGCCACCAGGGCGATCACGACCTTGAGCACGAAGCCCTTGGTGTCCGCGGTCAGCGCGATGGTCATCGACAGGCCGATGAACGCGAACGTCGTGATGCGCGCCAGTTTCAGCTGCGCATCGGCCGTCATGTTCAGGGCGCCCTTCCAGAGTCGCGGAAGGATGTCACGGGTGATTACTGCGGTGATGACGTTGGCGTCGGAGGAGACCATCGCCATCGTGTGCGAGAAGAAGCCCGCGAGGACGAGGCCCACCATGCCGGCGGGGAGCATCGCCTTGCCCATCTCGACGTAGGCCTGCTCGGCGTTGGCCTCCATGCCCGGCACGATCAGCGGCGCCGCCCACATCGGGAAGAACAGGACGAGCGGCCACACCAGCCACAGGCCGGCGGACAGCAGGGCCGAGCGCTTCGCGGCGAAACCGGACGGGGCCGCCATGTAGCGCTGGGCCAGGTTCCACATGCCGCCGTTGTACTCGAGCGTCTTGATCAGGAAGAGCGCCATGAAGAACGTCAGGGTGTAGGGGCCGGTCAGCGGGTCGCTGTGGCTCTCGGGGAGCTTGTCCCAGATCGTCCACATGAAGTTGATGCCGCCGAAGTGCGAGGCGACCGCGAAGAACATCGCGAAGCCCGCGAGGCCCTGGATGATGAACTGGCCGAAGTCCGTGAGCGCGTCGGCCCAGAGGCCGCCCAGCACCGAGTAGACCATCGTGACGATGCCGACGAGCGCGATGCCCCACGGGATCGGGACGCCCGCGAAGCCCTGCAGCAGCAACGAGACGGCGACCCACTTGGCCGCGATGTCGACGACCTTCAGGCCCGCGCCCGCCCACGCCATGAGCTGCTGGGTCGGCACGTTGTAGCGGATGGACAGGTACTCGAGCGGCGACTTGACGTCGTGCTTCGCGCGCAGCCGGTTCCAGGCGGGCGCCCAGAGGAAGGCGCCGATGCCGACACCGAGACCGATCGTCAGCGACCACCAGATGTAGACCGTGAGGCCGAGCCGGTACGCCTCCGCCGCGAACGCGACGAACATGACGGCGCTGTACCCGGACATGTGGTGGGAGATGCCCGACAACCACCACGGCATCTTGCCGCCGGCTGTGAAGAAGTCGGCGATGTTCTTGATCCGCCCTCGGGACCAGAGCCCGATGCCGACCATGACCACGAAGTAACCGGCGACCACGATCCAGTCGAGGGTGCCCATGTGACCTCCTTGCGTGCACACACGTGTGCCCGCGAGAGCACCAGGCCTCATGGCGGCGGAACCTGGCACATCCGCACGGGATATGTGACGTAGGTCTTACGAGACTGTTGCCCCGTGATGGAAGACCTTCGACGGTCTTGAATCACATTCGTGACCCTTGTTCATCCACGTGAACCTGCTATTCCGCGTCACACGTCCAGGTGAACCACGTCTTCCCTCCAGAAGCACGAACGGAGGTGTTGATGCTCCCGCCAAGCCGGCCTGCCCCCGGCGTCGCGCTGATCGACCCCGTGCCCCTGTACCGCGAGGGCCTGTCCGCACTGGTCAAGCGGACTCCCGGCCTGCGCTGGCTCGGCTCGACGGGCGACCTGCACGCCGCCGTTCGCCTGCACGAACGACTGCGCCCCGACGTGCTCCTCGTCGACTCCGTGCTCGACCCGGTCGGCCACCTGGCCCGGCTGCTGGTCGAGCGAGACCCCGCGCTGCTGATCATCGGACTGGTCCGCGACGCGCACTCGCACGCCAACTACGTGACGTCCGCGTTAGAAGCAGGAGTCCGCGGCGTCGTGCCGCGCTCGGCCCAGCCCGAGCAGATCGTGCGGGTCATCGCCGAGACCTGCCGGTCCCGCGGTTACGTGCATCCCGACCTGCGGCCGCGCGACCGGCCGACGCTCACGCGGCGCGAGTACGAGGTGCTCACGCTGATCGCGGACGGCCTGGAGAACCAGCAGGTCGCCGACGAGCTGATCGTGTCCGTGGAGACCGTGCGCACCCACGTGAAGGGCATCCTCCGCAAGCTGAGCGCGCGCGACCGGACGCACGCGGTCTCGCTCGCCTACCGGTCAGGCCTGCTGATCGGCCGCCCAGCCGTGCTCGAGTAAGCCGAACACCTCGTCCGCCGCCCGTTCGCGGTCGGGCCTGTCGAAGATCACGTCCCGGGCGTCCAGCGCGAACCGGGCCAGTGCCGCGCACCTGACGTCGTCCGCGGGCGCGCCGACCTCCTGCGCGATGGCCCGCGCCAACGCGTCCTGGTGGCGCGTCCACATCCGGTGCCCGAACTCCCTCAACGCCGGCGTCTCCACCACCAGCCGCTGGAAGATCTCGAACTGCGGATGGTCGGCATGCCCCTTCGCCGCCCGCACGAAGTGGTCGCGCAGGGCCATCGGGATCGACCTGTCGCCCCGGTCGCGCACAGCCGCGACCAGAGCCGACTCCTGCTGCTCGTCCTCGTCGAACAGCAGCGACTCCTTGCTGGGGAAGTGCTTGAACAGGGTCGTGACCGACACGTCCGCCGTGTCGGCGATCTCCTTCACGCCCACGTCGTCGAAGCCGCGCTCCAGGAACAACCTCGTCGCCGCGTCGGAGATCGACTGACGGGTCTGCAGCTTCTTCCGCTCACGGCGGCCGAGCTCGGTCACCCGCACACCATACCACCTGAGTTGAGTCGGTTCAAAAGTGTAGTGGTTGCACTTTATGAGTCGATACGCTTTCATGAGTCCATGACCTCACCACGCGTCGCCATCGCCGGGGCCGGCCTCGGCGGCCTCACCTGTGCCCGCGTTCTCCAGCTGCACGGCTTCGAGAACGTCACCGTCTTCGAGCGGGAGAGCTCGCCGGAAGCCCGCCAGCAGGGCGGCACCATCGACCTGCACGCCGACAGCGGCCAGGAAGCCGTCCGCGCCGCCGGCCTGTTCGACGAGTGGCGCGCGCTCGCCCGCTTCGAGGGCCAGGAGCAGCGCAAGGTCGACCCGGTCACGGCCGAGCTGATCGAGCACGAGCCGCCTGAGGGCGACTTCCGCCCGGAGATCGACCGCGGCCAGCTCCGTCAGCTCCTGCTCGACTCGCTGAAGCCCGGAACCGTCAGCTGGGGCCTCGGCATCGACTCGGTGACGTCGGGTTCGGTCACGTTCCTGGACGGCTCGACCGCGGAGTTCGACCTGGTCATCGGCGCTGACGGAGCCTGGTCACGGGTGCGCCCGGCAGTCTCGCCCGCTCAGCCGCGCTACACCGGCGTGATGTTCGTCGAGACCCGGCACGACGACGACGCGGAGCTGCTCGACCTGACCGGCCAGGGCACGATGGTCGCCGACGACGAGGGCCTGATGCTGTGGGCCCAGCGCAACAGCGGCAATCACATTCGCGCGTACGCGTGCATGCGCGCGCGTGAGGATTGGAAGCCCTCCAACGCCGAACTGCGGGAGCTGTACGCGGACTGGCACCCGTCGTTGCGGCGGTTCCTCGAGGGCGAGCTGATCCACCGGCCGCTGTACGCGCTGCCTGTGCCCCACACGTGGGAGCACACGCCGGGCGTGACGTTGCTCGGCGACGCCGCCCACCTGATGCCTCCGCTGGGCGTCGGGGCCAACCTCGCGATGCAGGACGCGGCCGATCTGGCGCTCGCGATCGCGCGGGACGGTGTCCGAGACGGTGTGCGGGCCTACGAATCGGTCATGTTGCCGCGCGCGATCGATGCGCAGGAGCGCACGAACGAGGGACTGCTCGACATGGTTCCCGAACGCGCGAACGTGGCCGCTCTCGGATAGTCCGCGACCAGGCCGGAGCCGAGGTACTGCCGGATCTGGGCGCGGAACGGTGAGTCGTACCCGCCGGGCGTGTTGGTGCAGATCCGCTGCTACGACCAGACCGGTGCACCGCCGCACCGCCTCAGCGACGAACCCCGGTGAGTCCAGCAACTGCGCGGCGTCGCGGAGAACTTCCTGATCCCGCAGGAGGGACGCTTGCAGGGATACCCCAGGCCTCAATGTGCGCCGGCACCATCTGCACGACCCGACCAGCGCCGCTCGTACCCGCCATGTCGTCGCACCAGGTCGCACATGCCGCTCGGCCGGTGGGCGAAATCTGGCGGAACCAGCACTCATGTCCCTCTCAGGGGTCACGGAGGACTGTCTACTTCGCCACCAGTGGGTGGTCGCCCTTGCCGAGGTTACTGTCGAGTAATACTCTGTTGTTACCGGTCAGTAGGCGACCCCGCCGCGACCCTGAGGAGTGAGCTGACGAGATGGGCCACTACAAGAGCAACGTCCGGGATCTCGAATTCAACCTGTTCGAGGTCTTCAACGTGCAGGACCACCTCGGCAAGGGGCCGTTCGAGCAGTCCGACGAGGACACCGCGCGCGGCGTTCTGGCCGAGATGAAGACGCTGGCGGAGGGTCCCCTCGCGGACTCGTTCGCCGACGCCGACCGCAACCCGCCGAAGTACGACCCGACGACCTTCTCGGCCACGCTGCCGGAGTCGCTGAAGAAGTCGTACCAGGCGATCTGGGACGGCGAGTGGTACCGCATGTTCCTGCCAGAGGCGCTGGGCGGCTTCGGCACGCCGCCGTCGGTCGCGTGGGCCGCGTCGGAGATGATCCTGGGCGCCAACCCGCCGATCTACATGTACCTGGCGGGTCCGAGCTTCGCGACGGTCGTCTACAACAACGGCACCGACCGCGACAAGCACTGGGCTCAGCTGATGATCGACCGCGGCTGGGGCGCCACGATGGTGCTGACCGAGCCGGACGCCGGTTCGGACGTCGGCGCCGGTCGCACCAAGGCGATCAAGCAGGACGACGGCTCCTGGCACATCGAGGGCGTGAAGCGCTTCATCACGTCCGGTGACCAGGACCTGACCGAGAACATCATGCACATGGTGCTGGCTCGTCCCGAGGGCGACGGCATCGAGGCCAAGGCGGGCACCAAGGGCCTGTCACTGTTCCTCGTGCCGAAGTTCCACTTCGACCCGGAGTCCGGTGACCTGGGCGAGCGCAACGGCGCCTTCGTGACCAACGTCGAGCACAAGATGGGCATCAAGGCGTCCACCACGTGCGAGCTGACGTTCGGCCAGCACGGCGTTCCCGCCCAGGGCTGGCTGCTGGGCGAGGTGCACGACGGCATCGCGCAGATGTTCGACGTCATCGAGTACGCCCGCATGATGGTCGGCACCAAGGCCATCGCGACGCTGTCCACCGGCTACCTGAACGCGCTGTCCTACGCCAAGGAGCGCGTCCAGTCCGCCGACCTGACGCGCATGACGGACAAGACCGCCCCGCGCGTCACCATCACCAACCACCCGGACGTGCGCCGCAGCCTGATGCTGCAGAAGGCGTACGCCGAGGGCCTGCGCGCCGTGTACCTGTACACCGCGACGTTCCAGGACAAGGTGATGCTCGGCGGCGACGACGCGGAGCTCGCGGCCAAGGTCAACGACCTGCTGCTGCCGATCGTCAAGGGCGTCGGCTCCGAGCGCGCGTACGAGCAGCTGGCGCAGTCGCTGCAGACCCTGGGCGGCTCGGGCTTCCTGCAGGAGTACCCGATCGAGCAGTACATCCGGGACTCGAAGATCGACTCGCTGTACGAGGGCACCACGGCCATCCAGTCGCTGGACTTCTTCTTCCGGAAGATCATCCGCGACAAGGGCCAGGCGCTCGCGTTCATCAACGGCGAGATCCAGTCCTTCCTCGACAACGAGGGCGGCAACGGCCGGCTGAAGGAAGAGCGCGCGCTGCTCAAGCAGGGTCTCGAGGACCTGCAGGGCATGCTCGGCTCGCTGGTCGGCTTCCTGACCACCTCGCAGGAGGACGTCCGCAACCTCTACAAGGTCGGCCAGAACTCGGTCCGCCTGCTGATGACCGCGGGTGACGTGCTCGTCGGCTGGCTGCTGCTGCGCCAGGCCGAGGTCGCGCTGCAGAAGCTCGACGGTGCGTCCGCCAAGGACAAGGCGTTCTACGAGGGCAAGATCGCCGTGGCGTCGTTCTTCGCGAAGAACGTGCTGCCGGAGCTCACCGCCCGCCGCAAGATCGCGGAGTCCACGGACAACTCGCTGATGGACATCGACGAGAGCGCTTTCTAAAGCGCCGCAAGAACGACGGGGCCCTGCACCTCCTGCCCGAGGTGCGGGGCCCCGTTTCCAGTTACGGCGCCATGAGCATCGGCCCCACCACGGCACCGATGTTCAGCGCGGCCGTCGCGTACGAACCGGCCATCGTGGGCGCGCCCGTCGCGTGGTGCAGCACGCGGGCGATCAACGTGCTGCCGACCGCGAACGAGACCGCGCCCAGCACGAAGACCAGCAGCAGCAACAGAAACGGCTCGGTGCCGAGCACGTCGAGGCTCGCCCAGCCGACGAGCACCAGCGGCCCGCCGAACGCCACGACAGGCCGCGGCGACGAGTCGGCCAGCCTGCCGCCGACGGTGACGCCGACGAACGACCCGATCCCGAACAGCACCAGCGCGACCGGCACCCACCAGTCGCTCAGACCGGCGACGTCCGTGACGACCGGCGCGAGAAACGTGAAGTGGCCGAACGTCACCGCGTTCACCAGCACCGCGAGCACCATCACCAGTGCCAGCCGCGGCTTGCCGAGCTCAGCCAGCTCCGGTCGAAGGGCGGGCGTGGACACGCGGTCGCGGTTCGCCGGAATCCCTTTCAGGACACCGAACGCCGCCGGCAGGCACAGCAGGGCGACCGCGAGAAACGTTGCGCGCCAACCGAACGCGGTGCCGAGCACCGAACCGCCCGGCACGCCCGCAATAGTGGCCACGGTCGTTCCCGACAACAACACGGCGAGCGCACGGCCTCGTCGCTGCGGTGACACGAGCGCGGAGGCCGTTGTCAGTGCCACGGCGAGAAAACCGGCGTTCGCGAGTGCGGCGACGACCCTCGTGGCGAGCAGCACGCCGAAGTTCGCGGTGATCGCCCCGGTCACGTGCGCGGCCAGGAAGACGACGAGGAACCCGAACAGAGCCAGGCTTGACGACCAGGTGCGGGTGAGGACTGCCATCAGCGGTGCGCCGACCACCATGCCGGCAGCGAACGCCGAGGTGAGCAACCCGGCGGTGCCGACGGACACGCCGAAGTCGGCGGCGATGGCCGGCAGCAGACCGGCGAGCATGAACTCGGAGGTGCCCATGGCGAACGTGGCCAGGGCAAGCAGATACAGCGAAAGAGGCACGGAACGACTCCGGAGGCGAAGAGGTTTTCGGGGCTGACGGCTAGACCGCAGCCCCGGACCTGTTCGCCTCCGGACTCACCACGAGCAGCACGCTACTGAAACAGCACTGCCAGGCGCACGTCGTTATCCCTTGAGCACTCGCGCTGCCACGAAGCAGTAGACGCCGAACGCGGCGATGCCGACCGCCACAGCAGTGAGCAGATACGGGCCGTAAGGCTGTGCTGCCAACGTCTTCAGCGCCTTGTCCATGCCACCGGACTGCTCGGGGTCCGCGTAGATCGCGGCGAGTCCGATGAGGACACCGATCACGCCGTACGCCACACCCTTGCCGATCCAGCCGATCCTGCCCACCGGCTCGACCCACGACGGCGCGCGGCTCATGTCGAGGTCCTTCTCGAAGGACTTCTTGACACCCTTGTACGCGATGACACCCGCGATGACGATCACGCCGACCGCGATGCCGCCGACGAGAAGCTGGCCGCCGGGAAGGGCGAGGATCTGCGCGGTCAGCTCCTGCTGTTGCTGGTTCTGGTCGCCGGCGCTGCCACCCGTCGCGTACTTGAAGGCACCGAGCGCGATACCGGTCGCGGTGACGGCGCGGGCCGCGGACCCGATGCGCTTGGAGATCCGCTTCCGGCCCTTCTGCACGTAGGTGTAGCCCACGCACGCGAGAAGCAGCTGCCACAGCGCGAAGAAGACGAGACCGATCGCGAGCGTCCAGAGCACCCACGCGCCGGCCTGCGCGATGTCGCTGACCGCGCCTTTCGAGTCGGCCTGTTCGGAGTCGCCGAACGCGACCTGGACCGCGAGCCACGCCACCAGGACGTGCACGATCCCGTACAGCACCATGCCCGCCCGCCCCAACGTCTGGACGACCGGGTGTCTTCGCGCCTCATGCGCAACAGTGGCCACGAGCGGGTGAATACCCGCGCGTGGCCACTGTTGAACCAGAGGTTGTGTCAGCCGCCGGCGGGCGGCTCACAGATGATCTTGAACTGCGGGTCGTAGCGAACCGTGCGCGACTCGCTGCGCGACTGGCCGCTGCGGCGGTCCTTGATCGTGCGGGTGTCCGTCACGGAGAAGCCGGGGGCGCCGTTGCTCGGCGAGCACCCCTCCTTGCTGATCTTCTTCTCCTGCGGCTGGGTGGGGTTGAACTCGCCACTGGTGGAGCCGGTGACGTCGTAGTTCTTGGTGCCCCAGAGCCTGATCGTGATCGACGAGCCGGTCCAGATCGTCTGGATGGCGACGCCCGTGTCGTCCGGGTTCGTGAACGCGATGTCGATCAGGCTGTTGCCCGCGCCGTCCATGAACACGGTGGCCTCGCGGCCCTTCGGGTACCGCGTGATCCAGTAGCTGTGCTCCTTGTGGCCCGCATCCTTCATGCCCGCGTAGTAGCCGGCGTTGTAGAGCGTGGTCGCGAACTGGGAGATACCGCCACCGACCGCCTTGCCGGGGATGCCGTTCTCGATGATGCCGGCCTCGACGTAGCCCTGCGCGGTGCCGCGGGGGCCCGTGTACTTGTTGAGGCTGAACGTCTCGTGCGGCTTCACGATCGCGCCGTTGACCTTCTCGGCCACGACCCGGATGTTGACGCCCGAGGCAGCGGCGAAGCCACCGGTCTGGAACTCGCCGATGACCTCCTTGATGCCCATCTTGTTCGCCTGCTCGGTGGTGACCTTCGCGGGCGTGTGCTTGTACTCGAACTTGACCTCGCGGGCGTCCGTCTTCTTCACCGTGTCGAAGTACGGCTGGAGGTTCTTGTCCCAGTCGAGGTCGAGGCCGTCGACCGACTCCTTGACCGTCGGCTTGCCGCCCTCGAAGACGATCTCGGCGTCCTTGCCCTGCTTGACCGTGTCCTTGAGCTGCGGGCCGACCGCCTCGGCGAGCTTGTCCTTGTTCGGCTTGACGTTCAGCGCGCCGCCGTCGCCGGGCTCGAACGCCAGCGTGCCGGCGATCTGCTCGGGCGTCAGGGTCGCGTCCTTGCCCTCGCCCTTCACGACGACCGGGCCGGAGACCGCGGTCTTGACGACCTCGTTGAGCGCCTTCTCGACGCCCTCCTTGGTCGTCTTGACCGGGGTGAAGTCCATCGGGACCTCGACCGGGCTGCCGGACGCCCAGTTCGAGACGACCGCGCCGACGGCCTCCTCGGCCTTCAGCTTCTGGCCGTCGTGCGGCTCGACGGCGACCGGGCTGGCACCTTCGAACTTGATGGTGCCCTCGATCGGATCGTGCTCGAGCTTCGGCCGCAGGGCCTCCAGCGCGCCGCCGACCTTCTGGTCGTCGCCCTTCGTCGCCACACCGACCTCGCGGCTGGTGAAGAACGAGGTGACGCGCGTGACGGGGCTGAGCGGCTGGCTGCCCGCACGATCGATCGTGGCGTTCCAGTCGAGCTCCAGACCCGCTGCCTTCGGGTCGAGCTCGGCTGTGACGTCACCGGCCTTGAGCGCGACCGGCTTGCTCAGGCGCGGGCCGATCTCGTCGCGGAGCTTCTTCTCGGCGTCGCTGTGGCTCAGGCCGCCCACGTCGACGCCCGCCACCGTCACGCCGCGCGGCACGTTGCCGCTCGACACGAGGATGTCGAGGCCGTAGAGCAGGCCGAACGCGCCCACGACGGCCGCGGCCACGATGAGGGCCTTCTTCTTGCCGTTCTTCGGAGCTTCCTCGTCCTCGCCTGGCTCGATCATCACGGGCCCGTAGACACCGGAGTCCTCCGGTGCGGGCAGCGGCGCCACCGGCTGCATGTACTCGGTGGCGTCCTCACCTGCAGGAAAGCCGACGCCCGGCACGGCCGCGCTGATGGTCGGCTCGTTGTCCGGCTCCTCGGACGGCCACGCGTCGGTGGGCGCGGCGGCGCTCACGGGCGCGATCTTCGTCGTCTGCTCGGAGGCGGTGCCTCCGGGGACCGGCGGCATCGCTCTCGTCTTGTCAGCGTCGTACGGCACAGCTCTCCCCGTTGCCCTGTCTCTCCACTGAGGCGGCGTACACGTGTGTAGCTATCAGGCCAAAATCACGAACCGGCGGCTCACAGGTACAGACCAGTACCGTGCTCGGTGAGTTCGCTGGCAACTGCGTGCAGATCGCGTTCCCTCATCACGAGATACGTGGTGCCCTGCACCTCGACCTCAAGTTGATCTTCCGGGTTGATCAGAACCCGGTCGCCCGCCTTCACGTGCCGCACGCTCGTGCCCACTCCGAACACGCTGCCCCACGCCAACCGCTTGGCCACGCTGGCCGTGGCGGGGATCACGATGCCACCGCTGGATCGCCGCTCGCCGTCCTCCGGCGAGATGCGCACCATGACGCGGTCGTACAGCATCTGGATCTCGAGCTTGACATCAGGCACCAGCAGAGTCTACGTGGCCTGCCGAGGTGCCTCGTCCATGCCGCCCATGAGCAACGGCAGCCGGGTAGGTGCATCGGCAACAACTCGAACGGGCACACCCCAGTCCTGCCTGGTCAGACGGCAGACCGGGTGTTCGTCGGCCGGATCGTCACTGCAACTGGCGGCCTGCGCTACTACGTGCAGAACGCCGTTCGTGATCTGATCGTTGATCCGCAACGCCCGTACCAGTTCGGTGCCGACCCCCGCGCCCTCCAAGATCAGCTCCGGGGGTGAGCTGGTGATCTCCAGGCGGGTGCTCGGCCCGTACCTCTCGTCGAGCTTGGTGCCCGTGGGCGGGGTGAAGACGACCACGAGCTCAAGATCGCCGGGAGCGATGTCGGTGGACGGCCGCTTGACCGCGTGCTCTTCCCCGTCGATCTTGACGGCCGCGGCGGAGAACCGTTCGAGACGGTGGGCCGCGCTCGCCACGACGACCAGCTCGCCGTCGACGAGCAGCGCGTCCGACGGCTCGGCGATGTCCGTCGCGATGGTGCTCAAGGTCTTCGCCTCGGGGTCGTAGCGCCTGATCGCGTTGTTGTAGGTGTCGGAGATCGCGATCGAGTGATCTGGCAGCACGGTGACGCCGAGCGGGTGCTGCAGGAGGGCGTCCTCCGCGTCGCCGTCCTTGTGGCCGAACGCGAACAGGCCCTTGCCGATCACGGTGTGGACTTCGCCGTGCTCCAGGTAGCGCAGTGCCGACGTCTCCGAGTCGACCATCCAGAGCTTGTCGCCGTCCGCGGCGAGCCCGGAGGTCTGCGCGAAGAAGGCTCCCTCGGCCGGACCGTCGTTGATGCCTTCGACGGTGGTGCCCGCGAGCCTGCTCACGGTGCCGGCCTCGGGGTCGAAGAAGCCCAGCGTGTGGTTGCCGGCCATGGCGATGGCCACGCCACCGTTCCACCACGCGACGTCCCACGGGCTGGTGAGGTCGATCTTGTCGGCCGGTCCGTCGATCTCTCCGTCGCGCCACTGCTCACCGGTGCCCGCGAGCGTCGTGACCTCGCCGGTGTCCAGGTCGAGGCCGCGGAGGAGGTGGTTGACGGTGTCCGCGATGACGACGTCGTAGCCGTGGGTGTTCGGGACGAGGGTGAGCCCGGCGGGCTCGGAGAAGGTGGGGTTGAGGCCGTCGGCCCTGCCTCGCTCGCCGGTGCCGATGCGGCGGATGACGGTCTCGCCGTCCGCTTCCAGCTCCACGATGCTGTGGTGGGCGGAGTCGCTGACCAGGATGGTGTTCCGCGGCGTGACGATCGCCTTCGCGGGGAACCTCAGCGTGGTGTTCTCGGGTGCGGGGGCGACGTACGGCCCGGTGCCGCGGTGCAGCGTGCCCTTGGCGTCGTGCTCCTCGACCAGTTCGCCGATGATCGTTTTCAGCGCCTCCACGTGGCCCTCACCAGCGGCGACGTGCACGACGTAGCCCTCGGGGTCGACGAGGACGAGCGTGGGCCAGGCCTTGACCGCGTACTGCTGCCAGGTGGTGAGCTCCGGGTCGTCGACGACCGGGTGGTGCACCTCGTAGCGCTCGACAGCCGCCTTGAGCGCGTCCGGGTCCGCCTCGTGGACGAACTTCGGCGAGTGGACGCCGATCGTGACCAGGACGTCCTCGAACTCCTTCTCGAGGGGGCGCAGCTCGTCGAGGACGTGCAGGCAGTTGATGCAGCAGAACGTCCAGAAGTCGAGCAGCACGATCTTGCCGCGCAGGTCCTTGAGGCCGATCGTGGCGTCACCGGTGTTCAGCCAGCCGCGTCCTACCAGCTCAGGGGCACGGACACGGGCACGGCGCTTGGCAGTCGTCACGTCCGTATCCAACACTGTGGAACGGGGTGTCCATTCCGGCGTCCATCATGTGGACGGCAGCTTGAGCCCCGGCTTCTCGCCCTCGTCGAACACCGGCATCACCTTGATCTCCGCCTCCGACAGGTCCACCTCGCCGCCGGTGAACCTGGCCCCGCGGAACGACACCTCGCCCGCGTTGAAACCCGCCCCCTCGAACTGCATCCGCCCGCCGCTGAACTCCGCCTTGTCGAACGTCACGCGCGCCCCGTCGAACGAGGTGCCGCCGAACCACACTTCCCCCGAGCCGCTGACCTTCATCCCGTCGAACGAGATCCAGCCGCCCGGAAACCGGGCCAGGCTCAGGAAGAACTTGCCGGACGACACGTGGATGCCGGAGAAGTCGGCCGACCGCAAGACCGCGCGGACCAGGTCGAAGTCGTGGCCCTGCCAGCTGACCAAGGCGTCGGCGCGCAGGTGCCGGGAGATCAGGCTCGTGATCGCCAGGCGCACCTCGGACTCCGCGTCGAGGTACCACTCCGACTCCAGCGACGGCTCGTACGGGATGCGGAGGTAGGAGCAGAGCACGTCGATGCAGACCTGGCGCTGTGACGGCCATTCGTCCGCCAGTGAGGCCAGGGCGTAGATGCCGGCGAGGCGGACGGTCGGGGCCTCGTTGCCGATCTGGTTGCAGGCGGCGCCGAAGCGTTCGTTCAGGAGCTTCACGCCTTCACGGGTCTCCGCGGACTCGGTCACGCGTTGCTTGCGGTAGGCCACGACCAGCGCGACCACACCGCCGACGCCCGCCACCACGGTCAGCGCGACCTTGATGATGTCCAGGCGGGCGGCCGAAGTCGTGGGGAAGCCGAGTGCGGCCCACAACGAAGCGCCTGCGAGGGCGAACACCGCTAGACCGATCAGCACAACCAGGCCTATGTGCCTTTTGATGGACCAAAGTCGCCCGGATTCCACGATGATGGACCGTAACCGCCCGTCTGAACCTTTGCGCTGTGTTTGGCGTAGAGGACGCCGGGAGGTGCGTGATGGTGGAGTACCTGGTGGTCGGTGCGGGTCCGGCGGGCCTGCAGATGGGGCGCTTGTTGCACCGGGCGGGCCGTGACTACGTGATCGCGGAGGCGGGGTCGGAGCCGGCGGGCTTCTTCCGCGAGTTTCCCCGGCATCGCGTGCTTTCCACGGACGACAACTCGCTGTTCGACGGGGTGCCGTTCGCCCGGTACAGCAAGCGGGCGTTTCCCGACGCGGACGATCTGGTGCGCTATCTGGAGGACTTCGCGCGTCCGTTGAACGTCCGGTACGACACGCGGATCAGCGACCTGACCCAGTACCAGGCGCGGCACGTCATCATCGCGACCGGCAAGAAGCCTTACGTGCCAAGCATTCCCGGGATCGAGCACGCCGAGACGTATGCGAGTGCCGCCACCGACCCGACGGAGTACGCCGGGAAGCGGGTGCTGATCATCGGACGGGGGCACAGCGCGTTCGAGACGGCCGACAACATCGCCACGACGGCACGGCTCACGCACACCGTCGGGCGGACTGTGCAGCGGATCGTCAAGGACGGCAACGAGTTCGTGGCGACCATCGACGGCACCGGGGAGCTGCGGTACGACAAGGTGATCGTGTGCGCCGGGTTCCGCAGGGACACCGCGCTCGACGTGCCGCACGCGCACACCATCACCGGCGACTCGATCAAGGCCATCCGGCACGCGGCCAGGGCGTTGCACAGGACGTTGGAGGCCGAGCACCACGGAGTGCCGTGGCCGCACCGGAAACTGCGGAACAGGCCCGACTCGCTGGCCGCGACCGTCGCGATCCGTGCGCGGCAGATTCCGGACGGGTTGGCGGATGTCGTTGTGCCGCAAGGACAGCACGCGATCCTCTACGACGAGATGCCGACGAGTGAGCGCAACGGGTTCGTCGTCACGCGCACGCAGGTGCGGCACTACCGGCGCAACGAGCTGATCGCCGTCGAGCGGAGGCTGCACCGCAAGCCGCTGGAGCGGTTCTTCTCGCAGCAGCTCGCGGTGCCGTGCATCGCTTAGGCCGGCAGGGTGCGCTTGAGGAACTCCGCGGTGCGGTCCCAGGCGCGACCGGCGGCTTCCTCGTCGTACCAAGGGGCCAGGTGGTTGAGGAACGCGTGGCCCGCGGGCTCCAGGGCGATCTCGGCACCCTCGTGCGCGGCCACCGCGTCGGCCACCTTCTGGTACCCGGTGATGAACGAGTCCTCGGTGCCGAAGTGGAACAGGATCGGGCACGACACCTGGTCCAGCGTGGCGATCTGGTCCGGGACGCCCGAGCCGTAGAACGAGACGGCGGTGTCCGGGTCGGAACCGGCGGCCGCCGCGTACGCCAGGGTGCCGCCGAGGCAGAAGCCGAGCACGCCGACGCCGCCGGTGACCTCGGGCAGGCCGCGCAGATACGCGACGGAGGCGACGACGTCCTGCACCGCGAGCGGGAAGTCGAGCTTGCCGACGACCTCCATCGACTTCTGGATGCCCGCCTCGTCGTGCTCACCCACCCAGCCCGGCTGGAAGCGGTGGAACAGCTCGGGCACAGCCACGACGTAGCCGAGGGCGGCGAGCTTCTCGGCGATGCCCCGCAGGTACCCGTCCAGGCCGAAGATCTCCTGGATCAGCACGATGCCGGGCCCGGTGCCGGACTCGGGGAGCCAGACCGGCAACGGCATGTCGTCAACTCGATGGGTCATACCAAGATCCTGCCCGAGAGCTGCGTGAGACGTTCGGCCTCGGCCCACAGACGCGCTGCCACCGCCTTGTCCCGGCTGGTGCGCGGCAAAGCGACGCGCTTGGTCGAGCCGACGAGCCCCCAGCGCGGGCCGTAGTAGGCACCGGACACGGCGGCGGGATCGGCCGCCGCGAACAGCAGCGGTTCGGAGCCCAGCTCAGGCCCCATCGACGGCAGGATCCTGGCGGCGAACCTCTCGAACGCGTTCTGCTTGCCTCCGTCGAGGCCAGGACCGGAGATCATCAGGTTCGTGCGGGTGTAGCCGGGGTGCGCGCCCGTCGACAGCAGCGGCCAGTCGTGCTCCGCGGCGAGCTCGGCCAGGTGCAGGGTCATCAGCAGGTCGGCCAGCTTGGACTGGGCATAGGCGCGCAACGGGCTGTACCGCCGCCGCGACTGCAGATCGTCGAAGTCGATCCGGCCACCGTTCGCGGTGCCGCTGCTCATCGTGGCGACCCGAGGCGCGGGAGCGGCCAGCAACAACGGCAGCAGCCGGATCGTCAGAGCGAAGGGGCCGAGGAAGTTGCTGGCCAGCTGCAGCTCGAAACCGTCCACCGTCTCGGTTCGCGAGGGCACGTTCATCACACCGGCGTTGTTCACCAGCACGTCCAGGTGCCTGCCGTCCGCGATCAACCCCTCGGCGAACGCGCGCACCGACGCCTGGTCCGCCAGGTCGAGGCGGCGGACGTCGACCTGAGCACCGGGATGCGCGGCCAGGATCTCCGCCTTCGCCTGCTCACCCTTGGCCGGGGTGCGGACCGCGAGCACGACGTCGGCACCGGCACCGGCGAGCCGCTTGGCCGTCTCCTTGCCGGTGCCGCTGTTCGCGCCGGTGACGACGATGAGCTTTCCGTGCTGGTCAGGAACCTGGTACATGGCACATCTCCGTTACGGACCGTCGGTATCTTATGCTTCCAACATAACGGACCATCAGTCTCTTAGTAAAGTACCGCCGGTCTGTAACATGGGCGACATGGTCTTCCAGCGAGCGCGCACCGATGAGCAGCGCACCGAACGGCGGCGGCAGATCCTCGACGCCGCGGCCGCGATGCTCACCGAGATGCCGGTGGCGCAGCTGAGCCTCACCGCGCTGAGCCGCCGGGTCTGCCTGGCGAAGGCCAACGTGCTGCGCTACTTCGACTCGCGCGAAGCCGTGCTGCTGGAGCTGCTGGAAGCCGAGATGGAGGAGTGGATCGCCGAGCTGGAACGCGCGGAGACACCCAGCTCCGGTGACTCGTTGGCGAAGCTCCTCGCTTCCACGCTGACCCGCAGGCCCGTGCTGTGCGACCTCGTCAGTGCGCAGGCTTCCGTGCTGGAGCACAACATCTCCACCGAGACGGCGATCCGCCACAAGTACGCCGCCAAGCAGTCCCTCGAAAAGCTGGTGGGGATCGTGAGACGGCATGTGCCCGAGCTCAGCGACGGCGACGCCATCACGTTCGTGCAGACCGTCATGCTGACGGCGATCGCGGCCTGGCCGTGCAGCCGGCCACCGGAGGCGATCCTCAGCGCATTCGCCGCCGACCCGGAACTGGCCGCGTTGCGCATCGACTTCACCGACTCCGTGCGCCGAGCCGCCGAGGTGACCGTTTCCGGTCTTCTCGCCCGCGGGAACTAGGTCCTGCCCGATAATCGGCCGATGATCAGGCTGATCGCGACCGACCTCGACGGCACGCTCCTGCAGCCGGGCGGGGTGCTGAGCGACCGCACCCGCGCCGCGCTCAACGCCGTCGACGCGGACGTCGTGATCGTCACCGCGCGGCCGCCGCGGTTCGTGCAGAACCTGGAGCTCACCGGCACGGCGATCTGCGCCAACGGAGCGTTGATCTACGACCTGGCCGAGCAAGAGGTCACGCACGCGCAGACGGTGCCGTTCGACGTCGTGCGGAAGGTGGCCGAGGCGCTCGCGGAGGTCATCCCGAACGTCACCATCGCGGTCGAGACAGGCCTGGAAACGTTGTCAGGACCTGGTTTCAAGGGGTTCGGGCCGAACAATCCACATCGGACGCTGGAGCTGCTGGACCACGTTTTCGAGGAAGCGCACCAGGTCGTGCAGATGCTCGCGTGGGCACCGGACGGCGAGTGCGACCCCATGATGGAGATCGCCAGAGAGGCCGTCGGGCAGCACGTCACGGTCACCCACTCCGGCGGAACGGGCATGCTGGAGATCTGCCCGCCCGGTGTGTCGAAAGCGGCCACGCTCGAATCCCTGTGCAGCACAAGAGGAATCGGCAGCCACGAGGTGATCGCGTTCGGGGACATGCCGAACGACCTGTCGGTGCTCGGGTGGGCCGGCACGGCGTACGCGATGGGCAACGCGCACCCGATCGTCAAGCAGGCTTGCAGCAACCACGCGCCGCCGAACACCGAGGACGGCGTCGCGCAGGTTCTCGAACAGCTCTTCCGGCTCTAACGGCGCGGCACCGAGGTGGGGCCTGCCACCTCGGCACCCAGCGCCGTCACCCGCCGCCGCAGCTCGCGGTCGGCGGTCACCACCGTCACCACGCGGCCGGCACCTTCGGAGCGCACGACCTCGACGATCGTGTCGTCGCCGTCGCCCGACGCAGCGACCACGCGAACGCCTTCGATGCTGGACACGTTGCGCGCCTTGCCTTCCACGACGAGGACTACCTCTTCGTCACGGCCTTGCAAGGCGTCGCGGAGGCGTTCGGCCGCGCCCGCCCGGTCGCGCCACCACCCGTCGGGCACCGAACCGACGACGTTGGCGGCATCGACCACGAGCAACGGCTTCACACCTCCAGCGTGCCTCAGCCCCGACGGGCTCGCAGCGCGTCCAGCGAGTCCGGGCCCTCGTCGACGGAGAGAGCCCCAAGACCAGCGGAAACTCCTGCCCAGCGCAGCACGGCGGCGGTCGCGACGCCGCGTTCCTTCTCGGGCAGCTTGGCGATGTTCGCGCCGTGGTTGCCGCCCGGCACCGTGAACGTCAGCGAGTCGCGCGTGCCCGGCCCGACGCGGAACGGCTCTGCGCTCCACGGGTCGTTCTGGCCGTAGACGAACAACAACCGCGAGCCCTGGTAGCGCACCCAGCGGTCGACGTCGGCCATCGCGTGCCGGTCGAACCGCGGGAACTCGATGGAGTCAGGCACCATCGTGCGCGGCACGCTGGAACCGGGGTAGCGCAACAGATCGCGCACCGCCGACTCGTCCGCTTCCGGCCAGCCGAGCTGCGTACCCGCCTGGTAGTAGTAGGTCTCGTACGGCGCGACGCCCGCGTCGGTGTAGAAGTCCCAGCCGACGGTCTTGTCGATGAACGTGAAGAGGTCGTCCACCGAGGCGGCGGCACCGGGCACCAAAGCGCACTGGGCCTGGGTCCCGTACTGCCAGAACGTGAACGGCGTGTCCAGCACCAGCACCTCGAGCGCCCGATGCGCACCGCGGAACTGCTGGTACGTGAAGCCCTTGGCCTCGAGCCGAGCCACGATCTCGTCCCGATGCGCCAAGATCTGCCGTTGCACGCCCTCAAGCCGACGGTTGCACGTCGGGTCGTTGCCGACGTTGCGGATGAACTCGCCGTAGACGTCGCGGTCGTTGACGACGTCGTTCGGTGCCACGTAAGCGATGGTCGCGTCGACGTCACGCGGGAAGAAACGACGGTGGTAGACCGAGGTCATGCCGCCCTTGCTCGCACCGGTCGACAGCCACTTCGCACCGTAGATCTTCTTGAACGCGGCCACGATCCGGTGGTGGTCGTTGGCCGCCTGCCAGATGTTCAGGTCGTCCCAGTCCGCCGGCGCCGGCCGCGACGGTGTGAAGAACCGCTGCTCGACGCTGATCTGGTTGCCGTCGACGAGCCGGGCGGGCTCGGACGCGCTGATCGTGCCGGACAGGTGGTAGCCGGAGGTGTGCAGCACCATCGGCTTGGACTCCGCCTTGTGCAGCAATGAGAAGCGCTGCTCGAACTTCAGCCCGCGCGGCTTGCGGTGGTCCGCGGGCTGCTGGATGCCGAGCACGAACGTCCGCGCCGTGCCGGACGTTCCTTCGCTGATGATCCGGACACCGGGCAGCGCGGCGATCCGGTCCTTGATGTCGGGAGCCGCGGACACGACCGCGGCTGTGGCCAGCACCTGCGTCGACACCAGGCCGAACGCCAGCAGGGAGCGTACGAGTCTGTTCACCTGGCCAAGCTATTGAGCCCGCACGCCCTGCCGGACCGGCCGATCGTCGCTATTCGAAGCTGGCGAAGTAAGACGCGGCCATGTCCTTCTCACCGTGGCCACCGGACACCGCGCGGTCGAGACGGGATGCCGACGCCTGCGCGACGTCCAGCCGCACCTTGGCCCGTTCAGCGGCCTCACCGACGAGCAGCGCGTCCTTCAACGCGTTCTGCACGGTGAAGGCGGCGGGGAAGTCGCGCGCGATGATCGCGTTGCCCTTCATCTGCAGGTACGCGCAGTCCATGGCACCACCGGAAACGGCTTCCAGGAACAGCTTCGGGTCGAGCCCGGACGACTCGGCGAGCGACACGGCCTCGCCGACGGCGGCGGTCAGCGCGAGCACCCAACTGTTCGCCACGAGCTTCAACCGCGACGACGCACCGGCTTCACCGACCCACATCGTGCGGGCGCCGATCACGTCGAACACCGGCTGCACGCGGTCGCGCAGTTCGGCGACACCGGACGCGAGCACGACGAGCTTGCCCTCGGTGGCAGGCTTCACGCTGCCGAGCACCGGCGCGTCGACGAACTCCAGCCCGAGCGAGCGGGCGAGCGCGATGTGGTCGTCGGTCGCGTCGACGCCGACCGTGGACGCCTGGACCCAGACGGCGTTGTGCGGCAGCGATGGTGCGGCCGCCTGCATGGTCGCGGTGACCGTGGGGCCGTCGTTGAGAATCGTCAGGACGATCTCGACGCCCTCGACGGCTTCGGCGGGCGTGTCGGCGACGGTCGCGCCCTGAGCGGCGAGCGGTTCGGCCTTGGCGCGCGTGCGGTTCCAGACCCGGACTTCATGTCCGGCGGCGGCGAGGTTGGCTGCGATGGGGGCACCCATGAGGCCGGTGCCGAGCACGGCGATCTTCATGGGTCCAGCAAACAAGAAACCTCGCGGTGCTGCCAGGTCGGGGGTCCGACAGCACCGCGAGGTCAACAGTGACATCGGCGGACCGACGTGCGCTGTTACAACGCCATCATACTGTGGCGTGGATCACGTTTAACAGAATGAAACCCCTGGAGCGCGGGAGGTGCTCCAGGGGTTCCCGTTGGGGAGGCACTCGCGACGGGGCGCCGTGCGAGTGCCGGGTCGTGAAGTCAGCGCAGGGTGGTGACCTGAGCCTGGGCGATTGCCATCAGCTCGTGACGCATGGACGGGGTGGTCGCCATGTCGATCGCGCGAGCCACAGCCTTCTGGTTGCGCGCCTGGGCACGACGGGCGCGGAGCTTCGCTGCGAAGTTCATCTCGGTCTGCACTTCCCTCTCGGAGGTCTGTTTGGTTGGTGACTTAAGTATGCACCCCCCTACCCGCAAACGCACGCGATTATCCGGTGAGTTGGGGCACACGCCGATGAATCGCCGGTTGACAACGTGAACGGCCGGACAACACCGGTCACTCCTCGCGGCCGAGCAAGAACCTCCCGAAGTGCGGCACGGTGAAGGCGATCTGACCCCGTTCCGCGCTGTAGACCAGGCCTTTCTTGATGAGCGAGTCCCGCGCGGGCGACAGCGACGAGGGCTTGCGACCCAGGTGGTCGGCGACCTGGGCGGTGTTGACCCCGGCGTCCTTTCCGTCGGTCAACTCGGCCATCGCCCGGAGATACTCGCGTTCGGCCGGTGTCGCCCGCTCGTATCGGGAGCCGAAGAAGCCCACGGCCAGCTCCGCGTCGGCCTCCGGAGCAGCCACGGAGACGTCCATCGCGGTGATCGGGTCGGCCGGCGCCGCGTCCCAGGCGGCCTTGCCGTACGCCTGGATGAAGTACGGGTAACCGCCTGATGCGTCGAACAACGCGTCAAGCGCCTCGTCCGTGATACCGGCGTCTTCGCGTTCGACCGGGGCGAGCACCGCGCGGTCGGCGTCCTCGCGGCTCAGCCTGTCGATCCGCACGTACCGGAAGAGCCGCTCCGAGTACGACTTGCTGGCACTGAGGACCGCGGGGAGGTGCGGCAGGCCCGCACCGACGACCACGAGAGGGGCGCCCAGCTGCGAGAGCTCGTGGCACGCCGCGCACAACGCGCTGATGTCGTCCGGCTTGAGGTCCTGCATCTCGTCGATGAGCAGCGCAACGCCCGTGCCGACGTCCTGCGCGAGCTCGGCGACGTCCGTGAACAGCTCGACCAGGTCGATCTCGATGTCACCGGAGTCCGCGCGTCCTTGGGCTGCCGGGACGTCGATGCCGGGTTGCCAGCGGTCTCTGAGCTTCGCGCCGTCCGGAGCCGCTCTCAGCGCGAACGCCTTGAGGATGCCCAGGATCGCCTCGACGCGGTCCGGCGCACGGTGCCGCACGGCGAGATCCCTGATCGCCCTGTGCAGTGCGGCGGACAGGGGCCTTCTGAGGTCCGCGTCCGGACGCGCCTCGACCTTGCCCGCACCCCACCCGCGTTTGACCGCCATGGACCGCAGCTCGCCGAGCAGCACCGTCTTGCCGACGCCGCGCAGTCCCGTCAGCACGAGGCTGCGTTCGGGACGGCCACGCGCCACGCGTTCGAGCACCACCTCGAACGCTCCGACTTCCTTGTCCCGGCCGGCGAGCTCAGGAGGCCGCTGGCCTGCACCGGGAGCGAACGGGTTGCGCACCGGGTCCATGCCTCGCACCGTATCGGCGTTTCTAGTGCCTGACGTAGAGACGCGCAGACTCAGCTCGAAGTGCGTCCGGATGCCTGCGTATACGTTTATCTAGTGATTGAGCTATAGAGTCGAATAGTTGCGGATGTACCGGTGCACGGGTTGGGTTGAGCCTGTGGCTGAAGTCGTGACGAAGGGGACCGGCGAGGTCGAGCGCACCGCCGACCGCGCCCAGGTGGACGTGACGTTCGAGGCGCTCGGTGCCGACCGCTCCGAGGCGGTGAGCACGCTCAACCAGCGCATTTCCGCCGTCGAACCGCTGCTCGAGGACTTCGAGGTGCGGTCGCGGCAGCTGTCCGTGCACGACAACTGGGACAACAACCAGCGCGTCGGCAGCCGCGCTCAGCAGCAGTACGTGATCTGGGTGTCGGACCTGGACCGCCTCGACGGCCTGCTGGCGGACCTCGTGCAGAACGAGCCGTCGTGGGTGAACGGACCGTCGTGGACGCTCGTCGACGACACCGAGGCCATCCGCGAGGCGCAGAAGGGAGCCGTGGCGGACGCCCAGCGTCGCGCCGAGGGCTACGCGTCCGCGCTGGGGAAGCGGCTCGGTCCGTTGCTGCGGATCGGCGACACCGACGGCGGCGCGCACTACTCGCCGCGCATGGCCTCCGCGTCGTTCGAGATGGCCGGAGCCGCCGGGATGGTCGACCAGCTGAACCTCAAGGCGCAGCAGATCACCGTGTCCGCGTCATGCACGGCGTCCTGGTCGTTGCTCGACTAGATGTTCAGGCTTGAGCAAGTCGAACTGAAGCTCGCCATCGGCGTGGTGGCCGTGACGATGGTGCTCATCGGCGGCTGCAGCACCCAACGGGTCGAGTCGCCGACGTTCGGTCCAACTCCGACAGTGACGACGACAGCGCTCCCAACGGCGCCGACCAACCCAGCGGGTCCGGCGAAATACGTCACCGCAACGGTGAAATCATGCGCCGAGATCGGGCAGGGGACAGGTGGCCGGCTGTCTCCGCAACCGGACGACGGCCGCGGGCTGGGCTCGAACTCGTCGGCACGATCCTGCACGGTCAAGGCCGCAGATCAGACCGAGGTCTTCAACATCAGGTCCTGGGACAACACCGACGACGCCACAGGCGTCAGGTCAGGGGCCGAACACGCCGAGAAGTACTTCATGGACCGCACCAAGACGTGGGAGCGGGACACCAGCGTGAACATTGGTTCGGACGCACGCTGGCGAGCCAAGTCAACCACGGCGTGCACCTTGGAAGTGCTTGACGGCAACGGCGTGCTGACTGTGGGCCGCGTCAGCGACACCTCGGTCGACCAGGAACTGTGCCGTGCGGCGGTGCGCGACCTCGCGAAGAAGTTCTTCGTCGCCGTGCAGCCGTAGTCCTGAAGTCTGACTCCGGGATCATGCTGCGGCGTGATCCGCGGTGACGGCACCGGTGCATAGCGTTCCGATCCATGCGGAACTTGCTGATCGGAATGGTCGTCGGCGCGGCGGCGGTGGCCGTGACGACGCTGGGGATCGCGCCCGCGCAGGCGATCATCGACGGGCACCCGACCTCGGTGCACGGCACGCTGGTGCAGGTCGACACCTACGACCAACTGGACGACGGCGGCGTCGTCCAGATCGTGAGTCGCTAACTGGCCTGCAGGGCGGTCACGGCTGCGCGCACGGCTGCCGCGTCCGGGTCGTCCGGCCTGGCTTCGCGCCATTTCGTCAGCCACACGTCACGACGCGCGGCCGCCTGGGCCAGCACCAGCACGATGTAGGAGCGCCGGTCCCAGTCCCGCGCCGACCTCATCGCGTCGGCGGCCGGTCGCCACTCGTCGCGCAACGTCCCGGTGACCGCACGGGCCAGCACCGGATCCTTCTCCGGGTCAACCTGCAACATCGCCCAACCCCCAGGTACCGCACCATCGCGGTTCAGAGAGTGTGCATCGCCTCGCGCCAGAAATCACGCATGTGGTCCGGTGGAGTGGGACTGGTCATGGCCGTGCGGGTGAGCAGGACCGTGATCAGGTTCCGCGAACCGACCACGTGGGACGCGGTGCCGGAGCCTCCTACCCAGCCATAACGGCCATTCACGTTCCACGGGTCGGTCTCGGCGATGTCCACGCTGCCGCCGTAGCCCCAGCCTTGGCCTTCCAGGAAAATCGTCGCTTCCTCGCGTTCCTGCGCGGTGGTGGTGTCGACCGCCAGCTTCGAGAGCAGGCCGCTCGAGAGCAGGTACCGGTTGAACGCCAGCAGGTCGTCCACAGTGGACTGCAGGCCGCCCGCGCCGGACGGCAGCACGTCGCTGAGAAAGCTCGTGTTCGTCATGCCCGCGGGGCCGAGGAGCTGACCGGTGAGGAAGCCGGGCAACGAGCCGGTGGCGCGGTGGAGCAGCACGCCGAGCACGTCGTACGAGGTGTTGTACGTCCAGCCGGCGCCGGGCTGGTGCAGCAACGGGACCTCGGCGAGCTGCTTCAGCCATTCGTCCGGGGCAGGCAGGTCCGGGCGGCCGTGCAGGTGCGCCTGGTCGAAGAGCTTCGCCGTGGCGGGCAACGCGAAGTCCGCCGTGAAGCCCAGCCGGACCTGGACTCCAGCAGGTGTCCTCACCGATCGCCGCGAACTCGACCTCGTCACCGCGGGCGACGAGCGCGACCCCGGTGGGAACGGTCTCGCGGTGCGCCTCCAGAACGGATTTCAGCGTCACCGTTCCAAAATAGCCGTGATTCCCTGACCACCCGCGGCGCAGATCGACACGAACCCGCGCCCGCTTCCCTTCTGGTGCAGCAGCTTGGCCAGGGTCGCCACGATTCGGGCACCAGTCGCCGCGAACGGATGCCCTGCGGCCAAAGAGGATCCGTTGACGTTCAGCTTCGACCTGTCGATTTCGCCGAGGTCGGACTCCCAGGCCTTCAAAGTGGCCAGCACCTGCGACGCGAACGCCTCGTGCACCTCGTAGAAGTCGAACTCCTGCAGTTTCAGGCCGGCCTTGTCGAGCATGCGCGGTGCGGCGTGGACCGGGGCCATCAGCAGGCCCTCGTCGCCGTGCACGTAGTCGACGGCGGCGGTCTCGGCGAAGGTCAGGTACGCGAGGACGGGGAGCTTGCGGGCGCGTGCCCATTCCTCGGTCGCGAGCAGGACCGCGGAGGCGCCGTCGGAGAGCGGGGTCGAGTTGCCGGCGGTCATCGTGTCGCCGAAGACCGGCTTGAGCTTGGCGAGCTTCTCGACACTGCTGTCCGGGCGCAGGTTCTGGTCGCGGGTCAGGCCCAGGTACGGCGTGACGAGGTCGTCGAAGAAGCCCTCGTCGTAGGCGCGGGCCAGGTTCTGGTGGCTGCGCGCGGTGAGCTCGTCCTGGTCCTCGCGGGCGATGCCGTACTTGGCGGCGGTGATGGCCGCGTGCTCGCCCATCGACATGCCCGTGCGCGGTTCGCCGTTGCGGGGCAGGTGCGGGACGACGTGACCGGGGCGCAGCTTGGTCAGCAGGCTGACCTTGCGGGTGCGGTTGAACTCCAGCAGCAGCTTGCGGAAGTTCTCGTTGACGCCGATCGGCGCGTCGCTGGTGGTGTCGACGCCGCCCGCGATGCCCGCCTCGATCTGGCCGAGCGCGATCTTGTTGGCCACGGCGATGATCGCCTGCAGGCCGGTGCCGCACGCCTGCTGGAGGTCGTACGCCGGAGTTTCGGGGCTGAGCTTGCTGCCCAGGACCGACTCGCGGACGAGGTTGAAGTCGCGCGAGTGCTTGAGCACGGCGCCCGCGACCACCTCGCCGAGGCGTTCTCCCTGCAGGCCGAAGCGGCTGACCAGGCCGTCCAGCACCGCGGTGAACATGTCCTGGTTCGAGGCGGTGGCGTACGGGCCGTTCGAGCGGGCGAACGGGATGCGGTTGCCGCCGATGATCGCTACTCGCATGACCGCATACTACCTACTAGCGGGTAGACTTACTAGCGAGTAGGTTGATGCACGTGGACAGGTACCAGAAGTTCGCCTCTTCGGGGCTGGGTCGTCAGCTCGTGCGCAGGCTCGGCCTGCCGAACCCGTACCCACTCCGTCGCGACGCCGCTCTCGCCACACCCGTTCTGGTCGGTGGCACTTCCCGGCTGCCCTTCCTGAAGCAGCTCGAAACAGGTTCCGCTCCCCACGGCGCGTTGGTTTTCGACGCGTCGGACGTGGCGTCGGTCAGCGACCTGCGGCAGCTGCACGACTTCTTCCACCCGGCGATCACGCGGCTCGGGCCGTGCGGGCGGGTGATCGTCATCGGACGGTCGCCGGACTCCATCGCCCAGCGCGCTCTCGAAGGCTTCGTGCGGTCCGTCGGCAAGGAGCTGCGGCGGGGTGGCACGGCGAACCTCGTCTACGTGGCGGACGGTGCCGAGGACGGGGTCGAGTCCACGCTGCGGTTCCTGCTGTCCGGACGGTCGGCTTACGTGTCCGGGCAGGTCGTCCACGTTTCCACTAACGCTGCCGTCGGAACGCTGGAGGGCAAGGTCGCGCTGGTCACGGGTGCTTCGCGGGGCATCGGCGAGGCGATCGCGACGGTGCTGGGACGCGAGGGCGCGCACGTCGTGTGCCTCGACGTTCCCGCCGCCGGCGACGAGCTGTCGAAGGTCGCGAACGCCGTGGGCGGGTCGGCGCTGCAGCTCGACATCACCGGGGATCCCGCGCGGCTGACGTCGTACCTGTTGGAGCGGCACGGCGGCGTGGACGTCGTGGTGCACAACGCGGGCATCACGCGCGACAAGACGTTGGCGCGCATGGACGCCGACAAGTGGGACGCGGTGCTGGAGGTCAACCTCGGCTGCCAGGAACGCATCAACGCGGCGCTGCTCGACGGCGACGTGCTGCGCGAGGGCGGGCGGATCGTCGGGGTGTCGTCGATCGCGGGCATCGCCGGCAACGTCGGCCAGACCAACTACGCCACCTCGAAGGCCGGCGTGATCGGGATGGTCAAGTCGCTCGCACCTGTGCTGGCCGCTCGCGGGGCCACGATCAACGCGGTCGCGCCCGGCTTCATCGAGACGAAGATGACCGCGGCCGTGCCGTTGATGACGCGTGAGGTCGGGCGACGGATGAACTCGCTGTCGCAGGGCGGGTTGCCGGTCGACGTGGCGGAGACGGTGGCGTGGTTCGCCTCGCCCGGCTCCGGTGGTGTGAACGGGAACGTCGTGCGGGTGTGCGGCCAGATGCTGCTGGGGGCGTGATGTTGCTGCGTGCCGCTCTGACGTCGTTCCGGCGCGGGGAAAGCCTTGCCGCCGAACCGGTTTCGGGGACGTTCGACGTCTCGCTGAAGCATCTCGCGGCCTACAACGCGGTGTGCGGGTTCGGGTTGCGCGACGCGTTGCCGTTGACCTATCCGCACGTGCTGGGCTTTCCGTTGCAGATGAAGCTGATGACGGGCTCGGGTTTCCCGTTTCCGTTGCCCGGCCTGGTGCACATCGCGAACCGGATCACGCAGTCGCGGCCGCTGACGCTGGACGAGCCGCTGGAGATCACGGTGTCCGCGCGCGATCTCCGTCCGCATCCGCAGGGCACGCAGGTCGACGTGGTGACGTCGGTTTCCGGTGTCTGGGAAGGCGTTTCGACCTATCTGCGACGCACGGGCGGTGGTTCTGCCGGGAGCGAGGAGCTGGAACGCCCGATCGGGTCGGCGGTGTGGCGGGTGCCCGCGGACATCGGGCGGCGGTACGGGGCAGTGTCCGGCGACCGGAACCCGATCCACCTCTACCCGGTGAGCGCCCGGTTGTTCGGGTTCAAGCGGGCGATCGCGCACGGGATGTGGACGAAGGCCCGCTGCCTGGCCGCGTTGGAGGGCCGGCTGCCCGAGGCCGTGACCGTCGACGTCCGGTTCAAGAAGCCGCTGCTCATCCCCGGTCGCGTCGAGTTCTCCGCTTCCGAGGTTTCCGGCGGCTGGGAGTTCGGTGTGTGGGGCAAGGGACCCCACTTGGTGGGCTCAGCGGCGTGACGGCGGGTGCCAGACGTTGCCGTCGACGAGGTCGCCGAAGCCCATCCACACGAGGTTCATGAGGCGCGCGGCGACGACTCCCGCGGGCTCCTCGGGGTGATCGAGCCACCACTCCGCGAGCGACTCACCGGCCCCGACCAGCGCGGCGGCCAGCGACTCGGCTTCGAGCTTGGTCGCGGGCGCCTTCGTGGACTGCGTGAGCAGCGCCGCGACCAGCGACACAGCCCGGCTGCGCATGTCCGTGAGCTCGACCGCGAACGGTCCACCCTGCGTCGACGCCTGCCGGTGCAGCACCATCCAGCTCGCCCGGTTCTCCCCGACGAAGCCGAAGAAGGCTCTCAGGCCGCTCCACAGCTGCACGTCGGGTTCCTGGTCGGGCTCCACGCCGGTCGCGATGGCCTCCATCATCCGCGTGGCCTCACGCCGGATGCAGGTCGCGAAGAGCTCTTCCTTCGACCCGAGATACGCGTAGAGCATGGGCTTGGAGATGCCCGCGACCTCGGAGATCTCGTCCATCGAGGCGGCGTGGAAACCGAGCCGCGAGAACACGTCGACGGCGGCGTCCATGATCTGCCGCTCACGCACTGCGCGTGGCAAGCGCTTGGCTCGACCTTCTGTGCGCATCACACCCCCTCGGTTCGGAGGAACAAGATTATCCGATCGGCTTGCCGCTATACCTACTCGACAGTAGTCTTACTCGCGAGTAGGTACCAGGAGGTGTGTCAATGACGCTCGACCTCACCACCGAGGCGATCGCGAAGCTCAGCCCGGCTGAGCTGATCAGCACGCTGCAGCAGATCTCGCCGGACGACCCCGCTCTGGCCGACGTCGACATCGACGTCATCGCGCGCGGCATCGACCCGAAGAAGCTCGGCAAGACCGACTTCGCGGCGTTGCTGAACGCCCTGGGCGCGCTGGCCGACGGCGGCGCCGACCTCGACCTCTCGAAGATGGACCCGTCCAACTTCGCCCGGATCATCTCGCGCGCGTCGAAGGACCAGATCGAGGCCGTCGTGGCCGATCCCGCGTTGCGCGTCCGCGTGCTGGACGAGGTGTTCCGGCGCATGGAGGTCCACTTCCGCGCGGACCGGGCCGGTGCCACCCGCGCCGTCGTGCACTTCCACGTGCTCGAGGACGTCTACGAGGCCATCATCGAAGACGCGCACTGCACCATCAACAAGGGCGTCACGCGCGAGGCACGCGCCATCGTCACGTTGACGCCCGCGGACTTTTTGAAGCTCGCGACCGGGAACGCCTCCGCCCCCGTGCTGTTCATGACGGGCAAGCTCAAGGTGAAGGGCGACCTGGGGTTCGCGGCGGGGTTCATGAGCCTGTTCAACATCCCGAAGGCCTGACGGAGAGGTTTTGCAGTGGGTGGCTTCTCGCTCGAACTGAACGAAGACCAGACCGACCTGCGCGACTGGGTGCACGGTTTCGCTCGCGACGTGATCAGGCCGGCGGCCTCGGAGTGGGACGAGCGCGAGGAGACGCCGTGGCCGGTGATCCAGGAGGCGGCGAAGATCGGCCTCTACGGCTTCGAAGCCCTGGCGACCTGGTTCGCGGACCCGATCGGGCTGTCTCTGCCGATCGCGACTGAGGAGTTGTTCTGGGGCGACGCGGGCATCGCCCTCTCGCTGATGGGCACCGGTCTCGCCGTCGCCGGCATCTTCGCCGGCGGCGAGCCCGAGCAGCTGGCCGAGTGGGTGCCGGAGTGCTTCGGCGACGAGTCGGACCCGAAGCTCGCGGCGTTCTGCGCCTCCGAGCCCCAGGCGGGTTCCGACGTCGCCGGCTACCGGACCCGTGCGCGCTACGACGAGGCCACCGACGAGTGGGTGCTGAACGGCCAGAAGGCCTGGGCGACCAACGGCGGCATCGCGAACGTGCACGTCGTGACCGCTGTCGTCGATGCAGAGCTCGGCTCGCGTGGCCAAGCAGGCTTCATCGTTCCGCCCGGCACGCCCGGCTTGTCCTCGCCGGGGAAGATCAAGAAGCACGGCATGCGCGCGTCGCACACGGCTGACGTATTCCTGGACGACGTGCGGGTGCCGGGCCGGTGCGTACTGGGCGGCAAGGAGCGGCTGGACGCACGGCTAGCTCGGGCGCGTGAAGGTTTGAAGGCCGGCGGCCAGGCCGCGATGGCGACGTTCGAGACCACGCGCCCGACCGTCGGCGCCATGGCCGTGGGCGTCGCACGCGCCGCCTACGACTACTCGCTGGAGTACGCGAAGGACCGCGAGGCGTTCGGGCGCAAGATCATCGAGAACCAGTCGATCGCGTTCGACCTCGCGAACATGCGGATGGAGATCGACGCGTCGCGACTGCTGGTGTGGCGCGCGGCGTGGATGGGGCGCAACAACGTGCCGTTCACCGCGGGCGAGGGCTCGATGTCGAAGCTCAAGGCGTCCGAGGTGTCGGTGTGGGCGACGGAGCGGGCGATCCACATCCTGGGTGGAGCCGGGTACACGCGGGAGCACCCGGTGGAGCGGATGCACCGGGACGCCAAGATCTTCACCATCTTCGAGGGGACTTCGGAGATCCAGCGGCTGGTCGTGTCGCGCATGATCTCCGGAATGCAGATCAAGTGAGCTGACCATCTCAGGCCGTCCTCAGGCCGTCTGAGCGGGCGGGGTCTTGCGAGGCTTGAAGACCCCGTCCACGGCAGACCGTGCACGTTGGTGACTGGACGGCAGCAGGTGCGTGTACGTGCGGAGCGTGAAGCCTGGGTCCGCGTGGCGCCTGATATTGCAGCAGCGGTTATCGTCATCGGGCGCCGTGAGCGTGCTTCGCCGGACGGGTGGGTTGATCTTGGGGCGACCTGCCTCAGGATTGACGGAGCAAACGGATCCGACTTCAGGCAAACCATTTTATACGATGCCGATCTCACAGGGGCATCTCTGAAGCAAGCCCGCTTCAATGGCACAACGATCGAAAGAACCAGATTCGACGACGCCATGTTGTATGGCGCCACTTTTGAACATATAACCGGAACAGGCGCGTTGTTTAAGGTGCCCGACCGTGGGATGCAAAGTTTGACGATTCGATGCTCGATAAGTCGGACTTTTCTGGCGCCGATCTCCACCGTGCTACTTTCTCCAATTCATCGCCCAACAACATGAAGATGGATGGCGTGAAAACGGAGGAAGTCACGTTCAGGAGCGTAAGAAGGTAGCAGTATCCTGGGTCACATTAGGCGACAGACGTATTGCAACCCGGCTGACGCTCCCTATCGGTGCAGTTGATGATGTTTCGTGTCAGACCCGACTCTTTCGGATTTTGTATTCTCTAAGTGGCACTACATCCCCAGAGAGCCATGGCGGCTGCCAGCTTAGTCGCTTGCAGACCTCTTCAAATGACGGGTCTACAACATCTGGATAGGTGTAGATGTCACGTATGCGCATCCCAAGCAGATGTCGTTTGTCTACCGAAGTGTCCGGATGGGCGATATCACGCCGCGCAGCGACCAAGAAGTCTCCGTACAGCCTCATGAATACTGCAACGGGCGGTTCGGAGTAAATTGCTTGCATCAAGTTATGGAACGATCCGACCGACTCATCTGATCCGTAAATTCCGATCCATGTTGAGAAGTCCGCAATCTTCTTTGTAGACTCGTCAGCCCTCTTCCCGGTCGGCGTATCTCCGCCAAGCATGTCGCGAAGTAGTTCGATCATCGGTTTGTAGATCTCGTACTTCCGCTCTGATATGCGGTTTTCGAGATCGCGCGCTCGTTCGGCTTCAACTTCTGCGCGCCGAGTCTTCCAAGCGAACACTCCAGCAATTACTGCGGCGGCAATTGCGGCAAACGCGGAGGCTCCGGCAGCGATCAGTGCAACCCATACATTTTGGGCGGTAGGCATGGACTACAGGCCAAAGTAGGACTTGATGAGTGTGGCAATCACTCCGCCCGCTGCGGAGGTTGCGATCTTGCCGCCTACACTGGCCGTTCCAAGCGAAATCTTCCCGAGCCAGCCGCGGACCTTTGGACCAGGTTCGGCAGGATCGCTTCCTCCTGCCTGGGCGCGATCATCGGCAAGGGCTTGGCGAAGCTCCTCGACTTCGGCCTTTTCTACTCCGGTTGCAGCCACTGCAGCCAGTAGCCCGGATTCGTCGCCGCGCCCGACAACTGAAGCAGATTGGGTTACGTCGTGACTCTGAATGGCCAGGTTGTTGGAGCCACCGTAAATGTTGTTGATAATACTCTGGGCAGGTTCACGTTCGGGCACGGGGCCTCCTTGTTCGCCGATCCTAGGTGAAATCTTCTCGAATGCCAGCGCGAGATCGAGTGTTCGCGTGCGCACGGTGTCCACAATTCCTTGCAAGTGCTGCGGGCTGATTTGGCGCCATGCTTGCATCAGGCCCATTGAAGGATACGCGCGAACATCCCCCCTCTCTATCATCAAATTCGTGAACGCAATTGAATCTGCATCCCATGATGCATGAAGCGGCTTTTCTGATTTACTGAGAGATTCAAGTTCGACAATTGGCTGAGAAAAGGAGAGGTAGAACAGATCACTGTCCCGCAACTTCTCAGGAAAGCACACCGGGGGAATTGGAGCGTTTTGAACTCCACTCCCGAATGGGCCGGCAAAATGACCAAGAACCTCAACCCTGAATGGACCCCGATAGGCAGGTATTTCGTTCCCTTCCTTGTATCCGCTGAGCTCGTTTTCAACCCATTCGTCGAGCTTGGCGGTGTCGATCCGGGCTGCAAGAACCTTGACCTTCCGGAGCAGCGACGCCACCGGCATCTGGTCACCGCTCGCTCCGTCGATGATCTCTTGTAGGAGGCTCATGCTTCCGCTTCGTTGGTTGTTGATGTCTCGTTACACAGTTGGTGGCCGTAGAAGGTCACCGTAGAAGATCATTGTGCTGCCGAACTTGGCTCTATGGGATCAAGGCGCGCCGCCGACGGCGGCGCGCTGTGCCTGTCGCCTTGGCACCGTGTCCACATCCATCCCGGCACGCCAGGCTCCCGCTTCGCTCCGCCTGTCGGCCGGGCGGCGCGGCACGGCCGGCCGGGCGATAGCGCCACCGTCGGCGGCGCGCAGGAACCAGCTCCCAGCCAGTACCGGCCAAGCCGATCGCGCACATGGTCACCCGGATCGAGCCGGGCACGGCGATCGACGCCCGCCGACGCTCCGCGCCAACGGCCAACGAACCGCAGGCAGCACGAAGGGCACCACCCTGCCACGCCATGATCAGCCACGGCCAGCAGCGACGCGTCAAGGCGGGAGAACGTGCCTTGACCCACCACCACTGACCGCGAGATCAGCTTCGTGTCGGGGTGATGCCCCAGGTGTGGACAGCCCAAAGCCAGGCCGTGTCCAGGCCGTCGAAGGTCCAGAAGGGTCGGTCAACGACGACAAACGACGACCCGGAACGCGCAGGTCAGCCGAGTTTCAGCCGTAAGACCGCCAGATCAGCCGGACCCCAGCGCAAGATCTTCACCATTTCGAGGGCACCAGCGAGATCCAACGGCTGGTCGTGTCGCGCATGATCTCCGGGATGCAGATCAAGTGAGCCGAACGGGCCGGGGTGTCGCACCCCGGCCCGTTTCACGTCAGCAGGACGAGCCGCTCGCCCCGGTCAGCTCGTCGTTGTCCACCCACACGGTGGCGACGGCGCGGCTGCACTTGTCGTTGAGGATCCGGCTGAACGTCCAGACGTCCTTCTGGTTCACCTCGCCCCTCGTGGGCGGGGTGAAGGTGCCGTCCGCCCGCAGCGAGATCTCGGCGCGGAAGGCGCCGGCGCTCGTGAGGCGGACGTGGCCGTACTTGCCGCCGCAGCCCTGGAACTGCGTGATGGTGGCCATCGTCGAGGTGCCGCGTTTGACGACGGACGACGAGCCGATCTGCACCGCGCTCGGGCAGGTCGGCGGGGTCTGTACTGCTGCCTGTGCGGTTCCCCCGAAGAGCAGGGCAACGCCGGTCGTGACGATTCCCAGTTTGATCAGCACGAGCCGAACGTAGGTCGCGCTGGTTAGCCGACGGTAAATCCGCGAACGCGTGGAGTAACACCGGGTCCCGCTACTCCGATCAGACGAGTGGATCGGCGTTAGGGGGAATCGAGATGCTCCCGAATGTGTACGTCATGGCCGCCGCGGTTCTGGCTGGTGCCGCGGGCAGTGCCTACGTCGTGACGGTCGTGGACCGCCAGGAGCCGGCGGTGGCGAGCGTGGTGCGCGTGGTCGACGGCGAGACGGTCGAGGTGCGCGAGGGTGATCGCGTCGCCCTGGTCAAGCTCGTGAACGTCGATGCGCCTGCCGCGGACGAGTGTTTGTTCGACGAGGCCAGGAAACGCTTGAGCGAGCTGCTGCCGCAAGGAACACAGATCACCGTCGCACGCGAAGGGCAGCTGGTCGGGCTGTCCACACAGGACGGTCTGGTCAACGCGAAGCTCATCGACCAGACGGTGTTGCTCGCGAAGGTCACCAAGGCGGTGCCGACGTTGTACCGCAAGGAAGCCGAGTTGCGGAACGTCGCGAAAGGACTGCGCTGACCTATCCTCCGTGGTCATGAAGCAGTTGCGGCGGGCTGCCGCCGGGATCGCCGTGGTCGACGCACTGATCGTGGTGGCGAGCGTGCTGCCGGGCGCGCCGCTGTTGCCGATGTGGATGACCGTCGTGGCCTGCGCGCTGACGGTCGCGGTGCTCGTCCTGACGATCGTCAAGACGGGCACGCTGCGCGCCAAGGGACTCAAGGAACTGTTGCAGCGGCTCAGGAACGCGTTGCCGGTGTGGGCGATCGTCCTCATCGCCGTCGCGTTCTACGGCGGGTGGATCATCGCGCTGGTCACGTTGGCGAGCGATGCCTACGCGGGCAACCTCAAGCACGAGAACGGGCAGTACACCTCGACGCAGCGCAAGGTCGTGCGCGTGCTGACCGAAGAGCAGTACCTGGCGGCGCAGGCGGCGAACCAGCGGATGTTCGGCGCCGGGGCGATGGCCGTCGCGGCCGGCGCGCTCGCCCTGGGTGCGCTCAGGCCGGCAGCGGAAGGATCATCCCCACGCGCTTGAGCTCGCGGTGGTGCACGGCCAGCAGCAGGGTGTCCTCGGCGCGGCGGAAGTGCAGCACGACGAACTTCGGCTGCGGGGCGTCGTGGTGCGTGATCATCTCGACCCGGCCCTCGTCAGGGCTGAAGATGATCCGCCTGTCCCAGATGATGCGTGACGGCCCGAAGTACAGCGGGCCCTCCTGCCAGCGGCCGTCGAGGAAGACGTCGCCGTCGCCCTCGGTGTGGTGGTCTCCAGTGGGACCGAACAGCTCGCCGGCGATTCCCCCGAGCAACTCGAACAGAACAGACATGACGTTCCCCCTTCGTCTCCACGAGAACGAGCTGGGCGCCCAGCAGGTTCCCGCAGGTGGAAAGGTTTAGCCGAACGGCTGACCGGCCTCGCGCAGCCACTCGCGCTCCGCCGAGTGGTCCGGCATCGCGGGCCAGCCGTTGATCTTCGCGATCAACACCCAGTACCGCTCGGCACGCCGGTCCGCGAAGTCGGAGAGCTCCCGCAGCCGCTCGACGAGCTGCTCGTCGTTCGGCAGGCTCAGCGCCTCCGCCCACTTGGCGTTCACGCGGCCCACGACCTCACGAGCCTCGGCAGACCCCGGCGCGATGCCGGCGTCGAGTGCCTCACGAGCCTGGGCGATCGCGAAGTTGAACGCCTCCATCTGGTTGTCCCCTGGAGGGCTCATGTCCTGGCCGCTGCGCCGGAACTCCTCGTGCTGCTGGGACATCCGCTTCACCGACGCGCGGAAGTCCGGGTCCTGCACGAGCTTCGCGAGCTCGACCCACGCCTCCAGCTGCTCGGTCGACGGGTCGTCCGGCAGCTCGATCCGCACGGAACGCATGTGCTGCTCGAACTGCGGATCCAGCTCGTAGGGCCCGAACACCTCCTCGAAGAAGTCGTCGAGGATGCGCTGGCGCTCCTCGTCCGACATCCGTGCCAACTCGTTCATCAGTTCCATCTCCCCTCCCTTGGCGACCGCGCGCAGGACGGCTCGGCGGAGCCGCAACGTCTTCATCTGCGCGTCGATCGCGTCTGCATGGGCGCGCGCCACGTCGGTCACCGTCACCTCGCGGGCGAGAATCCGCCCGGCGGTCGGCAGGTCGACACCCAGATCCCGCAGTGTGCGGACGAGCTTGAGCTTGGCGACCGCCTCACCGTCGTACGTCCGGTAGCCGCCGACCGTTCTCGCTGTGGGCGGGATGAGGCCCTGGTCGGAGTAGAACCGGATCGTCCTGACGGTGAGGCCGGTCATCCTGGCCAGCTCGCCGATCTGGTAGCGCGTCACGGGGACAACTCTGAACCCTCCAGTGACTGGAGAGTCAAACCCGATTAACCGATCGAGTTCCAGAACGAGCAGTTGTGCCTGGTCAGGCCGTTGATCGGGCCGACGTGGGCCAGCGAGTACTCGTGCACGGTCCCGTTCGAGTAGCGCGCCCAGCCGGGCTTGCCGGTGCGCGCGAACGTCGTCCAGTCGCGGATCATCGTCGCCGCGAGCCGCTGCTGGTCGGGGTTGAGGTCGAACGTCGGGAGGTCGAAGAGGTAGGCGAGCTCGAACGAGTGCGCCGCGCCGGCCGGGAAGCCCGTTGGGAAGAGGTCCTTGAACCAGCCGAGCGGGGCGGTGCGATCGGCGAACTCGTAGCCGTACGTCGGCGTGTAGCGCGAGAGCAGCCGGGCGTCAGCGAGTTGGTGGCACGCCCACACTCCGTCGGTGAGCACCGAGCCGTAAGCAATCCGCGCGGACTCGCCCGCGGGATACTCGGCAACAACCCTCTGGGCGTTCGGACCGTACGACTGCTCCAGCAAACCGTTGTAGTCGAACGGTTCCGGCACGGTCGCGGACGTCAGCCTGCCCTCGTCACGGGTGTTGCCCCAGATCACCGGCACGCGGTTGAAGCGGCCGGTGCGCAACGCCTCGACGGGGTGCACCGGCAGCACGCTGTTGCCGATCACGATCGGGGTCGCGCCGCGGTCGATCGCCGTGAAAGCCGTGGGAGGCAACGAACGCAGGCATGCGACGTCCGAGCAGCCGAGCTGGGCCGAGATCGCCACGGCGTCTTTCGCCGCCGCTTCCTTCGTGATCCACGGCGATCCGCCCGGCTTCGTGTGGATCACCCCGTTGGCACCCCAGGTCGTGGAGCAGCCGCCGCTCTGCGCGATGGCCTTCTGGAACAGGCCCCGCGACTTCGGCGAAGTCACCTGCGCACACACGTCGAACGCACCGCCGGACTCACCGAAGACCGTGACGTTGCGCGGATCTCCGCCGAACGCGGAAGCGTTGCGCTGCACCCACTTCAACGCGGCCTGCTGGTCCTCGACGCCGTACGCGCCCGAGTCCGGCAGGTCCGGGTGCCCGAAGAACCCGAAGAAACCGAGCCGGAAGTTGATGGTCACGACCACGACATCGCCCTGCACGACCAACCGCCGCGGGTCGAACCCGTCACCGGACAGGTAGCTGTTGCCGCCGCCGTGGAGGTAGACCATGACGGGCTTGCGGCCGTGCCTGGAAGGCGTGGTGACGTTGAGGTAGAGGCAGTCCTCGTTGCTGCTGGGCGAACCGGCGCCGGGGGCCTGCGCGCAGACGGGGCCGGGCTTCGTGGCGTCCAACGGTGTCGTCCACGGCCTGACCGGCTGAGGTGAACGCCATCGCAGCTCGCCCACGGGCGGCGCCGCATACGGAATCCCTTGGTACACCTGACGATCGGCGAGAACCGTGCCGCGCACCTGGCCGGAGTCGGTTCGCACGAGACCAGACTCGGAAGCCTGCGCCACGCCCACCGGTCCGGCCAGCAGGGCTGCGGCGATCAACAGAGAAAATCGCTTGTTCATGTGACGACGTCGATCGAGAAGACCGCGGATTCGACATCCCGCCGGACTCACATACCGATCTTGAGGCACGATCACCGGCGTGGGGTCGATCACCTGGCAGTACGCGGCGGCGGGGGCGCTGGCCGTGGTGTGGCTGTTGTTGCTGCTCCGGCGCCTGGGGCTGCCGTCCTGGCGGCGGGCCAGGCGGGAGACTCAGGCACCGGTCTGGATGTCGATCGTCGGCTGGCTGCTGATCGCGGTGCTCGTGGCCGCGACGGCGGGTGGCGGTCTGCTGTCGCTGCTGGGCTGGCCGAAGCTGCCGAAGCAGGCCGCGTTCAGCACGACCGAGATGCTCGACCTGCTGAAGATCGGACTGGCGGTGGTCGCCGGGTTCGGTGGTGTCGTCGCGCTGGCGGTCAACTACCGCAAGCAGCGCGTCACCGAGGCTGCCCACGAGCACAGCCTCAACCAGGAGGAACGCGAGCGCACCAAGCTGTTCAACGAACGCTTCAAGGTCGCCGCCGAGCTGCTCAACGGAGATCAGACGGGTCTGCGGATCGCCGGCGTCTCGGCCATGGCGGGCCTGGCCGACGACTGGGAAGCCCAGCGGCAGACGTGTGTGGACGCGTTGATCGACCAGCTGCGGCTGCAGGAGGACGACGGTCAGACGACGAACAAGATCCTTCGCGCCCTGCGCGACCGGCTTGGCACACACCGCGAAGCCGGACCGTGGTCCGAGCTGAACTTCGACTTCACCGGCGTGCTGTTCGTGGACGCCGACTTCAGCGAGCGCACGTTCGCCGGTGCGGTGATCTTCGACGGCGCCGAGTTCACCGGCGACAACACCTCGTTCGAACGCACCGCGTTCCGCGACACCGTGTTCAGCTGCCACGGAACGACGTTCACCGGTACCGAGGTGAACTTCCAGGACGCGTCCTTCATGCGCGGCGCGATCGAGTTCGTCGGTTGCACGTTCGACCGCACGACCCTCAACATGCGCGGGATGGAGGCGGTGGTGCGCGGATTCGACTTCTACCGCTGCACCTTCACCAGCAGCAGCATCATCGGGAAGGACACGGTTCTGTCCCCGATCCGGGTGGAGCTCTGCAGGCTCGTCGACAGCACCATCGACGTGCGCGCGGACTACGACCCCGACGCTCAGGTCGTGCGGCTCACCAACAACACGGTCGTGAGTGGGGAGCCCGAGAGCTCCCCACCCCAACAACCTCAGTAGGTCATCGCGATGCCCGGCTCGGCCAGCAGCGCGCCGACGTCGGCCAGGAACTGCGAGCCCTGCTGACCGTCGACCACGCGGTGGTCGAAGGAGAGCGCGAGCTGGCAGATCTTGCGGATCTTGATCTCGCCGTCGACCACCCACGGCATGTCACGGATCGCGCCGAGGGCGAGAATCGCGGACTCACCGGGGTTGAGGATCGGCGTGCCGGTGTCGACGCCGAAGACGCCGACGTTGGTGATCGTGATCGTGCCGTTCATCATGTCGGCCGGGGCGGTCTTGCCGTCCCGGGCGACGGTCGCGAGCTCGTCCAGCGCGACCGCGAGCTCCTTCAACGACATCCGGTCGGCGTCGCGGACCTTCGGCACCACCAGGCCGCGCGGCGTGGCGGCCGCGATGCCCAGGTGGACGTAGTCCTTGTAGACGATCTCGTTCGCGGCTGCGTCCCACGTCGCGTTGACGTCGGGGGTGCGGCGCGCGGCGAGGATGACGGCCTTGGCGCAGAACGCGAGCGGCGTCAGCTTCACGCCGCGGAACTCCGGCGCGTTCTTCAGCTTCGCGCGCAGCTCCATCATCGGCGTCACGTCGACCGTCAGGAACTCGGTGACGTGCGGGGCCGTGAACGCGCTGTCGACCATCGCCTGCGCGGTCGCCTTGCGGACGCCCTTGATCGGCACCCGGCGTTCGCGCGAGCCGTTGTCCACAAAGGACAACGCGGACGGAGCAGCAGGCGCGGCGACGGCGCTTTCGACGTCCTCGCGCGTGATCACGCCGTCCGGGCCGGAGCCCGTCAGCGCGTAGAGGTCGACGCCGAGGTCCTTCGCCAGCTTGCGGACCGGCGGCTTGGCCAGCGGCACGTAGCCACCGGGAGCCTGGACCGGAGCAGGAGGCGCGGCCACCGGAGCGGGAGCCGGCGCAGGCGCGGGCGGAGCCACCACGACGGCAGCCGGAGCCGCGGCCGGAGCGGTGTCCTTGCGCGCACGACGCTTGGCCGCACCGGACTTCGGGCCGTAGCCGACGAGCGTCGCGATGCGCCCGCCCGGCATCTCCTCGCCGATCTTGCCGGACGAGGTGCCGTTCGCTTCCGCGGCAGCAGGAGCGGGGGCGACGGGTGCGGCGGCGCCACCGGGGTCGGTGTCGATCGTGATGATCGGGACGCCGACCTCGACGGTCTGGCCGGGCTCCGCGAGCAGCTCGGTGACGACGCCGGCCCACGGGCACGGCAGCTCGACGGCCGCCTTGGCCGTCTCGATCTCGACGATGATCTGGTTGACCGTGACGGTGTCACCCGGCTTGACGTGCCAGGTGAGGATCTCGGCCTCGGTCAGCCCCTCTGCCGTGTCGGGCAAGGGGAATTGCTTGTACTGCGGCATTTCCGGTTGTCCCCTTACCAGGCGAGAGAGCGGTCGACGGCGTGCAGCACCCGGTCGAGGTCGGGGAGGAACTCCTCCTCGAGCTTCGACGGCGGGTACGGGGTGTCGAAACCGGTCACCCGCAGCACCGGTGCCTGCAACGAGTAGAAGCACTCCTGCTGGACCTTGGCTGCAATCTCACTGGCGATCGAGGACTCGGACGGCGCCTCGGACACGACGACCAGCCGGCCGGTGCGGCGCACCGACTCGAACACGGGCGCGAGGTCCAGCGGCGACAGCGTGCGCAGGTCGATGACCTCCAACGAGGTCCCGTCCTCGGCAGCCGCACCCGCGGCGTCCAGAGCCGTGCGCACCATCGGGCCGTACGCGACCAACGTCGCGTCCGTGCCGGAACGCAGAACGCGCGACTCGAACAGCTTGCCGGGCTGGGCCGTGGTGTCGACCTCGCCCTTCTCGTAGTAGCGGCGCTTGGGCTCGAAGAAGAGCACCGGGTCGTCGCAGTCGATGGCCTGCTGGATCATCCAGTAGGCGTCGGCCGGGTTCGAGCACGAGACGACCTTGAGGCCGGCGGTGTGCGCGAAGTACGACTCGGGCGACTCCGAGTGGTGCTCGACGGCACCGATGCCGCCACCGAACGGCACGCGGATGACGATGGGCATCTTGATCTTGCCCTGCGTGCGGTAGTGCAGCTTCGCGACCTGCGACACGATCTGGTCGAAGCCGGGGAAGATGAAGCCGTCGAACTGGATCTCGCACACCGGGCGGTAGCCGCGGATCGCGAGGCCGACGGCGGTGCCGATGATGCCGGACTCCGCGAGCGGCGTGTCGAGCACGCGCTGCTCACCGAAGTCCTTCTGCAGACCGTCGGTAATTCGGAAGACGCCACCGAGCTTGCCGATGTCCTCGCCCATCATGATGACCTTGGGGTTGGCCTCCATGGCCGCCCGCAGACCCATGTTGAGCGCCTTCGAGATCGTGAGCGTCTGCACCGGGGTCGCCGGGGCAGCAGCGGTCGAACGATCCATCGTCGGAGCAGCCATCAGTGCTCACCTCCAGCAAAACCCGAGACGTAGTCGAGGAACTCATCGCGCTGCGCTTCGAGGTTGGGGTTCCCCTCGGCGTACACGTTGCTGAAGATCCGTTCCGCGGGCGGGTCGGGCATGTTCGTGCAGAACTCCCGCAGCTCCTCGCCCAGCTTGTCCGCGTCGGCCTCGACGGACTCGAAGAACTCGCTGTCGGCCCACTGCTGCTTGACCAGGTAGACCTTCACGCGCTCGATCGGGTCCTTGAGCTTCCACATCTCCAGCTCGTCCGACAGCCGGTAGCGGGTCGGGTCGTCGGAGGTGGTGTGCGCGTCCATCCGGTAGGTGAACGCCTCGATCAGGATCGGGCCGTTGCCGTGGCGGCACTCGTCCAGAGCCCACTTCGTGACGGCCAGCGTCGCGAGGACGTCGTTGCCGTCGACCCGGATGCCGGGGAAGCCGTAGCCGCGGGCGCGCTGGTACAGCGGCAGACGCGACTGGCGCTCGGTGGGCTCGGAGATGGCCCACTGGTTGTTCTGGCAGAAGAAGACCAGCGGCGCGTCGTAGACAGCCGCCCACACGAAGCCCTCGTGCACGTCACCCTGGGAGGTCGCGCCGTCGCCGAAGAAGCACATGGTGGCTTCTCCCTCGTCGTCGCCGACCTTGCCGTCGAACTTCTGACCCATCGCGTACCCGGCCGCGTTGAGGACCTGGTTGCCGATGACGATCGTGTACGGGTGGAAGCGCTTCTCGACCGGGTCCCACGTGCCCTGGTCGGTGCCGCGGAAGATGCCGAGCAGCTCCGTCGGGTTGATCCCGCGGGTCCACGCGATGCCGTGCTCGCGGTAGCTCGGGAAGGCCATGTCGGTCTCACGCATGGCGCGGCCGGCGCCGATCTGCGCGGCCTCCTGACCGAGCAGCGGCACCCAGATGCCGAGCTGCCCCTTGCGCTGCAACGCGTTGGCCTCGCGGTCGACCCGGCGGATCAGGACCATGTCGCGGTACAGACCGCGCAGCTCCTCCGCCGTGATGTCGATGTCGAAGTCCGGGTGCGTCACCCTCACGCCCTCGGGAGTGAGGAGCTGCACCAGGTCGGCGCCACCCTCGTCTGTTGCTCGCAAGCCTGCGATCACCTGTTCCGCTGTCGGTTTTGCGGCAGTGGCGGCCGGCGCTGCGTCCGGCTCAGGGTGCGTCCATTGCTCAGGGGACGACATGCGCCTTCTCCTCTGTCTCTCCGACCGCCTGATCGCTCGTGACGATCTCGTGCGGCGACGCCGGCGGTCGCCGCTGACCCTGTGGGGCCGGAGGCAGCCGTCGACGGTGACGGTGGCTTACGACCACATCCTGACACGGCCTCACCCGAGTTGGTGAGACCCGTCCCACTTCGTAACACACAAGTCAACGTTCTGATCAGCGACAACAGTCGGAGGTTCGACTTTTTGTCCTCCGACTAGGCCGTCCGATTACCGGACGCGACTGTCCCGGTTACCGATCGTTAACTTCTGCCGACGCCTCCACGGACAAGGTTCTGGACGCGGGCAGAGGCGGAGTCGTGACAGGATCGAGAGGTGGACCGCTCAGTTGTGACCAGCACCGTCCGGACGCTCTGGGACTCGGAGATCCTCCCGAGCCTGTCTCAGCTCGTCGCCGTGCCGGCGATCTCGCCGGCGTTCGATCCCGCCTGGGAGGAGCACGGCGAACTGGCCGCCGCGATCGCCCACGTGCAGGCGTGGATCGCTGGTCGTTCCCTTCCCGGAGTGACCCTGGACGTCGTCCAACTGGCGGGACGAACGCCGCTTCTGGTGGTCGACGTGCCCGCGTTCGGTAACTCGGGCGACGACACGGTGTTGCTTTACGGACACCTCGACAAGCAACCGCCGGTGGGTGGTTGGGGTGAAGGGCTCGGTCCGTGGACCCCGGTTCTGCGTGACGGACGTCTCTACGGACGTGGCGCGGCGGATGACGGTTACTCCGGATATGCCGCAATCGCCGCTCTCGAGGCCGTGCGGGCAGCCGGCGGCTCGCACTCGCGCTGCGTGGTGCTGCTGGAGACCGGCGAGGAGTCGGGTTCGCCCGATCTGCCCGCTTACCTGGAGCACTTGTCTTCGCGTTTGGGCCGGGTTTCTTTGGTCGTGTGCCTGGACTCCGGCGGCTCCGACTACGAGCGCATGTGGCTGACCACGTCGCTGCGCGGGTTGGTGCAGGTCACGATGACCGTGCGGGTGCTGGAGGGCGGCCTGCACTCGGGCATGTCGTCCGGCATGGTGCCGTCGTCGTTCCGCATCGCACGCGTGCTGCTGGACCGCCTCGAAGACTCGCTGACCGGCGAGATCCTCGTGCCGGAGATGCACGTCGAGATCCCCGCACACAGGCTGACCGAGGTCCGCGAAGCCGTCGAGGCCGCGCCAGGTGCCCTGTGGGGTCCGGTGCCGCGCGTGGGCGACCTCCAGCCGATGTCGACCGACGAGGTCGAGCAGGCGCTGGGCATGGGCTGGCGGCCGACGCTGTCCGTGACGGGCGCCGACGGCCTGCCGCTGCCCGACGACGCCGGCAACGTGCTGCGGCCGTTCACTTCTCTCGTTTTGTCGTTCCGCCTGCCGCCGACGGCATCGTCTTCGGCCGCCTTGGAGGCCGTGCGCGAGCGGCTGACCACGGACGTGCCCTACAACGCGACGGTCGAGCTCTCGCGCGTCGAAGCCGCCGACGGCTGGAACGCGCCGCGGCTGGCGCCGTGGCTGTCGGCCGTGCTGGACGACGCCGGCAAGGAGGTCTTCGGCGCGCCGTGGCGAACCGTGTCGCTCGGCGGGTCGATCCCGTTCATGGGGCTGCTGCACGAGGCGTACCCGGACGCGCAGTTCGTGGTGACCGGAGCCGTCGGACCGGACTCGAACTGCCACGTGCCGGACGAGTGGCTGCACCTGGCGCACGCCGCTCGGGTCACCGAGGCGATCGCCCTGGTGCTGGACGCGCAGTCGAAGCAGAGCTGAACTCTTCGAGCAGGGCCAGGCCTGTCGCCGGGTTGCTCCCCGCGTACCGACGCGCTCTGGCCAGCGCGTCGACCTGCGCGGGGACGACCTCGGCCAGGTCGTTCGTGAAGTGGTCGCGGACGGCGGCGAGGAACGCCATCCGTGCCGCCGCCCTGTCCGCGAGATCACCGATCGCGGTGTGCTCCTTCGCGTAGGAGGCCTGCACGCGTTCGCGCAGGACGTGCAGGTCCGGGTCCGGATCGACGAGCACGCGCAGCAGTTTCGTCACGCCGTCGCGGTCGTCCAACGCCGTCAGCGCGTCGCTCGTCGTCTTGCACACCCTGTCCAGCTCGTCGGTGATCAGCTTCTCGGCCACGTCCACCAGTGAGGTGCCCCGCGGCTGCCGGACGATCGCGCGGGCCGAGCGGGTGAGCTGCCGGGCGAGTCCCCCGGAGAACGCGTAGGCGAGCGCCACGAACACCTCGGGCAGCCCGTCGACCGATCTGCTGATCAGACCGCGGGCGAGCTGGAAGTCCAGGTAGTCGACTCGGACGACCTCGTCGAACGAGCTGTCGAAGACGCTGCGCAGCCCCATGCCGGCGAGCTCGAAGTCGTGCTGGGCCTCGGTGGACACCGACATCAGGTAGTAGCAGCCGGGGACGTCGAACACGGCCTTGATCTCGTTGAGGAACCTGCGGGCGGGCTCTCCCGCACCGATGCGGTCGATCTCGTCGATGGCGATCACCACCCGCACCGGGTCCAGCGTGCGGGCGACGGTGCGGACGAACTCGCGGAAGTCGTCCACCACCTCGGGATAGGTCGGCGGGCGGCCCGCCAGGCTGGTCGCGCGCTTGTAGGCCAGCTCGGCACCCCGGAACCCGAACTTGCCGCTCGTCTCCCCGGTGACGGTCTGGACGTACGCGATGTCGCGGAGACCGCGCTGCGCCGACCTCGCCAGCAGGCGCCGTTGGTCCGGCCGGGCCCACCAGCGGCGCCGGAGGACCGAGGGAGCGGTATCGCGGAGGTGGGCGAGCACCGTGTGGCAGGCCTGCGCGTAGAGGTGCAGCACGAACTCGCGCGGGACGTAGTCGACAGGTGCCGCGACCAGCACGGTCAGGTCCGCGGCCTGGCCCTGCCGGCGGTAGGCGCCCTGGCAGAAGGCCCTCAGCAGGTTGGTCTTGCCGGAACCGCGCGGTCCCGCGAGCGCGAAGCTGCCGCCGTCGAGGGAGTCGACCAGCTCGGCCAGCTCCCTGCCCGCCGGCACCGGCTGGTGGCTGATCAGCGACCCGCCCCGGTGCAGGTTCCGCGCGTCGTCGAACCTCAGCTCGGTGCCGGGCACGATCCGGGTGCCGCCCAACTCGGCTCGCAGCGCGGGCAGCACGCCGGCGTTCACCATCGCAGACCGCCATTCCACGAGCGCCCGGTCCGCCGCAGCGGATTTGGCGGCGAGCATCGCCGGTGGCAGCAGGACGTTGAGGGCTTCGATCAGCAAGCCTCCGCCCCAGACGAGCCCGACGCCGAGCGGCAAGGTGGCGAACAACCATGGCCAGGGGCCCACGAACAGCGCGACGACGTTCGCGCCGAGCGCGAGGAGGGTGACTCCGCCCAGCGCCAGGACCCCGCAGAACCACGCGATCGTCCTGCCGACCACGCCCAAGTACGAAACCCCGAGCACGACCGCGGCGATTCCGGCGGCGGCCACCGTGTAGCTGACCAGGGGCAGTGCGGGGTTGCCGTTGACCCCGTACTTGAACACCAGCCGCACCAGCACGCTCTCGGTCAGCGGAATCACGAAGAGCACGAGGAAACGCCAGAGGAACGGGTGCTTCTTCGCGGAACGAACCACAGACCGTGCGCGCACGGTCTCGACGCTGAGCTCCGCGTAGCGGTCGTGCTGGGCACGCGCCGAAGCGACGATCCACGGCTTGGCGTCCCGCAGCACCGCCCGCAACGCCTCGGGATCACCAGGCGGTCCCCCGTGCTCGCCCGGCCGCAGTGCCGTCTCCACGGCCTGCTCGAAGACCTCGTCCTCGGTCACCCGTGCATCGTGCGCTCGTTCGGACACGCACGAAATGGGCCGTTCAGGTCATCGTCGAGCCCGGTTTTAGTGAGGAAAGACTCAGACAAGACCTGGGCCCGACCGGCCGCCTGACCTGGTGTCTCACACTGGGGCGATGGGCGAACATGCGGAACGGGCGCGTCTCGCGGAGTCGGAGACACCGACTTCGCCGTGGCGGCTGTGGGGGCCGTACCTGTCGGGTCGCCAGTGGGGCACGGTGCGCGAGGACTACTCGCCTGAGGGGGACGCGTGGGCGTCGTTTCCGTTTGACCACGCCCGTGCGCGCGCTTACCGGTGGGGTGAGGACGGCATCGCGGGGATCTGCGACGTGCACGGGTTCCTCAACTTCGCTGTCGCCCTGTGGAACGGCAACGACCCGATCCTCAAGGAGCGGTACTTCGGCCTCACCAACGACGAGGGCAACCACGGTGAGGACGTCAAGGAGCACTGGTGGGTCACGGACGGGACGCCCACGCACTCGTGGATGCAGGTGGTCTACCGGTATCCGCAGCGAGAGTTTCCGTACGGGCAACTAAGAGAAATGGCGCGCAACGCCGGCCGAGAGAACCGCGAGCCTGAGCTGAGTGACACCGGGGTGCTGGACGAGAACCGGTTCTTCGACGTCCAGGTCACCTACGCGAAGGCGCACACCGACGACATCTGCGTCGAGATCAAGGCGACCAACCAGGGGCCGGACGACGCGCCGCTGCATCTCCTGCCTCAACTCTGGTTCCGCAACACCTGGGCGTGGGGGCGGGACCAGCGGCCCTGTCAGCTCGTGGCGAGCACCACCGCGGGCAGGAAGGTCACGGCCGACCACGGGAACCTCGGCCGGTACACGCTGCACCTGGACGACTCGCCGTCTTTGCTCGTGACGGACAACGAGAGCAACGAGATGTCGCTCTTCGGGGCCGAGCGGAACCCGTCGCCGTGGACCAAGGACGGCATCTGCAACTACGTCGTGCACGGGAGCACGTCCACGTGTCAGGTGGTCGGGCCGGACGACGCGGGGGCGGCGGGCACGAAGTTCGCGGCCTGGTACTCGTTCGACCCCGTGGAGCCGGGCGAGACGGTGACGATCCGGCTGCGGCTCGTCGGCGGGGACGGGCATCTGGACCCGTTCGGGCCGAGCTTCGACGAGACGCTCCAAGCCAGGAAACTCGAAGCCGACGAGTTCCACGACGCCATCGCGCCCACGAACAACCCTGACGAAAAGCACGTGCTACGGCGCGCGCTCGCGGGACTCATGTGGACCAAGCAGCACTACCGGTTCCGCACGCGCGACTGGCTCGACGGCGACCCGACCAAGCCCGAAGCACCATCCAGCAGGAGAACTCCCGAAGCGCGCAACGTGCACTGGCGGCACCTCGACGTCGCCGACGTGATCTCCATGCCGGACGAGTGGGAGTACCCGTGGTTCGCGGCGTGGGACCTCGCGTTCCACACCATTCCGTTCACGCTGGTCGACCCTGCGTTCGCGAAGGAGCAGCTGCTGCTGTTCTGCCGCGAGTGGATGATGCACCCGAACGGCCAGATTCCCGCCTACGAATGGGAGTTCGGCGACGTCAACCCGCCGGTGCACGCGTGGGCGGCGCTGCAGGTGTACCGGGCGGACGGGAGCAGGGACCGGCAGTTCCTCGCCAAGATCTTCCACAAGCTGCTGCTCAACTTCTCGTGGTGGGTGAACCGCAAGGACGCCGGCGGCAGCTACCTGTTCGAGGGCGGCTTCCTCGGCATGGACAACATCGGGCCGGTCAACAGGTCGGAGCCGATGCTGGGCGAGTGGCGGCTGGAGCAGTCCGACGCCACGTCGTGGATGGCCGCGTACAGCCTGCACCTCATGCAGATCGCGCTGGAGCTGGCACGCGACGACGAGTCCTATGAGGACGTTGCGACGAAGTTCGTCGAGCACTTCCTGTCGATCGCGGAGGCGTTCACGCACTTCGGGTCGCACGGCGGCGGGATCTGGCACGACGAGGACGGGTTCTGCTACGACCGGGTGTCCAAGCGGCACCCCGACGGCCACGTCGAGTCCGAGCCGGTGCGCGTGCGCTCGATGGTCGGCCTGATCCCACTGCTCGCGAGTGCCGTGCTCGAACCGTGGGTGCTCAGCGACCTGCACGGGTTCACCAGCCGCCTCGAACACCTGCTCAAGAGAAGGCCCGAGCTCCGGCAGTTCATCACCTTCCACTACGAGCGCGGCGCGTTCGTCTCGTTGCTGGACGAGCACAAGCTCAAGCGCGTGCTGCACCGGATGCTCGACGAGCACGAGTTCCTCGCACCGCACGGGATTCGCAGTCTGTCCGCCGCCCACCGCGAAGGACTCGAGGTCAACGTCGCCGGCCAGGAACACCGGATGGGCTACGAGCCCGGCGAGTCGAACTCCCCGATGTTCGGCGGCAACTCCAACTGGCGCGGCCCGATCTGGCTGCCCACCAACGCACTGCTCGTCGAGGCGCTCAGGACCGTCTGCGCGTTCCACGACGGCACGTTCCAGGTCGAGATGCCGACGCACTCCGGCCGCTGGGTCACCGCTGGCGAGGTGGCGGACGAGCTCAGCGATCGGCTGATCGGGCTGTTCCTGCCTGACCACGACGGGCGCAGGCCTTCGGACGGCAAGCGGATCGAAGCCTCCGAGTCACCGCTTTGGCGCAAGCACGTCACGTTCAGCGAGTACTTCGACGGCGACACGGGCGAGGGCCTCGGCGCGACCCACCAGACCGGCTGGACGGCGCTGGTGGCCGGGCTGCTGACGGACCGGTCCCGTTCAACTGATTCCTGACCAAACCCCTTGGTGTGCAAGCCTTTCCGCTGACATCCCGACACATCTGGGGGTTTGCGGAATGATCAAGGTAGCGGCGGTCGCGGCCGTTTCGGCACTGGCGTTCACCGGCCTCACCGGCACGGCGTCCGCGCAGTCCACCGACGGCTGCATGGGCATGCTCAGCTACGTCCAGCTCAACGGCGGCCTGGTCGGCGGCAACCTCGGCATCGAGTGCTTCGCGGGCGAAGGCGTGGTCTCGAAGGGCTTCGGATGGATCGAGACCAAGACGGGCGACGGGGACTGGACGAGGGTCGAGGCCTCGGAGCAGCGCGAAGAGCGCGAGGGCCGGTGGAGCGTGTCGCTGGCGCTCAGCACGCCGTGCCTGACGGGCACGCACTCGTACCGGATGCACGGCGGGTCGTCGACCGTGGGCGGCAGCGACGGTGAGGCGTCCGGACCGGCCTCCACCTTCACCTGCTGACGGCCGGTTGGGCCACGCGACTGACCAGGGCGGGCCATTCGCCCTGGTCGATCGTGATCAAATCCTGATCAAGACCCGCTGCAAATCGTCACCAATCGAGTGCAATACGTGCAGACGTTGTGTGATCTAGGCTATTTCGCGCAACGATTTGCGCCCAACAGTCAAATGTCACACAAAATTGTTGCGTTGAAGTGGCCTGTAACACGCACGTGCTGTCCACACCGTCACCCGAGTGGCAGGATCCCGTTCACTCGTCCGCAACAGTTACGAGGAGTGACGCAGTGGCTCGTCGAACCAGGCAGTTGATGGCCATGATCCCAGCTCTGGGGCTGGCCGTGATGGCAGCATCGGGCTGCGCGACTCCCGTGAACCAGGGCAGTGGCGGCTCGGACGTCCCGCTGGTGCAGAGCGGGAAGCTGGTCACCTGCACGCACCTGTCTTACAAGCCCTTCCAGTACAGCGAGGGCGACAAGACGGTCGGCTTCGACGTCGACCTCGTCGATCTGATCGCCAAGGAACTGAAGGTCACCCAGCAGATCTTCGACACGCCGTTCGAGACGATCACGTCGGGCACGTCGTTCAACGCGAACCAGTGCGACCTGGCCGCGGCGGGCATGACGATCACCGACGAGCGCAAGCAGGCGATCGACTTCTCCGACCCGTACTTCGACGCCGAGCAGGCGCTGCTGGTCAAGAAGGGCTCGAACCTGAAGTCCCTCGCGGACCTCAAGGGCAAGAAGCTCGGCGTCCAGCAGGACACCACGGGTGAGAAGTACGCCAACGACAACGCGGCCGCCAACGGCTACACGGTCGTCCAGTTCGAGGACCTGCCGCTGTCCGAGACGGCCGTGCGCACCGGCGCCGTCGACGCGGTGATCAACGACAACGGCGTGCTCTACGACTACGTCAAGGAGTTCCCGGACACCGAGGTCACCACCGAGTTCAAGACCGACGAGAAGTACGGCATCGGTGTGAAGAAGGGCAACACCGCCCTGCTGAACAAGATCAACGAGGTCCTGAAGAAGGCCAAGTCGGACGGCACGTACGACACGATCTACGAGAAGTGGTTCGGCAAGAAGCCGACGTCGAAGTAGTCGCTTCTCCGGGGCCGGCAGCGCTGCTTGCCGGCCCCGCCGCTTGTCCGAACCACATTCGCTAGGAGCCGCAATGGCCATGTCGAAGCGCAAGCGCGCGGAGTACATCCGCTACGCGCAATACGGCGTGCTCATCGTCGTCGTACTCCTGGTCGCATTCCTCGCGGACTGGGGCCAGATCAGGCGGGCGTTCTTCAACACCGACATCGCCGCCTCGATGTTCCCCAACGTCATCACCGTGGCGTTGAAGAACACGATCATCTACACCGCGCTCGGCTTCGGGTTCGGCCTCGCGCTGGGTCTCGTGCTCGCGCTGATGAAGCTGTCGTCGGTCGCCCCGTACCGGTGGATCGCGACCGTCTACATCGAGTTCTTCCGCGGCGTGCCCGCGCTGCTGGTCTTCATCGGCATCTACTACGGCGTGCCGATCGCGTTCCAGGTGCAGTTCCCGCCGCTCACCACGGTCATGCTGGCGCTCGGTGGCGTCGGCGCGGCCTACATGGCGGAGACGATCCGCGCCGGCATCCAGGCCGTGCCGAAGGGTCAGGTCGAGGCCGCCCGTTCGCTCGGCATGTCGCAGGGCCGCGCGATGATCACCGTCGTGATCCCGCAGGCGTTCCGGATCATCCTGCCGCCGCTCACGAACGAGCTGATCCTGCTCACCAAGGACTCCTCGCTCATCTACATCCTCGGCCTGTTCCGCGAGCAGTACGAGCTCACCAAGTTCGGCCGGGAGACGCTGAGCCGCAGCCCGTCCCTGACGCCGATCCTCATCGCGGGCCTGTGCTACCTGATCATCACGTTGCCGCTCGGCTACCTGTCGCGGTACCTGGAGCGCCGCGGGACCACCGGTAGCAGGAAGAAGGTGTCCGCATGAGCGAGACGTGCGTCGAGATCACCGGGCTGAAGAAGTCGTTCGGCCCGCTCGAGGTCCTCAAGAACATCGACCTGACCGTCAGCCGCGGTGACGTCGTCTGCATCATCGGCCCGTCCGGTTCCGGCAAGTCGACGTTGCTGCGCTGCGTGAACCTGCTGGAGGACCCGAGCGGCGGCAAGATCGTCGTCAACGGCACCGAGCTCACCGACCCGGACGTCGACATCGACGCCGCGCGGACGAAGATCGGCATGGTCTTCCAGTCGTTCAACCTCTTCTCCCACCTCAACGTGCTGGCCAACCTCACCGTGGCGCAGCGCAAGGTGCTCAAGCGCCCGGAGGAGGAGGCGAAGCGGGTCGCGCTGCACAACCTGGAGCGCGTCGGCCTGAGCGAGAAGGCCTACTCGATGCCCGCGCAGCTCTCCGGCGGTCAGCAGCAGCGCGTGGCGATCGCCCGCGCGTTGTCGATGAACCCCGAGGTGATGCTGTTCGACGAGCCGACCTCGGCGCTCGACCCGGAGCTCGTCGGTGACGTGCTCGGCGTCATGCGCCAGCTCGCCGACGAGGGCATGACGATGCTGGTCGTGACGCACGAGATGCAGTTCGCCCGCGAGGTCGCCGACAAGGTGATCTTCATGGACGGCGGCTACATCGTCGAGGAGGGTCCGGCGGCCGACGTGATCGGCAACCCGCAGGAACCGCGCACCCAGGAGTTCCTGGCACGCGTGCTCGACCCGACGCACCACGGCCCGAGCGACCTGGTCTAGCACGTGGCGAGGGGGAAGGTCGCCGCGGCGGACGTGCTGCGGGGGCTGTTGGGGGAGAACGACAACTCAGGTGGTGGCGGGTGGAGGTTGCCGCGGCGCAAGCCGAGCACCCCACCCGTCATCCGCGTGGTGGACCGGGTGGTCACCGACGTGCTCGACCTGCGCGCGGTCGAGGTGCCGTACGTGCTGGAGTTCGAGCGCTGCCAGTTCGAGTCGGCACCTGACCTGCGGCAGGCGAACCTCGCGGGCATCTCGTTCAGCGACTGCGACCTGCCCGGACTGGAAGCGCGCAACCTCAGCAGCAGCAACGACGTCTCGCTGCTCGGGTGCCGCGTCTCCGATCTGGTCGACCTGACCGACGCCGAGATCGCGGGCTCGGTTCTGTTGCGCGACAGCAGGTTCAGCGTGCCGGGCGGGCTGTGCGTGCACGGCGACCGGCTGACCGTGGCGGGCGCGCTGCTCGCGTTCGGCATCCACACCGAGGGCGAGATGCGGCTCGCGGGCGCGCGCATCGGCGGCAACGTCAACCTCGGCAGCGCGGTGCTGGAGAACCCCGACGGCTTCACGTTGAACGGCAACGGGATGCAGGTCGGCGGCAACTTCCTCGGCGCGTTCACCTCGCACGGCGTGATGTTCCTGGCCAACGCGCGAATCAGTTCGGCGATGTCGTTGCGCGGCGCGATGCTCTCGCGCGGCGACGTCCTGGACGAGACCACCGATCCGCACGCCGACCCGTCCGTGACGCTGATCCTGGACCGCGCCGACGTGTCCGGCGACGTCGAACTCGACCGCGGCTTCACCAGCGCGGGCACCGTCCGTGCCGTGAACACGCGCATCGGCGGCACGTTGTCGCTGGCAGACGCGGTGCTCGACGCCGTGTCGCCACCGTCCGTCGGCACCGACCCGACGGGTTCCGGCCGCGCGTTGCACGTCGACGGCGCGGAGATCGGCGGCGACATAGTTGGCCGTGGCGTGCGGATCAAGGGCCAGCTGCGCATGGTCGACACGCACGTGCGCGGCAGCATCACCCTCGAACGGGCCACTGTGGACAATCCCGCCGCGGACGCCCTGCTGACCAACCGCTCGCAGATCGGCAGCAACTTCGTGGTGCGCGAGTGCGAGATCTCCGGCGGCCTGGAGCTGCGCGGCATCACCGTCGGCGCGAACCTCGACCTGCGCGGCAGCCGGCTGATCAAGCCCGGCAAGTACCGCCACCAGCCGCGCGAGAAGCCGTCGCTCGACATCGGCGGCGCCGTCATCGGCCGCGACCTCATCTGCGCGCGCGGCGAGAAGGAGTTCGTCGCGCACGGCGGCGTCCGGTGCCGGCGCGCGACGATCGGCCGGATGGCGAACTTCAACGGCGCGGTGCTCGGCTACAAGCTCGACAGCCACGCGTTGAACGCCATGGGCATGCAGGTCCAGGAGCTGATGCTCAACGTCGTGTCGCCGCCGAAGGGCCTGGTGACGCTGCGACAGGCGCGCTGCACGTCGTTGGACGACAACGAGAACTTCTGGAACGCCACGGGGTTCATGGACCTCGACGACTTCCGCTACGACTCGCTCGCCTACCCGATCGACCTGCGCGACGACGCCCAGGTCGAGCAACGGCTGCGCTGGCTGCGGCACGCGATGCGGCGCAGCTACCACCCGCGCCCGTACGACCAGTTCGCCGAGATGCTGACCGCGGCGGGCAACGAGGAACACGCCTCGACCGTGCTGATCGAGAAGCAGCGGCTGCGGTATCGCGCGGTGGCCGAGGGCATGCGGTTCTTCGGGCCGTTGGTGCTGGTGTGGAGCTTCCTGCAGCGCTCGATGGTCGGCTACGGCTACCGGCCCGCGCGTGCTCTCGGGTGGCTGATCACGGCGTGGGTCGTGGGCAGCATCTGGTTCACGGTCAAGGGGCCGCTGGTCGAGATCAACGCCGACGACCACCTGCCGTGGAACGCGTGGCTCTACACGATCGACCTGGTGGTGCCGATCGTCGACTTCGGCAACAAGAACCGCTGGCAGACACCCGGTACGTCGATGTGGATCGCGTCGGGGCTGATCGTGACGGGCTGGATCCTGGCGACCACGGTGGCCGCCGGTATCACCCGGATGTTGAAGCGCTAGCGCCGTGACCGTCGGCCTTTGCCCCGTATTCGCCGTTCAGACGGGTGCATCGTGGTGCCGGCCCCGCGTCCTCATCCTGGTTGGCTGTGGGCGTGGGGCCGGTACCGCGAGGCGCCCTGCTGAGCGGTGAAGACGCGGCGGAGGCTGGCGGTCACGGCGCTAGGAACGCCACCATCGGGGTATTTCGTCCAGGTGTGAACGATGGTGCGATCGTTCGGTGATCGCCGCCGAGTCCACCGAGCTCTTCGTCGGGCCTCGGACCGCACTGCTGCAGGTCGTGCGGGTGACCTCGCCTACGTTGGCGGGACCGGTGCACGCGCACGTCTCCGGTCCCGGCCTGCACTCGCCGCGGCACGGTGGAACGGCGGTGCTGGGGCCGTTCGGCTACGAGGTCGCGGTCGACGTCTCCGAGCACTCCCCCGGCGCGGTGGTGCCTGCGCAGGCCGTCGTGAGATCTGGTTCCGGCGAGGACTCGTGCACGTTCTCGCTGGTCGTGGGGTCTCCCGGGTGGACTGTGCATCTCGTGGGGCACGTGGCGGGGGACGCGCCGTTCTCCGTGCTGCGGGCGCACCTGGACCTGGCTCTGACCGACCCCGCGTACCGGTTCGCGGTGACGTCCGTGGAGTTGCTGCAGCCGTACTGGGACATGTTCCCGCAGCACCGGTCGTTGCTGCTGCGGCTGATCTCCGAGGGACGGGTGGAGGTCGTCGGCTCACCGTCCAATGTGGTCGGTGTGACGCCAGTGCTCTCGTCGCTGCCGGCCGGGGTCTCCTTGGAGGCTTCGTCGCTGGGTGAGGCCGAACGGGCGGTCTACTCGTCGTTCCTGGCGTTGCGGTCCGGGTCCTCGCAGCACGTGATGCTGCCGGTCGGACATCCGCGTTCGGCGCCCTCGCCGTGGATGACCGCGATCCACCACGACTGGCCGACGCGGTACACGTGGCCGCGGATCATCTGCTCGTTGCCGCGCGACTACTACGTGCGCGGGTCCGTGCCGGTGCCGCCTGCTCCTGCCGACGAGTCTCCTGCTGCTGTGTTCGCCTCGCACGCTGCCCGGCTGACCGGGGCGGCGTATCCGGCCGCGGCTCTCGCTCGTGCTGCTGCGGCGCATCCTCGCGAGGCTTTCGACCTGCAGTCCGAGGTCATCTCACGGTCGTTGTCCGCGCTGACGTCCACTGTGGACTCGTCCGTGGTCGTCTGGAACCCGGCCGGTGCGCCGCGGACTGATGTCGTGTCCGTGCATCTGCCCGCCGCTCGGAACGTCCACGCGGCTTTTGGTGACGAGGTGCTGCCGACGTTGGTCGACGGGACCACGGTGACGTTCCTGGCGCGAGACGTGCCGGCGGCCGGGTGGCGGACCTATTCGCTGGTGCCCGACGACGTCGACCACGGGTGGAAGCGCGGGTTCGGCACCGAGATCGCGTCCACGCACTACGTCCTGTCGTACGACCCGATCGCGTCGTTGGTCGCCGTCGACGGACCGGCGTTGGAGGCGCCTCGCCTGACCGGGCCGGTGTCCGTGTGGCACAGCGAGGTCGGCGAGAAGATGGTCGGCTCGTCGACCTTCACGTTGTGGCACGAGGTCGACCACCTGGGGCCTTCGTCCTTGGTGGGCGTGCTGGGCTCTCGCTCACCCGCCACCGGCTCGCTGCCCGACGTGGCCGCGCGGCTGGCCGTGGCGGGACCGCCTTTGGGCCCGGTTTCGCCCGCCGTGACACCGGTGTTCGCGCGCTACTGGCTGCACGAGCCCGCGCCGTTGGGAGGCCTGCCCGCGAACGTGCACCTGGAGGTGCTCGGCCCCACCCGGCTGCGGGTGGTCGCGGTCTCGGACAGCGCGGAACCCTTCGAGGGCGTAGTGCGCCTGGTGCTGCCGGACGGTTGGGCGGCGTCGTGGGAGTCGTTGCCCGTGTCACTCCCCGCCGGCGGACACGTGGCGGCCGAGGTGCGCTTGAACGCGCCGCGCACGCCCGGCTGCTACCCGGTGCGAGCCGTTCTCTCAGGGCTGCCGTTCGAGGTCTACGACGTGGCGCTGCTGACCGTGCCGGAGTGGGACGCCGAGGATCCCGTCGAGGTGCTTTGGGTGGCTTCGTCACCTTCGGTCGTTTCCGTCTCTCCCGGCTCCTCCGCTGCGTTGCAGGTCGTGCTGGCTTCCGGCGCCCACGGCGACCTGCCGATCCAGGCCTGGCTGTTGTCGCCACGGGAGACTTGGGAGCTGGCCGGACCGTTCTGCGTCAGCGGAGTCCTGCCTGGTCAGGGACGGCTGACGCTCGGCTTCACAGTCTCGGCGCCTTTGTGGGCCTCCGCAGGCTCGTGGTCCGCCGTCGTGAAAGTGGCGGCAGGTGAGCTGGTCCGGACCACTGGGGTGATTCGGCTCGAAGTCGCTGGTTAACATGGATCACCGTGACTGATCTGGTGCTGGCACTGGACTTCGGCGGCACCAAGATCGCCGCCGCCCTGGTGGACGCCTCCGGCGCGGTGGTGCGCTCCTCACGCGTACCCACCCCCGCCGTCGACCCGTGGGACGCCGTCGTGTCCGTGGTGTCGTCAGTGGTGACCGACGCGGTGGTTTCCGGTGTGGGGATCGCGTCCGCAGGCCCGGTGGACACCGTCTCGGGCACGGTCTCACCGATCAACGTGCCTTCCTGGCAAGCCTTCCCACTACGTTCAGCAGTCTCGTCGCTGTTCCCCGGCGCACCGGTAGAGCTGGCAGGCGACGGCGTGTGCATGGCACTGGGCGAGCACTGGCGCGGAGCGGGGCAGGGCAGCACGTTCATGGTCGGGCTAGTCGTATCGACCGGCGTAGGCGGCGGCCTCGTGTTCGACGGCCGCCCGTTCGGCGGACGAACCGGCAACGCGGGCCACATCGGCCACATCGTCGTAGAGCCGGACGGCGAACTCTGCACCTGCGGCGGCCGAGGGTGCGTCGAAACCGTCGCGGGCGGCCCGCGAATGGTGGCCTGGGCCAGGCGAGCCGGGTGGCAGGCACCCGACGACGCCGATGCCGCCGTGCTGGCCGCCGCCGCTCTGGTCGGAGACGAAATCCCTCTAGAAGCATTCGAACGCGCCGGTCAAGCCGTAGGGATGGCGATCGCCGGTGCCGCCGCCGTGTGCGACCTGGACCTGGCGGTCATCGGCGGCGGGGTGGCGCAGGCCGGGGAGCTGCTGTTCGAACCGGTGCGGCGGGCGCTGAAGACGCATGCCGGTTTGTCGTACCTGGGTGGGCTGGAGGTCCGGGCGGCGGAGCTGGGCGGGGAGGCCGGGCTGGTAGGCGCGGCGGCCCTGGTGCGCCAGGCACGCTGACGCAGGCGAGCTGTAGTGGCGACGGCGACGCCGAGCTGCCCTTAGCCAAGAAACGAATAGGGTGGGGTGGGTCCCGTCACGAGTCGTGGCTGATCGTTGGCCGCGCCAGGGAGGGGAGGTCAAGTCGACACGCTTTTCGTCGACTTGACCCCTCCCCTCTGGTGTGGCTCGCTCGGACACGACTCGTGACGGGGGCCACCGGACCGCACCACCTACGCAACAGGCAGCCGCTGTAAGCAACAGGCGTGCCATCAGCCCGCCCGCAGCGCTGGCCCCCAGATCAGATTGGCGGGGTTTGGGGCAGAGCTCCCAAGGGGAAGCACGCAACAGCCAGAGACCTACGCAACAGGGGAACGCTACGAAACCGGAACTCCGACGACGCAAGGCGACCACGTACGGACACGAAACCGCCAGCCGCCAACGCGACAGGGAGACGGCAACGGCAACCGGAGCGCCCGCCCCCGCCGACAGGCGGCTCCACCCCAACAGCAGGCTCTACCGCAACCCAGCAGTCTCAGTAACCGCCCTCAACGCAGCCACCACAGCAGAAAACGGCGGCAAGAACGGCCTCTGAGACGGAGTCTCCCCCAACCACCCAACCCCACCCCGATCAATCCGCGATGGCGGCAACGGCACCAACGTCCCCAACCGATGCGTCAACGCCCCCCGAGCGCGCAACCGAATCAGGTTCACCTGAGAAGCCTCATCAGCAGACTCAGTGAGGATGAGCCACCGCCCAGCACCACCCCGAGCCCCAGCCCCGCCACGCCCGCCAGGCAACACCACCACCGGCCCACCCAACATCCGAACCGACAGGTAGTGCTGCACCTCCCCACCGATCCCAGCCGCCATCTCCACAGCGGACACAGCGTGATCAGTGGTCAGCAGCAACCGGTTCTCCGACCGCAACACCAACCACCCCCACGCCGAATACCTCTCAAGCGCATTCGAAAAGGTGTCGAGCTGCGGCAGCACACCACCAGACAACACACCGGCCGGCAACACACCACCCGGCAATCCACCGCCTGGCAACACTCCTGCTGATCGGGCTCCCTCAGGCGAGTCCATCGATCTCACCCCACAAGGTGTCAGTACCGTGTAACTCCGATCACACGATTTGACTCTCCGCCGCCATGAACTCACTATCGGGCCGCCATCGGCACACTCGAATGGGGCTGGAGAGCGTGACTGACCAGCAAGAACACAACTCGCAAAACCACCCGCAAAACCACCCGCAAGATCGGCACCAACAACACCGCCACCTGCAAGACCGCCACGTAACCATGATCGCCCTGGGCGGCGTGATCGGCGCAGGCCTCTTCGTAGGCACAGGCGCAGGCATAGCGGTAGCAGGCCCAGCAGTCCTCATCTCATTTGGCGCAGCCGGATTCCTTGCACTCCTCATCATGCGCATGCTCGGCGAAATGGCCGCGGAACACCCCAGCGGCGGCGCCTTCTCCGTCCACGCCGAAAAAGCGATCGGTCCCTGGGCCGGCTTCACCGTCGGCTGGGCCTACTGGGCAACTGTGGGAGTCGTGCTGGCGGTAGAAGCCACCGGCGCCGCGAAAATCGCAGCAGGCTGGGTCCCGACAGTCCCTCAATGGGCCTGGGTTCTGATCTTCATGACGGCCCTCACCGCGGTCAACCTGACCAACGTCCGCAACTTCGGCGAGTTCGAGTTCTGGTTCGCGGGCCTCAAAATCGCCGCCATCGTCATCTTCCTGGCCCTGGGCGCGGCAGCGATCCTGGGACTGTTCCCGAACCACGACTCGCCAGGAACGCAGAACCTCACGAACTTCATCCCCAACGGCTGGGGCGGAGTAGTAGCGGGCTTCATGGCCGTGGTGTTCGCGTTCGGCGGCCTGGAAGTCGTCACCATCGCCGCCGCAGACGCGGAAGACCCGAAGCACGCCATCAAGAAGGCAGTGCGCACCTCGATCACCCGCCTGCTGGTCTTCTACCTGGGCTCCATGGCGGTGGTAGTCACCCTCCTGCCGTACAACGACTCCGAGGTCGGAGCCAGCCCGTACGTGGCAGTGCTGAACAAGCTGGGCATCCCGGCAGCCGCCCAGATCATGAACGTCGTGATCTTCGTGGCCCTGCTGAGCGCCATCAACGCCACCCTGTACGGCGCGGCCCGCATGCTCTGCTCACTGGCCGAGCGGAACGAAGCCCCCAAAGCACTCCTGACCAAAACCAACGGCGTCCCGAGCAACGCGGTCCTGGCGAGCGTCGCCTTCGGGTTCTTCTCCGTCATCCTCAACTACCTGTGGCCCGACACGGTGTTCCTGCTGCTGCTCAACGCCGTGGGGTCGGCGCTCCTGGTCGTCTGGGCGTTCATCGCCATCTCCCAGATCCGCCTCCGCAGGACGATCACGAACCCGACCGTCCCGATGTGGGGCTACCCGTACCTCTCGTACCTCGCGCTGGCCGCCATCATCGCGATCATCGTGCTGATGCTGAGCGACGAGCAGGCCCGCGGACAGATCCTCTCCACGGGCGTGCTCGTCGCCGTCATCGCGGCGATCGCGCTCAGCAGGTCAGCTTTGCGCCGGCGAAGTCTCCGCGGTCGAACCTGACGCCGTCACCGCTGTCGTTGACCACGAGCCGCAGGAACTTGGCTCCTGCCAACGAACCCGTCAAAGACACGGCATCGTCCTGCCACGTGCGCAGGCCGCTGTCGGCGACCTTCACACCGTCGGCGTAGACCTGGAAGATCGCCGAGCCGAGCTTGTTCACGTCACGCTCGTCGTCGATGCCGACATCAGAGGTGAACGACGAACACCGGCCACCGATGTAGAGGATGAGCTCGGCGTTGGCGTGCGCGCCGAGCCCCTTCTCGTAGGTCTTGCCGTTGATGGTCAACGTCTTCCCGTCACCACCGACATAGCCACCGTTGGACCGATCTCGCTCGACAGGCCCATAACCGCTGCGCTCAGTCGTGAACTTCACGTCAGACGCCCACAACGAAGCCCCAGAAGGCGGCGCGACGGGCACCAGCACGGAAGACTTCACCGGTCGCGCCAACCGACCGTGCCCGACCCAGGTGACGTCCAACGAGCCGTTCAACAGATGGGCTCCAGGAACCACCCCGGTAGGCGGTGTCACCTTCCACTTGCTCTGCACCGACTGCGAGGTCAACAACACAGGAGCACGTTCGGAGGAAAGCTTCTCGACCTTCCACCCGGCAGGCGCCACAAAGGAAGTAGAGGCGTTCAGCACCGGGATCGGCGCCTGGTTGGTCGCGGACACCGTGGCCACGAAAGGCTCGCCGGCGGGCGTGATCGTCGAAGGAATCCCTGGGATCTGGGCAGCGATGGAGAGCTGCGTGTCGATCGCCGGCTCGTGCTTGTACCAGTCCTGCGACGCCTTCACCCGGAAGATCGCAGTGCCGTGCGGCGGCAGGGAAGCCGAGATCTGCCCTGCCGACTGGAAGTTCTTGTGCTGCCACAGGTCCCGCACGGTGTAGCCGATGCTGCGAGGCAAACCCAGATCACGGGCCGAGGTCGAGATCGTCGTGTTCACCTCGGACTCGTTGAACAGCGCCACGGCCTTGTCGCCGTTGGCCAGCGGCTTGACGAACACCCACTGCCCGTTCTCCTGCTTGATCACCTTGCCCTGGACGCCGAGCTTGTCCTGGTTGACCGCGATGATCTCCTTGTTGCGCAGGATGTCGAAGTGCTCCGCCGACACCTTGCGCAGGTCCGCGCCGATCAGCAACGGCGCCGCCATGATCGACCACAGCGCGAAGTGGCTCTGGTACTCCACAGTGGACTGCTGGCCGTTGCCGACCTCCAGCATGTCCGGGTCGTTCCAGTGCCCAGGCCCCGCATAGGCGTCCAGCGGCGCGTTCAGCTTCAGGATCTCGACGGTCTTGGACCAGGTGTCGTTGATGTCACCGGTGGTGCGCCACAGGTGCCCGACGCCCTTGCCCCACTCCCACGGCTTGTTCTGCCCCCACTCGCAGATCGAGTAGACGATCGGCCGACCGGTCTTCTTCAGCGCGTCCCGCATCTTCGTGTAGCGCTCGAGGGCGGGACGGCCCTCGTTGTTGCAGTTGTCGTACTTCAGGTAGTCGACGCCCCAGTCCGCGAACGTCTGCGCGTCGATCTCCTCGTGGTCCAACGCGCCGGGCATCGTCTTAGCACAGGTCTGCACACCCGCGCTGGTGTAGATGCCGAACTTCAGTCCACGCGCGTGGATGTAGTCGGCAAGAGCCTTCATCCCGCTCGGGAACCGCGTCGGGTGGTTGCGCAGCCGCCCGGTCGCCGGATCACGGGTGAGATCCGCCCAGCAGTCGTCGACGTTCACGTACTGGTAGCCCGCGTCCTTCAGGCCCTTGGTCACGAAGATGTCCGCCATGTCGCGGATCATCTGCTCGTTGATGTCGCAGCCGGTGGTGTTCCAGTTGTTGAACCCCATCGGTGGCGTGAGCGCCAGCGTCGGGTCCACCAATGGTTCGGCCTGAGCGACGGGAACAGCCACGGAGGCCGCGACGAGCGCCACGACCGTCAGCAGAGATCTCACTCCCACTTGTAACCCCTGTAGTTGCGGATGAGCTGATAGGTGTTCTGCAGGCCGGAGCTCTCGATGCTCCGGTAGATGCCCCACTTCGGGCGCAGGTAGTTCTTGTCCCGCCACAGGTCCACAGCGGTCGTACGGCCTTGGCCGACGACCGTGCCCGCGTCCTTGAACAGCCACGCGAGGTGGCCGCCGGAGTTCGACGCCTTGAACTCGAACTCGACGTCGATCCACTTGTTCTGCAACGGCGTCCAGTCGCCGACGACGTGCTCGGTGTTGGCGTCGTTGTCCTTCAACGTGAGGATCGTCAGCGTCGGCTTGTCCTTGGCCCGCGGCGTCAGCGTCCACAGAGGACCGCCGACGTCCTGCACCTTCATCTGCATGATGTGGGTGAACCGGGTCGTGGCGGTCAACGACGACGGCCAGAACGCCTGGTAGGTGATCTTCCAGGTCTGGTCCTTGCCGATCTTGTGCGTGGTGCCACCGGACTTCATGCCCTTGCACTCGTTGCGCTGCCGGTCCGAGCCGTCGCGGTCGCGGGTGTGCATGTCGAAGCGCCAGTGGTCGCCCTCGACGTAGATGTGCTTCACCCCGCCGTGCGAGCCCGCACGGTCGTCTTCCAAGCCCTCGAAGGCTTTCAGGCCGTCCCCGGACGGCGTGGGGTTCCACTTCAACGCCCAGTCGGCCTGGATCGCCGGATCCGCGTACGCGGGCCGTGCCATCCCCAGTGCGAGCGCCCCCGCGGCGCCGAGTTTGACGGCGCCGCGACGGGAGAGTTCAGCCATCGTCTTGCCTCCTTCGGATCACTCCTCGGGCGGCGGCGGGTGACGGTCAGGCTTTGGGTTTCTCCAGCGTGATCGCGAAGACGTGCAGCCGCGGACCGGTGGTCTTGGGCAGCGTGACGCCGGTGAGGTCCTTCGCGGGATCAAGCTCCAGGGTCTGGTGGAAGATCGACACCTGCTTCTGCACCGGACCACCTGGTGTGTGCATCAACGTCGTGGCAACGGGTTCCGACTCACCGAACTGCGGCCGCTGCTGCCACGCCGTCACCCGGAACCGGGCAGCCGCGGCACCGTCGGCGTAGACCACGGCACCGTCGGCTTCGACGTTGTTGGTGTCCGCGGCCGCCAGCAGGTGCAGCTTCACGTACTTCCCGGCGGGAACGGCCAGCGTCTGCCCGGCGGCGATCACGTTGTTCTTGCTCGCCTCGTCACCGTTGTGGAACTCGAACAGGATGCTGTCGTCGGTCACCGACCCGGTCTGCGGCAACTGGGCGGCCGGATACGTGTTGCCCAAGCCGTCGAAGTTGCCGTCACGACTGGTGAACTCGTTGGACAGTCCGTCGTTGTCGAGCGCCGCGCTGATGTCCACCGGCACCGCGCTGCCACCGGGCGGCAACGCGGGCAGCCCCCACCGCTTGCCGGGCTCGGTGATCCGCACCGGCGCGATCGTGAAGTCCCGCTCACCCCGAGCGTGGATCAACGCGTCCTGGCCACGACGAAGCTCAAGCTCGACGACCCCGTCGCGCACGCTCCAGCGCGAGCAGCCACGCACCTCGATGCGGCCCTCGATACCCGTTCGGATCCGGCACGGCTGCCCCGCTTCGCTGTGCACGCGCACGAACCGCGTCTTGCCGCCCCGCCGCACCGCGCTGACCAGGAACGCGCCCTCGGTGCGGGTGTCGTGGATCGTGACGTCCTGCCACACCGGAGGCACCGCCGGGAAGATCCGGATCAGCCCGCCCCAGCTCTGGATCAGCATGTCCTGCAACGACTTGGCGGCCGACAGAGGCGTCTCGATCACCGGACCTGCCTCGAAGTACATCGTGTTGGGCTGGGCGAACCGGGCGACGAACTCCCGCAGGTACTTCAGCGCCTCGGCACCACGCGTCATCTGGGCCGCGATCGACGCCGCGCCGGTGAAGGTGAAGCCGCGCAACGACCCCTCGAAGCTCAGCCAGTGCTTCAACGAGCGTTCGATCAGGTCGCGGCGTTCCGGCTGCTCCCAGGTGACCTCGTGCAGCGGGTAGACCGCGAGCATGTGCGAGTAGTGCCGGTGCGACTTCGCGAACGGCACCCCGGCGCCGATCATGAACCCGCCCGCGTCCGCCGGGTACTCGACGAGCTGGTCGAGCACCTCCTGCCAGCGAGCAGCCAGCGGGTCGTCGATGCGCAGGATCCTGGCCGACTCGATCAACGTCCGGCACGACCAGCGCAGCAGCGCCAGGTCGAAGTTGCAGTCGGGCGCGACGCCGTACTCGGGCGAGTAAGTCGGCAGCAGGTGCAGCTTGCCGTCGTTGCCCTTGCGCAGGAAGTGCAGGTAGTAGTTGGTGGAGCGGCGCAGCACCGGGAACACCGTGTCGCGCAGGATCCGCTCGTCCATCGTGTGCCGGTAGCTGAGCCACGCGTTGTGCAGCAACCAAGGCAGGTTCCCGATCTCCGGGTCCGGCGACGGGTGCAGCGGCGAGCCGACGAAGCCGGCGTCCTGGAACGTCGGGTCGGTGCTGCGGCGCAGGCCCATCGAGTCGGCGCGGAACTCCGGTCTCAACGCGTCGACCAGGATCTGCTGGTTCTGCGAGATCGTGCGCGGAATCGGGTCCAGCTCCAGGTGGTTGGACGCGAGCACGGCCCAGTACTCCAGCTGCGCGTTCAGGTTGAACCACACCGACGGCCACGGCGTCGGCTCCAGCCACGGCCCGGTCGTCGGCATGATCGGGGCTTCCGCGCGGGCACCGGACGCGAGCTTGTACAGCTGGATCCAGTAGAAGCTCTGCATCAACGCGTCCGGCACGGACACGAAGCTCTTGCGGTAGAAGCGATGCCACCACTTCTGGTGCTGGTAGCGCAGCATCTCCGGGATCGACGCCCTGCTGACCGCGGCACGGACCTCGGCCTCGGCGGTGCGCTCGGGGAACGAGTGGGCGACCGACAGCAGCAGTTCCGTGCGGCCGTGCAGCTTCTTGACCTGGTACGCCGTCGCCGTCTGGCCGCCCGCGACCATCTCCTGGGTGACGAGCGTGAGGCCGTTCTCGGTGCGCGTGACCGGTTTCGGGTTCAACGGCAGCGTCGCCGGCGGTGGTTCGCGGATGACGCGCGGGCTCAGCGCGTCCAGTGCCAGGAACTCCAGCTTGAACGCCTTCTCGCCGCTCGACGGCCGCACTTCCAGGTGCAGCAACGACTTCTCGGCGTGGACGAACGTCCGGATGGTGAGCTCGCCCTTGTCGGTGACGATCTTGCCACGCAGCTCGGCGTTCCACAGGTCGAGCCGGAGATCGACTCCGGTGATCTTGCCGACCGGCGTCAGCAGCACGCGCCCGACCGGCAGCCGCGCCACTCCCCATTCGTTCCCGAACTGGGGCCGGTGGTCCTGCACCAGGGCGTGGTCGACGGTGAACCGGATCGCGTTCGCCCCCGGCTCGCGGTACATCGCGGTGGCCAGGAAACCGTTGCCCAGGAACGGACCCTCGTACCAGGCACGCGGAACCCGCTGCCACACCAGGTCCTGCTCACCGAGGAACCGCTCCCAGTCGATCCTCGTGGCACATCCGGACGCCTCCACGTCCGCACTGGCCGTTCCAGGCAGCGCCGTGAGCGCCGCCCCAGCCACTACCCCACCGAGCAGTCCGCGCCGCGACAGATCCACAGAACACCTTTCACGTCCGCGGGCGGCTGCGAACAAAGATCGGAGGTGTGCCTACGAGCGCAGCCTATGACGGGCCTCACAGCGGGTCAAGGTCGGCCAACCCTCGGATGAAAGCGTTTACCACCGCGATTCAAGACGGGATGGTGGTGATCACGCTCTCCCGGCTCGCATGATGAGGGTCCGTCACGAGTTCCGGAGGATGCCCATGACTGCGCGCTCCTACCCGTTCGGTCCGGTGGACGGGCTGGTGATCGACCCGATGTACGGCCGGCTCCGCGAGGAAGAACCCCTCGCCCGCGTCAAACTCCCTTACGGGGAAGAAGGTTGGCTGCTCACCCGCTACGACGACGTCCGCATCGCCCTCGGCGACGCCAGATTCAGCCTCGCCCAGGCCGCCGTCCGCGACACTCCCCGAATGGGCCCGCAGCGGATGGGCGCGATCCTGACCGACCTCGACCCACCCGACCACACCCGGCTGCGCAGGCTGCTGGCGCACGCGTTCACCGTGCGCCGCGTCGAGAAGTTGCGCACCCACGTGGAAACAGTGGCCGCCGAGCTGCTCGACGAGATGGAGAAGGCCGGTCCGCCGGCGGATCTCGTGACGGCCTTCGCGGTTCCCCTGCCAGGACTGATGATCTGCGAGCTGCTCGGCGTGCCGTACGACGACCGCGACCACTTCCAGGAGCTCGCCGCCGCGTTCATGTCGGTCACCGCGATGACCGACCAGGAGAAGCTGGCGAGGCTCGGCGAGCTGGCCGGCTACCTCGGCGGACTCGCCGACCGCAGGCGTGAGCACCAGGAAGACGACCTGATCAGCGCGTTGGTCGTGGCGCAGGAGGACGGCGACCGGCTCACCGGCGAGGAACTGGTGCAGCTGCTGGTGTTGTTGCTCGGCGCGGGCTACGACTCCACCGCCGCCCAGATCGCCAACTCGGTGTACGTGCTGCAGCGGTTCCCCGACCAGGCCGAACTGCTGCGCGCCCGGCCGGAGCTGATGCCGGGCGCCGTCGAGGAGCTGATGCGCTGGATCCCCGCGCAGGAGGTCGCCGACATCATGCCCCGGTACGCCCTGGAGGACGTGGAGCTGAGCGGTGGCACGGTGCGGGCGGGCGAGCCGGTGCTGCTCGCGAAGCACGCGGCGAACCGGGATCCGCGCCAGTTCCCCGATCCCGACCGCTTCGACGTCACCCGGAACGCCAAGGGGCAGCTCGGGTTCGGGTTCGGGCCGCACCACTGCATCGGCGCGCAGCTCGCCAGGATGGAGCTCCAGGTGGCGCTGACGACGTTGCTGGCCCGGTTCCCCGGCCTGCACCTGGCCGACGAGGTGCGGTGGCGCAAGGGCCTGGCGATGCGAGGACCGCTCGCCCTGCACGTCGCCTGGTAGGCGTTTTTCCGGCTGAGAACGCGCGGCACGCCAGAACCCCCGCTCGTGTCTTGCTCCTGGCGGCGGGGGTTCGGTGCACTGCGACGCATGACGGAAGCCGTCCAGGCCACGGACCTCGACACCCTGCGCGCGCTGGAGCAGCGCGTGCTGTGGCTGTCGACCGCGATCGTCGACCACGCCAACCGGGTGCGGCCGAACACCACCGGGTTGAAGGTGGGCGGCCACCAGGCCTCTAGCGCGTCGATCACGAGCATCATGACCGCGCTGTGGTTCGAGCACCTGCGGCCGGAGGACCGGGTGTCGGTCAAGCCGCACGCATCGCCTGTCCTGCACGCGATCGAGTACCTGCTCGGGCTCCTGGACGACGCCGACATGACCTCGTTGCGCGCTTTCGGCGGCCTGCAGTCCTATCCGTCGCGCACCAAGGACCCGGTGCCGGCCGACTACTCCACCGGGTCGGTCGGCATCGGCGCCACGGCACCGATCTGGGGCGCGCTGTCCCGCCGGTACGTGGGCGGGCACTTCGCCGCACAACCGCAAGGACGCCAGTACTCGTTGGTGGGCGACGCCGAACTGGACGAGGGCGCGTGCTGGGAGGCGATCCTCGACCCGATGGTCGCCGGGCTGGGCGAGATCGTGTGGATCGTCGACTTCAACCGGCAGTCGCTCGACCGCGTGGTGCCTCTCCTGGCCGCCGACCGGATGCGCGCGCTGTTCACCGCCGCCGGCTGGCAAGTGATCACCGTCAAGTACGGCGCGGTGCTGGAGGAGCTGTTCACGCGGCCGGGAGGTGCGGCTCTGCGCGACCGCATCGACACCATGACCAACGCCGAGTACCAACGTCTGCTGCGCCACACGCCGTCGAAGCTCCGCGCTTCCCTGCCCGACCTGGACGTCAGCGACGACCACCTCACGGAGGCGTTCCGCAGCCTCGGCGGGCACGACCACGCGGCGCTGCGCCAGGCGTTCGAGGCGATCGACGACTCCCGGCCGACGGTGATCATCGCCTACACCGTGAAGGGGTACGGACTCCCGACCGCCGGGCATCCGCAGAACCACTCCGCTTTGCTGACCGGAGCACAGTTCGAGGAGCTGGCGGTCCGAAGTGGAATGTCTGCTTCCCAGCCGTGGCAACGGTTCGCTGACGGCACCGCCGAACACGCCGTGTGCTTGGAAGCCGCCCGACGACTGCGTCGACCTCCGGTCGAGGGCGCTCAACCTCCTGCTGTGCCAACGGATCTGGGCCGCACGCCGTCCGGAACCGCGACCACGCAGTCCGCCCTCGGCCGAACTTTGCTGGACCTCAACCGGGCAGCACCGGCCGTCGGTGCGCGGGTCGTCACCGTGTCGCCGGACGTCAGCTCCAGCACCAACCTCGGCGGCTGGGTCAACAAGGTCGGCATCTGGTCCACCACCGAGGGCGTCGACTGGTTCGCCGACGACGCCGAGACGATCCTGCACTGGCGCGAACGCCCGACCGGTCAGCACATCGAGCTCGGCATCGCGGAGACCAACCTCGTCGGGCTCCTCGGCGAGCTGGGCGCGACGTGGAGCCGTTGGGGCCAGCCGCTTCTGCCGATCGGAGTGCTCTACGACCCGTTCGTGACCCGCGCGCTGGAACCGTGGTCGTTCGGCATCTACGCGGGCGGCCAGTCGATCCTGGTCGGCACCCCGTCCGGCGTCACGCTGGCGCCGGAAGGCGGCGCGCACCAGTCGATCACCACACCGTCCATCGGCGTCGAGCAACCCGGCTGCACCACCTGGGAACCGGCGTTCGCGCTCGACACCGAGTGGTGCCTGCTCGCCGCTCTGGCCCAACTGGGCCGCCCCGGCGGCTCGTCCACCTACCTGCGCCTCTCCACGCGCCCGGTGGACCAGCGACTGGCGGCCGTCCCGACTGATCCCGCAGCGCGCGAACGACGGCGCAAACAGGTCGTGGCCGGTGGCTATCCCCTGCGGCGCACCAACTCCCCGGAAGCCGCGATCGTCGCGATGGGCGCTCTCGTGCCCGAGGCCCTGGACGCCGCCGAACGACTCGAAGGCATCGGCGTGAACGTCGACGTCATCTGCCTGACCAGCCCGGACCTGGTGTTCCGCGCGGCGCAGGCCCGACGTGGCAGCGGCGACGCACCGACGTGGATCCTCGACGCGCTGTTCCCCACCGACCTACCGCTGGTGACCGTGCTCGACGGACATCCGCACACGCTGGCGTTCCTGGGAGGCCGGGCGATCCATCTGGGAGTGACGGAGTTCGGGCAGTCGGGCGACCTGGACAGCGTCTACCGCGCCCACGGCATCGACACGGACAGCATCATCACCGCGGTCTTGGACGTCCTAGGCTGACCGGCTCTGCGGCGCCAGCAGCTCGTTGATGGAGTCCAGCGAGATGTTCAGCGCACCCGCCAGCGCGGCGATCGTGAAGAACGACGGCGTGGGAGCACGCCCCGTCTCGATCTTGCGCACGGTCTCGGCCGACAACCCGGCACGCGCCGCGATCTCGACCATGCTCTCCTCGCCGCGGGCGTCCCGCAGCAACTGACCGAGCCGCCGGCCGCGCTCCCGCTCAGTCGAGGTCAGGGGAATGCGAACCATGAGTGCGGATTCTACGCGAAACAGGCGAGTCAGGCGGCGTGAGAAAAGTCCGTTGCAGGGCCAGCCGATCAAGGCATAGGTTCGCAGTACACAAGAGAGGAGGTGGTCCAAAGTTGTATAGCTATCGGACTCGTGAGGTGGCTGTCCGCTAGGACCGCCCTCGGTAGCGCCTAGTGCAGAACCAGGCAGCCACCCGACCCCCGGACTCTGAGCGCTGGTCCCGCTCGGCCTGCTCGCGCAGGAGTCGTCCGGGGGTTGTCCCATTCACAGGGACTTCTTCAACGCCTTGAGGTCCTTCACGAACGCGTCGAACGCCTCCGTGAAGTTCTCGGCCCGCACCACCGCCGACGGGTGCACGGTCACGCCGACCCTGAGATCCTCGTGTTCCAGCACTTCACCCCGGTGCTCGGTGAGCTTGAACGACGGCCCCAGCACCGCCTTCGCCGCCACCGCACCCAAGCACACGACCAGCTGCGGCTTCACGACCCGGATCTCCTCCCGCAGCCACGGGAAGCACGCGACGACCTCGGACCGTCGAGGCTGCTGGTGGATCCTCCGCTTGCCGCGCTCGGTGAACTTGAAGTGCTTCACCGCGTTGGTCAGATAGATCTCGGACCGATCGAGGCGAGCGGCCGCGAACGCCTTGTCCAGCAACCGCCCAGCAGGCCCCACGAACACGTGCCCCTCGGCGTCCTCGCGGTCACCGGGACACTCCCCGACCATCATCAGCCGCGCCGGCACCGGTCCCTCGCCGAACACGGTCTGCGTCGCTTCCTGGTAGAGCTCGCACCCGTGGCACTCGCAGGCGGCCGAACGCAAAGCCGCCCAGTTCCTCCCCTCGGGGACGAACTGGGCGGCGGAGACGGTCCTACTTGTCCGAGCGGAAGGCATCCTTGACCTTCTCGCCGGCCTGCTTGATGTCGGCCTTGGCGCGCTCGGCGCGGCCCTCGGCCTGCCACTGCTCGTTGTCCGTGGCGTCGCCGACGGCTTCCTTCGCGCGGCCCTTCAGTTCATCGGCCTTGTTGCTGAACTTCTCCTCAGCTCCCATGCAACTCGGTTACCCGGCGAGCACTGTCCGAAACAGTTGATAAGGTGATCACTCGCGGTTGAGAACCCAGCCGCAAGCCGATGTGACGGCTTGCCCTGGGTGTGCCCGCCCTTCGCAATGCAGCTCCCAGAGCACCGTCGTCGCACCGGCATGCCGCTGTGACCATGACGACGCGAAAGGAGCCGGCGGTGTCGTCCGCGAGAATCACCGCCCTCGAGGCCGAGGTGGCGGGGCTGCGCAAGGCTCTGGCGTCCCGGACCGTCATCGGGCAGGCCACGGGCCTGATCGCCGCACGCAAACCCTGCACACCCCAGCAGGCGTTCGGGCTGCTGGTGCACATCTCCCAGCACCACAACATCAAGCTGCACGTCGCCGCCGACCGGCTGGTGGCGGCGTTCGTGCACGCTCATCTGGGCCGACCGGTGCGGCCGGCCGACCAGATGTTGTGGGATCACGTCGACGCGACGACCGCGAACGACTCCGGGGAAAGCGACGACGGGTTCGCCGAGGAGGTCAGCAGCACCTCGCCCTGAGGCAGCGGGACGGGCGTCGTGCCGAGGTTGACCACCACGCGGGTCTCGCCGCGGTGCAGCACGAAGCACAGCCCGTCCTGCTCCACCACGAACCTGTCGAGGCGCGGGTCGGCGAGCTCGGGACGGGCCCGCCGCAACGCGATCAGCGCTTTGTAGGTGTCCAGCACCTTCGCGTGATCGGCGTTGCGCAGTTCGTCCCACTTGAGGCGCGAGTTCTCCACGGTCCGCGGGGACATCGGGTCTGGCACGTCCGACTCGCCCCAGCCGTGCCGCGCGAACTCCCTGCGCCTGCCCGTCCGCACGGCCTCGGCCAGCTGCGGGTCCGGGAAGGACGCGAAGAACTGCCACGGCGTGCTCGCCGCCCACTCCTCGCCCATGAAGATCATGGGCGTGTACGGCGAGGTCAGCACGATCGCGGCCGCGCACAACAACTTCCCGGTCGACACGGTCGCGGGCAGACGGTCGCCGGTCGCGCGGTTGCCTATCTGGTCGTGGTTCTGCGTGTACGCGAGGAACCGGTAACCAGGGATCAACGCGGTGTCGACCGGCTTGCCGTGGTGCTTCTCGCGGAACGACGACCAGGTGCCGGCGTGGAAGAACACCTTCTCCAGGGTGTTCTTCAGCGCTCCCGGTGCCGCGAAGTCCTCGTAGTAGCCGAAAGTCTCACCCGTCAGTGCGACGTGCAGACAGTGGTGCAGATCGTCGGACCACTGCGCCTGCAGGCCGTAGCCGCCGCCTTCGCGTGCCGTGACCAGCTTCGCGTCGTTGAGGTCGGACTCGGCGATCAAGGTCAACGGACGTCCGACACCCGCGGAGAGCGCGTCCACCTCGACGGCCAGCTGTTCGAGGACGTGCACCGCGCGCCGGTCGTTGAGCGCGTGCACGGCGTCGAGCCTGAGCCCGTCGACGTGGAACTCCCCGAGCCACTGCAGCGCGTTGTCGATCACGTACCGGCGCACCTCGTCGGAGTTCGGCCCGTCGAGGTTGAGGCCGGGACCCCAGTCGTTGCGACCGGCGAAGTACGGGCCGAACTTGTCCAGGTACGCGCCGGACGGTCCGAGGTGGTTGTAGACGACGTCCAGCAGCACGGCGAGTCCTCGCGCGTGGCAGGCGTCCACGAACCGCTTGAACCCGTCCGGGCCTCCGTAGGGCTCGTGCACCGCGCCCCACAGCACGCCGTCGTAGCCCCAGCCCTCGACGCCGTCGAAGCTGTTGACCGGCATGACCTCGACGAACGTGATGCCGAGGTCCACCAGGTGGTCCAGCTTGCCGATCGCCGCGTCGAACGTGCCCTCCGGCGTGAACGTGCCGATGTGCAGCTCGTAGATCACGCCGCCTTGGAGTGCCCGGCCGGTCCAGCTCTGGTCGGTCCACTCGAAGTCGTGCCGGTAGACGCGCGATGCCTCGTGCACCCCGCCCGGCTGCCACAGCGACCGCGGATCCGGATACGCCCTGCCCTCGATGACGAACGCGTAGTCGGTGCCGGGTGGCGTGTCGACGGTGGCGAACCACCAGTCGCCCTCGCGCTTCATCTCGTGGTCGAACCCGTCCACCCTCGCATGGACCGACTCCGGGGTCGGAGCCCAGACGGAGAGTGGCAGCGGGTGGGCGAGGTTGCCCTGGCTACCGGATCCACTCATTCCCCACCTCGCACCAGCAGTGCCACCGGATACCGCTCCAGCATCTCCGCCAGCCCCTCCGACGCGGCTCGGCCCGTCACCACGTCCGTCCACCCTGGACCCGGCAGCGGCAGAACCGTGTCCTGCCAGCCCTTCCGCGCCAGCCCGACCGGCAGCCGCGTGGCCACCGTGATCACGTCGCCTCGTTGGAACGCCAGCACGTGCTCCGCCGCCGGGCCCTCGGCGCGCAGTGGCCGGTAGCCGTGCAGACCTCGCCGCCGGACGTGCAAAGCCTTCTGCACGACCAGGAGCTTCGCGGCACCCGAGTCGTCTACCTCCGGCAACCAGCCGTCCTCGATGCGGCGCAACAGATCCCTGCGGACCTCGTAGTCGACCGGGCGGCGGTTGTCCGGGTCGACCAGCGAGAAGTCCCACAGCTCGGTGCCCTGGTAGACGTCCGGCACGCCCGGCGCGGTGAGCTGGACCAGCTTCTGCCCCAACGAGTTCGCGTACCCCGGCGCCTTGATCCGTTCGGCGAACGCGGCGACCTCGGGCTCGTTCAGCACCTTCGCGGGCCAGGCGGCGACCTCGGCGTCGAACTCGGCGTTGCGGTCGACCCACGACGTCTTGATCTTGGCTTCCCTGGACGCCTTCTCCAGGTACTGGCCCAGGCGTTCCTCGGTGATCGGGAAAGCACCGACGAGCGACTGCCACGCGAGCCGGTTCAGCGACGGTTCGGAGATGCCGTGCTTCTCCGACATCGCACTCTCGAACGCCAGGTAGGAGTCCGGAATTTCGGCGAGCACCGCGAGCCGCGCGCGGACGTCCTCCGAACGCTTGGTGTCGTGCGTCGACAGCGCGGTCATGGCTTGCGGTGTCTGGGCTTCACGTGCCTGGGCGCGCTGGTGGAACTCCTCGACCGGCATCCCGAACCGGTCCGGTGAGCCGCCGACCTCGTTGAGCGCCACGAAGTTCGTGTAGCGGTAGAAGGCGGTGTCCTCGGTGCCCTTCGCGACGACCATGCCGGACGTCTGCTGGATCCGGGTCGCCAGCTCGCCGTGCGGATCCGCGCGCACCTGCTCGTCCAGTGCCCTTGCGGCAGGCGATGTGGCTTTCCGGACCGCGGTTTCCCAGTGATCGGACCCTTCCGGCAGGTACGACCGGTACACCGGGAAGTTGACCATCACCTCGGCGACGGCCGCGCAGGCGTCCTCGAACTCGACACCCTGGACCAGCCTGGCGATCCGGCGCACCTCGGCGACCAGGATCGAGTCGGCGACCTGCTGCCGTGACGCGTGCTCGACGGTGTGGAAGTCGCCGGCGAACGCGTCGGTGGGCGCGATGAACACACCGCAGACCTCGCGCAACGCGTCGTACCCCGTGGTGCCGTCGACCGGCCAGCTCTGCGGCAGCGACTCGTCCGGCCCGAGGATCTTCTCGACGACCAGCCAGCCGTCGAAGTGCTCGCGCAGCCTGCGGAAGTAGCCGCCCGGATCAGCGAGGCCGTCCGGGTGGTCCACGCGCAATCCCGTGACACCCCACGACAACACCTCGCGATGCGTCGCCTCGAACACCTCGGGATCCTCGACGCGCACCGCCGCGAGCTCGGTGATGTCGAAGAACCGCCGGTAGTTGAGCTCGGAGTTGCCGCGCCGCCAGTCGACCTTGACCGAGTGCTCGCCAGGTTCCTCGGGTGATCCTTCCGCGAGCACGGGCAGGAGCACGCGACCGGACGACCAGTCGATGTCGAAGTACCGCGCGTACCTGGACTCCTGGCCGTTCGCGAGGACGTCCTCCCACCACGGGTTCGGCACGACCATGTGGTTCGGCACGATGTCGACCACGAGCCCGAGCTCGTGCTCCTCCAGGCTCTTCTGCAACGCCCGGCGGCCTTCGTCGCCTCCCAGCTCGGGCCGCGCACGGGTCGGGTCCACGACGTCGTAGCCGTGCGTCGACCCCTGCCGCGCGTCGAGCATCGGCGACGCGTACAGCGCACCAACGCCCAGGCGCGCAAGATAGTCCGCGATACCGGCGGCGTCGGCGAAGGTGAAGTTCGGGGTGAGCTGGACGCGATACGTCGAAGCGGGCATCAGCCCACCCTCTGCAGCACGACGAGCGACCGCGCGGTGAGGGTCAGCTGCCCGCCCGCGACCACGGGCTTCTCCCCGTTGCCGACGTGCCCGGTCGTCGTGTCGACCATCACCGTCCACTCAGGACCGTACTCGACGTCCGGCAACGTCACCTCGATGTCCTCGTAGTGGGCGTTGAACGCCATCAGGAACGAGTCGTCGACCACCCGCATGCCACGCGCGTCCAGGTCCGGGATGCCCTCGCCGTTGAGGAAGATGACGACGCACTTGCCGAAGTCGTCCTCCCAGTTCTGCTCGGTCATCTCCTCGCCGGACGGGGTGAACCACGCGATGTCGCGCAGCTCCTCACCCTTGCGAATCGGCCGGCCCGCGAAGAACCTCCTGCGCCGGAACACCGGGTGCTTCTTGCGGAACGCCGCCAGCGCGGAGGTGAACTCGACCAGCTCGGAGTTGGCCTCCAGCAGGGACCAGTCGATCCACGACACCTCGTTGTCCTGGCAGTACGCGTTGTTGTTGCCGTGCTGCGTGCGCCCGAACTCGTCGCCGTTGACGATCATCGGCACACCCTGCGACAGCAACATCGTCGCCATCAGGTTCCGCCGCTGCCGCGCCCGCAGCGCCAGGATCTCGGGGTCGTCCGTCGGCCCCTCGACCCCGCAGTTCCAGGACCGGTTGTGGCTCTCGCCGTCCTGGTTGTCCTCGCCGTTGGCCTCGTTGTGCTTCTCGTTGTACGACACCAGGTCGTTGAGCGTGAACCCGTCGTGCGCCGTCACGAAGTTGATCGACGCGTACGGCCTGCGCCCGTCGTCCTGGTAGAGGTCGCTGCTGCCGGTGATGCGCGACGCGAACTCGCCGAGCGTCGCCTGCTCACCCCGCCAGAAGTCCCGGACCGTGTCGCGGAACTTGCCGTTCCACTCCGTCCACAGTGGAGGGAAGTTGCCGACCTGGTACCCACCGGGCCCGACGTCCCACGGCTCCGCGATCAGCTTCACCTGCGACACCACCGGGTCCTGCTGCACGACTTCGAAGAACGTCGCCAGCCTGTCCACGTCGTAGAACTCCCGCGCCAGTGTCGCCGCGAGGTCGAACCGGAACCCGTCGACGTGCATCTCCGTGACCCAGTACCGCAGCGAGTCCATGATGAGCTGCAACGTGTGCGGCGAGCGCACGTTCAACGAGTTACCGGTACCCGTGTAGTCCATGTAGAACTTCGGGTCGTCCTCCACCAGCCGGTAGTACGACTCGTTGTCGATGCCTCGCATGGAGAGCGTCGGCCCGAGGTGGTTGCCCTCCGCGGTGTGGTTGTAGACGACGTCGAGGATGACCTCGATGCCGGCCTGGTGCATCGCCCGCACCATGCCCTTGAACTCCTGCACCTGGTTCAACGGCAACGCCGAGTAACCGTCGTGCGGCGCGAAGAAGCCGATCGTGTTGTAACCCCAGTAGTTGCTGAGCCTGCGCTCGGCCAGCGTGTGGTCGCTGATGAACTGGTGCACCGGCATCAGCTCGACGGCCGTGACGCCCAGCTTCGTCAGGTGGTCGATCATCACCGGATGCGCGAGCCCGGCATAGGTGCCCCGCAGCCGCGGCGGAATCTCGGGGTGGTCGATGGTGAGACCGCGAACGTGCGCCTCGTAGATGACGCTCTCGTTGTACGGCGTCTTGGGCAGCCTGTCGTTCGTCCAGTCGAAGAACGGGTTCACCACCACGGACTTCGGCACGTGGGGCGCGCTGTCGGTGTCGTTGCGCTCGTCCGGCGACCCGAACTTGTACCCGTACAACGCCTCGTCCCACGCCAGGCCGTTGGAGATGGCCTTGGCGTACGGGTCGATGAGCAGCTTGGTGGGGTTGCACCTGAGCCCGCGAGCGGGGTCGTACGGGCCGTGCACGCGGTACCCGTACTTCTGACCTGGGCCGACGCCCAACAGGTAGCCGTGGTGGACGAAACCGTCCACCTCCGGCAGCCTCACACGGGTCTCTGCGCCGTCCTCGTCGAAGAGGCAGAGCTCGATGTACTCCGCGACCTCGGAGAACAGGGCGAAATTGGTGCCCACGCCGTCGTACGCGGCGCCAAGCGGGTAGGGCCTTCCAGGCCAGGGTCGCACGATGCTCCTCACAGAACGGCGGCTACCGACAGACCATATCCACGCGACAACGTCATGGCATCACGCCGTTGTGACGGACGGTCCGGTCCTCGACTGATCCGGCCGGCCGGTGCGTGGTGAACGCTGCACGGCCGCCGGCCCACCTGAGGTGGGACTTCCGGGCGACTCCACGTCCGTTCGAGCCTCGCGGCTGCAGGTCTCTGATACCTGCTGTGCTTCTCACCACGAGCAGGTCTTCGAGGACGGAACCACCGGTCGGCCACGGACAGTCGGCTACCCCGCCGCCGCGTCTTGTACGCCAGCCGGGAGCGAATCTCAGCGAATCCCGCATCGGCGGCTGAGCAGGCGGCCGATCAGCGCGGTCCACCTCGATTCGGCGGGCCGGCTTGCGGGTGGACTCATACGGCCTGGACGAGTGGGGCACTGCCGGGGTGGGGGCCTCGGGTGCGATCCCGCAGCCGGCCTCAGCCTCGCGCGGGCCCATCACGGCCCTGACCAGCGCAGGGCCCCAGTGGGACGCGAACCACGCAGCACCACAGTGCGCGGACGATGCCCGCGCCTGCGCTGGGGTCGGGTCCAATGCGAACCGGTAGGCCTGGTGGACGATCACACTCGAACCCTACGAGCGGGCACCGACGAAATCGGGCCCGTCACTCGAAGGTTCTCACGAGAGTGGGAGCGGCTGAATTCGATCGTGTGATCGTCGCAGCGAGGCGGCTACCGGATGCAGTCACACTCCTTCGTGCGCCAACACGAGCTGGCCACGGGCAGCGGTCAGCAGCGTGCGTGCTTCCTGGATCTCCACGTACTTGAGGTGCTCACACGCGGCCTCCGCGCACGCCAGCGCGTGCTGCAGAGCGATGTTGTCCTCCACGGGTCCTGCGTCCCGCAGCGCGTCACGCAGGGATTCCTCCGCGCGCCGTGCCCCGACCACCGGGTCGCCGAGTGCAGCCGGTCTCACCGAAGCGAGGACCTGCTCGACGGCCAGTTCAAGCACGCCGGTTGGGTTCCGCGTGCTCACGGCTGAGCTCATCTGGTACGCCACCTCCAAAACGTTCGTCGTCCGCCGTCGGGTGACGGCTTTACAGTACTCCGCAGGTGCGTGACCTGCCGTTACGTGGAAGTTTCATCTTTCCCGGCTGCGCAGCGGACGGGTGATGTCCCGCACGCGTGGAAAGAAATCGTCCAACGCCACGGGCAGGGGAATTCTCCAGTTCGGGTGCTCGTCGATCGTGCCCGGCACATTGGGCTGCCGGGTTTCCCGCAGAGCGTCCTGAGGTGAAGTCAGGACCAACGCGCAGGGTGCCTGCGCGAGCAACTCGTGGGCGCCCGCGACCCGGTCCGCGGGGTCGATGCCCTCCGCCAGCATCAACGCGTCGAAGTCCGGGCCGTCCGGGCCAGCGAAGAACGTCGCGGCCGTCGGGAGGTCGTGCGTGGAGATGCTGGCCATGGCCCGCGGGTTCCACTGCGACGGCGGGATCAGCGGGTGGCCGTCGGCGTAGTAGTCGCGCTGGAAGTAGAGGACGGCGCTGGTCAGCATGCCGTTCTCCTGCAACGTCTTCGTGACGACCGGCTCGACCGTGCCGAGGTCCTCGCCGACCACGACAGCGCCGGCTCGGTACGCCTCCAGAGCCAGCACGCCGAGCATCGCGTCGGCGTCGTAGTAGACGTACGTGCCACGTGACGGCGGCTCGCCCGGCGGGATCCACCACAGGCGCCACAGCCCGGCGACGTGGTCGATGCGGATGCCGTCGGCATGCTTCAACACCGAGCGCAGGACCTGGCGGAACGGGCGGTAGCCGGTCTCGGCGAGCTTGTCCGGGCGCCACGGCGGCAGGCCCCAGCCCTGGCCGTCCGCGCTGAACGCGTCGGGTGGCGCGCCGACCGTCACGTCGATGGCGAAGACGTCCGGGTCCGCGAACGTGTCCGCGCCGCCCGGCGAGACGCCCACCGGCAGGTCGTGAATGACGCCGATGGCCATGCCGGCCTCGTGCGCGGCGAGCCGCACGTCCTGCAGCTGGCGCGTGCACAGGTGCTGCAGCCACGCGTGGAAGGCGACTCGATCCGCCGGAGCCTCGCGGTCCGCGGGCCAGGAGCGCCAGTCCTTGCCGTGGATCTCGGCCAGCGCGCAGTAGGTGGCGAAGGCGCGCAGGTCCGCGTCCATCTCGACGTCGCCGCCGGGGAACAGCAGCTCCAGCGCCTGCTTCTTCGCGTCCCAGATCACGTCGTAGTCGATCAGGTCGGCGTTCGGCGGGCGCAGGTCGCGGATCAGCTGCCGGGTGCGCGGGCCTGCCTGCAGGAACTCCGCGGTGTCGGCGATCCGCAGGTACAGCGGGTTCGCGAACCGGCGGCTGGTCGGCGAGTACGGCGAGCGCTCGACCGGGTGGGTCAGACTGGGTGCCTGCACCGGGTTGACCAGCACGACGCCCGCTTCCAGCTCCAGACTGCTGCGCCGCGCGATCGTGGCGAGGTCGGCGAAGTCGCCCATCCCCCACGAGTCGTTCGAGCGGGCGGCGTAGAGCTGCAGCATCCAGCCCCAGGTGTGCGGCACGTCCGGCAACGTCCTCGGCGCGACGGCCAGCGTGATCGTCTGCGTCGCCGTCTCCACCCGGTGCCAGCCGAGCGGCAACGAATCGGGCAGGCGGCGTTCGACCTCGAACGTGCCGCCGTCCTCGAGATGGACGGTCGCCGGCCCGCGCAGGTCGTACGTCTCGTACTCGCGGATCACGATGGTGGGCGGGAGGACGCGTTCGGCCCGGCGTTGCTCGACCAGCGCGAGCTCGCGGGCCACGGAGTCCTCAGTGGACGCGTCGACGCCGAACTGGGCGAGGACCTTGACGACGACCTCGGTGTCGACGGTGACCTCTTGCTGGTCCGCGTTCTCGTACCGAGTGGCAACGCCCCAGGCGTCCGCCAGCCGCGCCACCAACTCCTCCACAAGTACAAGCTATGTCACAGCTCGATGCGTATTACCAGAGCAAATGGTCCCTGGTCACCCGAAGGGTGCAGGCCGGTCGAGACCACACCCTCAGTTGCATTTTACTTAGACATCCGATGCTTCTGCCGGAATGGCGACAACAGCCTCGACCTCGACCAGAAAATCGGGCCCGAACAATGCCGCGACCTGGACGAGAGTGCTCGCCGGGTTGTGCACTTCTCCCAGCGCGGGCCGCAGAATCTCGTCACGGACATCACGAATGGTCTGAACCTCCGAAGCATCAAGCACATACCAGGTGAACTTGATGACATCCGACCAGTCGGCGCCGAGGTTTTTGATCACGTGATGAAGATTGCTCAACGCCTGCCGGGTCTGCGCCCCCAGGTCGTCGACGCCGACCACGCAGCCCTTGGCGTCGACCGCGATCTGGCCGGAGACGAACGCGACCTTCCCGGTGACCGTCACGGCGTGGGCGTAGCCGGGGGTGTTCGGCAACGCGGGCAGTTCGGTCAAACGCTCTTCGACAGGCATGCGCTCACAGTACTTTCCCGCCGTGCGCATCTTCCTGTGGCTGCTCGTCGCTGTGGCGGTGGTGCTGTTGATCTGGCTGTTCGCCGCCTGGAACATCGCGGAGTCCGCGGCCAAGCGCGACGCGACCGGCCAGATCCAGGACATCACCGCAGCGCTGCGTGCCGCCGTGGCGGACGGGGAACTGACACCGGACGAGATGCGGGCGATCGGCGTCTCCGAGGTCAGCAGGGAGAACGGCAGACTCGTCGTGAGCGGGCGCACCTACGCGGAACGGACGTGGTGGGCGCCGCTCGCCAACGGCACGGCCACCCGCGAAAGGTCAGCGGAGTGGGCCGTCAACGGGACGCACGTGACTATCTACCCGCAGGGCTGACCGGGCCGCTGGAGTTCCGGACGACGAGCCGCACCGGGTGCTCGGCCGGTTCGATCTCGCCACCGCGGATCAACGTGAACAGGTCCGCGACCGCCCGCTCGCCCTGCTCCTTCGCCGCACCCTCGACCGCGGTCAGCCCGACGACGCGGGTGAGCTCCTGCCCGTCCAGCGACACGATCGACACCTCGTCCGGCACCGCGCGCCCGTCGCGTTGCATGCGCAGGTAGATGCCCAGCGCCGCCGCGCCGTTCGAGCTGATCACGGCGGTCGGCAGCCGTTCGCCGTCCAGCAGGACGTCGACCACCTGCTCGCCGCCGTCGACGGTCGGCGAGCACCAGACCGTCCACTCCGGACGGACCTCCAGCCCTGCGGACACCAGGATCTCGTCGTACGACTCGTCCTCTCCGTCCGACAGCACCAGCGCCACGTCTCGATGCCCGAGGGACAGCAGGTGCTGCAAGGCCGTCTGCAACGCGTGCCGCAGATCCGCGTCGTCGACGGTCACATGAGGAACTTCGAGTGAAGCCAGCGCGGTCTGTTCGGCCTCTGTCAAAGACATGGACAGAAGAAGCACTCCGTCGACCCGGCGCCCCAGCGGCAGCTCGTCGAAGAACTTCTCCCTCGACGACTCATCACCGAGCACGTACAGCAGCACGTCGTAACCGGCCTGCCGCAGCGCGCCCTCCGCACCGGCCAGCACAGGACTGACCTCGGACGTCAGCACCGCGATCGCATACCGGCGCCCACCGGCCAACGACGACGCGTCGCGCGCGATGGCGTACTTCATCCGCCGCGCGATCTCGCTCACGTGCTGCCTGGTCGCCTCGGACACGCCCGGTTCGCCGCGCAGGGCCCGCGATACGGTCGCAGCGGACACCCCTGCAGCCTTGGCCACATCGGACATGCTGGTCACGGTTCGAGAGTATTGGAGATCCATGAAGCCCGGCGACCTCGCCCCCGACTTCTCCCTGCCCGACCAGGACGGCACCGAGCGCAAGCTGTCCGAACTGCTCGAGAACGGCCCGGTCGTGCTGTTCTTCTACCCCGCCGCGATGACGGCCGGCTGCACCGCGCAGAGCTGCCACTTCCGCGACCTCGCCGCCGAGTTCACCGAGGCCGGCGCGCAGCGCGTCGGCATCTCCACCGACGACGTCGATCGCCAGAAGCAGTTCGCGGAGCTGAACAACTTCGACTACCCGCTGCTGTCCGACGTCGACGGCGAGGTCGCGGAGCAGTTCGGGGTGAAGCGCCGGTTCGGGCCGATCCCGGTGAAGCGGCACACGTTCGTCATCGACGCGGACCGCGAGATCATCGAGGTGATCAAGAGCGAGTTCTCGATGAACGCGCACGCCGACAAGGCGCTGGCGGCACTCAGGAATCGGTGATCGTCAGCACGCCGTAGGGCCCGGAAGCCTTGCCCTCGCGGACAGTCGTGCCGTCGATCGTGTACTTGCCGTGCACCTCGGCGCCGTCCGGGCCCGCCACCACCACGAGCATCACCGACATCGGGGCGTCGGTGGGCACCTCGACGGTCTTGGTCCACGGCAACGTCACGTTCGGCTCGTTGTGGATGGACGCGCCGACGGTGGCGGTGACGTTGAACGCCTTGCCGCTCCCAGTCACTTCGAACGTCACCACGCGCGTCGCGGGAACGGATGGCTCCGGCGAGCTCACAGCCTCGGAGGTCGGGCTGATCGTGCGGCGGAGCATGCTCGTCACGTGGTTGCCGAACGTGAGCGTGCCGACGACCAGCAGCGCCACGACGAGCAACATCACCCACGGCCACTTCGGCGACGGTGGCGGCGGCTCGTGCAATGGCGGCGCGACGCCGTACTCAGGTGGCAGCTGCGACATGGAAACCTCCCCCTCACCAGGGAGTTCGGCGTCGCGCCTCCCGCTGTTACTGGACCGCGGAGATCAACGTCCGCGCCAGGTCGAGGTATTCGTCCACATCCCACGCGGTCAGCTGGAAGTCGACGAAGACCTCGTCCACCAGGCCGTCGACCCGCCGCACGTAGTCCGCGAGCTGGCTGACCGTGCCCACGTGCGGGACGTGGGCCGGATCGGCCTTGTCCGCGGTGATGTGGGGGTTGATCCGCAACGGGAACCGCAACGCGCCCGGATCACGCCCGAACGACAAGGCCTGCTGCTTGATCGACTCGATGGTCTGAGTCAGCATCGGCAACGGCAGGCCGACAGCGAGCCAGCCGTCCGCCCGGCGCGCGATGCGGGTGAAGGCCGCGGGAACCAGACCGGCGAGCAGCACGGGCGGGCGCGGCGACTGCACCGGCTTGGCTTTGACCAGCGACTCTGGCACCGTCCACAACGGACCCTCGTGCGCCACCAGATCGCCACCCCAGAAGGCGTCGAGCACGTCCAGCGTCTCGTCGAGCCGCGCGCCACGGCCCTCCCACGGCACGCCGGCGGCCTGGTACTCGTCGCGCATCCAGCCCACGCCGATGCCGAGGTCGATCCGGCCGCCGCTGAGCTGGTCCAACGTCGTGACGGTGCGGGCGAGCAGCGCGGGCGGCTGCCACAGCGCGTTCAACGTGCTCGTGCCCAGCCGCACCCGTGAGGTCGAACAGGCCGCCGCCGCGAGCAGTGTCAACGGATCGAGGAAGTTCTCGTACGCGGACGGGATGACGCCGTCCGGGCTGATGTAGCGGTCGCGTGGCGCGGTCGGGAGCAGCAGCCGGTCCGACACCCACAGGCTGTCGAAGCCCATGCCCTCCGCTTCGACGGCGACGCGCAGTGCGGCGGAAGGATCGGCGAACACGCCGTACTGGGGCAGGGCAAGACCGAGTTTCATGCGGACCAGCGTGCTCCACGCCCCTTTCTGCCGTCTTAATTCGCAGGTCAGCCACCGTGGACGCGCTCACATGGGAAACTGCCCGCCATGCGGTTCCACCTGCTCGGTCCGGTCGAGGTGTCCGGCGACGACGGCACCCCCGTCGCGCTGCCGGGTGCCCGCGCCAGGGCGATCCTCGCGATGTTGCTGATCTCCAGGCCGAACGTCGTGACCGCGAGCAGGCTGTTCGAGACCGGGCACACCGCGAAGGACCCGGTGAACGCGCTGCACGTGCAGATCGCCAAGCTCCGCGCCGCGCTGCCGGAACCGCGCCTCGTCTCCGAACAGGGCGGCTACCGGCTGATCACCAAGCCGGGCGAGGTCGACGTGGACGTGTTCGTGGAAGCCTGCGCGACAGGAGCCGACCTCCGGAAGGCGCTCGCCACCTGGCGCGACCCGGTCGACTACGAGTTCGCCGAGGCCTGGCGCGCGGAGCTCGAAGAACTCCGGCTCACCGCACTGGAGACCGCGATCGACGCGGAGATCTCGCGGGGCGAGTTCCCGGTCGCGGAACTCACCGGGCTCGTCGCGCGGCACCCGCTCCGCGAACGCCTGGCAGGGCTGCTGATGCGCGCGCTGCACGGGGAGGGACGCAAACCGGAAGCGCTGGTGGTGTTCAGCGAACTGCGCGAACGCCTGGCAGACGAGCTGGGTGCCGACCCGTCGCCGGAGATCGCCGCGCTGCACCTGGAACTGCTGCGGGACGTGACCACGACCGGCGATGTGCCGCACCCGGTGGCCACTCGAACAGGCCGGGGCCACCCCGCCGCCGGCAACCTGCCCCACCCCGTCGGCACCCTCGCCGGCCGGGACACCGAGCTCGCCGACCTGCACCGAACCCTCCGCGAGCACCGGCTCGTCACCGTGACCGGACCCGGCGGCGTCGGCAAGACCCGCACAGCGCGCGAACTGGGCCACCGGCTGCGCGACGCGTACCGCGACGGCGCCTGGATGATCGAACTGGCCTCCACCGCTCGCGACGGCAGCGTGCTGGATGCCGTCGCGGCGACGGTGCTGGAGGGTGGGGCGCCGCGCGACCGGGTGCTGTCGTGGTTGCGCGACCGGGAAGCGTTGCTGGTGCTGGACAACTGCGAGCACGTCGTCGACGACGCGGCCGAAGCGGTGAGCCTGCTGCTGGGCCGCTGCCCGCGGCTCACCGTGCTCGCGACGAGCCGCGAACCGTTGTCGATCGAGGGCGAACGCCAGTTCCCGTTGGCGCCACTGGCACTTGCCGACGCCATGCGGTTGTTCCGCGACCGCGCACCGGCAATTCGCGGCGACGACACCGCGCTGGCCCAGCTGTGCACGCGTCTCGACGGATTGCCGCTGGCCCTCGAACTCGCCGCGGCCGGCACCCGGTTGTTCTCCCTGAACGAGATCGAGTCCAGGTTGGACGGCCTCGCCAACGCCACCCGCCACGCCCCGGCACGTCACCACTCGCTGCGGTCGGTGCTGGACTGGAGCTACGATCTGCTGCCCGACGCCGAACGCCAGGTGTTCGCGGGCCTGTCGGTGTTCCGCGACGGCTGCACGTTCGCCGACGCGGAACGGGTGTGCGGCGCCTCCTCCGCCGTGCTCGCGCGGCTCGTCGACAAGTCGCTCGTCGTGCCGGGCCCGGACGGTCGCTTCCGGCTGCTGGAAACCGTCCGCGCCTACGCCTCGGGCACCGCGGACACGACGGAGTTCCGCTCCCGCCACGCGGACGTGCTGCTGGCGTTCGCGCAGGAGGTCTACGCCGGGCTCAGCTCGACCCGCAAAGACGAGCTGCTGCGGCGTTTCCTGGCCGAGCTGCCGAACCTGCGCGCCGTGACGACGTGGCTCCTCGACCGCGGCGACACCCCTCGGGCACTCGCGCTGCACGGCGTGCTGGGCTACTTCTGGTACGTCAGCGGCCGCGAAGCCGAGGGCGCGCGGTGGCTCGGCCGCGCGCTCGCCTCGTTCGACGCGGCTCCCGTCCCCGGCTGCGACGGCCCGCTGTCCCTGGCCCTGGCGTGGCACAGCTACCTCGGCTGGCTGTCCGGCACGCTGGCCGATCCCTGGCAACCGGCGGCCCGCGTCCGTTCGCTCTACCGCACGACATCCGTCCCGGAGGAGGTGCGGATCGCGCTGGTGGCCGTCGCCGTCGTGGCCGTCCACCTGCGTCCGGACGAGGCCCGGACGTGCCTGGAGGAGACCGAGAAGGCCCTGGCGGACATCGACCACCCGTGGCTGGAGGCGATGCTCGACGCCGTCCGCTCCGACCTGCACCGCCGCGCCGGTGACCTCGAGGCCGCGGTCGAGGCCGCCACCGCGAACCTGCGCTACTTCGAGGGCATCGGCGACACGTTCGGCATCGTCTACTCCGAACTGCGGCTGGGCGACGCCGAGGAGCACGCCGGCCACCGCTCTCGTGCTCGCGAGAGGTGGACCCGAGCCCGCGACGCCGCCGGACTCTCGCCGGTGAAGCGCGGGCACGCCGAACTGCGCCTGGCCTACCTCGACCCCACGACCACCGACCTCACCGCACTCCGCGCCTCCGCGCACGAGTGGGCCGCCCACGACCTCGCCACCGCCGCGACCACGCTGCTCGGCCTCGCGCACCTCGAACGCGGTGAGGTGTCCGAGGCCGTCGAACGCTTCCGGGAGGCGGTGGCGGAGAGTCGGGCCCTGCCGGTGCGAACGGCCGTCGCGGCGGCGCACCTCGTCGCGCTGGACGGACCTCGGTGGACGGACGAGGTGAGCAAGGCGGTGGAGAGGATCACCGACCCGCTGCACCTCGCGGCGCTCCGAGCGGTGCTGCGGGAGATTCCGGGCTTGGAGGGGATCAGCAGGACCCTTCCAGATCAACCGGCTTGTACTCCGTTGGCAGCACTCGTCTGAATCAAACGTTCAACGTATCCGGCGCTCAGCTCTCCTGCGTCGTGCCGCCGGTACTCCTCCCCCAACATCTCCGCCCGCGCCCGGAACCCCTGACCACCCAACACCTTCCGCACGGCAGCCTTAATCGCCTTCTCCGACGGCGTCGAGGTCCGCAGGTTCAGCCCAGCACCCGACCTCTCCACCCGAGCCGCCACCTCGGGCTTGTCCTCGGTCATCCCCGCCACCACCAGCGGCACTCCCTGAGCCAGCGCCAGCTGCACCCCGCCGAACCCGCCGTTGGTCACCATCGCGGACACCAGCGGCAGCAACCGGTCGTACGGCAGGAACGGCGCCGCGAAAGCGTTAGGAGGCAACGGCCCCACGTCGTGCGAACCAACACTCGCGACCACGGTGACGTCCTCGTCGGCCAACGCCCGGATCGTGGGCAGCACGAGCTGCCCGAGATCCATGTCGGCGACCGTGCCCTGCGTGACGTGCACGATGGGTCGGCCAGAACTCACCATCCGCTCCCACCACGACGGCAGCTCGACGACAGCCACGGGATCCACCAGCGCCCCGACGTACTTCACCTGCGGCGGCAGGAAAGCACGCGGGTGCTCCAGCGCCGCGACACCGTTCTGCAGGTGCAGGTGCGCGGACACACTCGCGAGCCCGCGCTCTCCGGCCGGCAGACCCAACGTCGACAGGATCCGGTCGCGGTGCTCGTAAACCGGCTTGAACACCACGTTGTCCAGCAACGAACGCACCGCCGCGTAAGACAGCCGCGCCACCACACCGGACCGGTACCGAAGACCGGGTCCGAACGGCGGCACGTCCGCCGCGGGCAGCATCATCGGCGTGACACCAACGGAAACCGCGCGCGGCCCGCCGAGCTGCTCCAGCACCGTGGCACCGACGTACGCGGTGTCGTGCAGCACGAGATCAGCGGGACGAGACGTCAGCACCCGGCGCAGGTCGTCGACCTGGGCCGGGATCGGGTCGAGGAACACCGCGCGCATGTCGTAGCGCAGCTTGGCGACGCCCTTGAGCGAGGTGCGCTCGGGGAACAACGTGTCGACGTTGCGCCCCATGTGGTCGATCGACGGGTTCATCGCGACGAACTCCGCGCCACAAGCCGTGACGCGCTCCTCGAACACCCGGCCCGTGCACCAGCGCACGTGATGGCCGCGCGAGGTCAACGCACGGGCGATGGGCAACAGCGGTGCGACGTGGCCGGGCACGGGCATGGTCGCGAACAACAGGTCCATGCCGGAAAGGAGATCAAGCAGGCCTTTCCGGATACTGTCCGCCGGCGGAAAGCCCGGACAGCACGAAGTCCGCGATCTCCCCTGCCAGCACCGACGGCGGCTTCGGGCCGTCCGGCCGGTACCACATGGGCAGCTGGTTCACGACGCCCAACGCGATCCGCACGACGGTGTCCGCAGGGACCGCAGAGCTGAACGAGCCGTCCGCCTGCCCCTTCTCGATCACCGCGAGGAACGTCTCGTGGTACCGGCGGCGCTCGGCGCGGAACTCGGTCATCCGGTCCTCGCCGAGCCGGTGCAGCTCGCGCACGAACACGGCCGTCTCGTCGACCCGTTCGGCCGTCGAGACCACCAGCGAGCCCAGGATCTCCCGGACCGTCTCCCCGGCGGACAAGCCGAGCCCGATGATCCGGTCCATGTCGGCGGACTGGGACGTGATCAGCAGCCGGTAGATCTCGAAGAGCAGGTCGTCCTTCGCGCGGAAGTAGTGGTACAGCGCGCCTTTGGTCACCTCCGCGGCCGTGACGATCTCCTGCACCGAGGTCGCGTCGTAGCCCTGCGACGCGAACAGGCGCACGGCCGCGTCGATGATCTTCTGCTCGGTCGCGCCGGGCACGGCTAGGCCTTGGGTGCGAGCGCGCGTACCTGCTCGACCTGGTCGCCGCCGGTCGGGAGGAGCGCGATGATCGGGGTGTCGACGCCCGCGGCCTGGTACTCGGCGACGCGCGCCCGGCACTGGTCGAGCGACCCGTGCACGACCAGCGCGTCGACGACCTCGTCCGGGATGGACTTCGACGCGGCCTTGCGGTCGCCCGCCGCCCACGCCTCGTGCATCGGGCGCAGCACGTCGCCGCGGCCCAGCCAGTCGTGGAACGCCGCGTAGGCCGGCACGGTCAGGTAGGTGCTGATCAGCATGCGTCCCAGCGCACGGGCGGCGTCGGCGTCCTCGGTCGGGCACACGAAGATCCGCGCGGCGAGCTCGGCGTCGCCCAGCTCCTCCCGCACCTTCGCCACGTCGGTGGCGGCCAGCCAGTTCGTGATCGCGCCGTCGGCCTCACGAGCGGCCAGCCGCAGCATGTTCGGCCGCAGGGCAGCCAGCATGATCGGCACCTTCTCGGCCGGCGGGCGCTCCAGCTTGAAGCCCGAGACCTTGAACGTGTCGTACTCGGCGGTGACCTTCTCCCCCGCCAGCGCCGCCTTCAGGAAGCGCAGCGTGTCGCGAGTGCGCTTGAACGGCTCCTCGAACGGGATCGAGTTCCAGCGCTGCACGATCGCGGGCGACGACGAGCCGATGCCCAGCACGAACCGGCCACCGGTGACCTCGGCCATCGTCGCCGCGCTCATCGCCAGCGTCGCGGGGCCGCGCGTGTAGACCGGCACGATCGCCGGGCCGAAGCGCAGCTCGGAGGACCACTGCGCGGCCAGCGCGAGCGGCGTGAACGCGTCCGTCCCGGTCGTCTCGGCCGACCACACGTCCGTGTAGCCGAGCCCGGCGAGCTCGGACACCAGCGCGTGGTGCTCCAGCACCGGCACACCGATCAGCGGCAGCGTGATTCCCCAACGAGCCATGAACGCCTCCAAGTGCGCGACTTGAAGACCACCCTACCGACCGGTCGGTATGCTCACAACTTCCGAGCGAAAGTCAGTCCGTCCGCAATGGGCACCAGCACCGACTCCACGCGGGGGTCACGCCGCACGAACTGGTTGAACGCGTCGATCGCGGCCGCGTTGCCTTCAGGCTGCTCAGAGGCCACCTCGCCGTAGTACAGCGTGTTGTCCGCGAGCAGCAGGCCGCCCTGACGCACCCGTGGCACCAGCAGATCCCAGTAGTGCACGTACCCGACCTTGTCCGCGTCGATGAACACCAGGTCGATGACCGGCTCCTCGGGCAGCTCGGCCAGCGTCTGCGCGGCCGCCCCGAGTCGCAGGTCGATCCGGTCGCGCACGCCCGCCGCCTGCCACGCCTCCTCGGCGATCGCGGTCCACTCGGTGGAGATGTCGCAGGTGATGACCTTGCCGGACGGGGGAAGCGCCTGCGCGAACGCGAGCGTGGAGTACCCGGTGTACGTGCCGACCTCGACGATCGTCTGCGCGCCGGTGAGCTTGACCAGCAAGGACAGCAGAACGGCCTGCTCGTGCGGGATCTGCATCTCCGCCGAGTCGCCGAGTTCCAGCGTCCTCGCGATCAGCTTCTCCTGCACCGCGGTGGGCTGGCCTGCCTGTTTGCGCACGTACTGGTAGATCTGCGGGGTCATGACCACGGCCTTGAAGTCGTTCACGCGCGGCCTTCTTTCATAGTCGAGTGGCGAACGTCCTGAGTGTCTCTCCGTACTCGGGCCGAAGCGGGCGTTTCGCGAGGTCGTGGCCGATCGCGGACAGGACGGCGGCGCGGTGGGCGCGGTAGCGGCTCACGCACACGTTCTCCCGGCTGACGAGGAAGAACTCGTCGAACCGGGCGCGCTCGGCGTCGGTGGTGGGCACGCGCGTACGCCCCGACTCGCGCAGCAGCGAGTTGCCGCCGGGCACGAGTCTGCGCATGACCTCCATGTGTGCCAACAGGTTCGCCTTGCTCGCGGTGGAAAGCGGCGCGGCCGCCACGGGCCCCAGTGCGGTACGGGCCCGGCGCAGCAGGCCGGGCAGCTGCTCGTAGTCACGAGCCCACCGCCCGCTGAACGCCGGGTCGAACGCCATCATCATCGGCCGGATGACGTCCTCGTACACCTCACGGGAACAACTGCCCGAATAGGCCAGCATCACCGAGTACGCGTCATATCCAAGCGCAGTGAGGCGGACTAGTTGCGAATCAGGCTCGCGTATCAACCGATCGAGTGAAGCCGAAAGAAACCTCCAGACCAGGAATGCGCCGTGATGGCCGAGAAACCACCGGTGGACGGCTCGGTCCACCGCATCTTCCGGCGTTTCGACGTCGATGGGAATCTCATAACAGCCGTTCACGCACGGAATCAGTTCCGTACCCGGCATCGGCAGGCGCAGCACCGGCAGGTCGACCCACGTGTGTCCCCAGGCCGGCGCGCAGACGGGGGCGGTCATCGTTCACCCTCCACAATGGAGTCGAGCAGGTCCGCGACGCGGCCCAGAGCGGTGTCGAGCGGCCGGTCTTCCACGATCGGCGGCACCTCCTCGGCGATCCGGTCGAACACCTCCGCGAGCTTCGGGGCCTGCGGGCGGCGCGCACCGACGTGCACGGCCTGACGCAGCCCGATCGCGAGCCCGGCGTGCAGGTAGCGCAGCAGACCGGCCTGGTCGAGCGCGGTGAACGCGGCCTGGGTGCCGAACGGGACGACGTCCTGGTTGTGCAGGTTCGTCGGCAGGCTCTGCACCGAGGCGGGCGTGGCGGCGCGGCGCATCGCGGCCACGGTCGCCGTCGTGCACAGCTGAACGCCTTGCAACGCGTGGTGTTTGCCGGGCTGTGGGCTGAGCATCGGCGGCAACCCGTTGGTGCGATGGGGATCCACCAGGAGGTCGAGCTGACGTTCGGCCAGGTTGCCCAGCTGCGTCAGGGCGACGTTGAGCTGGTCGGCCGCGAACGCGCTGGGCTGACCGAAGAAGTTGCCGCCGTGCACGACTTCCTTCGTCTCCGGGAAGAACAACGGGTTGTCGCTCACGCCGTTGAGGTCGCGCCGCACCACCACGTCCGCGTGCCGCACGCTCGTTCCCGCCGCGCCGATCAGCTGAGGTGCGCAGCGGATGCTGTAGGCCTCCTGCAGCGGGCGCTCACCGGTCGGCGTGCTGCCTTCGAGCCAGGTCCTGATGGAGGCACCGGTGTCCGCGACGTCCGGGTGGCCGAACGCGGCCAGCAGCTCGACCGAGGCGAACTCCCTGCCGCAGCCCAGGACGTCGGTCATCAAGGCGGACAACAGCTCCGCGGTCCGGTGGGAACGATTCGCCTGTGCGACAGCGAGTCCGAGTGCTGCGGCGGTCACCGAAATGCCGTTGACCAACGCCAGCGCGTCCCGGCCGTCGAGCTGGAGCGGCACGAGCCCGGCCTGCGTGAGTGCCTCTCCCGCCGGCATGAGCTTGTTCTGGAAAAACGCATTCCCGTTGCCTCGCAACGCATGTGCGACGTACGCGAGCGGTTGGAGGTCTCCGCTCGCGCCGACCGAGCCGAGTCGTGGCACGGCCGGGGCGAACTCCGTGCCCAGCATGGCGATCAGCGCTTCGACGACGTGCTCCGACACGCCCGATCGCCCCTGCGCCAACGAGAACAGCCGCGCCAGCACGGCCGCGCGGGCGATCGCCGGTGGCATCAGCTCACCGTGCCCGACGATGTGGTGGATGATCGTGTTGTCGCTCTGACCTGCGCCGTCCTCGCGGCCCGCGAACTCGACGAGCGGGCCGAAACCCGTTGTGACACCGTAGATCGCGCGTCCGGAGCCGCTGACGTCGAGCACGAACTCGCGGCACCGCGCGACTCTCGCTCTCACGTCGCCGGACAGTTCGACGTGCAACGGATCGCACGCGAGCTCGAGGTGGGCAGGTTCGAGCGCCGCTGCCAAGTTCACGGCAGCGGAAGATGTTCCGACAGGCACGACGCCTCCTGTGGACGACGATTCGGGGAGCCTCTCGCGACGATCCCCGTTGACCTGTCGGCGAGGAAGGGCCTAAACGCTCTTACACGAAGAAATATCAGCCGTCCGAGGGCGTGACGAGTCCGCCGGAACGGTGATCGAACTCTCCGCTCACGATTCGGGCCAAAAGACCGGCCGACTGCTCCACCGGGGTGAACCTGCCCTGCGCGCGCTGTGTTCTCGCCCACTGCGCGATTTTGCGCAGCTCGGGGTCTTGCGCGCTTTCGTCGCAGCCGCGGTGCATCAGGCCGACGTCGACCATGCCGGGGTCGTAGCTCAGCACCGCGATCGGGCGTCGTTTGAGCTCGACCGCGACGTTCTCGGTCAGCTTGATCACGGCCGCCTTCGACACGGAGTACGCCGTGACGTAAGGCCAGCGGTGCACACCGGCGTTGCTGACCACGTTGATGATCCGCCCGCTCGTCATCGTGCGAATCGCCGCGTTCATGGCCGTCGCGGTGCCGCGCAGGTTCACCTCGAACGTGCGCCACCAGTCGTCCTCGTCGACCTCCCACGTCGGCCCGACCGGTCCGCCGAGCGCACCGTTGTTGACCAGCACGTCGAGGTGGCCGAGGCTCTCGATGAGCTTCGGCGTCGCGTGCGGGTCCGCGAGGTCCGCGACGTGCGTCCGGACGTCGACGCCTTTGGCCTTCAGCTCGGTTTCCGCCGCGTCGAGCGCCTTCTCGTCACGGCCGGTGATGACGAGCTCATGTCCTTGCGCACCAAGGACTTCCGCGAACGCCCTGCCGAGCTCTTTGGCGCCGCCGGTGACCAGGACGCGCACTAGTCGTCCTTCAGCAGCCGGCGCAGAATCTTGCCGGAGACCGACCTGGGTATCTCTTCCACGAACTCAACCTGGCGCACCTTCTTGAACGGCGCCACCTCCGCCGCCACGAACGCCATCAGCTCCTCGGCCGTGACGTCGCCTTGCGTCACCACGAAGGCCTTGGGCACCTCGCCGTTAACCCGATCGGGCGCACCTTTTACCGCAGCGTCCTTCACCTGTGGATGCTTGCGCAACAACGCTTCCAGCTCGGCGGGCGCGACCTGGTAGCCCTTGTACTTGATCATCTCCTTGACGCGGTCGACGACGTAGAACCGGCCATTCCGGACCCGCACCAGGTCGCCCGTCTTGAGCCATCCGTCCACGAAGGCCTGTCGCGTGGCCGCCTCGTCGTTCAGGTAGCCGTCCATGACCTGCGGGCCGCGGATGAGCATCTCGCCCTCGGTCGCGTCTTCGGTGGTGCCCGGTTCGACGATGCGCGCTTCGGTGCCCGGGCTGAGGACGCCGACGCTTCGCGGGTCGGTTTCCTCGTCGTCGTCGAACGTCTGGTGCGTGCCGCCCGCCTCGGTCAGGCCGTAGCCCTGCCGTACCGGGGCGTTCAGCTTCAGCTCGGCTCGCCTGCGCGTGTCCTCGTCGAGCGGGGCGGCGCCGCAGAGCACGAGCTTGAGATGCGTTGGGGTGGTTGGCGCTTCCTGGTCCGCGATGGCGGCGGCCAGCGGTGGCACGAGGAACGCGCGGGTGACCTTGTGGTCTTCGAGGCGTCGCAAGTACGTGCCGGCGTCGCTGCGGGGCATGGTGACGAGCGTGGCGCCGCCGAGCAGGCCCGAGTTGAGGATGATCGCGAAGCCGTAGATGTGGAAGAACGGCAGGTTCGCGGCGAGCACGTCGGTCTCGTCGATGCGCCAGCCCTGGCGTTGCTGCTCCAGGTTCGCGACGAGGGCTCGGTGACTCAGCTTGACGGCCTTGGTGAAACCCGTTGTGCCGCTGGAGAACAGGATCGCGGCGGTGTGTGCCGGGTCTGTTTCCGGCAGCTGTGCCGTGCCGTCTTCTGGCAAGTCGTCCAGGTCGAGCGTCCTGGTCACGTTCGCGAGGGTCTTCAGCTGCTCGATCTCTTGGGGTGTGAGCAGCGGGTTGATGAGCGCCGCCGTCGCTCCCGCGGCCATGATCGCGTGCAGTCCGACGGCGTACCTCGGCCTGTTCACACTCGTGATCGCGATGGTGTCGCCGGGCTTGATCCCTTGGGCGACAAGGCCTCTGGCGGTTGCCTCGACGGCTCTTTTGAGTTCGGCGTAGGTGATCGCCTCGTCCGAGACGGCGTCCTTCAGCGCGACCTTGTCGTTGTCGTGCACGAGAACATGTGCGGGGACCGTGATCGCAGGGACGGCCACCGCGGGCAGGGGGCTGCGGTAGATCACTTGCTCGGCTCCGGGTTTCCACGCCGCCCCGCCTCGGTGCGGGACGGCGTGGCCGGAGACTACTACTGGCCCCTAGAGGGAAACACCGCGCTCGGCGAGCCAGCCGACGGGGTTGATCTTCTGCCCGCCGCCGACCCACACCTCGAAGTGCAGGTGCGGCCCGGTCGACTGGCCGCGGTTGCCGATCGTCGCGATCTGCTGCCCGGCCTTGACCTTCGCACCCTGCGGCACGTCGATGGTGTTCATGTGCCCGTAGACGGTGATGGTGCCGTCCTCGTGCTGAACCCGCACCCACAGCCCGAACCCGGACGCGGGCCCGGCCTCGATGACCGTGCCGTCCATGGCGGCCACGATGGGCGTGCCGATGGCGTTGGCGATGTCGACACCGTTGTGGCTGGTACCCCAGCGGGCGCCGAAGCCGGACGTGAACGTGCCCTGCGCGGGCCTCACGCACTTAGGGCGCTTGGCCTCTTCCTCGGCCTTGATGCGCGCCTGCTCGGCCTTGAGCGCTTCCTGCTGCTTCGCGTAGGTGCCTTCCGCGGCCTTGAGCGCCTCGCGGACGGTGAACTGCACCTGAATCTGCTCGGCCTGCAGCAGCTTGCGCGTCTCACCACTGGCGTCAACGCTGTGGATCGTGGTGATGCCCTGCGGCTCGGGCTGCGCGGTCATGGCCGCCGCGAGGTCCTTCGTCGCGGCAACCGGAACGATGCGGTCGACGGGCGTGACCGTGGCCATCGCCTGTGCGAACCCGGCGCCGGCCAGGGCGCCCGCGGCCACGACAGCCGCTACGGCCTTCTTGCGGTCCAGGTCGACTCTGGCGATGACGTCTACCAGGTGGCCCTTCGCTCGATGCCGTGCCAAGACTTGCCTCCATGCACTCGGGGGAGTCCGGTAACCGCTCGTGCGTTTCGGGCTTTCATCGGCCTTGGCGCGGCTCGCTTCGGCTTCGGGGGCCTCTGGCGTGCAGAGCCGTTCAGGCTTCGGGGGCCTGTCGGGCGCTGCTTGCGGGCTCCTGGGTCCGTCAGCGGGGTTCGGGGCCCTGCTGGCGGGCTTGGTGGAGCCCTGGTCGGACTGGACCGTTTCGGGGGTGATCCGTGTCCTCGCGGTTATCGAACTGTGACATGCGGCAGGGAACGTAACCTCGCGTCACCGCGCCGGGCAAGCCATGTGGGCGTTTAGGTGACGAGGCCCACGGTTGGTGACGTAGCGTAGTGAGACGTGCTGGCGCTTGATTAACCCTCTTTGAACCAATCCCCGTCTTGGCGTTTGTACTGGTCAGTGCTTTATCGTGAAAGGCTGACGGCGGGGTTTGAGGGCTGGGTCACGCTGGGCGTGGTTACTTCGGGTGGCTGGGGCGCTGACGCGGCTCTTGCGGGTCGGCTTGCGTTGGCTGGTCGCGTTCCAGCGGGGTGGTCGCCGATGCGGAGTGGTCGCCTTCCAGCGTGGGCGCGCGGGTCCTTACGAGCTTGGTTTCGTCATCGCCGCTTCGCGACGATCGCGATCGGGCTTGACTTCGGGGCCCTTACGAGGCGCTCTGTCGGGCGGAAAAGGGCGGATGCTCCGCACCCGTCCGATCCGCGAAACGGTAGCACCTCGAACCCAAAGTCAAGCCCGATCGCTTCGCGTGCGTGGTTGCGTTTGTGCTGGTAGGTGCCGGTTATTACCGGCTTGCCGCGTTGGGCATGCTCTCGTTCGGGCTCGCTGCGCATCGCCCCTCGGGGTGCCTCGCCTTCGGCTTTGGCCCGCGTTGTTCGCCCGCACTCGGCTCGGCTTCGCCATCGCCGCTTGCCTTCGGCTTTGCGAGGAGCCGCGCGTGCCGCGCGGGACGTTGCGTGCTCGTGGTTCGGCTCCCGTACCTGATGCCTCCTGGCGGGCACTCCACCTGCCGGACGCACGCCCATCCCCAAAGTCCCCTCCCCCGCAGCTACGGCGGGTTGCTCCACCTTCCGCGCACACGCCCACCTGCCACCACTCCCCTTGCCGATGGCGTCAGCGGGTGCTCGCCCCAGCACGCCCCGGTCCACCCGCCACCGCTCCCCCAGCCGGTAGCGCCAGCGGGTGCTCGCCCCGCCACGCCCCCGTCCCGCCACAGCCCCCTGCCCAGGGCCACCTGGCGGGTGCGGGCAAAGCAAAGGGCCGCCGGACGCGGCTGGCGTCCGGCGGCCCTGCGATCAAACAGGCTCTGCTCGTCCTACTTGTAGCGTGCCGCTGCGGGCGGCAGCGGTACCGGGTCGGTGCCCTCGTGGATCACCTTCATCGCGCCGAACCACGTCGGCGCTGCTACCTGGCCGCCGTAGACGCCCGCGCTGCTGCCCGGGCAGAGGCGGATCGGGCTGGCGCAGATGACCTCGGGGTTGTTGCCGTCGGCGTAGGTCATGACGGCGCCCGCGTACTGCATGGTGGCGGCCATGAAGGCGACCGACTTGTGTTCCTCGGTCGTGCCGGTCTTGCCGATCATCTGACGGTTCCAGCCCGGCGGGACGGCGCCGGCGGCGGTTCCGGGCGAGACGACGTCGCGGGAGAGGCCCTGGGCCAGCGAGTAGGCGAGGTCCGGGGTCACGGCCTGCTCGCAGGGCTTTTCCTTGAGCGGGATTTCCTTGCCGTAGCGGTCGATGACCTTCTCCACCGGGGTGGGCGGGCACCAGGTGCCGCCGGAGACGATGGTGGCGGCGACGTTGGCCAGTTCGAGGACGCTGGTGGCACCGGGGCCGAGGGTGTAGGAGCCCGCGTTGGCCTGCTTCGTCCAGTCGCCCTGGGACGGGCCGTTGGAACCGTCCTGCTTCAGGGGCTCGCCGCCGCGGTTCACGCCGCTGAGCGTGTCGCGCATGCCCAGGCGGTAGGCCATGTCCACGACCTTGTTCAGGCCCGCCTTCTCCTGCAGGATCACGAAGCCCGTGTTCGGGGAGGTCGCGAGGGCCTGGGTGAGCGACATCTTGTCCGAGTAGGTGCCGGCGTTCTTGACCGTCCAGGGCGTGCCGCCGTTGGCGTAGGCCCTCGAGGTGTACGAACTGGGGACGTCGATCTGCTTGTCGATGCCGGTGACCCCGGCCTCCAGCGCGGCGGCGGCGGTGAAGACCTTGTTCACCGAGCCGGGACCGAACGGGAGGACCTCGGCGGGCACGGGGCGGGCGACCTGGCCGAGCTCGGCCTTGTTGCCGTAGTCGCGGGAGGCGACCAGGGCGCGGACGCGGTGCTTGTCCTTGCCGGGTTGGACGACCGACATGACGTTCGCGATGCCGTTCTGGGTCTTCGGGACCTGCTGCTCGGCCGACTGCTTCGCGGCCTTGGTGGCCTTCGGGTCCAGCGTGGTCTTGATGGTGAGGCCGCCGCGCTGCAGCTGCTTGTTCGTGATGCCCGCGGCGCGCAGGTAGTCGAGCAGGTAGTCGCAGAAGAAGCCGTAGATCGGGCCGTCGCCCGCGCCGACGCAGCCCTTGGGCAGCAGCTGCAGGTTGTCCACCACGCCCAGCGGCGCCGCCTTGTACTCCTCGGCCTTCTTCTGGGCCTCGGCGTGGTCGGCGCCGAACGAGCCGTTCTCGCGCATCTTGTCGATGACGATGTTGCGACGCTCCAGCGCCTTGTCGGGCGAGGCGCCGGGGTTGAGCGACGACGGGCGGTTCGCGATGGCGGCGAGCAGCGCGGCCTGCGGGACGGTCAGCTTGTCGGCCGTGGTGTTGAAGTACGCCTTGGACGCCGCGCCGACGCCGTAGGTCTGGTTGCCCAGCGGCACGATGTTCAGGTAGCCGGCGAGGATGTCGTCCTTCGACACCTCCTGCTCGAGCTGCAACGCGATGCGGGCCTCGCGCAGCTTGCGGCCGACCGTCGCCTCGGTGGCCTTCTCCCAGGCCTCCTGCTCGTTGTCGGCACCGAGCACGAACGCCATGTAGTTCTTGACGTACTGCTGCGTCAGCGTCGAGGCGCCCTGGGTCGCGCCACCGTCCACACCGGCCTTGGCGGCGGCACGGGCGATGCCCTGCCAGTCGACGCCGCGGTGCTCGTAGAACCGCTTGTCCTCGATCGCGAGGATCGCGGCCTTCATCGTGTCCGAGATCTGGGCGGAGGTCAGCGGGATGCGGTACTGGTCGTACAGGTAGGCGATCGGGTCGCCGTTCATGTCCTGGATGGTGGTGACGAGCGGCAGCTCCGCCTTCGCGAGATCACCGGACGTCTTGTCGACCTCGTCGGCCGCGCGGTTGGACGCGAGCCCGAGGCCTCCGACGAACGGGAACACCATCGCGGCGAGGAGGACGCCCGCAGTCAGGCACAACCCCAGCAACTTGACCAAGCCTGACGCGCGTGCGGCGAACAACCCGCAACTCCTTCCGAACCAAACCCCAGAAAGACTCTCTACGTATAAGTCGCGCGGGAGGCCCGTGAGGTTGCGTCCGCTGATCGACTGTTTTAAACCTACCGGAGCAATCGCAGCCCGATCGTCGGACTAGCCCTTCTCACCTCCACGCCCGCGTGATCCGGTAGCAGGTCGTCGAGGAAGCCGTACCGCGCCAGTTCCTCGTCCGCCCGCCTGCTCACCGTCCGCCACCACACCGCGATGTCACCCCACCCCGGCGCCGACAGCGAACCGCCGAAATGCTGCACGGACAGCGCCGCGCACAGGTTCGCGAACCGCACCCGGTGCTCCAGCGGCCACCCGGCGAGAGTGCCCATCACGAACCCGGCCCCAAACACGTCTCCGGCTCCCGTCGCGTCGAGCTGCGCCACGTTCAGCCCCGGCACGTCCACACATTCGCCGGTAGAGCTGTCGACGGCGACCGCTCCCCCGCCCCCGCGTGTGACGACCACCACTGGCACGTGCTCGGCCAGCTTGCGCGCCGCGTCCTCCGGCGAATCGGTCCGCGTGTAGCCCTGCGCCTCCACGTGGTTGGGCAGGAAGACGTCATATCCCTCAAGGCGCCGCAAAAGCTCCGGCGACCACGCCCCGGTGCGATCCCAGCCGATGTCCGCGAACAAGAGCGCGCCATTCTCCTTGGCCGTGCGCACCCACTGCTCGTCCTCACTCTGAATGTGCACAAAACATGCCCGAGCGGACGGCGGCGGACAGAACAGGTCGTCCGCGACAACGGGCGCCTTGTGCCCGTGCGTGACCATCGAACGGTCGCGCTCCATCGCCATCGACACGGTCACCGGCGAGTGCCACCCGTAAAAACGACGGCAGTAAGAAAGGTCGACGCCCTCCTGCTCGGCCAGCACGTCCCAGCAGAAGTCGCCGTACGCGTCCTCCCCGAACGCCGCCGCCAGCGCGGTGCGCAGCTCCAGCCGCCGCAGCGCCACCGCGAGGTTCGCGATCCCACCCGGACACGACCCGAGCCCCTCGGCCCACACCTCGGTCCCCGCGGCGGGTGGGCGGGGCAGGCCGGTGAAGATGATGTCGAGGAAGACGGTGCCGGTGAGCAGCACGTCGAAGTCCGGGTCAGCCATGCGGACAACCATGCCACCCGACACCGACATTCATGCGCTAAGAACAGTCCCCATGGGGGTTCCACTCAGAAGAAACGTCCAGTTCCAGCTGCTCTGGCTCGGCGGCGCGGTCTCGCAGCTCGGCACGCAGCTCACGACGTACGCGATGCCGCTGCTGATCTTCGCGGTCACCGGGTCGTACTTCTGGGCGGGTGTGATCGCGGGCGTGCGGGCGACCGCGCTCATCGTCGCCCAGATGCCGGCGGGAGTGTGGGTGGACCGCTGGGACCGCGGCAAGGTCCTCGTCATCAGCCAGACGACTCAGGCGGCGGTGGTCACCGCGATGGCCGCCAACGTCGTCACGGGCGCCAACTCCATTCCGCTCTTCCTCGTGCTCGCCGCGCTGGACGGCGTGTGCACCGCGTTCTCCGGACCCGCGCGGTCCACCGCGATCAAGTCCGTCGTGCCACCGGAGCAGCTCAAGACCGCCTACGCCCAGGAAGAAGCCCGCGGCCACACGGCGTGGCTCGCCGGCCCGTCGCTCGGCGCGCTGCTCTACGGGCTCGGCCGCGCGGTGCCGTTCGTCGCCGACGCCCTCTCCTTCTTAATAGCGGCCATCTGCGCGTGGTTCGCCAAGATCCCCGCACGCACCGAACAACGCCCACGGCAGCGCATGCACCAGGACGTCAAGGAGGCCTGGGCGTGGCTGTGGCGCCAGCGCGGCATGCGCAACGTCGTCGCGATCTTCCTGACGCTCAACCTGCTCGGCGGCGCCACGCTGATCCCGGTCGTCGCCACCGTCAAGGAACGCGGCGGATCCGACTGGCTGGTCGGCCTGGTGCTCACCGGCGTCGGCGTCGGCGGCGTGCTCGGGGCGCTCATCTCGCCGAGAGTCACGATCAGCCACGACCGGATCGTTGTCGGCGTGCTCGTCGTCTTCGGCGTGAGCAACCTGGCGATGGCACTGCCGTTCGGCGCGTGGTGGCCGTTCGCGCCGTTGATGGTCACGGCGGTCGCGACACCGTTGCTCAACGTCTCGGTGAGCGCGGTGTTCACGGCGTTGGTGCCTGACGACCTGATGGGACGGTTGGACGCGATCCTGACCTTCGCCGCACGAGCGCTCACGCCTCTCGCACCCGTGCTCGGTGCGTTCGCGGCGGACGTCGTCGGTGGTGCGGCCGCGGTGTTCGCGTTCGGCGCGCTGATCCTGGTCACGGCTCTCGTGGCGGCCTTCAGCGACCTCAGGACAACAGTCCCGCACGCATGATCACGTCCGCGTTGCCCGCGATCCGCGACCGCAGCTCCGGGTCGAGCCCCGCCAGCGGTTCGAACGGGTTGTCCAGCCCCATCGGGAACGGGTAGTCGCTGCCCAGCAGGAGGTGGTCGGCGCCGAACGTGGAGATCGCGAGGTCGACGAGCTCCGGCCGGTGCACCAGGCAGTCGCTCCACAGCCGCCGCACGACCTGCAGCGGGTCCTCCACGGTCGTGATGCCCGGCCGCGACGTCGAGACCCCGCGTGCCCACCGCGCCACGACCGACGGCACCACGCCGCCGCCGTGCACGAGGATGATCATCAGGCCTGGATGCCGGGTGAGGACGCCGCCGAGCACGAGCTGCGCGGTCGCGAGACCGGTCTCGACCGGGTTGCCCAGCAGGTTTCCCAGGTAGTGCCGGTCCAAGCGCTGATCAGGTGACTCGCCGGGGTGCAGCAGCAGGGGTTTGCGCCGCGCCGCCACAGCCGCCCAGAGCGGTTCGAACGACGGGTCGTCCAGCGCCAAGGACCCTCCACCGGCCGACGCCGTCCAGCCGACCGAGTCGCTGATGTCCGAGACCAGCTCGAAGGCGATCTCCGGGCGGTCGAACGGCAGGTAGGTGAGCCGGTCCAGCGCGGGCTCGGAGGCCACCCGCGCCCGCAGACCGTCGTCGAGGGCTCGCACCCACTCGCGAGTGCGCTCCGCGTCGAGGTGCTGCCGGTAGAGAGGTGGCGGCGCGGACACCCATGCTCGGTCCACGCCGTTGACGGCCAGATGGCGCGCGAGGGCACCGGCGTCGTACAGACCGGGCACTCCGACCCGATGCCCGTCCACGACCAGACGCCCGCCGACTTCCTCCACACCATCCACCTCGCACCCCATCAGGGGCGCCAAGTGCGTGTGCACGTCTGTGCTGTGCATCAGGCTCCGTCCAACAGTGCGCGGACGCGATCGATCACAGGCCGCGCGGTGTCCAGCCCAGGGCGCGACCGGGCCGCACGCAGGTCCCGAAGCCGCGCCAACGTCTCGATCACGACCTCCAACGGCGGACCGCTCGCCGTCATGTCGGTCTGCCGTTCCTCGGGCGCATGAGCCGCCGGTTCCTGCAGGAACGGCAGCACGAGCCGGTTGTGGTGGTACACGGTCGCGGCCCCGTGCTCGCGGCACGCGTCGAGCAGCAACGCGGCGTTCTCCTTCAACGGCGCCGAAATCCCCGCCGACAGCTCCTGTTCGACTTGCGCCAGCAACGACGGCAGCAACCCCAGGTCCCGCAGCAGCGGCAGGTCCGACGGCGCCACATAAGGAGTCTTGTCGAGCACGACCCACTGGTAGAACGGATCGTGCGGCGAGCACAGCCCGAGCAGCACGTCGATCGCGTTGATCGCCGCGAAGTCGCCCGCGTTCGCTCCCCGGTACTCCGCAGCGCCCACCCGGTAGCTCTTGAAGTACGGGCGGATGTTGTAGAAGAACCGGTCGACGTCGAGCTCGGCCGCGAGGACCTTGTTGTACTTCATGACGTCCCGCAACGCGGCCACGGCGTCCGCGAAGTGGTACGTGGCCAACGGGTTCGAGACGCCCAGAGCCGGAATGCTCAGCAACGCGAAAGCAGCCCGTCGATAGGCCATCACGGACAAACCGTTGTAGGTCAAGAAGATGCGTTCACTGTCCAAAGTGGTGAAACTGTTGAACGCGCCCCCGACGGCCCTGTTGCGGATGTGCTGGTGCGCCGACGAGAACCGCGGCGCGACCCCGAGCGACGACGCCAGCGCCTGGGCAAGCGGGGAGACGTCAGCCGGCGACACCTCGTGCCGCCGGCAGGCACCGAGGTAGAAGCCGATCATCCCGAGCAGCTCGTACCTGGCTTCCGGATCCGCCGGCAGCTCACGACGTTCGGCCACTCGCGCGATCAACGCTCCCCCGTCCCGCACGAGGAACGAGGTCAACGAGTCCACGTCGTCCCTATCCTGCAGAACGATGGCCTTCTCCGCGAAGTAGATCTCCTCCAGCGAGGTGTTGATCTCCTGGAACTCGCCCCGCAACCAGCGGTCGAGGTCGCCGATGACGCTATGCCGCACGGCTCACCAGCCGGTTCGTCAGCTCGCCGAGCCCGGACACCCGCGTCACCACCACATCTCCCTCGGCCAGGAACACCTGCGGATCCCGCGCGTTGCCGATTCCCGACGGCGTCCCGGTCAGCAGCACGTCGCCGGCCCGCAACGTCATCCCGCTGCTCAGCTCCGCGATCAGCCGCTCGACCGGGAACGCCATCTGCTTCGCCAGCGCGTCCTGCCGCAGCTCACCGTTGACCTCGCACTGGATCCGCAGCCCGGCAAAGTCGACAGCGTCCGAAGTCGTGATCCACGGACCGAGCGGCATGGTCGCGTCGATGCTCTTGCCCTTGAGCCACTGCCCGCCGTGCGCACGCTGCAGGTCACGCTGCGACACGTCGTTCGCCACGCAGAACCCGAAAACGTGCTGCCACGCCGAACTTTCCGGGATCGACCGCCCGTCGCGGCCGATGACCAGCGCGACCTCGGCCTCGTAGTCCCACTTCGACGACAACGAGCCGTCGTAAGCGATGTCGTCGTACGGCCCGATCACCGTGTCCGGTCCCTTGGTGAAGAACGTCGGGTGCCGCGGCCGTTCCACCGGGTCCTGACCCTCGCGCTTGCCGCGAGACTCCTCGAAGTGGTCCCAGTAGTTCCAGCCGGTGCACAGGACGTCCCGGTTGAACCGCTGCAACGGCGCCGCGAGCCGCACCTCGTTCAACGGCACGTGCGGCGTACGCTCGGAAGCGGCACGAACCTCGTCCAGAGTGCCGTCCCGGATGACGTCGTCGAGCGTGCCGAGCGCGGGCGGCAGCAACGCGATCTCGTCCTCGACGACCACGCCGAACCGCCGAACGCCCTCGTAGTACGCGGAAGCCAGCTTCACGGCAGCACCGCGATCGCGTTGATCTCGATCAGGTACTCGGGCTTCACGAACCCGGACACCTCGACCATCGTCGACGCCGGCGCCACCCCGGTGAAGTACTGCCTGCGCACCGCGTGGATCGCCTCGAAGTCGTCGATGTCGCGCACGTACACGTCGACCCGCGCGATGTCGTCGAGCTTGCCACCCGCGGCTTCGACAGCGGTGCGGAGGTTCTGGCACACCTGGTGCGTCTGCGCGGTGATGTCACCGACGCCGGTGATGCCGCCCTCGGCGTTGCGGGCGGTCATGCCCGAGATGAACACCAGCCGGCCCGGCGTCGCGGTGGTCGCCTGCGAGAAGTGCCCCAGCGGAACGGCGAGGTCGTCGGTGCGAATTTCCCTGCTGTGCATGGTTTTCCTCAGCGAGCGTCGTCGGGGTTGGTGTACCAGGAGGGCTGGACCGGGTAGTGCGGCCCGTCGTAGATCTCCAGCAGCACGGACTCCTCGTCCGCGTGCGTCGGTCCGTGCGCGCTGCCCTTGGGGTTCCAGTAGAACGAGCCCTCGGTGAGGGTCAGCCCCGTCGGCACGTAGGTGTAGCGGCCGCGCAGGCAGTACATGAACTGGTTGGACGCGTGCTCGTGCCGCGACGGAATCCCGGCCCCCTGCTGGAACCGGACCAGCGCGATCGACGCGCCGGTCTCCTCGTCACGCCAGAGCATCTTGTGCGACAGGCCTTCCAGCGACTTGTCCACCCACTCCAGATCCTTGGTCCGCAGCAGGATTTCCTCAGGGACGTTCACGGTTGTCCTCCCAGGTGCTTGAGCTCGATCACGCGGTCGCCGACCAGTACGAACCGCTCGGCTGGGTAAACCCGCACCACGTCGTTCTCGAACACGACGTCCAGCTGGGGCAGTGGATCCCCGGTCGCCTCCTCACCGAGGTCCTTCAGCTCGACGATTCGGTTGCGGTACGTGCGATCGCCGTCGTTGGTCAGCATGTGCACCGGCGAAACAGGCCGGTAGATCACGCCACCCTCGACTTCTTCGAGGTAGCGCGGCGGATCCCCGTTGAGCCAGTCCATGTGGCACGGCGAGGACTGCACGTTCAGCACGAGGTACGGGTTGTGGTGCAGGTGCCACGGCTGTGACTCGCCGGGCTCCAGCACGACTTCCCACACCCGCACCCTCGGGGTGTCGAGCAGCACGGTCTGCCCGACCTCGCCGAGCACGACCTGCGTTCCGTCGGGCGCGGTGACGATCTGGCCCGCGGTCATCGGGTGATCCGGAGGTAGGCGTCGCGGATCGGATCCTTCGTGGTGTCCGAGAGGTCGACGGGCAGAATCGCGGCGACGTGGCCGTCCGGGCGGACCAGGACAGCGGTGTCCGGCAGCACTCCAAGCCGACGAGCGGCACGCTCGCCGGGATCGAACAGGGCGTGGTCGCGCAAGCCGGAGTCGAGCGGTGCGTCCCAGCGGCTGACGAGGTAGCGCGCAAGTCCAGGAAGGCCGTCAGCAAGTACCGGCTTTCGCCTCACATCCGTGAAGTACAACGCCGCGAACGAATCCCGGACCAGGTCGTGCAGCCAGACCTGTCCACCGGACCCGAACACCGGCACGTCCGGCAGCCGATCCCCCACCCGCACCGGCTGCGGCACGTCACCGGCCGCGATCATCGACCAGTCGCCGCTGCCGTCCACGTCGAGGCTCACCCCGAGCAACGACCGCGTCACCGCCACTCCCCAGCGCCCACCGTCCATTGCGGACACATCACCCCGCCGGTCCATGTACGCCCGAGCCGCCTCGGCCATCTCCCCGGACCCGCGCACGGCCACCGGCGACTGCTCCCGCTCGTACCCGTCGAGCAACGACGCGTCAGCCCACCCGCGCAACACCCAGGCCAGCCGCCACGGCAGGTTCGACGCGTCCAGCACCCCGGTGTTCAGCCCTAGCGCCCACATCGGCGTGATCAGGTGCGCGGCGTCGCCCATCAGGAACACCCGCCCGTCCCGCCACCGATCGGCGACGCGGTGGTGCACCGGATACACGTTGGTCCCCAGCACCCGCAGGTCGTCCACGTCCCCGATGAACCGCCGTGCCTTCGCAGCCAACTCGTCACGACCCGGCTCCGGAGCGTCGGGCTCCAACGGGAACAGGAACCGCCAGCAGTGCGGCTGCCGGACCAGGACCATCCACTCGGAGGGATCACCGAAGTAGGCCAGGTAGGGGTAGTCGCGCGGGTTCGTGACGTCGAGGTCGACCTCCAGGTCCACGAGCACGTACCGCTGCGGCAACGTGTGCCCCTCGACCGTCACGCCGAGCGCCTCCCGCACCTGCGACCGCCCGCCGTCGCACGCCAGCAGATAGCTGCCGCGAACGCTTTCCCCGCCCTCCAAGTGCACGAGAACGTGGTCGGAAGACTGCGTGAACCCGGTGACGCGGTGTCCCATGTGGAGGGTTCCAGGTGGAAGCTGGTCGCGCAGCACGGGTTCCAGGTGGTGCTGCGGGATGTTGATGACGAACGGAAACCTGGTGTCGTCGACCAGCTCGCCGGTCAGCACGCTCGTCCGCGACACCCCGGTGGCCCGGTCGATGTCGCCGATCTCGTCGATCCGCAACGACGCCGCCAGCACCGGCTCGGCCACGCCGTAGCGGTGCAGCACCTCGATCGTGCGGGTCAGCACCGTGCCGGCCTTGGTGTCGAGCGAGAGCTGGTCGTCCTCCTCGAACACCACGACGTCGATCCCGTGGTGCAGCAACCCCAGCGCCGTGATCAGCCCGACCGGCCCGCCACCCGCGATGATCACCGGATCAGCCATGACGGCGCTCCAGCGTGGAACCGGACATCGTGGCCGCGTCGGACAGCAGGAACAACAACGGCCCCACGATGTCCTCCGGCAGTCCGATCCCGGTGGTCGCCTCCCAATGCACCCGCTCGGAGCCCTGGTTCGCCGCGCGGAACTGCGGGGTGTCGATCACGCCCGGGAACACCGTGTTGACCCGGATCCGGTGCTGCGCCACCTCGGCGGCCAGCGACTTCGCGAACGGGATCAGCGCGCCTTTGCTCGCCGCGTAGGCGGAAGCCTGCGCCCGGCCCGCGTGAGCCAGCCCCGAGGAGAACATCAGGATCGTGCCGTGCCGGCGTTCGATCATGTGCGGCAGAACCGCCTGACAGCACCAGACCACGCCGTCGAGGTTCACCGCGAGCGTGCGGCGCCATTCGAGCGGATCCGTGACGGCGACGTCCGCGCGGGGCTGAACCGCCGCCGCGCAGACCAGGGCGTCGATCCGGCCGTGCCGCGCCAGGACTTCCTCGACGGCGGCGAAGACGGCCGCGCGATCGGAGACGTCGACCCCGAGATGCGAGACGTGAGGGATCTTGCTGGTGGGTGGCACCACGTCGAACACCACCGAGTTCCCACCGGCTTCGGCATACCCGCGGGCGAGGGCGGCGCCGATGCCGTTGGACCCGCCGGTCACGACCAGAACTTCGCCGGAAGCGTCGAGAAACGTCTTCATGAGAGCTCCACTCCCAGGCTCTCGGCTGTCTTGTGCAACGCCATCAACACTCCCCCGTCCACCTGAATCCCCTTGCGCGCCGCCACCTCGGCCCGTTCCTGCTCCAGCTGCCCTGGCAGGTACACCCGCTCCACCCCAGGCCTCAGCGGCGACTTCGCGACACCCCGCACCAGCTTCACCGCCTTGGCCGCGAACAACTCTGCACCCCCGAACGCCTCCGGGTCGATCGCCAGGAAGAAGTGCGCGCAGTCGTTCGGCACACCCGTGTCGGCGTACAGCCCCCGCACCTCATCCCCCGACGCACCACCGGACAACACCCCGGTCAGCACGTCGATGATCAATGCGAGCCCGTACCCCTTCGGCCCACCGGAAGGCAGCAGCATCCCCTCCAGGGCCGCAACGGGATCCGTCGTCGGCACACCGTCACGATCGGTCGCCCACGTCACCGGGATGTCCCGGCCCTCGGAAGCCGCCAGCCGCACCTTGCCCAGCGCCGCCTCCGACAGCGCCATGTCCAGGACGACAGGAGGGAGTCCTGGCAACGGCACGGCGACCGCCAGCGGGTTGTTGCCCACGACCGGCCGCGCCCCGCCCGGCGCCGGCATCAACGGCCGGGTGTTCGCCGCCGCCACGCCGAGGCAACCCGCCGACGCCGCGGCGGAAGCAAACCGGAAAGCCGCGCCGAAGTGGAACGCGTGCCGTACCGCGACCGCGCCGATCCCGTACCGCTGGGCCTTGGAGACGGCCATCCGCATCGCGTGGTCGCCGCTCAGCACGCCGAGCCCGTGGTGGGCGTCGAGCGTGGCCACCGCACCGAAGTCGGTAACCACGACCGGTGACTCGACCAGGCTCACGGACCCGCGCCGGATGCGGTCGACGTACATCGGGACGAGCAACGCGCCGTGTGAGGCAACCCCGCGCATGTCCGCCGCCACAAGAGATTCCGCAACGACCGATGACGCCTCAGCGGACAGGCCGACCGCGCGGAAGATCCGCGCGATCGAGCCGGTCAGCCACTCCTGAGCCACGTTCACGAGACTTCGACCTTCTGCCTGCGCTTCAACACCGCGTGCACCACCAGCAGCACCACGAAGAACGGCACCCCGAACTGCCACGCGGGATCCAGGCCGGGCACGAAGTACGTCGAGACCAGCACGCCGGTCAGGAACACCGCGGCCAGCCCGGACGTCACCGGCGCGCCCTTCAACCGGACCGGCGCGTCGGGCAGGCCGAGCTGACGCCGCTTGTACCGGAACGTGAAGTGCGTGACCAGGATCAGGATCCACACGACGATCGCGGCGAAGATCGCGATGCCGAAGATCACCAGGTACGCGTCGGACTTCGACTGCCACGACAGGATCGCCGCGACCGCCATCCCCAGCGCGGACAACGCCAAAGCATTGCGCGGCACACCGTGAGCCGTCAGCTTCCCAGTCCACTTAGGAGCGAGCCGGTGCAACGCCAGCGAGTGCACCATGCGCGTCGCCACGTAGAGATTGGTGTTGGCGCTGGACAACGCGGCCGTGATCACGACGAAGTTCATGATCCCCGCGGCAGCCGGAATGCCGGCCGCTCCGAACACGCTCACGAACGGGCTCGACTGCAACGTTCCGCCTTGCGCCGCAACGGTCCACGGCACGACCGTGACGATCACCGTCATCGCGAGCACGTAGAACAACCCGAGCCGCAGGATCATCTGCCGGGCCGCACGAGGAATGTCCCGAGCGGGATCCTTCGACTCCGCCGCCGTCACCGACACCACCTCGGTGCCGATGTAGCTGAACAGCGCGAACACCATGGCCAGACCGAGCCCGGAGACGCCGTTGGGCAGGAAACCGCCGTGCGCGGTCAGGTTCGCCAATCCAGTCGCAGGCCTGGAAGGCAGACCGAAGAAGATGATGACCGCGCCGAGCACCACGAACACGGCGATCGCGGTGACCTTGATCGTCGAGAACCAGTACTCCAGCGTGCCGAACGCGCTGACCGTCGCCGCGTTGACCGTGAGGATCACCAGCGAGAACACCACGACCGGCGCCCACAAAGGGATCGAAGGCCACCAGTACTGGACGTAGATGCCGGCCGCGATCACCTCGCCGCCGACCGCGATGACCTGCCCCGCCCAGTACGTCCAGCGCACCACGAACCCGGCCCACGGACCGACGTAGGAGTGCGCGATCGAGCCGAACGCGCCCGCGTCGGGATGCGTCACGACCATCTCGGCCAGCGCCCAGCCGATGACCAGCGCGACCAGGCCGCTGATCACGTACGCGACGATCGCGGCGGGTCCCGCGTTGCTGATCGCGAGGGTCGACCCCAGGAACAGGCCGGTGCCGATCGCGCCCCCGATGCCGATCATGGCGAGCTGGCGCGAGTGCAGCTTTCTGGCGAGCTGCGGGCCTTCGCTTGTGGTCAAGTCAGCCTCCGGTAGTCCCGAACTGCGGTGACGAGGGCGTCGACGTCTTCGGTGGTGTTGTAGTAGTGCAATGCGATTCGGACGGCGTTTCCGCGCGGGCTCGTGACGATTCGGCGGCTGTTCAGATAAGCCGCCAGATCAGTCGGATTCTCATCGAGCAACGCTATTTGCGGGCCGCGCAGGGAATCGCAGAGCGGCGAGGAGAAGCGCTCGTCCTCCAGCGCGTGCTGCGCGTAGTGGCCGAGCCGGGTGACGTGTTTTCTGACGACGTGCGGGTCGAGCTCGCCCAGCACTCGCATGCCTGCCACCGCGCCGTACGCGGCGGGAATGGCGGGCGTGCCGGACTCGAAGCGCCGCGCGTGCTTCGGGTAGTCGAGCTCGCGCGGGTTGAAGCCGAACGGGTCGCGCCGGCCGAACCAGCCGGTCGCGGGCGGGTCGTAGGAGTCCTCCACCCCGGCGCGGACGTAGAGGAACGCGATGCCGGGAAGGCCGAGCAGGAACTTCAACGCCCCGGCGGCGAGGAAGTCGCAGCCGATCTCGCGCACGTCGATCGGCTCGACGCCGGCGCCCTGGTAGGCGTCGACGAACGTCGCGGCGCCTGCCTTCCGTGCTGCCGCGACGACCTCTTTCACCGGCAGGCGCGCGCCGTTGCGGTACGAGATCAGCGGGATCGAGACGATGCCGCAGGTCTCGTCGATCAACGCCAGATAGTCCTCCGGCTCGACGACGCCGCCGCGGTCCTCGACGTGGCTGACCTTGGCGCCGTTGGCCCGTTGCGCGAGCCACACGTGGGCGACGGACGGGAACTCCATGTCCGTCGTGACGATCCGGGAACGCAGGAACCAGTCCCGTGTGGACGCGACCTGGTAGGCAGCGTTGGACAGCGTCGGCACCACCGCGATCTCGTCGAGCGAAGCGTTGATCAGGTTCGCGAACAGCTGCCGGGCGCGGTCGACCTCGCTCATCCACAGTTCCCACGCGGCACCGTGCCGGAGCAACGTCTGCTGGTACTCCACCACCGCGTTGCCCAATGTGCGGGAAAAAGCGCCCTGGCTGCAGGAAGCCAGGTAGGTCATTTCCTTCAGGGCGGGGAATTGAGTTCTGAATTCCTCCGGCGTCGTCATGGAGGAAAGACTAGAAACGCGTGATGTCCCGCACTATCCGCTCAGCGCGGCGGTTGTCCGTTCAGCGACGCGGTGTCTCAACGGCGCAGGGTCGCGGACGGCGACTCGCCGAACCGCTCGCGGTACTGCACGGAGAACCGGCCGAGGTGCGGGAACGCCCACCGCGTCGCGACGTCGGTGACGTTGACGCTGCCCGGTTCGGCGGCCAGCAACTCGGTGTGGACCTGCCCCAGCCGCACGTCCCGCAGGTACGCGAGCGGCGTGGTGTCCGCGAACCGCCGGAACCCGGCCTGCAACGACCGCACGCCGACGCCGACCGCCTCGGCGATGTCCTCGACGGTCAGCGGTTCGTCCGCGTGCTCCTCGATGATCGTCATCGCCCGCCGGATCGCCTTGGGCGCGACAGGACGTTCGACCGAAGCGATACCGGGCTGGGTCAGCAGAAAACGCTGGAACACCAACGACTCCAGCTGCTCCGCGGCCATCGGCGTGCCCTCGGCCGTGGACACCTCGGTCAGCAGCAGGTGCACGACGTTGAGCCACGCACGAGCCGCCGCCGTCGTCAGGTCCATGCCCAGCCCGAACCGCAGCGGCCGGTCCAGCGTCCTGCCCAGAAACCGTTGCGTGTGCTGGACGAGCCGCTCACGATCAAGACCGACGATGAGATGCGGGGTGCCGCTCGACCAGGTCATGTCGAGTCGATCGGACGGGTCGACCACCACGGCGTTGCGAGGATCTGACGTCACGGTGTCACGTCCACAGGTGATGGAAGCGCGACCACAGAGCGGGATGTGCACCAGGTACCCACTGCTCGGCGCGCTCGTCCTGATGCGCACCGCGGCCTGGTAGTCGACGAAGCTCAACGACATGCCACCGACCACAGTGGACCGCAGAATCGTGCGAAACCCTTGTCCGGTTTCGGTTGTCAGCTGGTGCTCGCGGAAGACGCGGCCGGCGACCGCGCGAGCCTCGTCGACGTCCGTCGTGTCGAGGACCTCGTGCCCGGCAAGCGGTGCTTCAACGCTCATCGCCCGCTCCTTCCGCGAAGGGTCACACCGTAACGCCACCCAGGGGGTCGTTGGGAACACCCGGATACGCGCTCGTCCCATTTGGCAGGTAGGCCGCGGCGGGCGAACCGGCCGGCACGAACACGGCGACCTCGCGAATCGGCACGTCCCCGGTGTTCTCGACCTGGTGCAGCGTCCGTGCCGGCAGGTGGATGCACGCGCCGGGGTAGATCGGGTTCCGCTCACCGTCGATGTGCAGGATTCCGTTGCCCTGCAACACGTAGATGACTTCGTTGTAGAGGTGGTAGTGCAACGGCGCGGGCTCGCCGGCGGGCACGTCGCCGACGAAGTGCGTGCCGGAGCGGAACCCCGTCGACGGGTCGGCCAGGATCCGGTACTCACGACCGGCGGTGGCGTGGCCGAGTTCCTGCTCGCCGAGCGGCGACACCGTGCGCCTCGACCCGGCCTCACCCTGCGGCTCGGCGACCTTCACACAGACGATCTCCGCCAAGTCGGAGGCAATCTCGTAGGTCTCGTCCGGTCCGATGTAGATCCCGCTCTCCGGCCCGAACGCGTGCTCTTCGCCGTTCACGCGGAGACTGCCGTGACCGGCGAGAACGAACAGCAGCTCCTCGTGCTTGCCCGAGTGGAAAGCAGCCTTCCCCGTGACAGTGCGCACGGCCTGCGTCAGGTACTCGCAGCCGAACTCCTCGGTCAGCACAGGCCTGGTCACGACGCCCTCGGCAACCTCGGGCTCGACTTCCCCGGTGTGCACGACGTACCGCGATCCCATGTGTCAGACCACCTTCACCAGTGCCGTGGTGATCGTCGTGCCCGCCAGCGCCAGCGACACCGGGCACGTGCGTTTGGCCTGGTCGACCAGCCGCGCGAACTCCTCGTCCACGAGTGTGGCGGCCGATCCCGTGACCGACAGGCTGATCTCGGTGATGCGGAACCCCGCGGCCGTCTCCTCCAGGTTCACCGCGGCGGTCGCGTTGACGTCGACCTGCGTGAACCCGGCCTCCTCCAGCAGGTTCGCGACCGACATCGCGAAGCACCCGGCGAGCCCGGCCCCGATCAGCTCCTCGGGGTTGGTGTTGAGCGGCGCATCGTCGGTCTCCCGCGACCGCAGCGAGTAGTCCCGGTCGACGGCCCCGCTGCCGGTCCTGATGTGCCCTGATCCCGTCGGAATCGGCCCTGACCAGCGCGCCTCGGCCCTGCGACGAACTCGAATGCCCATGTTCCCGCCTCCTTGGCCAGGCAGCTTGCTCCCCGCTTGCCACTGAGTCAAGTACTTGCTCAGCGCTTGCCCTGGAGGCATCCTTGCGGGTGTGGACGAGTCCAAGATCGACGCTCAGCTGCAGTCGATGGCCGAGAAACTGCGCTCCGCACGGTTCGCCCGTGGCATGCGCCTGATCGACATCGCGTCGATGACCGGCCTCAGCGAGGTGCACCTCTACCGCCTCGAACAGGGCGAGCGCGCGCCTTCACTCCGTGCGCTCCTCACGGTCGCCGCAGCCCTGGACCTCGACCCGGCCACCCTGCTGTCGACGTCGACCGAGGAGCGCTCCGCTCCGCACACCGGCAAGGCGGTGTGGACCGGCACCGAGAAGGCGGGCTCGGGCGTGATGATCCAGGGCGGGGTGCAGATCCCGTACGACCTCCCGCACCGCGCCGACCCCGCCCCGGACGACGGCACGCCGGAGTCGTTGCTGGGCCTGGCTTTCGCCGGCTGCTTCTCGATGTCGCTGGCCTCGGACCTCGACGCGGCGGGCTACGAACCCGTTCGCATCGAGACGTTCGCGCGCGCCCACACCTCGACGAACACCAGCGGAATCGCGTTGAGCGACATCGAGCTGGAGTGCGAGGCAGCGGTCCGAGGCATCCCCGACGCGCAGTTCCAGGCGCTCGCCGAGAACACGAAGCGCAGTTGCCTGGTGTCACGAGCGTTGTCGGCGGTGCCGGCCCGCCTCGACGCCCGACTCGTCCCCCTCGCGTAGATTCCGCTCAGCGGAAGCGCGCTCTTCCCGGTGACGCCGGTCACGACGTCCACTGAGGACATGTCCGAACGCCCCGCTCTCCTGCTGGTGCACGGCGCCTGGCACGGCTCCTGGTGCTGGGAACCACTGCGCGAGATCCTCACCGACGACGGCTGGCAGGTCGACACGGTCGACCTGCCCAGCGTGGGCTCCCCCGCCCACGGCATGCACGACGACACCAAAGCGATCACCCAGGCCGTCAACGGTCCCACGGTGATCGTCGCCCATTCCTACGGCGGCATCCCGGCCACCCAGGCGGCCTTCCACCCGGACGTCCAGCACCTGGTCTACGTCGCCGCGTTCATGCCCGACATCGGCGACTCGCTGCGCGGCATGATCCCCGGCCCGCCCCCGCCGTGGTGGGAGCAGGACGGCGAGGTCCTGCACGCGAAGACCCCGGAGACCGTCTTCTTCAACGACGTCTCCGATCCACCCCTGGACAAGCTTCGCCCGCAGAGCTACCGCGCCTTCACCGACCAGGTCACCAACGCCGCGTGGCGCTACACCGACACCACCTACGTGATCTGCGAGAACGACAACGCGATCCCGCCGCCGGCCCAAGAAGCCATGTCGCAACGAGCAACCGCGACGGAACGCCTTGATGCAGGACACTCCCCGTTCCTGTCCTGCCCGCAAGACCTCGCCGCGATCGTCGCGCGAGCTAGCCTTCTTCCGCGATCATCTCCCGCATCCGGGTGAGCGCGCGGTGTTGCGCGACCCGCACCGCACCCGGCGTCGACTCGACCGCCAGCGCGACCTCCTCCGCGGACAACCCGACGGCCACCCGCAGCACGAGGATCTCGCGCTGGCGTGACGGCAGCTTGTGCAGCAGCCGCGTGACCTGCGCCAGCATCTCCCCGTTGATCGCGTTCTGCTCCGGCCCGTCCTCAAGCGAAGGACAGTCCGGCAGCTCGGGCACGACCTCGGCGCGGTTGCGGACGGCGCGACGGCGGGCGTCCGCGACCTTGTGCGCGGCGATGCCGTACACGAAGGCCAGGAACGAACCCGGTTCGTAGCGGTACTTCGACAACGCTCCGAGCACGGCCACGCACACTTCCTGCGCGATGTCCTCGGCTGAGACGAGTGTGCGCTCCCGGCCACCGACCCGTGCGCGGCAGTAGCGCACGATCAGCGGCTGGATGCGGCCGAGCAGGTGCTCGACCGCCCGTCTGTCTCCGGCTAGGGCGGCGTCGACGAGGTCGGTGAACTCGGCTTCGGCGAGCCACTGGTTGGAGACCGGCGCCTGGCGCACCCGACGGCGCATGGGCACCGTTGGCTGGTTCCAAGCCTCCTCGGGATCGAGGACGCTGACCCCGCCACCGGTCCGCACGGCTGTGGGTTGGACCATCCCGGCGACCTCCTCCACTACAGCGCTACTAGGGGCTTCACTGAGAAAGAGACCGCAGTCAGCCGTTTGATACCGCCTGCTTCCAAGAGGACCACGAAGTCCAGCCGGGTGGGTAAAGCAGCACCCAATTGGGGCAGAAGGTGGTCCTAATGGCCCAGTCTTTCGACCATGCCGAACTGCTGTACGCCCAGGTAGCCGACGCGGAAACCGGCCTCCGAGTAGGCCAGGTAGAACTCCCACATCCGGCGGAAGGTGTCGTCGAAGCCGAGCCCCTTCACCTCGTCCCAACGGGTGAGGAACGTGTGCCGCCAGCGCTTGAGGGTCTCGGCGTAGTCGTGCCCGAACGAGCGCGTCTCGGCGATCCGCAGCCGCGTGTGGTCGCGCACGGACTCCTCGATCGAGCGGACCGACGGGATGAGCCCGCCGGGGAAGATGTACTTGTGAACCCAGCTGTAGGTGGCCTTGCTCGCGATCATGCGGTCGTGCGGCATGGTGATCGCCTGCAGCCCCACCCGGCCGCCCGGCGCGAGCACGCGGTCGAGCATCGAGAAGTACTCCGGCCAATATTCGGCACCGACTGCCTCGATCATCTCGACGGAGACGACGGCGTCGTACTGACCCCGTTCCTCTCGGTAGTCGCGCAACTCGACCTTCACTCGATCGTGGAGGCCCGCGTCCCTCACCCGGTCCAGCGCCAACTTCCGCTGTTCCGCTGAGATCGTCAACGACGTCACGGTCGCGCCCCGCTCGGCCGCACGGATCGCCAGCGCACCCCACCCGGTGCCGATCTCGAGCACCCGCGAACCGGAGCGCACCCCCGCGTAGTCAAGGACGCCGTCGATCTTGCGCAGCTGGGCGGTGTGCAGGTCGACGTCCCGGTTCTCGAACAACGCCGACGAGTACGTCATCGTCTCGTCCAGGAACGCCGCGAAGAGCTCGTTCGACAGGTCGTAGTGCCGGTGGATGTTCTGCCGCGAGCCCGCGACGTCGTTGATCTCGTGCTGCCGCCGCTCCGCCCACCGCCGCAGCCGCTGCAACTTGGGCGGGATCAGCGTCGACAGCCGGGTGGCGAACGCCGCCAGCACGTCCGCGAGCTCGTCGGACACCCAGTCGCCGACCATGTACGCCTCGCCGAAGCCGATCTTGGCGTCGGCGCCGAGCCGGTGGAAGAACGCCGCGGGCCGCTCCAGCCTCATGACCGGTCCGCCGGCGCCCCACCTCTCACCGTTGGGCAGCAGCACGGTGACCGGCAACGTGCGCACGGCGTTGCGGAACAACGACTCGGCGATCCGCGCGCGCAGGGGCGAGCGCGGTGTGGTGAACAGCCCAGGCCAAATGCCCTGGCCGGGGCGGGGCAGGGACAACGTGCTCATCCATCACTCCTGGGGATGATCGGCAGACGCTTGAAGTACAGAGCGATGCCATGACGGCGGATCAACGCGGACACGCGCTGGGGCATCAGCGGCCGTCTGAAGAGCATTCGCAGCCCCGTGCTGCGCGTGCCCTTCATCGTGGCGCTGAAAGTCGTCTTCCCGTTCTGCCGCAACGCGATGGTCACCGACAGTTGATTTCCCGGTTTCGGCAGCCGCATCACGTAGTTGCCGTCGACTTCCAGGAACGGGGAGACGTAGAACTCCTTGTCCACCGACGCGCGGCCATGCTCGTCGGTGCGCAGCAGATAGCAGTGCCTTCCGCCGTAGGTGTTGTGCACCTCCGCGACCACGCACACGAGCGCTCCGGACGCGTCGTGGCACCAGTACACGGACAGCGGGTTGAAGACATAACCGAGCACACGGGCGTTGGCGAGCATCAGGACCTGCCCGCCGCCGAGGTCGACGCCGCGCTCGGCCAGCCACTCGTCCAGGTTCTCCCGGATGGTCTTGTCCGGCGACCCGACATGATCGCGGGCCTCGAAGCGCGCGAACGGCTTCACCCACCACTTGAGGCGCGGCAGTTCGTCGAGGTCGACCAGCCACATGTACGCGCGGTGGCTGAACGCCCGGTCGATGAGCTCGCGGCGCTGGTGGGTGATGACGACGTCGTAGATCACCAGTCGACCCCGAAGTGCTTGGCAGCGCGCACTCCTGACGCGCAGCCGTCCTCGTGGAAGCCCCAGCCGTGGTACGCGCCGGCGTACGCGGTGGTGGCACTGTTGACCTCGGGCAGACGTCGTTGCGCCGCAACGGATTCCGGCGTGTAGACCGGGTGTGCGTAGACCATCCGTGCAAGAACGGCGTCGGGGTTCACGTCGTGCGGATTCAGCGTGACCACGAAGTCGCGCGGTTCGTCGAGCCGCATCAGCCGGTTCATGTGGTAGCTGACGAGCACCTCGTTGCTCGTCTCGCGGCACGCTCGCTTGTAGAGGTTCCACGACGCCTTGGCCCCGCTCGTGCGCGGCAGGATCGACGCGTCGGTGTGCAGCCACGTCTCGTTGCGCGAGTACTGGAACGCGCCCAGCACCTCTTTCTCCTCGCGCGTCGGGTCGGCGAGCAACCCCAGCGCCTGGTCGGGATGCGTGGCGATGACGACGTGGTCCGCGGTGTGCAGCACGTTGTTCTCGTCGCGGATCTCCACGCCGTTGCCGGTCCGCGTGACCGCACGGATGGGAGTGCTGACGTGGACCGCGTGCAGGCTCTTCACCGCGCGGTCGACGTACGTCCGCGAGCCGCCGACGACCGTCTTCCACTGCGGCGTGCCACCGATCGACAGCATGCCGTGGTTGCCGAGGAACTCGAACAGGTACCAGGCCGGGTACTTCAGGCAGAGCGCCGCGCCGGACGACCACACGGCGCTGACCAGCGGGATGACGAAGTGATCGACGAAGTACCTGCTGTAGCCGCCGATCGCGAGGAACGCGCCGAGCGTGACGTCGTGCGCCTCCTCGTAGTCGAGCACTCGCTGGGCGTGCCGGTAGAACCGCGTGATCTCCGACAGCATCTTGAGATAACGGCCGTTGGTGGCGTTGCGCGGCTGGGCGAACAACCCCGGCAGCTTCTTGGCCCCCGCGTACTCGAGCCCGCACCCGTCGCACCGCACGCTCATGGACATCTCGGAGTCCTGAGTGGACACGTTCAGCTCGCGGAAGAGCCGGAGCAGGTTCGGGTAGGTCCGTTCGTTGTGGACGATGAAGCCGCTGTCCACCGCCACGCCGTTCAGGTCGTGCGTGTGCGCGTGCCCGCCGAGCCGGTCGTCCGCCTCGAACAACGTGACGTCGTGCTTGCGTTGCAGCACATAGGCGGCGGTGAGCCCGGCAACCCCTGCCCCGATGACGGCGACCTCAGCCACGCGAACCTCCCAATGGCACGTCGAGGCCACGCGGTGAGGCCTCTTCCATGGCATTCGCGATGTCCGGTGCGACCGGTTCGAGTCCCAGCTCACCGTGCACGAAGTCGACGACGAGACCCGTCCAGTCCCGTGCCCGCCTGAGCATCGCGTGGCCGTCCCCGACGACGTTGAACCGCGCGACCTTCTCCGTGACCGTCTTGGCCTGCCGCGCGAACCACAGCGACTTGGCCGGGTCCGTCATCCGCTCCTGGTCGCCGTGCGCGATCAGCAACGACTTGCCCCTGAGCTGTGCGAACGGCTCACCCGGCTCGATCCAGGGCGCCAACGCGCACACGGCCACGACGCTCGGATGCCCGGCGACCCTGAGGGCCGTCCTGCCGCCCATCGAGTGCCCGACGAGCACGACCGGCCTGCCAGGATGCAGCTGGGAGATCCTTTTCAACGCCCACTCGGCGTCCTTGACGGGATCGAGGCTCGGCGCGTTCCAGCCGCGCTTGCGGTACCGCATCACCCAGACCTCGACGCCGGGCGCACGCAGCGCTCGGGCCAGCGGCACCATCCTCAGATAGGCGAGGTTGTGCCGCCGGACGGGTTCCTGGCCGTGTTCGCGGCCGCCGTGCAGCACGAGCACAACGGCATTCGTACCGGCGGAGGATGTCAGCACGTCGACATGCGGATGCACACCCGATGTTCGTGCGGCCACGTCTTTCGGCTCGGATCTTGAGAGCCAGGTCACACAGGTAGTGTTCGAACCTGTGATCGAGCACATCAGCATCGAGACCGAGGCAGGCACCTTCGACGCCATCGCGTCCGGCCCCGAGGACGGCCGCCCGGTGTTGCTGCTGCACGGTTTCCCCGAGGCCGCCATCGAGTGGGAGCACCAGGTCGCGGTGCTGGGCGCGAACGGCTTCCGCGCGGTCGCCCCCGACCAGCGCGGCTACTCCCCCGGCGTGCGTCCCGAGAACGCGAACGAATACACGGTCACGCACCTCGTCGGCGACGTGATCGCGATGGCCGACGCCCTGGGCTGGGGCACGTTCGACCTGGTCGGCCACGACTGGGGTGGCGCCGTCGCGTGGTGGACCGCGATCGACCACCCGGATCGCCTCCGCACTTTGAGCGTGTTCTCCACCCCGCACCCCGGCGCGTTGAAGACGGCGTTGCAGACCGATGAAGAGCAGCGGATGCGCTCGCAGTACATGCTCGACTGGCGCGAACGCAGCACCGAGAAGCGGATGCTCGACAACAACGCCCACGCGCTCAAGCAGATGTTCGAGTGGCGGATCCGGCCGTCGCACGTCGAGGAGTACATCCAGCGGCTGTCCGAACCGGGCGCGTTGACGGCCGCGTTGAACTGGTACCGGGCGGGCAAGCCGTCCGGTGCCGCGGACAAGATCGCCGTGAAGACCATGTACGTGTGGAGCACCGAGGACGTCGCGTTCGGCTCGGTCGCCGCGTTCGAGACCGAGAAGTGGTGCACCGGCGGGTACCGGTTCGAGATGGTCGAGGACGTCAGTCATTGGATCCCTGAGGAGATTCCTGAGGCTGTTTCCTCACTTCTTCTGGAACATCTGACCTAGACATCGGATCTCTAACCCTGGTAGGTCTGTGCGTGCCGCCGCCTCGGCATGTCCTTGGAGGAAGCACGCATGACCACGTCCAGGCGCGACTTCGTCAGACTCGGCGGCGTCGCACTAGGTGGTGTCGCCCTCGGAACGGGCATCGGAACGGGCACCGCGTCCGCGAAGGAGCGGATCGACTGGTCCGTCGAGGTCGTCGAGTCGACCATGAGGCAGTACACGCCGGAGACGCTCGGCAGCTGGGGCTACACGCGCGGCCTGTACCTGTGGGGGCAGTGGCTCGTCTTCCAGCGCACCAAGAACAAGAAGTACTTCGACTTCATCAAGGCGTGGGTCGACCGGTTCGTCGGGCCGGACGGTCGCATGAACCGCAGCTTCACCAACCTCGACGCGATGCGTGCCGGGCAGCTGCTGCCGTTGCTCTACACCGCGACCGGTGACGTCAGGTACCGGACGGCTTCCACGCAGATCCGCGAGCGCCTCAACACCTACGCGCGCACCAAGGAAGGCGGCTTCTGGCACGCCGAGAGCGGCACGCGCGACTGGCAGAACTGGTCGGACGGCGTCTACATGGTCGTCCCGTTCATCATGCGGCACGGCTACACGTTCGGTGAGAAGCAGTGGGCCACCGACGAGGCGTTGAAGCAGCTCTTCGTCTACGCGAAGAACCTGCAGCACAAGGACGGCCTGTTCCACCACGCCTACGACGAGTCGCGCACGGTCGGCTGGGCGAACAAGGAGACCGGGGTGTCGCCGGAGTTCTGGGGCCGCGCGATGGGCTGGTACGCGATCACGTGCTGCGACGTGCTCGAAGACCTGCCGCGCACGCACCCGGACCGGCCGAAGCTGATCTCGATCCTGGGCAGGCTGATCGCGGCGCTCGCGCGCTACCAGGACCCGAAGACCGGACGCTGGTTCCAGGTCGTGGACAAGGGCGCCAACCCGGACAACTGGACCGAGACGTCGTGCTCGTCCATGTACTCGATGGCCATCTCACGGGCCGTTGAGCGCGGTTACGTGTCACGCCGGTACGACATCGTGGCCCAGCGCGGCCGCCGCGGTGTGCTGGAGCGGGTGAAGGTCAACGCGGAGGGCAACACCGAGATCTCCGAGATCTGCATCGGCACCAACGTCGGTGACCTGCCGTTCTACTTCGCGCGGCCGCGGGCGGTGAACGACCTGCACGGCATCGGGGCGTTCCTGATCATGAATGAGCAGTTCCAGAAGCGGTAGGTTCAGGGCATGCGCGTGGCCGGCCTCCTGCTCGCCGCGGGGGCCGGCCGCCGGTTCGGCACCCCCAAGGCTCTCGTCCCGTTGGACGGCAAGCTCTTCGTCGACTCCGCGGCCGAGCTGCTGAAGGCCTCGGGGTGCGACCCGGTGGTCGTGGTCCTGGGCGCCCAAGCCGACGAAGTGCGAGCGCAGGCCTCTTTGGACGGCGTCACCGTCGTCGACAACCCGCACTGGGACACCGGAATGGGCTCGTCGCTGCGCACCGGCCTGCACGCCGTCGGCAGCGCGGACGCCGTGATCGTCCTCCCCGTCGACACCCCCGGCGTCACCGTCGAGGCCCTGCACCGCCTGATGGACCTCGCCGAGCCTGACGTGCTGGCCCGCGCGGTCTACGACGGCGAAATCGGCCACCCGGTGCTCATCGGCTCCGACCACTTCGCGGGCGTGATGGCGTCCGCGGCAGGCGACCAGGGCGCGCGGGACTACCTCAAAGCGAACACCGTCCGCCACGTCGAATGCGCTGACGTGGCGGACGGTGCGGACATCGATCAGCCAGAAGACCTCAGGCGACGTAGCGGCGGAGCTTGATGCCCGACGAGACGTTGGCCCCGGTCAGCCACGCCAGCTTCCCGCCCGCGTAGGCAGGGTCGGCGACGGCGAACTCGTTGCCACCGGCGCGGTAGCCGACGATCGTGGCGTAGTGGCCGCCGGAGTAGTTGCGGCCGTTGAGGCGGATCACGTTGATGACGACGGCGTGGCCCCTGCTGACGTTGTAGATCACGTCTTCCTTGAGCCTGCGCTGCAGCTCCGTGTCGTTCGACCACTGCTTGACCTGGTAGTAGGTCGTGCCGGCGTAGTGGTCGAGGGCGCTCTCGAGGTTCTTGATGTTCGGCAGGCCGTCGGTCGTGACCTTCATGTACGAGGCCAGCGTGGACTGCTCGATCTTCTTGCCCCGCGCCGTGAGGGCGATGCGGGCGGCGGCGGCGGAGCACCAGTAGCCGGTCTTCTGGACCTGGAACTCGTGCGGCAGAACGCCTTCGGCCTGGATGCCGAGCTCGGCGGCGGCCGGGATGACGTTCTCGCCGGGCGCCGCCATCGCGACCGGAGCCGTCAAGATCGTCATCGCGACACCGGCCGCGGCGACCGCCCCAGTGATCTTCGCAAGCTTCATCTCTGATCCCCTCAGTGGTGGCGCCGAACCCCTGGCACGGCGCTCGGCGAAAGCTTGCTGGGACCCGGCAGAAGCTCGCCACCACATTCGGCCAGTTCCTAAAAAGCCAGGTAGAACTACTCGGACCCACGCAAAGTGGAGCGGTTTGCACCATTCGGCTGAGCTGTCTCGAATCCGGTACAAGGCTTGAGACGCTGTGCCACTCTGCTGTCCGTGCTGCGTGTCCACTTCACGGCGGAGGACCTCGCGAGGGTGCGCGTCGCCCCCGGTCCCGACCCGATGTGGGAGATCCTGCTGAGCCTGCACGTGCTGCGGCAGCGTTCGGCGACCCCGGTGTTCGGCACCTGGCGCGCGAACGTGCGCACGACGCTGCCCGACGACGCCCGCTGGCTCATGCAACTGGCGCCACCCGTCGGCTACTCCCCCGACTTCCTGACCCCGACCGCGGGTTCCTGCGCCCTCGACGCGGGCATCGACGCCGTCCTCTCCACGCCCGTCGAGTCGTTGCGCGCCGACCTCGCCCAGCTCGACCACCAGCACCGCCTCGACCCGCGCACCCACCTGCTGGCCAGCGGTGACGTGGCCACATTGGACTGCCTCGGCGATGCCTTGCGCGCGTACCACCGCCACGCCCTCGCCCCGATCTGGGACGAGATCAGGGCGACCGTCGACGCCGACCGAGCGGTCCGGGCACGTTCCTTTCTGGACAACGGTTGCGAGGGCATGCTCTCGGCCCTGCACCCGACCATCTCGTGGACCCCGCCCGTCCTGCGGATCGAGTCCCGCTTCCCCCAGCGCGACGTCCACCTGCACGGCCAGGGCCTGGTGCTCGTCCCGTCGTACTTCTGCTGGGAACGCCCGATCATGCTCCGCGACCAGCGCCACCCGCCGGTCCTCGTCTACCCGATCGCGCGCGACCTCCACGTCGCCACGAGCGGCAAACGTTCGCTGGAAGCCCTGTTGGGCCGAACGCGCGCAGCCGCCCTCGAAGTCATCGCGGGCGGCTGCACCACCACCGAACTGGCCCGCCGCCTCGGCATCTCCGCCGCGTCCGCCAGCGCCCACGCCTCGGTGCTGCGCGACGCGGGCCTCGCCGTGGCCCAGCGCCACCGCAACTCCGTGCTCCACACAGCTTCGGCTCTGGGCGTCGAACTGCTCACCTAGGGCCGTGCCCGGACCGCCGCGCGAGCACACCCACCTGCGACAACCAGCAGCGCCAGCGACACCCAGACCGGCCACAGCTCGGAGTAGGTGATCGCCAGCGCGATGTGCGTGGCCCCCGCCGCCGTGAAGACCGCCGCCAGCACGACCCAGAAGTAGAAGTACCGCCTGATCCAACCCACCCCCTGACGCACAAGAGTCCCGTTATCGCGCGTATCGAGGTTTGTGGTGCTCGGGTTACTGGTGAGGTCACCTGCGATCCGGTACTACTGACCCGCATGACGACCGACACCGTGACCGGCTCCGACTACGGCAACCTCGTGCGCACCCACCTGACGCGCGTCGAACAGCACAACGCCGCCGCGCTCGACGACGTGGCCGAGCTCGTACTGGCCGCAGTGCAGGCGGACGGGCTGCTCCTCACCGCGGGCGCCGGCCACTCCCTCGCGGCGGTCGCCGAAACCTTCTACCGAGCGGGCGGCCTGGCCTGCGTCCGCCCGATCTACCACCCCGAACTGCTCCCGATGCACGGCGCCATCAGCAGCACCTCGGCCGAACGCCGCTCGGGCCTCGCAAGCGAGGTCCTCCGCGAATCGGGCCTCGCCCCGCACGACGTCCTCTTCGTCTTCTCGACCTCGGGCGTCAACTACTACCCGGTCGAACTGGCCCAGGAAGCCGCCGGCAAGGGCTGCCCGGTCGTCGCCGTCACCTCGGTCTCGGCCAGCGCCCAGGCCCCGCGCCGAGCAGGCGTCACCCTGGCCGAAGCGGCCACCGTCGTCCTGGACAACCTCGTCCCGCCCGGCGACTCGACCTACCCGCAGGAAGCCCCGGTCACGGCAGCCATCTCCACCCTCGCCACCACGTTCCTCTGGAACCTGCTGATGGTCCGCCTGATCGACAAGGCCACCGAAACGGGCGTGCAACTGCCGCTCTGGCGCAGCGCCAACGTGAAAGGCGGCGACGCGGCCAACGCCGACCTGCTCAAGCACTACCAAACCCGCGTCCCCCAGCTCGGATAGGTAGAAACCCTCAGGGCTTCTCAGCTCACCACCGTTAGTCTCCCACCGGGGAAAGCACTTACCTGGGGGGAATTGAACAGTGGAACAGAAGACCCGCAGATGGATCCTGATCAGCGGAGCGCTCGCCACCGCCACCATCATCGGCGTGGCGGGCGCCCTGCTCTGGACCCCGGACCCGGTCATCTCGGAAACCAAGACACCGCAACAACAAGCCACCGAACGCCCGGCCAACCGCCCAGCCGAAGTGGCCCAATCCTTCGTGAACGCGCTGTTCAGCGTCGACGGCACCGCCGCGGCCAACATGACCGACGCCTCAGAAGCCGCCACCACAGCAATCCGCGCCACCAAATCAGGCATGGGCTCCTCGGCCTACCAAGCCCGCCTGGCCACCACAGCACCCCCGGCAGCCGACGCCACCACAGCAGAAGTAGCCGCCTCGGTCACCTGGACGATGCCGAACTCCAAGACCCTCAACTACGACATCAAAATCCCGCTGCAAAAAACGGCCGACCGCTGGACCATCCACTGGACCCCGGCGATCATCCACCCGCAACTGACCGACGACGCCTCCCTGACCTACCGCACGGCCCTGGCCGACGGCGCCCTCCTGGGCCGAGACGGCAAGCCCCTGGTAGCAGGCTCCATCCCAGACGGCATCTACAAAGCCGTCACCGGCCAGGTAGGCGACGTCAAGGGCACCGACGGCTGGGAAGTGGGCATCACCACCGGCAACGCCTTCACCCCACTGGACGGCAAGAAACCCGAGTCCGGCGAAAAGATCACCGTCACCATCGACCCGACCCGCCAAGCAGCCGCCCAAGCCGCAGTGGACGCCCTCCCACAAGGCGCGGCCATCGTCGCCATCGAGGCGAACACCAGCGAAATCCTGGCCGTGGCCCAAAACAAGACCCTCTCGGGCACCAACCCGTTCGTAGGCCGCTACGCCCCAGGCTCAACGATGAAAATCGTGACCGCCGCAGCCGCCATGAACGCAGGCCTGGTCCAGCCCAACAGCACAGTCGCCTGCCCCCAAACAGCCACGATCGGCACCCGAACAGTCAACAACGCAGGCTTCGGCCAGCCTTCGATCGCCTTCCACTCGGCCTTCGCCATCTCCTGCAACACAACGTTCGCCGACCTGGGCTCAAAACTCCCGCCGAACGCCCTCCCGGACATGGCCAAGCGCTTCGGCCTGGGAGCCGACTGGACCATCCAGGGCGCCGACACCAACACCGGCAAGGTCCCGCCAGCAACCGGCGACCAACAGGTGGAAAACAGCTTCGGCCAGGGCAACGTAGTAGCCAGCCCCTTCGGCATGGCCCTGGTAGCCGCAACCGTGGCCTCGGGCAAAACCCCAACCCCAACGCTGATGCGAGGCAAGCCCTCAACCCCGAACGACGTGGCATCAGCCCCACCAGCCAACGTCCTCCCAGCCCTCCGCACCATGATGCGAGAGGTGGTCACCTCGGGCACCGCCAAGCAGTTGGCCGGAATCCCCAACCTGGCAGGCAAAACAGGCACAGCGGAAGCAGGCGGCGGCAGCGCACACGGCTGGTTCGTCGGCTACCAGGGCAACGTCGCCTTCGCAGTCTTCGTAGAAAACGCAGGCTCGTCCCAAAGCGCCCTAACAGCAACAGCAGCGTTCCTGAAGGGCTGACAGGGCAACGGGTGTAGTTACCTCACAACGAAAAGGTGGGGTGGGTCCCGTCACGAGTCGTGCCTGATCGTTGGCCGCGCTCGGAGGGATGGGTCAAGTCGACACGCTTT
>NZ_JBFAYI010000016.1:0-179324 GCF_040681245.1 Lentzea sp. NPDC051838
CGAAAAGCGTGTCGACTTGACCCAACCCCTCTGGCGCGGCCAACGATCAGCCACGACTCGTGACGGGACCCACCCCACCTAGTCGTTTCTTGGCTGAAGCAGCTCGGCTTCGCCTTCGCCATGGCTCGCCTTCGGCTTCGCTGATCGGGCGCCTGCGGCGCCTGAGATGATCTGGTTGTGGGAAGCCTGTCTCTTCAACTGCCGTCGCCGCTTCAGGAGTTGCGCGACGATCGCGTTGGTCGGCGTGGGCTGCGGCTGTACTTGAAGCGGGACGACCTGATTCATCCTGAGCTCACTGGCAACAAGTGGCGCAAGTTGCGCTACAACCTCGAGGCGGCCGAGGAGCGGGGGCAGCCCCGGTTGCTGACCTTTGGCGGTGCCTACTCGAACCACATCGCGGCAACAGCGGCGGCTGGTGATCTCTTCGGGTTTGAGACTGTGGGCGTGATTCGGGGTGAGGCCCACGAGCCGCTCAACGATGTGCTGGCCTTTGCGGCCAGCCGAGGTATGAGGCTCACGTACCTGGATCGTGGCACCTACCGGCGTAAGACCGATGCGGACGTGCTCGGTGGGCTGCGCGATCAGTTCGGCGACTTCTACCTGCTGCCTGAAGGCGGCAGCAATGCGCTTGCGGTCCGAGGATGCGCCGAGCTGCCTGCGGAGATCGATGTCGAGTTCGACGCGATCTGTTGTGCCTGTGGCACTGGCGGGACTCTGGCTGGCATCGCGCACGGGTTGCGGGAGGGACAGAAGGCGCTCGGGTTTGCCGCGCTGAAGGGTGGTGATTTCCTCGTGGAGGATGTCGCGCGCCTGCAGCGGGAGGCGTTTAGTGCGGTGAGTTCCAATTGGATGGTCCGGACCGAGTTTCACTTCGGTGGGTTTGCCAAGCGGCGTGGCGAGTTGGACGCCTTCATCGACGACTTCGAGGCGCGTCATGGGTTGCGCCTGGACTGGGTGTACGTCGCCAAGATGATGTTCGGTGTCTTCGAGTTGATCGAGCGAGGGGCGTTTGCTCGCGGGGAGACGATCGTCGCCGTGGTTACGGGTGCCGATCAGAGCTTCATGTCGTAGGCCTGTTGTGCGGCCTTCGAGATGTCGCTCTCGCACCACTCCAGTTCCCAGCGGCCGCTGTTGATCGCGAACTTGCGGCTGAAGCCGAGCCACATGCCGTGCATTCGCCGGCCGGACGGGTCCACCATCAACTGCATGGTGCCGTGATACACCGCGCCTCGGTAGTAGCCGGTTGGTGAGGTCGTCTCCCGCCAGGTGCCTGTGGCGACTGAGGCGTCGGTGACCAGGTCGAGGATCATGGATGAGCCTGTGGTGTGCGGAAGGCTTTGTGCGGTAAGGCGATTCTTCTGGTGGCGAAGCACTGCGTAGTGTTCGCCCACGAACTCCTCGTCGCGACCCTCGCTGCGGTAGTAGTAGCGGCTCAGCCAGATTCCGGTCAGGCGCTGGGAGCTTTCGCTCGGGTCGGCTTCTGGTGAGGCCAGTGTGGCGGTGGCCTTTGCCAGCAGCGCGCGGCCGAGTTGGTCGGCCAGGGCGGCGATGTCCAGCTGCGGGCCTGAGTTGTGGGCGATCAGTTGGAGTTGCTGCGCGGCGTCGAAGGCGGGGTCGGATGAGCGGAAGTCGGCGCAGTCCGCGACGAGGTCGCTGGTGCTGCAGTCGTACAGCTCGGCAAGCCGGTTCAGGACGCTGATGGACGGTTCGTGTCCTGTCGGTGCGGGCCAGGTCTCCCAGTAGGAGAAGGCCTTGGACGACTTGAGGTCGGCGGGCCACCTGGCGTTCCAGCGTTCGGCCGCTTCGCGTTGGCTCCAGCCCCTCGCGAGGCGGAACGCGACCCTGATGTTGATCTTGTAGCGCTGCGAGAAGTCGCGCGCGATCTCGCCCCAGGTCTTGTGCTGGGACCGGGCTGCGGCAGACAGTGCGGCCTGCTCCTGGCGGAGGCTTCGAAACGATGCCGACATCTCGCCGAGGTTACAACTTTTCCCTGTTCGGAGGGGAGAAGTTGTAGCACAAGATCATCGTTTGGCCGGGTTCCTGGCGGCTCTGACCTGCGGTTTCCTGATGGCATGCCGATGAAGGTCTCTCGCTGGTACCTCGCCACCACGGCGGACCGCGACACCCATCTCGCTGCTCCAGTGGACGGTGGGGATGTCGAAGGTTTGTGCGGGAGGACTTTCCGGCCGTACTTCGAACTTCCTGGTACGCCTCTTGATCCGCTTCAGGTCTGCGCCGAGTGCCTTGCCAGACAGGAATAGGGAGAAGCAGCATGTCCACTGCAGTGATCCTGCGCGACCCGCGTACGTGTGTGTCGGCTGAAGTGTGGGACCGCGAGGTCCGGCTGATCATGCGTGACCACAAGCGAGACCGCGACATGGCCGAACGCATCTTCGGGCAGGCGGTCGCCTACCTCGTGGTCGCGGGCGAGAACTCGGACATACCGATGGGGCCGACGCCGATCGTCGACGAGGGCGTGCACAGCTTCATGCTCGACACTCCCAACTACTTCCTCTTCTGCGAAGAGAACAACGACGGTCGCTACATCCACCACATCCCTCACCTGCCTGGGGAAGGAGAGGAAGGGCCGCTCGTGCTGAACAGCACGATCAAGGCCATCCGCGCGGCTGGGTTCGCACTCGATGCCGAGCTCTGGAACGCGCAGTCCGTCGACTGCAACCAGTGTTATGCGGGCTGCCACGACAGCCCCGGTGGCAAGAAGTAGGTGCGCTGATACCGTCCCTCGTTCCGCTTTCCCGAGTGCGGAACGAGGGGCTTCACGAGGAAGGGGCGTTGGTGGTCAGCCCTCAGGCTCAGATCTGGGAGCGGTACGCCGCGAAGTACACGCCGCGTCGTGCCGTCAACGCTGCGGGCGCTTCCACGTGGCTCAATTGGACTCAGTATCCGGATCATGGACCTGACGAGACCGTGCTTGGAAACGTTCGTGGCAAGCGGGCGTTGGAGCTCGGTTCGGGTGCAGGGGCCAACCTTGCGCATCTCGCCACACTGGGTGCTGTTTGCACCGGTATCGACATCGCTCCCAGTCGTGCTGATCTCGCCTCCGATACCTGGGGTCACCTCGGAGGCCTTGAGTTCGTCACGGCTGACGCGGTCGACTACCTCTCCTCGGCAGGTCCCGTGTTCGACGTCGTTTACTCGATCTTCGGTGCGGTTTGGTTCACGGACCCGGCGATTCTCTTTCCGTTGGTGCGCGCGAGGTTGAGCGTTGGCGGTGTCTTCGCCTTCTCGCAGCTGCCTGCTGTTGAGCAGGGGGACCAGGCCGGGCAGGTCATCCGGCAATGGCACTTGCCTGTCGATCAGTGGATCGAGCAGCTTGCTGCGGCAGGGTTCGGTGAGATCGTGGCGGAGACCGTCGGTGCTCCAGAGCCAGGTCGGCCTGGGACTGTGCTCGTTCGCGCACGGGTCTAAGGGCGGCGGCGTTCCAAGAGGGCTGTGTCTCGCCAACTGCCGTGGTGTTGGGCGATTCGTCGCGGCCGCCCGCCGGAACCTGGCTTCCGTGCTGTACTGACCAACGCCTGCCGGGGATGGCTTCGCGGCCACCCCCGGCCGGTGCGTCAGGAAGCGGGCACCGCCGCCGCGCTGGTGCTGAAGATCTGCTCCACCGTCAGGCCGTCCGGGGACGGTGCCTGGTTCTTCACCGGGACACGGCCTTCCGCGCGCATGTCCTCGGCCAGGCCGGGATCACGCGGCGTCGCCACCGAGCCGCCGTCCACGCCCACGGCGCACATGCCGACCGAGGTGCAGCCGTACACGGGGCCGTCCGGGCCGTCGTACCAGTGCTGCAGGTAGAAGACGTACTTGCCCTTCGGCAGGGTCGAGACCACGTCCGGGAGAGCGGTCTCGGGCTGGCGGGAGAACTCCACCACGGCCTGGGAGACACCGGCCCTGCTGGACTTCTCGACCTGGATCGCCACGTTCGACGTGCGGTGGGCCGGCTTGCCGGGGTCGGTGTACTCCCTGCCCTCGGTCACGCCGTCGATGGTGCCCAGCACGACCAGGGTGGACTGGGCTGCCAGCTGCTCGACGGTGTCCGGTTCCTCCGGCATCGAGCCCTGGACGGTGTGCGCGTCCCAGAAACCGGGCGCGGGGGTCGAGGAGCAGGCGGTGAGCGCCAGTGCGGCGGCGCCCACCAACAACAAGGTGCGCATGGGAATCCTCATCAGTAGGCGCCGTTGATGTGGTTCTTGTCGTGCGTGGAGTAGTAGTTGTGGTCGGGGTTTCCGCGCATGCACGAGCGGTTCGGCGTGGAGTACGAGCTGTTCTTGCCCGACGCGTGGCCGAGGCCCACCGTGTGGCCGATCTCGTGGCAGCCGAGGGACTTGTAGTTGTCGTGCGGCTTCCTGTTGTTGATCACGAGCTCGTGCTGCTCGCACTTGGCCGCGTTGACGCGCTTGATGCAGCTCGCCCAGGCGTAGGCGTTGCGCAGGTCGGCCGGTGGGTTCCAGGTCGAGTACACCCACACGTCGACCTTGGTGTTGTAGGTGGTGTTCACGCTCGTCGTCATGTCCGTCGGCGCGAGTGAGTTCTTGCGCGCCCAGTCGACGCCGGACTTCTGCGCCGCGCTGAGGTCGTCGTCGAAGAAGAAGCTGTGTGCCGAGTTGTCCGCGTGCGGGCTGAAGCTGTTGGCGGCCGCCGTCAGCGGTGCCGCCACCAGCAGAACCAGTGCGGAGAGCAGCACTGCGAACGTTCGCTGTTTCCCCATGTCAGCAGGTTGTCAGCGGGCGCTGACAGATTGGTGACACCGAGAGTGACCACCGTGCCGGTGATCTTCGTCCGAAAGGGTGACATAGCCTGTCGCCGGCACAACCAGTCGAGACGGACAAAGGGAACGATGGGCACAGGATTCCACGCCGAACCAGAGGGTTTGAAGCACACGGCGACGCACGACATGGGCAAGCTCATCGACCACACGCACACCGCCAGGGGCAAGATCGCCGAGACCGAGCAGCTCGACGGGAAGGCGTTCGCGGGGGACGTCGAGGTCTACGCGGCGCACAACGAGTGGTACGGCGCGCGTTCGATGCTGCTCAGCGTGTTCACCAGGAACGAGGAGAACCTCGACCTGGCGCAGAAGGCCCTCATCGAGGTCGCCGACCGCTACATCGCCGCGGACTCCGACAACCAGCGCGTGTTCGGAGGGCTCCTGTCATGAGCTGGGCCAACGACATGCAGAAGCACGCCGACTACTTCTGCAAGAAGTTCGACGAACAGGACGACTGGTTCTTCCCCGACCACCTGGAGGAGAACGCCAGCTACCCGACGGCGAAGGAGGACATCCAGCTCCTCTTCGCCAAGTTCGGGCGGTTCATCGACGTCGACGTGGCGCTCTCGGGCGTCCGCGACGAGATCTCGTTGCTGTCCAAGGCCGCGGACGACATCGACCAGGACTTCTGCGAGGGCGTGCTCAACGACATGGACCTCTACCTGGAGAACTGGGAGGGCGACGCCGCCGACGGCTTCCGCTCGTACCTGCGAGGTCAGCCGAGCATCGAGGGCGCGCTCGCCCGCAAGCGGGACGTCGTCCGTGCCGCGAAGTACGCGATGCAGGCCTACGAAAAGGCGATCACGAGCTTCCGCGACGACGTGCTGTCCCTCGTCGAGACCGGGCACAAGGGCGTCGAGGCCGGTGAGGTCAGGGAAGCCAAGATCATGATCACGCTCGCGTCCGCGGCGGTGTCCATCGGTGTCGCGGCCGCGACCGCCGGTACCGGTGCCGCGTTCATCGCCACGCTGGCGGTGGGTGACGCGCTGCAGACCGGTGCGTCCGGCGTCAACTCCACGGTGCTCGAGGCGAGCAGCGTGGAGGAGGTCGTCGGGAAGCTGCCGGCGAAGGGCGAGGACATCCTCGAAACCGGCCGCAGGCAGATGGAGAAGGTTCGCATGGGCTTCCGCGCGGTGGCCGAGAGCATGGCGGGTGGGGAAGTGCCCGAGGTCAACCCGCCCCGGCCGCGCCTGGTCACCGACGACAACTTCAACCCCGACGACTTCCACCGGGACGGCCGCAAGCCGTCGGGCAGGATCAGCCACGACGACCTGGTGAAGGAGCCGAAGGAAGCGGACAGCGGTCCCGGTCGGCCGGGGCTGTGACGGAGGACGCGGAGGCGCGCGCCGCTCGGCTGCGCGCCCAGTCCGAGGAAGGTGCCGCGACGGCCGACCGCCGGCAGAACGCGCGGGAGTGGGCCGACAAGCAGGTCGCCGCCGTCCGCGGCACCGCGCGGAGTGAACACGGTGACGTGACCGCCACCGTCGACCACTCCGGGCTGCTCCTGCGGCTTGAACTGTCGCCGCTCACCAAGCAGGCCAAGCAGGACGACCTGGCGCACGCGATCACCGCTGTCGTGCGCCAGGCGACGGCCGACGCGCGCAACCAGGTGCGTGAGGTGTACGTGCGGTTGCGGAACGAGGGCGTGATCAAGGCCCTGCCACCGTTCCTGCTGCCCGCGCCCGAGGTCGGCGCGGTGACGCTGGCGCTGCCCGTGCGCGGCAACTCGCCGTCGCGGCGGGCCGGCGACCACGCCGAGGAGGGGCCGCCGGACAGCTGGCTGAAGGAAGAACCCTGGTGAGCTAGGCACCGCGGCGCCCAGCTCAGGCGCCCACGCCCAGGAAGTGCAGTACTGCCAGCACTCGGCGGTGGTCCGCGTCCGCCTTCGGGAGATCCAGTTTGGCGAGAATGCTGTTGATGTGTTTGGCGACCGCGCTTTCGCTGACCACCAACTGAGTGGCGATGCCCGCGTTGGAGCGGCCCTCCGCCATGAGGGTGAGAACCTCGCGTTCCCGCGGTGTCAGGCGGTCCAGCGGGTCGCTCGGCCGGCGCACCAGGAGCTGGGAGATCACTTGTGGGTCCAGCGCGGTGCCGCCGTTCGCGACGCGGCGGAGGGCCTCGATGAACTCCTCCACGTCGGCTACCCGGTGTTTCAGGAGGTAGCCCACGCCTCTGGTGTTGGTGGCCAGCAGGGTGGTGGCGTAGCGCTCTTCGACGTACTGGGAGAGCAGGAGTACGGCGGTCGACGGGTGGGTGTCGCGGATCGAGAGGGCGGCGCGCACTCCCTCGTCGGTGAAGCCCGGTGGCATCCGGACGTCTATCAGGGCCAGATCCGGGGTGTGTTCTTCTACCGCTGCCAGTAGTTCTGCGGCGTTGCCTGCTTCCGCGACTACTTCGAAGCCTGCCATTTCCACGACCTTGACCAGGCCCACGCGCAGCAGCACGGAGTCTTCGGCGATCACTGCGCGCACGGCAGCTCCACGCTCATCGTGGTCGGTCCTCCGACCGGACTGCTCATCCGGAACGTGCCGTCCACCGAACGCACGCGCTGGGCGAGGCCTGTCAGGCCGGTTCCCCTGGCCGGGTCGGCGCCGCCCAGGCCGTCGTCGCTGATCACCAGGCGCAGCATGTCTCCCAGCAGCGTGACGGTCACATCGGTCCTGGTCGAGTTCGAGTGCTTGGCCACATTCGTCAGCGCCTCGGAGACCACGAAGTAGGCGACTGCTTCCACGGGCGGTGGTGGTCGGCGCGGCAGGTCCACCCGCAGGTGTGCGGCGGTGCGGGCGGCGAGGCCGGAGAGGGCCGCGTCCAGGCCCAGTTCGTCCAGGACGGACGGGTGCAGACCTCGTACCAGGTTGTTCAGCTCCTCGATTGCTTCCTTGGCCTCGCGGTGGGCCGTGTCGATCACCTCGCGGGCCTCCGGTGGGAGATCCAGGGTGGTTCTGGCCAGGCCCAGGTTCAGGGCCAGGGAGACCAGGCGTTGTTGTGCGCCGTCGTGCAGGTCTCGTTCTATGCGGCGGCGTTCGGCGGCGGCGGCGTCCACGGCGCCCGCTCGGCTCAGGGTCAGGTCCTCGACTCGCCGCGCGAGGGCCTCTTCCCTGTTGTGGCCCAGCAGGGACGGGACGACCTGGCTCTCCAGGCGCACCAGGGCGGCGGCTGAGGGTGGGAAGGCGGCCAGGGCGAGCACGCCTGCCACGGTCACGTAGGGCCGGTCGAAGGCGTAGATCCAGGCAGGCGCCAGGGCGGCCAGCAGGACCAGCGCTTCGAGCGTGCCGAACAGTGCGCCGGCCAGGCTGTGGTAGCCGAGCTGCCGGGCCGGTTGCCGGCCTTGTCGCGGGACGTCGATGCCCAGGAGCTGCCGGAAGCGCCAGCGTTGGGCCGCGGTCAGCGCCGGCACGCACAACGCGGTCAGCGCCACCGTGAAGCCGAGGATCACCGGGGTGCTGCTGTCGCCGCCGCCGATGATGTCCCAGATCAGCGTGGCGATCACGACCAGTAGCAGGCCCGTCAGCAGGTGCAGTGGTGCCCCCAGGGCCAGGAAGGCCGTGTTGCGGGTCAGACGGGTCAGTCCCCGCCGCAGCCTGGGGTCGATCTTCATGAAGTCGACCGTAGGTGCTGGGTGGGGCCACTGCCATGAAGGTGGCACCCGCACGGGGGTGTAGCTGGTACCACCCCCAAGACGGACAGCGGTGCTACAGATTCGAGAAGCCAGGGATCGCAGGGTTGGTCACCATGGCCTTCGTCGCGATTCCCCGCTGTCGTCCCGCTTTCGCCGAGCTCTCCAACGCCGGTCGGTGGCGTGGGCGCGTGCTCACGGGTGCGGGCCTCGCCCTGCTGCCGTGGCTCGGGTACCTCGCCGCGACCTTGCCGCCCGCCCAGGCCGTCGGCTGGGTCGTCCTGGACGGCCTGGAGGCCGTTGCGCTGCTGGCGGCGGGGAACCGGTTGTTGCGACAGGACGGTCGGCATCGGGCACCCGCGGTCGCCGCGGCGGTGTTGCTGCTCGCGGATGCCTGCATCGACGTCGCCACCTCCTCCGGACCGGAACTGGCCGTCGCCGTCGGCATGGCGATCGTGGTGGAGCTTCCTCTCGCGGCGCTGTGTCTACGGGCGGCGGCGTTCCAGTAGGACGGTGTCGCGCCATTCGCCGTGGTGCTGGGCGATTCGTTCGCGGATGCCCACGGTGCGGAACCCGGCTCGGTGGTGCAGGGCGATGCTGGCGCGGTTCTCCGGGAAGATCACGGCCTGCAGCGTCCACAGCCCGTCGGCGTCGGCGGCCGAGACCTGGTGGTGCAGCAGGGTTTTGCCCACACCGCGGCCCTGGTGGGAGTCGCTGACGTAGATGGACGTCTCGGCCACGCCGGAGTAGCAGTCGCGTGCGGACACCGGGGTGGCGGCGGCCCAGCCCGCGATGGCACCGTCCACGACGGCGATCCAGCGGTGGTCCGGGAGCCACTTGGACTCCAGGGTGCGGCGGGACGGGACGTCGGTTTCGAAGGTGGCGTTGCCGGTCGCGATGCCTTCGCCGTAGATGCGACGGACGTCCGTCCAGTCCGCGGCTGTCATGGCCCGCACGGCCACACCCGACACCGGGTTGACCGAGCCTGTCGAGAGGGCGCCCATCACCGCGTCGGCGGCGTGCGGCAGACCCGTGCAACAGGCCGGGTTGACGGTGACGAGGGTGGTGGTGCCTTCGCGCTGGACGTGGACGAAGCCGACCTCGGCCAGTTTGCGGACGTGGTGGGAGCAGGTGGACTGGCTCACGCCGAGCAGGGTGGTCAGTTCGCCGACGGTGACCGCGCCTGGGGCCGAGGCCACGTGGTGGAGCAGGCGGACGCGGGTCGGGTCGGACAGGGTCGAGAACCACGAGGCGTAGGTGGTGGCTTCGTCGGTCAGCACGGAGCAAGTATCGACGGGTGTCGATGGAGGAATCAAACCGAATACTTCTTGACGCAGTAGCCGGAGCCTTTGTAGAAGCCGTCGCCGAACGCTTCCACGCGGGCGAAGCCGGAGGGGACGGCCTTTCCGTTGACGTCCGCGGCGATGAGGCTGTTGTCGGCGAGGAGTTCGGCCACGGCCTCGTCGAGGTCGCCGGGGGACAGGCGCAGTCCCGCGGCGGCGTCCGGGCGGTTGGTCAGGCCTGCCCAGGCTCCGGTCAGGCAGGCGGTGCGTTGGCCTGCCGCGTCGTCGTCGAGCTTGAAGCCCGTGGCGTGCTGGATGGAGAGCGAGAAGCGGGAGGCGATCAGGGCGAAGGCCGCGAAGTCGCCGATGCCGCCCTTCGAGCCCTTCTTCGGAGGTGTGCCGACCTTGACCAGCGACGGGAGGTCGAGCTGGACCTGGTTCACCGACGGGCAGTAGGTGACCGGGGAGGTGGCTTGGGCGTCGGTGCAGGGCTTGATGCCCGACCTGTCCCAGGCCGGGAAGGCGGCGCCGCTGGTCTTGTAGGCGTCGCGGAGGGACTCCTCCAGGGCCTTGAGGTACTTGTCCTGGCTGATCTGGGCGTTGCCGCGGCCCTGACCCTGGTCCTTGTCGGAGAGGTCGAACGGGCGTTCGGTGATGCGCTTGTTGATCTCGGCCTCGTTCATCTCGGCGCAGCGGGAAGCGCCTCGGGTGAAGCCGAACTGGAACGACGAGACGCGGTCGAAGGCGCTGCCGTGGGCGCCCTGCTTCTCGAACGAGGTACCGGCGGCGTCTCGGATGAAGAACATCGTCTGCAGGACCTGGTTGAGGCCCTCGCCGGTGCTGAGCTCGAAGTGCTTGGACTTGTTCTCGGCGATCCAGCGCATGAAAACGCCGGTGTAGCAGTCGGCTTGCTGCTCTTTCACGATGGAAGGAGTGTTGGGGCCGATGTTGGAGGTCGCGCCGAGCTTGTACTGCACGGCGTGGCCCATCTCGTGGGCCAGAACGGTGACCACGGCCATGGGGCCGAAGGAGTCCTTGAGCATCGGGAGGAGCTCGCCGCGGTCCCACGTGATGCTGTCGTCGAGCGCGCAGTAGAAGGCGTTGGCGACGCCCGCGGTGTCGAGCTTGCAGACCTCGACGCCCTTGCCGGCCGAGTCGTAGGAGATGAAGCGCTTCACCGGTTCGAAGGTCTTCCCGGCGAACGACTTGGGGATCTCGGCCTTCCAGAACTCCTGCACGTCGGCGAGCGTGTTGATGGCCAGCCGGTCCATCTCGCCGCCGTCGCCGTTCTCGACGGTCAGATCCGCGTCCGGGACGCCCTGCTTCGGGCCCGAGGGGCCGTTGGAGATCTCCAGGCCCGCGACCTTGGTGGGGTCCGGGCGCTCGCCTTTCGGCTGGCCTTCGACCACGGAGGCGCAGGCGGTGAGCGCTGCGGTCGCGGCCAGTGCCACGGCGATTCGTCCGATCCCCATGAGGGCGAACCCTACTAAGAGTGCTTCACGCGTGTGACGCAAGGACCAGGGGCCAAACGTGAAACGGTCTCACCCCCAGGGGTGATTTCAAGACTGCGGGGACTCGTTTTCGTTGTCCTGCCGATGTTTCGCGGCGCACAGTCCCTCCCTGCAAGCCTTCGGTGTGGAAGGAGTTTGGCGGTATGGGTAGAACGCGCTGGGCACGGTTCGTCGGGGTGCTCGGCATCGGTGTCGTTGGTGCCGGTGCCCTCCTGTTCGGCATGTCCCAGGGAGCGCTGGCCGCATCGTTCGCGGTGTCCGGCACGAACTTCAAGGTGTCCGCCGACAACCTCACGGGCAAGGGGTTCGTTCAGTTCGGCGGCGTGGACGCGGGTGCCGGGCAGGTGCACGTGGTCGCCGTCAGCGGTTTCAAGACGGCGTCGCTCGACAAGTTCTGCCAGTCGGTCTTCGTCCCCGGGATGCCGATCGTCGGTGACGTGACGATGCGCATCACCGCGGACAGCGTGGGTGGCATGTCGGCCGACAACCTGGTCGTCAACCTCACCGACCTCAACGGTGACCTGGTCCTGGGCAACCCGGAGATCGGCATCGACGCGAGCAAGGTGAACAAGGGTCCCGACGGTCTCAGGGGTCTGCCGGGTTCGTTCGGTCTGCAGGCTGACTCGGCGAACATCGCCAAGTTGCAGCAGACCGCCTGGGCCACCACGGCCCAGACCATCAGGTTCAACGGCATGAACCTGACCATCCGCCAGGGGAAGCAAGAGTGCTTCTGAAAGCCTGGCGTGCTTTCACCGCGTGGCGACGTGGCCGGCCCTTCTGGGCCGGCCTGTTCGTGGCGGCCGGTGCGTTCATCATCCTGTTCCCGCCGTTCGTCGGCGTGAAGCTCGGCGACATGGTCATCTCGATCAAGACGATCGGCGGCGTGTCCGCGCTGCTGATCGGCACGTTGCTGGCGATCTGCGCTGTGTCCCTGTGGCTGCAGCCCAAGTTCCGGCTGGCGGCGGGCATCGTCACGGTGCTGCTGTCGCTGGTCGCGCTCGTCGTGACCAACCTCGGCGGCTTCCTGATGGGCACCATCCTCAGCCTGCTCGGCGGCGCGCTCGCCGTGGCCTGGACGGACAACCCCAAGGAACCCAAGAAGGCCAAGAAGGCCAAGCGCGGCACTGAGCCCACCCAGAGGGTCCAACCCACATGATGCGAACACAGCCGATGGCCGCGGTCGCCATGATCGCGGTCCTGGCGCTGCAACCGCCGTCGAGCACAGAGCCGCCGCCCGATCCGAGCAGCAGCTCACCGGCTCCGACGACAACCACGGAGCCACCACCTGCCTCAAGCAGCAGTGCCACTCCACCGCCGGCGTCGTCGTCCGTGCCGACCCTTCCGCCCAGCACGGAGCCGCCTTCGTCGTCGGCGCCCCCGCCACCGGCCCCTGCCCCGGTGGCGGCGGGAGGGCGTGAGTGGACGCTGACGGCGTCCCGGCTCGACCTCGGCGGCCTCAACTTCGTCGGGGTCGTCGACGCGGTGCTGAACGGTCAGGTCATCAAGGTCCTGAAGTTCACGACCAGCGACATGAAGATCAAGGACCTGGTGCAGACGGCCGAGGTGCAGCCGGGCATCAAGCTCGTCACCGCGGCACGCGCGGGCAGCACGTCCACGGTCAACCGGACCCCGGTGCCCGGCTCGAAGGAACCGCCGCTGATCGAGCTGTTCACGGTGCAGCTCAAGGGCAACCTGAACATCCTCGGGCTCAAGATCCCGGTCAACTACACGGCCGCGAGCCCGCCGCCCCTGAACGTGCCGTTCGTGACGTTCACCGAGGTCACGGTGCGCAACACCGACCTCAAGGGCGGCAACCTCACCATCCCCGGCGCCCGGATCTCCGTCGTGTCCGATCTGGCACCGGTCGAACGGCGCTGACCGCCGCACAAAAGCTCTGAAGCCCGCACACGCTGCAAAAAGCTGTGCGGGCTTCAGTTTGTTCAGCGGCAGATCAGAGACCGCACTTCTTCGGGCCCTCGAACACGCCCTCGCGGAACCGCGCCACGCGAGCGAAGCCGGGGTCCACCGCGTCCTCGCCCTTCGCGTCACGAGCCGCGTAGTCGAACTTCAGCAGCACGGTCACGGCCTCGTCGAAGTCACCCGGCGACAACCCGAACCCGTCCTGGCGCTGGAACACCGCACCCGTGTACGCCCCGGCCAGGCACAGCGCGGCGGCGGACGCCTGCGAGCCCTCGGTCGGCTTCCCGTAGGCGGCCAGCTCGGCCAGCGCGTACCTGGTCGCGATCAGCGTGCCCGTCGCGTAGTCGCCGAGCTCCTTGTGCAGCAGCGGCAGCTCGTCCTTGGTGTCGATCTTGATCGTCTTGTCCGACGGGCAGTACGCGACCGGGCCCTGGTCGCCTGAGCAGTCCGGCTCGGTCTGAGCCGCCTCAGCGCGCGGGGACGGCCAGGTCTTGCCTCCAGAGGTCGCCAGGGTCTGGAAGTACTTGTCCAGGTCGGGCGTCACGGACTCCAGCATCTTCGAGAACTGCAGGTTGCCGCCGCTCGCGCGGTCGTCGACGTTCGTGAAGGCGCGCTGGGTGAAGGTGCGGTTCTGCACGGACATGGCCGCGCAGAACTTCGTGCCCTGCTCGTAGCCGTCCTGGAACGCCGCCACGCGGTCGAACGCGCTGCCGTGCGCCTGCTCGTCCTCCGGGGAGGTGCCGACCGGGTCGCGGAACGTGATCAGGGCGCCCAGCGCCTTGTCCAGGGCGTCCGCGTCGAACTCCAGGCGGGCGGACTTGCCGTCGGTCACGTTGCGGACGAACGAGCCCGCGAAGCAGTCGGCCTGCGCCTCGGTGAGGATCGTCGGGTACTTGTCCGGCTCGCGGCGCTCGGCCTCGGGCGTGATGCCCATGCGGTTCTGCACGGCGTGGCCGATCTCGTGGGCCAGCACGACGACCACGGCGGCCTCGCCGAAGCGGTCCTGCAGCACCGGGAGCAGCGAGGAGCGGTCCCAGGCGATGGCGTCGGCGGCCGGGCAGTAGAAGGCGTTGCCTTCCACGTCGGCGGCCTTCTGCGTGCACGGCGGCGGCTTCGCGGAGGCGTCGGCCGTGTCGACCGAGTAGTAACCGCCGGTCAGCGGCTTCCACGCCTTGTTGAACGTCTGCTGGAAAGACTGCTTCCAGAACTCGTCGATGTCCGTGAGCGCGGTGGCGGCGAGCTTGTCGATCGGGCCGTTGTCCGTGCCCCTGACCTGGATGGTCTCGCTCGACGCTTCCTTCTTCACCACCTTGGCGGCACGAGGGCGGCCGGGTATCTGGGCGGTGCACCCCACCGCAAGCAGAGCGGTGACGAGGATCAGCGCGATGCTCCGGAGCGGCATGAAGCCATTGTGCCTGTCGCGCGGCTTGACGGGCGTCGTACTCGGCGAACTCAGGGGCATATCAAGGGCAACGTGCGGATCACCCGGGAGGTTCACCGAGCCGTGACCTCACGGCGGCCTTACATTTCCACTCGTGCGCGAATTGCTTTGCGCTCTGATGCTTCTGCTCGGCCCTCCCACCGGGGCCGATCCGACGATGCCCGGCTGCCTCGGCGGCATCGCGCCGGATCCGCGCAGTGGCGTGATCACCGGCCCCGGAACCTTGGACACCAAGGTCAAAGCCGTGCCGCAGGGCGTCTACGACCTGTCCGTCTGGGCGGGCACGATCAAACCGGGACCGGCCACCGCGGTCGGACTCCAGTTCCTGGACCGGCACAACATCCAAACTGGACGGACGTACGCGCGCTGGCCCGAGCAGGACAAGCGGTACAACACCTACGGCATGATCGCGCCGCAGAACGCCGCAACCGTCCGGTTCTTCGCCACGACGAACGCGGAGATCCACTGGACCTGCGTGTTCCTGCGAGTCTCCGCGTACGACCTGCAACTCGCACACGACGAAGGCCAGCTCAAGATCACCGTCACGAACACGGGCAACCTACCGCTGACCGGCCTGCGGCTCACCGTCACCGGCTGCCAGGACTTCCCGCCGTTCGACCTGAAAGAGCAGGCCACCCACACCTGCACCGGCAGTCCACCGGCCACGGCCCGAGTGTCCGGCGCGCTCTACTGGAACGGAGCGCTGCCGGACAGGTCGGTCAGTCTTCAGCCTTGAGCACGGGCAGGGCTTCGGTGACAGCCTCAGCCGCGGGATCGGGCACCAGCCACAGCACCCCGGAAGGCGGCAGCTGCAGCACCGCGGAGTACGGCCGTCCGTGCCACGGCTTGGCCTCCGCCTCGACGCCGCCCAGGTTGCCCACACCGGAACCGCCGTAGTGCGCTGCGTCGGTGTTCACGAGCTCCTTCCACCGTCCAGGGGAAGGCAGCCCGACCCGGTAGTCGTGGTGCGGCATCCCGGCGAAGTTGGCGACGCACGCCAGCGTCGAGCCGTCCTCACCGACCCGCAGGAACGTCAGCACGTTGCCCGCCGAGTCGTTCGCGTCGATCCACTGGAAGCCCTCGGGCGTGACGTCGTGCGAGAACAACGCCGCCGCCGTCTTGTACACCGAGTTCAGGTCGCGCATCAGCGACTGGATGCCCTGGTGCAGGCCACCCTGCTCGACCAGGTGCCAGTCGAGGGACCGCGACTCCGACCACTCGTCCCGCTGCCCGAACTCGCCGCCCATGAACAGCAGCTGCTTGCCCGGATGCGCCCACATGAACGCGAGCAACGAGCGCACGCCCGCGGCTTTGTTCCAGTCGTCGCCCGGCATCCGCTGCCACAGCGAGCCCTTGCCGTGCACCACCTCGTCGTGCGACAGCGGCAGCACGAAGTTCTCGCTCCACGCGTACACCAACGAGAACGTCATCTCGTTGTGGTGGAACGACCGGTGGATGGGCTCGCGCGACAGGTAGTGCAGCGTGTCGTGCATCCAGCCCATGTTCCACTTGAAACCGAACCCGAGCCCGCCCAGGTGCGTCGGCCGCGTCACGCCGGGCCACGCGGTGGACTCCTCGGCGACCATCACGACACCGGGGTGCCGCCGGTACACGGTCGCGTTCAGCTCCTGCAGGAACCGCACCGCGTCGAGGTTCTCCCGGCCGCCGTACTCGTTCGGCAGCCACTGGCCCTCAGGCCGCGAGTAGTCGAGGTAGAGCATCGACGCGACGGCATCCACGCGCAGACCGTCGAGGTGGAACTCCTCGATCCAGAAGAGCGCGTTGGCGACCAGGAAGTTGCGGACTTCGTTGCGCCCGAAGTCGAAGACGTACGTGCCCCAGTCGAGCTGCTCGCCACGACGAGGGTCCGCGTGCTCGTACAGCGGCGTGCCGTCGAACTTCGCGAGCGCCCAGGCGTCCTTCGGGAAGTGCGCGGGCACCCAGTCGACCAGCACGCCGATTCCGCGCTGGTGCAACGTGTCCACGAAGAACCGGAAGTCGTCCGGCGACCCGAACCGCGAGGTCGGCGCGTAGTACGAGGTGACCTGGTAGCCCCACGAACCGCCGAACGGGTGCTCGGCGACCGGCAGCAGCTCCAGGTGCGTGAAACCCATGTCCTCGCAGTAGTCCGCGAGCTCGACCGCCAGCTCCCGGTAACCGAGACCCGGCTTCCACGACCCGAGATGCACCTCGTAGATCGACATCGGCGCGTTCGACCACTGGGTCGCCTCGCGCCGCGCCTCCCACTCCGCGTCCTGCCACTGGTACTCGGACCTCGTGACCACGGACGCGGTCTGCGGCGGCTTCTCCGTCGCGAACGCCATCGGGTCGGCCTTCTCGTGCCACACGCCGTGTGCGTCGAGAATCCGGAACTTGTACCGAGTGCCCGCGGGAACGTTCGGCAGGAAGACTTCCCACACACCGCTGGAACCCATGGAGCGCAACGGGTTCGCGCGTCCGTCCCAGCCGTCGAAGTCGCCCGTCACGCGCACGCCGCGCGCGTTCGGTGCCCACACGGCGAACGAGACACCGGTGACGTCACCGGAAGCCGTTTCGTACGAACGGATGTGCGCGCCCAGCACGTCCCAGAGCCGCTCGTGCCGGCCCTCGCCGATCAGGTGCAGGTCGAGCTCGCCGACCGTCGGCAGCCACCGGTACGGGTCGTCGACCTCGACCGCCGGACCGCCGTTGTACTTGACCAGCAACCGGTAGTCGCCAGGAGCTTCGGGCAGCTCGCCCTCCCACAACGCGTCCGCGATGCGCGACAGCTCGACCTGCTTGTCACCCCACGCCACCGCGACCGAGGACGCACCGGGCCGCAACGCCCGCGCGATCACCTGGTCGCCGACGGTGTGCACACCCAGCACCGAGTGCGGGTCGTGGTGCGCACCGGACAGCAGCCGGTCCAGGTCGGCCTTCACGTCACTCTCCTCCAGACGTCATCCGGGCGATCGACGACAGCGGAACCGTCAACCACTCCGGCCTGTTGGCGTGCTCGTAAGCGACCTCGTAGACCGCCTTGTCCAGCTCGAACGCGCGCAGCAGGTGCGCGTTGTCCCGCGGGTCGGCCGCCACCTCGGCGTAGCCGTCGCAGAACGCCGCACGGTTGCGCTTCGTCCACTCCATCGCGCGGTAGGCGAGCTGGTCGTCATCGGGCTGGCCGATGAGCAGCTGCCGTGCCGCGTAGTCGAACGACCTCAGCATCCCCGCCACGTCGCGCAACGGCGACTTCAGCATGGTGCGCGTCTCGACGCTGGCCGCGGGCTCGCCCTCGAAGTCGATCAGCAGCCAGCCGTGCACGGTCCGCAGCACCTGGCCCAGGTGCAGGTCGCCGTGGATGTGCTGGATGGGGATCTGCCCGAGGTGCTTGCGGGCGTCCTCGAACGTCGCCCGCAGCGGCTCCTCGTACCTGGCGAGCTCCGGCACGGCCTGCAGCGTGGCGTCGAGACGTCGTTGCATGCCCTCGATCGCACGCCCGACCGCGTCGTCGTCGGCCAGGCGCGTGCCCAGCGCCTGAGCCAGATCCGCGTGCACCTTCGCGACGGCGTGGCCGAGCCGCCCCGCCTCACCGGCGAAGTCGCCGCCGACCTCGAACGCGTGCAGGTCGGCCTCGGCCATCAGGTCGCGCACCGACGTGGTGGCCATGGCCCAGCCCTCGACCGCGTCCGGCAGGAACTCCTGCAGCATCGCGAGCGTGACCGTCTCACCGTCCAGCGTCGTCGAGATCGACCCCAGCGGCTGCGCGATGTGCTCGCAGCCGACGGACCGCAACGCCCGGTGCAGCACCAGGTCGCGGTTCTCGCCGCGCGCGAGCTTGCGGAAGATCTTCAGGATGTACTGCTGGCCGTAGATCAGCGACGTGTTGGACTGCTCGACGCCGATCGGCCTGCCGCGCAACGAGGTGCGCAGCTCGACTCCTTGCTCGTGCGCGAACGTGATGCCGTTCGCGCGCTCGCCGGCCGCGATCTTGGTCAGCAGTAAGCCGTTGCGTTCGGGATCGGACGTCGCGTCGAAGCCGTCCGAGTGCTCGCTGATGATCAGCTGGTACTGCTCGGTGCGGCCGGGCTGTTCGACGTCGACGATCACGTGCACCAGGTCGTCGGACAGCGCGGTCGTCCTCAGTGGACGGACGGCGTCGATCGGGCGGTCCTTGCCCCCGAACCAGCGCAGGGTGGGCAGGACGTCGGGCAGCGTCTGGACCAGCTTGTCGGTGAGCTCGTCGGGATCGATCACGCGGTTCACCTCATCTCGCTGTCGTCGCCCGCCTCTACCAGCTGGAACCAGTAGAAACCGTGACCGGGAAGGGTCAGCAGGTACGGGAGTTCCCCGATCGAGGGGAACTTGACACCTCCCGTGAGCTCCAGCGGCGTGTAGTCGCGGTGCTCGGAGAGGTCCAGCTCGACGGGTTGCGGGAAGCGGGACAGGTTGTTCACGCAGAGCACGATGTCCTCGCGGCCGTCCGGGCGCTTCCACAACCGCTTGTACGCCAGCACGCTCGGGTTCGAGCCGCCCAGCTCGGTGAAGTCGCCTTCCGCGAACGCGTGGTGCTGCTTGCGCACCTCGATCATCCGGCGGGTCCAGTTGAGCAGCGAGGAGGAGTTGTTGAGCTGCGCCTCGACGTTCAGGCCCTGGTAGCCGTAGACCGGGTCCATGATCACCGGCAGGTAGATCCGGCCGGGGTCGCAGCTCGAGAAGCCCGCGTTGCGGTCCGGAGTCCACTGCATCGGCGTGCGCACGGCGTCGCGGTCGGCGAGCCAGATGTTGTCGCCCATGCCGATCTCGTCGCCGTAGTAGAGGACGGGCGAGCCGGGCAACGACAGCAGCATCGCGGTGAACAGCTCGTGCTGGTTGCGGTCGTTCTCCAGCAACGGGGCCAGCCGGCGACGGATGCCGATGTTCGCCTTCATCCGCGGATCCTTGGCGTACTCCGCGTACATGTAGTCACGTTCCTCGTCCGTGACCATTTCCAGCGTCAGCTCGTCGTGGTTGCGCAGGAAGATGCCCCACTGCGCGTTCTCCGGGATCGACGGCGTCTGCGCCAGGATCTCCGAGATCGGGAACCGCGACTCGCGCCGCACCGCCATGAAGATGCGCGGCATCAGCGGGAAGTGGAACGCCATGTGGCACTCGTCGCCGCCGATCTCCGGGTTGCCGAAGTACTCGACGACGTCCGACGGCCACTGGTTCGCCTCGGCGAGCAGCACCCGGCCGGGGAACTCGTCGTCGACGACCTTGCGGCACTTCTTCAGGAACTCGTGCGTGCGCGGCAGGTTCTCGCAGATCGTGCCTTCCTCCTCGAAGAGGTACGGCACGGCGTCGAGGCGGAACCCGTCGATGCCGAGGTCGAGCCAGAAGCGCAGGGTGTCGAGCATCGCCTCCTGCACGTCCGGGTTCTCGTAGTTGAGATCCGGCTGGTGGCTGAAGAAGCGGTGCCAGAAGAACTGCCCGCGCACCGGGTCGTACGTCCAGTTCGACGACTCCGTGTCGACGAAGATGATCCGCGCGTCGCTGTAGCGCGAGTCGTCGTCGCTCCACACGTAGTAGTCGCCGTACGGGCCGTCCGGGTTCTGCCGCGACTCCTGGAACCACGGGTGCGCGTCACTCGTGTGGTTGAGGACGAGGTCGGTGATCACGCGGATCCCGCGCCGGTGCGCCTCCTCCAGCAGGTACACGAAGTCCTCGACGGTGCCGAACTCCGGCAGCACCGCGCGGAAGTCGCTGATGTCGTACCCGCCGTCGCGCAACGGCGACGCGTAGAACGGCGGCAGCCAGAGGCAGTCGACGCCGAGCCACTCCAGGTAGTCGAGGCGGGAGGCGAGTCCTCTGAGGTCACCCGTGCCGTCGCCGTTGGAGTCGCTGAAGGCCCGGACCAGGACCTCGTAGAAGACGGCGCCCTTGAACCAGCTGGGGTCCGGGGGTGCCTCCTTCGCCGATTTGAAGTCCTCGGCCTGGGGCTCTACCAGGAAGCCGTCGTCGTCGATGGCCTCTCCGGTGTGCGGTGTTCCTTCCAACCCGAGCGCAGCGTCGGGACGGGAGTCGTCGACCATGATGCCCACCTCGTCGGGGGTTGTGCGGTTGATCAGCTGAAGCGTCGCTGCAGGCTCACGACGTGCGCGGTGGCACGCCACGGCTCGAGGCGGACGTAGTTGGCCTGACCCCAGTCCCAGGTCTCGCCGGTGACCTCGTCGTGCGCGATCACGCGCTCGTGCCAGTCGAACCCGAGCGAGGGCAGGTCGAGGTACAGCGTCCCCTCCTGAGCGTTGCTCGGGTCGAGGCTCACGACCACGACGACCGTGTCGCCCGTTTCCGGGTCGCGCTTGGAAAAGGCGACCAACGCGTCGTTCTCGATGTGCTGGAACTTCAGCGTGCGCATCTGCTGGAGTGCCGGGTGCGCCCTGCGGATGTGGTTCAGCTTGCGCAGCCACGGTTCGAGGCTCCGCCCGTCCGCCAGTGCACGGGCGTAGTCACGAGGCCGCAGCTGGTACTTCTCGGAGTTGAGGTACTCCTCGCTGCCCGGCTTCACCGCTTCGTGCTCGAACAGCTCGTAGCCGCTGTACACGCCCCAGCTCGGGGCGAGCGTGGCCGCGAGAGCCGCCCGCAGCCCGAACATTCCGGGGCCGCCGTGCTGCAGCGACTCGTGCAGGATGTCCGGCGTGTTCACGAAGAGGTTCGGCCGCGCCTCGTCCCAGTGGTCGCGGATGTCCTCGCCGAACTCGATCAGCTCCTGCTTGCCCGTCCGCCACGTGAAGTACGTGTAGGACTGGGTGAAGCCGAGCTTGGCGAGACCGTAGAGCCGCGCGGGACGGGTGAAGGCCTCGGACAGGAACAGCGTGTCCGGGTAGACCTCCTTGACCTTCCAGATCAGCCACTGCCAGAAGTCCGGTGGCTTGGTGTGCGGGTTGTCGACCCGGAAGATCCGCACCCCGTGCTCGGCCCAGTGCAGCATCACGCGCAGCACCTCGTGGTAGAGGCCCTGGGGGTCGAGGTCGAAGTTGATCGGGTAGATGTCCTGGTACTTCTTGGGCGGGTTCTCCGCGTACGCGATCGTCCCGTCCGGCCGGGTGGTGAACCACTCCGGGTGCTTGAGGACCCACGGGTGGTCCGGCGCGCACTGCAGCGCGAAGTCGAGCGCCACTTCCATGCCGAGCTCTCGCGCGCGTTCGACGAGCGCGTCGAAGTCCTCGATCGTGCCGAGCTCGGGCGCGATGGCGTCGTGGCCGCCCTCGTCCGCGCCGATGGCCCACGGCGAACCGCAGTCCTCCGGGCCGGCGACGAGCGTGTTGTTGGGGCCCTTCCGGTTGACTCGCCCGACCGGGTGGATCGGCGGGAAGTAGACGACGTCGAAGCCCATCGCGGCGACCCGGTCGAGCTCCTTGGTCGCCGTGGCGAACGTGCCGTGCACCGCCTGGCCGGTCTCGTCGATCCCGCCGGTGCTGCGCGGGAAGAACTCGTACCAGGAGCCGAACGCGGCCTGCCTGCGGTCGCACCAGATCTTGTGCGTCTTGCCCTTGGTGATCAGCTCGCGCACCGGGTGCTCGAACATGATCTTCTGGACGTCGTCGGCGAGGGCCGGTGCGACGCGTTCGTTGAGAGGGCGGTCTTCGTCGCGGAGTGCTTCCGCCGCGGACGTGAGCAGTGCTCGCTCTTGCCTGCGATCGGGTCGCCTTGCCACCCGATCGAGTAGCAGTGCACCGAGTTCAAGATCGTTTGCGAGATCACCGGGGCCTTGTCCGGCCGCGATCTTCACCTCAACGGCGTGGTTCCAGGTGCCCCAGGGGTCACTCCACGCATCGATCCGGAACGTCCACGCGCCCTGCTGGTCGGGAACAACCGTGGCACCCCAGCGATCGAGGCCGATTCCGACCTCGTGCATTCTCGTCTGCCTGGCGACTCGGTCGTTCGGTCCGCGCCACGTGACTGTCGCCGCGAGCTTGTCGTGCCCCTCGCGCCAGACTGTGGCCTCAACCGGAATGTGTTCTCCCACAACGGCTTTGGCTGGATATCTGCCAGCCGACACCACCGGGGATACGTCGTCGATACCGAGTCGTCCACTCATCGGCAGCGCCCTTCCGCCGTGTCGCTCCGCGTCGTCAGTAATCCTGCCTTGCTCGATCAAGCGGCCTGTCAGCGGGTTACCCCTTGTAGATCCGTACCCCGCACTTGTCGATCGCACACCTTGGGTCAGGTTTGTGTCCAGGGTCTGTGGGCATCACATGGCCACTTCATGTCATCTTCATGTGGACCGTTCGCCTGTAACTCACATCGTTGCGAATGGCCTACAGGTAGCCTCCCGCGCGTGAACAAGCTTGGCGACCGCTACGTCCTCCTCGACCAGCTCGGCGCCGGTGCGATGGGCGTCGTGTGGCGAGCACGCGACGAGCTCCTGCACCGGGACGTCGCGGTCAAGCAGATGCTCCTGAACGACGTGCAGCCGGCGGAGGCCCACGAGGCCGTGCAGCGCGCGATGCGGGAAGGCCGCATCGCCGCGCGGCTGCAGCACCCGAACGCGATCGCCGTGTACGACGTCGTGCTCGACAACGGCAAGCCGTGCCTGGTCATGGAGTACCTGCCGTCCAAGAACCTGTCCGCGATCCTCGACGAGCGCGGGCCGATGCCTCCGCTCGAGGCCGCTCGCATCGGGTCGCTGGCCGCCTCCGCGCTGGCCGCCGCCCACAGCGCCGGGATCGTGCACCGCGACATCAAGCCCGGCAACGTCCTCATTGGACGCGACGGCCTCGTCAAGATCACCGACTTCGGCATCTCGCGCGCGCTGGGCGACGTCGCCGTCACCAAGACCGGCATGCTCGCCGGCACGCCCGCGTACCTCGCGCCGGAACTCGCCCGCGGTGCCGAGCCCGCGCCGCCGTCGGACGTGTTCTCGCTCGGCGCGACGATCTACGCGATGACCGAGGGCGAGCCACCGTTCGGCAAGAGCACGAACGACCTAGGCCTGCTCTACAAGGTCGCGCGCGGCGAGACCCGCCCGCCGATGCGCTCGGGCCCGCTCACCCCGCTGCTCGTGCGCATGCTGGCCAACGAGCCGTCGCAGCGCCCGACCGCGGCCCAGGCGGCGGCGGAGCTGAAGGCGATCTCCGAGGGCAACGCCGTCCCGGCCACCGCCGTGATCCCGCCGCGGCCGATGACGCCGCCGTCCGGCACCGCCGTGATGGGGGCCGGCCCGCGCACGCACAACACCATGCCTCCGCAGGGCCCGCGCACCCGTCCGCCCGCGCCTCAGCCCGCGTACGACGACTACGACGACTACGAGCCCGAGCCGGCGCCGAAGAAGAGCCGAGGCCTAGCGATCGCCGCCGCGGTCCTCGCCGTGCTCCTGATCGGCGGCCTCGCGTACGTGCTGATCAACAACTACGGCAAGGACAACAACAGCGCCGCCGGCCCCAGCACCACGACTACGAAGCCGACGACGCAGAACACCCCGGTGCCGACGACCGACAAGCCGACGTACACGACCGACAAGCCGACGCCGACGACCGAGCCGAGCAAGCCGTCGTCGGCACCGCCCGCCACCAAGTTCAGCAAGGCTCAGGTCACCCAGTTCGTGCAGCGGTACTTCTCGAAGCTGCCGCAGAACGCCGCCGAGTCGGTCGTGTTCTGGGCGCCGGACGAAGCCCCGAGCGCGAACTCCGAGAAGGAGTACTGGGGCGAGTACACCAAGGTCGCGCTCAAGGGGAACCCGCTGGTCACGGCGTCCGACGACGGCACGTTCCAGGTGACGCAGGCCGCCGACCTGACCGCCGCGGAGACGAACAAGACCTCCACCGAGGAGTACACGATCAACATCGACGGCAAGGGCGCCGAGCTGCAGATCGTCAAGATGAACCGGCCCTGACCTGCCACTCGACGTCGGATCCGCGGTCGCCGTGCTCGACGAACCGTTCCAGCACGGCGATGACCACGCCGATGGGGTGCTCGCAGCCCGCGGGGAAGTCCTCGGTGGTGTCCTCGTCGGTCTCGTAGGTGACGGGCTCGCCGTTCGTCCCGCCTGACGTGATCCACTCGGTGCCGTCCGTCCACAGTGCGAAGCCGACGCCGGGACCGAGGCCGAGCGTCAGCGTGACCTCGCCACGCGTGTACGACCAGCATTCACGTTTGGCGGCGCGGTCGGTCGCACGCGTGTGGACGTACATGAGGAACTCGCGAGCCAACTCGGACATGACTCCAGATTCGCACTCAGACGTGGAAGTGGCGATCGCCGGGCTCGACGAGACCGGGGTGCGCAGGACGTTCTCGATCCAACGGTCCACCGATGAACCGGAGGAACAGGACGTTCAGTACGGAATGGACTCCTACTGCGTCTCGACCGAACGCGGCGCCACCCTCTACGGCTGCCTGAGCCGGGTTCGGCTGGACGGCGTGCTCCTCACGCTGGAGTTCACCGCAGAGGACGCGGAGATCCTGGAGATCTCGCCGACTGTTGTGATCGATCTTCACGACAAGGCGACCGGCCTCGCCGACCTCCCGGCGAACCTCCGCCGCCTCCTCGACTGGGGCGCCACCGCCAAACGCCCCGAGCTGCGCTTCTGACCTGCTCACGGCCGGTCCCCGTCTTGACCGGTTCTGCAAGTCGTTGCAGGTGTGACCGGGAACGTTGTCAGGCACTCAGGGGTGGCAGGTAAGTTCGCTCGTCATGCGAGCACTTCGCCGGTTCACCGTCCGAGCCAGCCTGCCGGAGCCCCTGTCCGCGCTGAGCACGCTCGCCACCAACCTGCGCTGGACGTGGCACCCGCCCACGCAGGACCTCTTCGCCTCGATCGACTCCCGCGTCTGGTCCGAGGTCGGTGGCGACCCGTTGCGCCTGCTCTCCGTCGTCGACGCGGGGAGGCTGGAGGCACTCGCGAGAGACGAGCAGTTCCTGCTGAAACTGCACGCGCTCGCGTCCGACCTGGAGCGTTACGTCGAGGGGCCGCGCTGGTACCAGCGCCGGCAGGACGAGATCGCCCAGCGCCGTGAGCACGGAAGCACGAAAGACACCCCGTTGCCCACGAGCGTCGCGTACTTCTCGATGGAGTTCGGCGTGCACGAGGCGCTGCCGAACTACTCGGGCGGCCTCGGCATCCTCGCCGGCGACCACCTCAAGGCGGCCTCTGACCTGGGCGTTCCGCTGATCGCGGTCGGTCTGCTGTACAGGTCGGGGTACTTCCGGCAGTCGCTGTCGCTCGACGGCTGGCAGCAGGAGCACTACCCGTCGCTCGACCCGCGCGGGTTGCCGCTGGAGCTGCTCACCGAGCCGTCCGGGCTGCCGCTGCTCGTGCACGTGGCGATGCCGGGCGACCGGATGCTGCGCGCCAAGATCTGGCGGGCGCAGGTCGGCCGGGTGCCGTTGCTGCTGCTCGACTCCGATGTGGAGCAGAACGACGAGGACCTGCGCGGCGTCACCGACAGGCTCTACGGCGGCGACCAGAACCACCGGATCCGCCAGGAGATCCTCGCTGGCATCGGCGGCGTGCGGGCCGTGCGGACGTTCTGCGAGCTCACCGGGCACGCGCAGCCCGAGGTCTTCCACACCAACGAGGGCCACGCGGGCTTCCTCGGCCTCGAGCGGATCCGCGAGTACATCACCAACGACGGTCTCGACTTCGACCAGGCGCTGACGGCTGCGCGCGCGGGTGCCGTGTTCACCACGCACACGCCCGTGCCCGCCGGCATCGACAGGTTCCCGGTCGATCTGGTCCAGCACTACTTCGGCGCGGAGAACCTCGTGCCCGGCGTGAACACCCAGCGCATCCTCGCGCTCGGCGCCGAGGACAACCCCGGCATGTTCAACATGGCCCACATGGGGCTGCGGCTCGCCCAGCGCGCCAACGGTGTGTCCAAACTGCACGGTGAGGTCAGCCGCGACATGTTCCGCGGGCTCTGGCCGGGCTTCGACGCCACCGAGGTGCCGATCGGGTCGGTCACCAACGGCGTGCACGGGCCGACGTGGGCCGCGACCGAGATGAACAAGCTGCTCGGCGCCAACGAAGCCGACAACCAGAGCGCCGGGCTCGGCTTCGGCGCGTTCGAGCCGGTCACCGACGCCGGGCTGTGGGAGCTTCGCAGCACCCTGCGCGGCCGCCTGGTCAACGAGGTCCGCCGCAGGCTGCGGGAGTCGTGGCTGCAGCGCGGCGCGTCAGCCCTCGAACTCGGCTGGACCGACGGCGTGTTCGACCCCGGCGTGCTGACCGTCGGGTTCGCCCGGCGCGTGCCGACGTACAAGCGCCTCACGCTGATGCTGCGCGACCCGGAGCGCCTGCGGAACCTGCTGCTGCACCCCGAACGGCCCGTGCAGCTCGTGGTCGCGGGCAAGTCGCACCCGGCCGACGACGGCGGCAAGGCGCTGATCCAGCAGATCGTGCGCTACGCCGACGACGCGGGCGTGCGGCACCGGATCGTGTTCCTGCCCGACTACGACATGTCCATGGCCCGGTACCTGTACTGGGGCTGCGACGTGTGGCTCAACAACCCGATGCGCCCCCTCGAAGCGTGCGGCACCTCAGGCATGAAGGCCGCGCTGAACGGTGGCCTCAACCTGTCCATCCGGGACGGTTGGTGGGACGAGCTCTACGACGGCTCGAACGGCTGGGCCATCCCGACCGCGGATGGCGTCAACGACCCGATCCGCCGCGACGACCTCGAGGCCAACGCCCTGTACGAGCTGCTCGGCCAGCAGGTCGCGCCGCTGTTCTACGACCGCGGCGAGGACGGCGTGCCGACCCGCTGGATGTCGATGGTCCGGCACACGCTGGCCTCGCTCGGGCCGGTCGTGCAGGCCTCGCGCATGGTCCGCGAGTACGTGGAGACCTACTACGCCCCGGCCGCCGCGTCCGCGCAGACCGTCGTCGGCGAGGGCTTCCGCGGCGCGAAGGAGCTGTCCGCCTACCGGCACCGGCTGCGCGCGTCGTGGACGCGGGTGCGGGTGCTCGACAGCGACCTGGTGCTCGGCGGCTCGTCCGTGCCGGTGCTGGGCGCGCCGGTCATCGTGCGGGCACGGGTGGAGCTGGCAGGGCTGGAGCCGTCCGAAGTGGACGTTCAGGTCGTGCTCGGCAAGGTGTCGCACGACTCCGACGAGCTCAAGGACATCGTCACCGCGCCGATGAGCTACGCGGGCAACGGGAACTACGAGGCGGAGGTGCCGTTGCCGCACGCCGGAGCGCTCGGCTACACCGTCCGCGTGCTGCCGCGGCACGGCCTGCTGGCCACCTCGGCGGAGCTCGGCAGGGTCGTTCTGGCCAGCTGATCGCCGGCTGATCACTAGTTGATCGCTTTACGAGATCAACACAGGGCATCCAGTTCGCCTTCAAACGGCGGGCTGGATGCCCTGATGTGTCCGTCTTCCTTGTTTCCTGTTCACTGCTCGTGACCTGCTCCAGGCGTGCGCTCGATTCAGTGGCTTCCCTCAATCGAATGAGTACTTTTTCGAGTGGGTGAATTCGCGATCTCCGCTGGTAGGGGCCGGTGACCGGGCATACGCTCGTCCACATGGAATGAACCGCACCAGAATTCCTGTGATGGCATTCCCGGCGCGGCTCCAGTGAATTGCGCATTGAGGAAGAAGGTAGCCGTGAAGAAAACGATTACCGCACTCTCGCTCGTCGCAGCTCTGTTCACCGCGTCATCGACCCCGGCTGCCCTGGCGACGCCCGCCGCACCAGAACTACCGGCCGCTTGTGCGGGTCTTGTCACCGACCTCGCCGGAAAGCTCACGAAAACCGTCACCAGTCTGTTGCCCCTGCCCAACCTGGGCGCGGTGACACCGTTGATCGGCGACCTGCTCGGCCTGGTGTCGGCGCTGCAGAGTTCCGGCTGTCTGCCGGCACTCCCGGTGAGCGCGCCGGTGCCGTTGCCGGTGAAGGCGGTCGAGTACACCGGTCCTGTCGACCAGTGCCTGCCGGTCGTGCTGAACCTGATCTCGTCCATCGCCGGTCTCGGCGGCACGGTCCTCGGCGCCCTGGGAGGCGGGCTGCCGGACGTCGGAAAGATCACCGGGATCCTGACGACACTGCTCAAGACGGTCACCGACCTGTTGCAGAAGTGCGGCCTGCCGGTACCCGCGGGTGGTCTGCCGTCGCTGCCCATCCCGTTGCCCGTCGAGTAGAGCTGATCAGCACGCGGGGTGGGAAAGGGCCCGTCACCGATCTCGGTGACGGGCCCTTTCCCGTGTGCGCTCCGTAGTATTCCGCGCAGTCGGGAATAGCGGTGACGACCTGCCTCGTCACCCATTTGTCGCAGTCCAAGCGCTTTTTGTAATTGCACACAATGGTGCGACCGATTCGTTTTTGCTCGGATGATGTGGTTAACCTGCGATTGCTCGATCCGCTGCAAGCAGAACGGAAAACCGCAGATGATCAAGAAAGCAATCGTCCTCGGAGTCGCAGTCGCCGGTATGGGTCTGTTCGCCTCTGCCGCACAGGCCGCGCCCTACCAGAGCCGCGACGTGCTGGACACGCAGCTCGTTGGTCCCATCACGATCACCGCGCTGTCGCACAACCCGTGGACGCACGGCAACGGCAACGTCACCGGATCGGGCAACATCGGGGGGAATGGCAACAACGTCGGAAACAACAACAACGGAGGCATCGGCAACAGCAACGGTGGCGGCGGCAACAACGTCGGCGCGGGCAACTCGGGCGGGAACGGCAACAATTCGCCCGGTTTCCCCGGCTGAAAAATGATCTAGCGCTTCAGCTGATCTCCAGACGGGCGCGGGTCGCCGCCACCCGCGGGTTCCAGCCCGCGAGCTCGTGTGCTTCGGCCGCGAGCTCGCGGGCCTTCGCGTTGTTGCCGTCCGCCATCCACGCCCGCGCGATCGTGATCAGGTCGTCGGCCCGCCCGAGCGCGTTCTCGCTGCTCTCGGCCGCCCACCCGGCGAGCTGCCTGGCTTTCGCGGTGTCGCCTTCGAGCAGCGCGATGACCGCCAGCGTCCCGTTCGACCGGTGCTTCGGATACCCGGCCTCGTAGGCGTTGCCGAGCATGCTGCGAGCCGTCTCCAGCCCGACCTCCGCGGGGAACTGCCCGGCCTCGACCGCCTGCACCGCGACACCGGCTGTGGTCGCCATGACGAACGCCAGCTCACGCGTGCCGAGGTCGGTCCGCCCGTTCAGCCCCACCACGGTCTGCAGCGCGTCGAGGTACTTCTCGCGGGCACACGCCGTGACGACCTTGAGCCCGACGACGGTGAGCAGGTCGGGGTGGTCCTGCGCCAGCTCGGCGTGAATCCGCTCGGCCTCGTCGAGGTCACCGCGGTGGTAGGCGTCCATGCCGGCGAGCACCCGCGGCCGCGCCTCCAGCTCACCCAGCCGCCGCCCGGTGAGCTTCGGCAGCGAGAACACGAACCAGCCGAGACTCGTGTTCCCGGGCTGCTCGACCGGCACGAGCTGGAGCAAGAAGCACGCGGTGGCGGCGAGCGCGAGACCCTTGCCGAACGCCGACCCGGTCGCGAACCAGGTGGCGGCCGCGATCGCCGCGCAGAAGAAGATCGAGAACGCTCCGGTGAGGACGGTCCGCCTGCGCACCCCCGGCTTCAGTCCGGTGATCCCGATCGTGGCCAGCACCGGGATGTTGCGCAGCACGATCCGCCGGTGGGTGTAGGTCCACGACTTGAGCTCGCTGCCGATGCCGATGATCAGGTGGGTGATCCGCAGTCCGAAGAGGACGGCACCGAGCGCCAGACCCGCCTGCACCGCCGTGAGTTCGAGCAGCAGCCCGACGAGGGCTCCGGCGAGGCCGACGTACCAGTCGGGAAGGCTCCAGGCGATCGTGCCGATCACGACCAGGGCCGTCACGACCCAGCGCACAACTGTCACGGTTCCCAGACGCTACCGGCGTGACCGCGGTTCCACGTGCGGATCAGACGACAGCCTGCGAGCCGCCTTCTCTGATGGGCAGTCCCGCCGCACGCCAGCCCCGATACCCGCCCACGAGATCCGTGGCGTTCGGCAGCCCGATCCGTTGCAGATCCCTGGCCGCCAGCGACGACGAATACCCCTCGTTGCACACGACGACCACGGTCGTGTCCGCGGTGAACCCGGGCAGTCGCCAGTCACCGGTCGGGTCGAGGCGCCACTCCAGCACGATCCGCTCGACCACGACGGAGTTCTCGATCTCGCCCTCGGCCAACCGGTTGTGGGCAGGCCGGATGTCGACGATCAGCGCGTCCTCCAGCTGGTGAAGCTCCTGAGGTTCGAGGCGCTTCAGGTGCGTTCGCGCCTCGTCGAGGATGCGGTCGACGTTGCTCACGGGCCCTCCTGGTCGGCCAGCTGACGCAGTTCGGCCAGCGGAAGGCGCTGCGCGGGCAGCGGCGGGATCGAGTCGGGGATGTCGAGCAACGAGGCGTACTCGCGGGTCGGCACGAGCGGCGGCGAGTAGGCGTGCACGGTCGCGGCCGGCGCGTCGAACGGGTTGGTGACCTGGTGCGCGCGTCCTGAGCCGAAGCCGATGGCCTCGCCGGTGCCGCGCACGGCGGTGCGGATCGGGCCCGCCGGGTAGCGGTAGTCCTCGTTCAGCTTGCCGGTCAGCACCGTGAACGAACCCGCGGAGCCGCCGTGGTCGTGCGGTTCGGTGCCCTGTCCGGGCAGCCACGACAGCAGCCACAGCTCGACGCCCTCGGTCAGGCCGAGACGCGCCCACCAGCGGCGTTCGGTCGAGTAGTCGAGGATCTGCAGCAGTCCGGTGGTCAGCTCGCTCGCCACGAACGAGGTGAGATTGCGCAGCTCACGTGGGGTCCACAGGTCGCGGGACGGGTGGATCACGTCGCGCAGCAGCTGGGTGTCCAGCGCCGGGTGCACATCGAATTGATCATGATCGGCGTACGTCGAAGTCACGCACTCGCTCCTGGGGTCGCGTCGCTCTTACGGGGGTAGCGATCAAGACGCGACGCAGGGCGCTCGGGTCAGCGCGTGCGTCGCGTCGAGCTACACCCGCACGACGCCACGAGAACGAGATCGATCGTGCGGTCAGTCCAGCAGTAGACGACCACGACCGTGATGGTGCCAGACGAGTTCGGAAAGTGGCTAGAGCGTCCACGGAGTGATCTGTGGTCTTCACCAGAGCTTGCGACCGGCCGACTCCGGACCGTAGTCAGGTCGTCATGGAGCTCAGTCGCCGAAAGGCGCTCGCACTCGGTGCCGCCGCAACCCTGCTGCCCACGGGCACGGCTCACGCGGCCGCGCCACCCGCGATCTTCTACTCACCGCACCAGGACGACGAGTCGCTCGCGATGGCCGGCTCGATCCGCGAGCACAAGGAAGCCGGCCGCCAGGTGATCCTGGTGTTGCTCACGCGGGGTGAGAACGGCGGGTTGCTGGACATCATGAACGGCACCGCGGACTGTCCGTTGGGGACGGATTGCCCCGGCGGTGGTTCACACAGCTTCGGACTCGTGCAGGACGACGTCGTCCGCGGCCGCACCGCCGAGTTCAGGGCCGCGGCGGCCCGTCTCGGCGTCGACCGGGTGGTGGTGCGGGACCGTCCGGACTCGGCGTGGACCGACTACGCGGGGTTCGTGCGGGAGGTCCGCGACACGATCCTGGAGTTCGAGGCCCGCTATCCCGGCGCGTCGCACAAGCTGGTCAACGGCTACCGCGACGTGGTCCACGGCTGGGATCCGAACGAGCCGAACCTCACGCACAAGGCGTGCCGTGAGGCCGCGGAAGGCCTCACGGGCCTCGATCTCCGGTTCTACTGGGTCTACGGCTACACCTACCCGCTTGAGCAGCGCACCGCCGACTACGTGCTTCCGTTGAGCGACAAGCAGTTCGCGCGCAAGCGGCAGGCGCTGGCGGAGTACTCGCGCTGGGACCCGAGGCGCGGCAGGTACGCGCTCGGGTACCACAGCGTCGGCAAGCTCATGATCGACCCGGCGGCCGCGGATCCGCACGAGTACATCGATCTGCCTCAGTCGGTTTCCCGGTAGTAGTAAGGGAAAGGGTCGTTCGGGAGGTGCACCGGGAGCGCGCCGCGCAGTTTGGCGTCGAGCTCGGTGCGCACCCGCCACTGGCCGTTCGGCTTCAGCACGGCGACTCCCTGCCACGGGAAGACGTTCGTGAACTTGTTGACCAGGTGGAAACCCCACTGGCCGGGCTTCGGGTGCACGGTGCCGCGGATCGACTGCGGGTAGTAGCGCGGCACCATGTTCATGATCTTCAACGTGTAGAGCGTGAGCGTGAACCGCAACGCGTACTCGTCGGCGCGCTTGAGGATGTGGTCGCCGACGGCGCGCATCTCCTCCGCCGCTTCGGCGACGTCCTCACCGGCGACCGTGCGCGAGAGCACCTGGCTCAGCAGGTGCACGGCCTCGGCGTGGGTGTTCATGTTCGCCGTGAGGTTGCGGACGAGGTACTTGCGATGCGCGTCGTCGGTGTTGTCCTCCCACCACTTGCGCACCTTGGGTTCCAGGCGTGCCTTCACGTCGTCGAACTCGTCCTGCACCGACGCCACGACGTCGTCGAGCATGTCGACCATCGTGATCGTCTTCTCGGCGTCGAGGTCGCGGATCATCCGCTCGGCGTCGGCCCGGTAGCAGCGCGCCTCGTGGTCGCTGACGCCGAACAACGGGCCGTAGATCATGCCGTCGCTGATCACGTGCATCACCGCGCCGGGTTCGTGCACGAGGCTGATCGCGTGGCTCAGCTCGAGCAGCCGCTGCAGGTTCAGCAGCTCGGCCATGTCGGGGGAGCGGCGGCGGACCTTCACCGGGTTCGGGATCTTGAACGGGTACGACGGCAGCGTCACCGGGATCGGCGTGCCCTGTTCGACGTGCAGGCGCAGGGTGTCCTGCCACAGCTCCCAGTTCTCGGTGAACCTGGTCTTCTCGACGCTGCCCGCCCGGTACCGCCCGCACGCCATGATCTCGAAGATCCGCCTGGCGGGGTCGTCGATCCGGTTGAGCTTCGGCGCGATCTTGCCGATGAACGCCTCCGCCTCGGCCAGCGCGGTCTCCCGAATTGACTTGTGGTCAATCGACTCGACGACCTCGGGCTCGGGTTCGGTCACTCCGAGTGCTGCCACTCCGCCGCGCACGGGTTCCGTCGGGCTGAGCATCACGAACCACGGATCCACCGTTTCCACATCGAGCACGGCGTTGCTCCCTCGCAGTTGGCGACAAACGAGTGCGGCGCGGATTTGTTGCTATTCTCGGCAGAGATCTCCGCCGCTGCCAAGGGCTGAAAATCGCCACTGGGGGAGGGATCCGGCCAATGCGCAAGGTTGTCGTGTTCGTGCCTGAAGGTGCAGTGCTGCTCGACCTCGGGATGGTGTCCAGGGCATTCGAGGACGACCTGTCCGAAGGTGCGGTCCGATACCAATTGAGATATGCGTGCCTCAATGGGCAAAACGTGCGAACGTCGAACCGGCTGCTTATTGAGACGCATGGTGGACTCGAACTGCTGCGCTATGCGGACACCGTTGTCGTGCCCGCGTTCACCAGCGTCAACCGTTCCGTCACGGTGGAGCTGGCGGCGGCGCTGCAGGCGGCGCGGGCGGCCGGTGCGCGGGTAGTCGGGCTCTCGACCGGCGCGTTCGTGCTGGCAGAGGCCGGTGTGCTGAACGACGGCGTGGCCGCGGTCAGTGCCGAGTGGGCAGACGTGTTCGCGCGCCGGTTTCCGCAGGTCGACGTTGCTCCCGGGGCGCCGTACGCCGAGTGGGAAGGTGTTTGCACGTCGAGCGACACGGCCGGAACCGTGGCGTTGCTGCGGCATCTCACCCGGCGTGACTCGGAAGGTTTTCCTGTCCGATTGCTGTCGAATGGAAGTCTGAAAAGTGGGGAAACTGATAGCCTGTCCGCGCTTCGAGAATGGATTGTTCACAACCTCGAATCGCCGTTGTCGCTGGGTGAGCTCTCAGCGCGCGCACATCTCTCGCAGCGCACGCTGATCCGCAGGTTTCGAGCTGAGACGGGCCTCTCACCCGGCCAGTGGATCCTGGCGCGCCGCATCGACACCGCGAAGACGTTGCTGGAAACGACGCAGGACACGGTCGACCAGATCGCCCGCTCTGTCGGATTCAGCGGTGCGAGCACGTTGCGCGATCATTTCAAGCGGATGACCGGAGTCACACCGGCGAATTACCGGGAATCAGCGCGGTACGCGGAGCAGCAGCAGTGAGCGCGGCTCCAGCGTCAGTTTCGACTTCGGCGCGACCGTGCCGGGATCGTTCGGGGAGCCGTCCGGCGTCGTCGTGTCGAGGAAGGGCTCGTACGACGGCCCGTACCGCTCGTGCGGCAGCGTCACCGTGATCGGGTCCGCGCCGGCGTGCATCAGCAGCAGCCACGAGTCGTCCGACACCAGCTCGCCGTCCCTCGTGCGCGACAGGCAGTTCGAGCCGTCGATGAACATGCCGAGCGTGCGGCGGCCCTCGTCGAACCAGTCGGTCTCGGCCATCTCCCGTCCGTCCGGCCGGAACCACACCAGGTCCGGGTTGCCGCTGGGCGTCGTGCGGCCCTCGAAGAACTCGGGTTGGCGCAACGCCGGCGAGCTGGACCTGAGGTCGATGACCTTCTGCGTGAAGCCGAGCAGCGCCTTGCCGGCCTCGGTCTCCGTCCAGTCCACCCACGATACCCGGTTGTCGAGGCAGTAGGGGTTGTTGTTGCCGCCCTGCGTCCGCCACATCTCGTCGCCCGCCACCATCATCGGCGTGCCGGTGGACAGCAGCAGCGTCGCGAGCTGGTTGCGCGCCTGCCTGGCCCGCAACGTGAGCACGTCGAGATCGTCCGTCTCGCCTTCCGCGCCGCAGTTCCACGACCGGTTGTCGTTGGTGCCGTCGCGGTTCTCCTCGCCGTTCTCCTCGTTGTGCTTGTCGTTGTAGGACACCAGGTCTCGCAACGTGAAGCCGTCGTGCGCGGTGATGAAGTTGATCGACTGCCAGGGCCTGCGCAGGTCGTCCGCGTAGAGGTCGGACGAGCCGCTGAGCCGATACGCCAGGTCGCGCACCGACGTGTGCCCGCGCCAGAAGTCCCTGACCGTGTCCCGATAACGGCCGTTCCACTCGGCCCACTGCACGCCGAAGTCTCCGACCCGATAACCGTCGCCCGTCGCGTCCCACGGTTCCGCGATCAGCTTCGCCCGGCACAGCACCGGATCCGTCGTGATCGCCGTGAGCAGCGCGCTGTCCCGGTCGAAGAACCCGCCGCCGGGCCTGCCCATCGTCGACGCGAGGTCGAACCGGAACCCGTCCACGCCCATCTCGTCGGCCCAGTACCGCAACGAGTCCGTCACCAGCCTCACGACCTGCGGCGACCCGGCGTCCAGCGTGTTCCCGCAGCCGGTGATGTCGACGGTGCTGCCGCCGCCCGCGTGCAGGTAGTAGCCCGGCGCGTCGAACCCGCGGAAGCAGAGGGTCGGCCCGTCCGGACCGCCCTCGCAGGTGTGGTTGTAGACGACGTCGATCAGCACCTCGATGCCCGCGGCGTGCAGCGCGGCCACCATCGTGCGGAACTCCTGGATCTCGTTGCCCGGCTCGCTCGCGTACGCCGCGTGGGGCGCGCAGTAGCCGAGCGGGGAGTAGCCCCAGTAGTTGCCCGCGTTCCGGCCGATCAGCGACGGTTCGTCCTGGAACGCCTGCACGGGCAGGAGTTCGACGCTGGTGACGCCGAGCCTCGTCAGGTGCTCGACCGCCGCCGGGTGCGCCAGGCCGAGGTACGTGCCGCGCAGCTTCTCCGGGATGTCCGGGTGGTTCTTCGTGAAGCCCTTGACGTGCATCTCGTAGATGACGGCTTCTTCGAACGGCACCTCGGGCTTGACGCCGGTGTCCGCGCCGCCGGGTGAGCTCACGACCGACAGAGGAACTGAGCCGAGCGAGTCGATCGCCGACGGAGGGCCGTGCATCGGGTCGCCCACGTACCCGAGCGACGCCCTGAGGTTCGTGATCTTGCCGGAGATCTGGCGCGCGTACGGGTCGACGAGGAGCTTGGCGGGGTTGCACCGCAGGCCTCGGCCCGTGTCATACGGGCCGTGCACGCGGAACCCGTACTTCTGCCCAGGCGTCACGCCGGGGACGAGACCGTGCCACACGCCGAACGTGCGCTCGGTCAGCTCGACCCGCTTCTCCGTCCCGTCGTCGTTGATCAGACAGACCTCTACCGCATCGGCGACATGGGACGTCACCGCGAACCGGACACCGCCTGCCTCGGCGTGTGCCCCCAGTGGGAACGGACGGCCTGCCAGCACCTCGGACTCGGGTCGCGTAGCCATACCTCCGATCTTGGCATCCGTCACCGGCAAAAAACTGGAGAGTTCACACCGGCGGCGCAGTCGGTCTGCCTATCGCGGTTGTCCCACCGTCACGCAGGGTGCACCCGGGCCCGACTCCAGCTCCGCCGGACCCGTTCGGAAGAATGCGAGGCGTGGCGGACGTCGACGTGACAGATCTGGTCGTGCACATGGCGGGCGTGTCTGTCCGCCGAGGCAAGAACACGCTGGTCGGCAACATCGACTGGAGCGTGGAACTGGACGAGCGCTGGGTGGTGCTGGGCCCGAACGGCGCCGGCAAGACCACCCTGCTCCGGCTCTCCAGCGCTGAGCTGCACCCGACCAAGGGCAAGGTCCACCTCCTGGGCGAACGCCTGGGCAAGACCGACGTCCAGGAGCTCAAGCCGCGCATCGGCCTGTGCTCCGCGGCCCTGAACGGCCGCGTCCCCGGCGACGAGAAGGTCGTCGACCTGGTCGTCTCCGCCGGGTACGCGGTGCTCGGCCGCTGGCGCGAGGAGTACGGCAGGCAGGACACCGACCGCGCCCGCGAGCTGCTCGGCACGCTCGGCATCGAGCACCTCGCCGACCGCCTCTACGGCACGTTGAGCGAAGGCGAGCGCAAGCGCACCCTGATCGCCCGCGCGTTGATGACGGACCCCGAGATGCTGCTGCTCGACGAGCCCGCCGCGGGCCTCGACCTGGGCGGCCGCGAGGACCTCGTCGCGAAGCTGTCCGAGCTGGCCCTCGACCCGGACGCGCCGGCGATGGTGCTGGTCACGCACCACGTCGAGGAGATCCCGCCCGGCTTCACGCACGCCCTGCTGCTGCGCGAGGGCTCGGTCGTCGCTCAAGGCCTGCTCGAGGACACCCTCACTGAGGAAAACCTCTCAAAGACGTTCGGTCAGGACCTCGAACTGCAAAAGTCGGGGGAGCGGTTCTTCGCCCGCCGAAAGGTCTGAGAAGCTACCGCCGGGTAACGTGACACTGCCGTCGCGACTAACTGTGGAGGGCTGCGTGGCTGAGTTCGTGAGGCTGGAAGTCGAGGACGGGATCGGCACGATCCGTCTGGACCGGCCGCCGATGAACGCCCTGAACCGGCAGGTGCAGACCGAGCTCCAGGCCGCTGCGCGCGAGGCCTCCGAGCGTTCGGACGTCTACGCGGTCATCGTCTACGGCGGCGAGAAGGTCTTCGCGGCCGGTGCGGACGTCAAGGAGTTCGCGCAGATCTCCCACGCCGAGATGACGCTGCGGGCCAAGGGTCTGTCAGACGCTCTGGGTGCTCTTGCGTCTGTGCCGAAGCCGACGGTCGCCGCCCTGACCGGGTACGCGCTAGGTGGCGGGTTCGAGGTCGCGCTGGGGTGTGACCGCCGGATCGCCGGTGACAACGTCAAGGTCGGCCAGCCCGAGATCCTGCTGGGCCTGATCCCCGGCGGTGGCGGCACGCAGCGCCTCGCCCGGTTGATCGGTCCTTCGAAGACCAAGGACCTGCTGTACACCGGCCGGTTCGTCGGCGCCCAGGAGGCGCTGGAGATCGGCATGATCGACGAGGTCGTGGCGCCGGACGACGTGTACGCGGCGGCGGTGCGCTGGGCCAAGCAGTTCGTCAACGGGCCGGTTCTGGCGTTGGCAGCGACGAAGGCCGCCGTCGACGGTGGTCTGGACACCGACCTGGAGTCGGGCCTGAAGTTGGAGAGCCACCTCTTCGCGGCGCTGTTCGCGACGGAGGACAAGAAGGCGGGCGTCGAGTCGTTCATCGAGAACGGGCCCGGGAAGGCGAAGTTCAGTGGCAACTGATCCGGCACCGAACCCGCACGCTTCGGCTGCGGAGGTCGAGGCGGCCTACAAGGACACCAAGCTCGCCCAGGTGCTCTACCACGACTGGGAAGCGGGCACGTACGACGAGAAGTGGTCGATCTCCTACGACGACCGCTGCATCACCTACGCGACGGACCGCTTCCGCGCCGCCGCCGGTGACGTCGGACCGTACGAGCACGCGCTGGAACTGGGCTGCGGCACGGGTTTCTTCCTGCTGAACCTGATGCAGGGCGACGTGATCAAGAAGGGCTCGGTCACCGACCTGTCGCCCGGCATGGTCGAGGTCGCGCTGCGCAACGCTCAGCACCTGGGCCTCGACGTCGACGGCCGCGTTGCCGACGCCGAGCGGATCCCGTACGACGACAACACGTTCGACCTCGTCGTCGGTCACGCGGTGCTGCACCACATCCCCGATGTGGAGACGGCGATGCGCGAGGTGCTGCGGGTTTTGAAGCCCGGCGGCAAGTTCGTGTTCGCGGGCGACCCGACGAACATCGGCAACTTCTACGCCCGCAAGCTCGGCCAGGCGACGTGGTGGCTGACCACCAACATCACCAAGGCCGTGCCTGCTCTGGGTGGGTGGCGTCGTCCGCAGGAGGAGCTCGACGAGTCCTCCCGTGCCGCGGCGCTCGAAGCTGTCGTCGACCTGCACACGTTCGACCCGGACCAGCTCGAGGCCACGGCTCGTCGCGCGGGCGCGGTTGACGTGCACGCCGTGACGGACGAGCTGTCGGCGGCTCTGTTCGGCTGGCCGGTGCGGACGTTCGAGGCCGCCGTGCCGCGCGAGAAGCTGGGCTTCGGGTGGGCGATGTTCGCCTACCGCACCTGGCAGAACCTCTCGTGGGTCGACCAGAACGTGCTGTCGAAGGTGCTGCCGCGCGAGGTGTTCTACAACGTGTCGGTCACCGGCAAGAAGTCTTCCTGAGTTGGGGTACGCGTTCACCTCTGCCGACGTGGAGTTCCTTCGGTCTGCCGCGGGAGTCGCCGCTGTGGCCGAGGTGGACGCGTTGCCCTTCACCGACTCTTCCCGCTTGCACGACGTAGGTGTCGCTCGCAAGCTGCTGGGTGCTTCTTTTGCGCCCGTTGTGGAAACCGTGCTGCTGCGCCGTCGTGCTTCGTCCAAACTGGACTCTTCTGCCGGCTGGCTCTTCACCGACGACGCTCTCCAGCAGGCCACCGCTTCTGCCGTCGCCCGGCATCGTGCTGTGCGGTTCGCCGGTCGCGATGTTCACGACGTGACCTGTTCTGTGGGCGCGGACCTCTTCGAGCTGAGTGCCGTCGCTTCGCGGTGCATCGGCTCGGACCTCGATCCGGTCCGGCTTGCCATGGCGCGCAACAACGTTCCGGGTCGGCTGGTCGTCCAGGCCGACGCTCTGCGCCCGGTCTCGCGTGCTTCGGCCGTCACCGCGGACCCGGCCCGTCGTGACTCCGCCGGCCGCCGCAAGTGGCACCCTGCCGACTTCGTGCCGCCATTGGACGAGCTGTCTTCTGTTTATGCGGGCGTCGATCTCGCGGTGAAATGTGCACCCGGCATCGACTTCGCGGTCGCACCCTGGGCCGACGAGATCGAGCTCGTGTCGCTCGACGGCTCTGTCCGCGAAGCCTGCCTGTGGACTCGCGGCCTTGCCACAGCAGGGGTTTCGCGCCGCGCGACCGTGATCCACGGCGACTCGTCGTGGACGATCACGGACGCCGAACCCGACGACTGCGCCGTGGCCGAGCCCGGCGAGTGGCTCATCGACCCGGACGGCGCGGTCGTGCGCGCGGGCCTGGTCCGCCACTACGCGGCGCGCCACGGCCTTTGGCAGCTCGACGAACGCATCGCGTACCTCAGCGGAGACGTTGCGCCCCCTGGCATCCGCGCGTTCCGCGTGCTCGAACACGGCCACTACACCGAGAAAGCCCTCAAGTCGTTGCTGAAGACGCGCGGGATCGGCCGGTTGGAGATCCTGGTGCGCGGCCTGGACGTCGACCCGAACACGCTCCGCAAGCGACTCAAGCTCTCCGGTGCTTCCGAGGCAACGGTGGTGCTGACCCGCGTCGGCTCAAAGCCGGTGTTCCTGCTCTGTTCCGCTGAGCGCACCTAGCGCCAGGTCGAGCCGGGCCTCGTGATGGCTGGGCCGCAACCGTTTGCCGTGCGTGAGCGTGGCGATGCCGTGCAGCGTGCTCCAGAAGACCTCGGTGAGCGTCTCCAGATCCCTTTCCCCCGCAACGGGTTGGACCGCGGCCACGAGCTCGCCGAACGCGTCGCGCAGCTCCTGCGGGATCTCGTCGGTGCCCCACGGCAGGTCGACCTCCAGCACGAAGATCGCGGCGTACAGCGCGGGCCGCTTCTCCGCGAACTCGAGGTACGCCTCCGCCGCGGCCCGCAGCCGTGACTCGCTCTGTTTCGGCCTCGCCTGGCGCAACAGCCGGGCCAGCTCGCCGCACCCCTGGATCGCGACCGCCCGCACGATCGCGTCCTTGCCCTTGAAGTGGCTGTAGAGCACCGGCTGGCTGTACTCGACCTTCTCCGCGAGCCGGCGCGTGGTGACCGCCTCCCAGCCCTCGGCCTCAGCCAACTCCCTGGCCGCGTCGATGATCAGCTGGTGACGTTCCGCGCGTTCCCGCTCGCGCCGGTTCTGGATGCTCACGCTTCCAAATCTAGCACCGCTAGACATCCGAGCGCACCAATGTTAGCGTCGCTCTTGCAGCTAGCAACGCTAGAACTTCTGGGAGGACATCATGCGTTTGACCACGATCATGGCCTGGCTAGTCGTGCTGGCGGGTTTCGTCTTCGGCCTGAACTACCTGCTCAACGGCCACGGCGCCGCAGCGGGCTTCGGCGTGGTCGACCCGTCCGGCTACTACGTGGTGAAGGGCGTGCGCGACCTCGCCTACGGCCTGACAGCGCTGATCCTGCTGCTCCTGAAACAACGCCGAGCCCTGGGCTGGGTGGTCCTGGCCGACGCGATCATCCCGATCGGCGACTGCCTGGCGGTGATCACGAGCGGAGGCCCGCTGAGCATCGCGCTCAGCGTCCACGGCTCGGCGGCCGTGCTGGTACTGCTCACCGCGGGCCTGCTGCTCAGGGAAACAGCACCGGCACGCCCGCAACCGGTTCCGAGCCGCTGATCCTGGGGAGCGCTTCAGCCGGCCGCAGCCAGCGCTGAGCCGCTGATGCGGGGGTGAGCTTCAATCCGGCTGCACTCAGCGCTGAGCCGCTGATGCGGGGACAGCTCCAGCCCGGCCGCACCCCAGCGCTGAGCCGCTGGCAGCCCGTCCGCAGTCGGCGCCGAGCAGCTGATCCGGGAGCGCTTCAGCCCCACGCCCGGAGAGGGAATGCCCGTGCAGCCGCCAGGGTGTGCGGCTGCCGCGGGAGACAACCGCCTGCATCCCTGCCGTCTGCCCCAGAGGTGCACGCCTGCCCAGAGGTGCACGCCTGCCCCAAAGGTGCACCGCCTGTCAGTCGGCAGCTTCCGGCTCAGCGGCCGCGTACTCGCTGCTCACCGCCGCTGGGCCGCCGCTCGGGAGTCAGCGCCAGCAAGTCCGCTGTCGGCACCGAGCCGCGACCCCGGAGCACCCCGGCTCGGCCACCGTCTCGGACGACCTGCGGTCCAGGCCGGTCCAGGCGTCCCACGGCAGCACACCTCCCGCTCACCCCTGCGCCGCGACCCCAGGCGACAGCGCCCGCACCGCAGCAGCCAGCTCCGAGTCGCTGATCTCGCCGACCAGCAGCCCGGTCAGCACGTGGAACGCCCTCCGCAGCTCGTCGGGATGCGTCGACAGCACGAGCGTCCCGGCGAACGCGGAGGCATCGGCCAGGTCGTCCAGCCCGCGCCCCTGCACCGCGTTGACCCCCTCGCGAAGGCACCACAACGACATCACGTGGTCCCGCATCCCGTTGACCATGTAGAGCGCCTGCCAAGAACGGCCGCGTTCGATCGACGACCGCGCGTGCAGCCCGTACAGCCAGGCGAGCCCGATCAGCTCGGCCCGATCCGGCTGGACGGAGTGCGGAATCTCCTGGGCCTCACCGAAGAGCAGCCGGAACGTCGGCCCGGTCGCGCCGAACTCGGTGGCGGGCCAGAAGGCGATGTCGACCTGCAGGGTCGACCGCATCAGGAACACGCGGAACAGCACGGCCCCGCGCCGCACGTCGAGGTGGCTGACCGCGCCGCACGCGTACATCAGCGCGGTCCAGTCGGTCACCACCACGTCGATCTCCCCGTCGACGGACAGCGCGAAGTCGATGTCCGACCAGCGATCTTCCCTGCCCACGGCCGCTGACCCGGTCAGCGCCGCTCCGATCACGCGCGGGTCGGTGTCGGCGGCGTTGACCAGGTCACGACGCAGCTGGTCGCGTTCCGAAACGGTGAACACCACCCAACACTATTGGCCTCGGCTCGAGGGGCCGACGCGGGCGAACCGTCAAGTCCACGTCCGGTGTGATTGCCCATGTCAGCGCAGTGTTCTGGTAGATCACCAACCGACGCACGGACGAAGAACCCTGCAGGGACGCCAATCCCTTACGTGAGAAGCCCCAGCCGGTGCGCCTCGGCCAGCGCCTGCGCCCGGTTGTGCACCCGCAGCTTGAAGAACAGCTGCCGCTGCTCCGACTCCACCGTCTTCACCGCGATTCCCAGCGCCGAAGCCGTCTGCCGCACCGAATCCCCGCGCGCGATCGACGCCAGGATGTCGTGCTCCCGATGTGTGAGCGCAGGAACGTTGTCCGGCATCGCCACCCCGCGACAAGGAGTCCGCACCAGCCCCAGCCGTGCCACCACAGCGGCGGCCTGCACCCGGCTCTGCACGCCGAGCTTCGCGAAGATACGCCGCTTGTAGTTGACCACTGTGTGCGGTGAGAGCTGCAAGGCCGACGCGACCAGCACAGCCGACAGTCCGGAGCAGACGTACGCGAGCACTTCCATCTCGCGGTCCGTCAACGCTCCCGGTGCGACCCGGCGCAGCGGAGCCAACGGCACGTGCTCCAAAGAGGCGCGCAACGAGGCCAGCCCGCACGTCGGGCACAGCGGCACGAGTGGAAATTCCGGTACGAGTTCCGGTGCGAGCTGGCCGACCACCACGTCCGGAGGTCTCAAGCGGCACAGCAGCACGAGGTCTTCCAGGGTGCAGGCCGTGCCCACGACGAGCCAGCCGGGCAGGGCATCGAGCCAGGTCGCTACGGCGTCGGAAGTGAGCAGGTCCGACGAGTGCACTGCGATCCTCGTTGACCGCACGCAATTGGGCATGGCGGCGCCTCACGCTGAGAGCGTGGCGGCGTCGCTCTGGCTTACGTCACAAGATAGGACGTGGGTGGTCCCCGCCGCCAGCACGACGAGAACCACCCACGCCCGGACGCGCTATCCCAGTGCTACAGCGAAAACATGCAGGTCTGCATCCTCCGGCAGCACAACACTGGCCAGCGTCTTGCCTTCCGGTGCCACGTAGGTCTTCGTCGCGAAGATGTGCGTGGCCACCTTTTCGTTGCCGCCGCCCGACTGGTTGCGGTACGGCGTGTTCGCGACGATCACGTTGCCGTAGCTCGGAGTTGCGCCGCCACCGCCCAGCGTCCAGTCGCTGAAACCGATTTCAATCGTCGCGGTGGTGCCGTCCGTGAACGTCACGACCGCGGGACGGGTGCGCGCTCCGTTGGCCGCTGAACCGAGGAAGGCGAGCTTGGTTCCCGACAGTGCAAGCGTTTGCTTCGCGCCCGTGGCGTTGTCGGGACGGCCGGGAGGCGATGCGGGCCAGGTGAACGAGAGTCCGTCCACGGTGCCCGTGCCACCCGGCTTCAGACCGGCGGCACCCAGCGCCTCCCGCGAGTAGCTGTAGCCGCCGCCGTCGAAGTCGCCGTCACCGTCGGCATCCGCGGAGGCGCCGACGTTGTTCACCGCGGCGAGCATGCTGCCGGCCGGCGCGACCTTCACCGTCTTCGGCAGCACCACGGGTTTCGCGGCACCCTCGACGGTCACCGTGACGGTGAAGTCGTAGAAGCCGACCCGCGCGTCGGCGGCAGGGGTGAGCACGAACTCGCCGGGCACGGTTCCGCTGACCGGCGTGACCGGGAGCGAGCCGTCGACCTTGAACGTCGCCTTCGGGTCGCCGTCGTAGAGCTTGACCGCGTCGACCTTCACCGTGAGCGGCTTGCCCGGTTCGACCGCGAGGTCGCGCGGCTCGACGGTCAGGTAGTACGGCTGGTCGTGCTTGATCGGCTGTTCGCCGTCGCGGAACGACGGCGGGGCGTCCGAAGCGCCGCTGCCCCAGGAGGTAGGCGTCTTGCCCAGCACGAAGTCCAGCTTGCCGCCCTTCTCCACAAAGGACTCCGGCAACCAGGTCTTGGTCGTGGCGCGACCGTTGACCTTCAACGACTGCACGTACTTCGTGGCGTTGTTCGCGGCAGGCGCGTTGATCGTGATGTCCTTGCCGCCGCCGCGGTTGATCTTCACCGAGGTGAACAGCGGGCTGCTCAGCACGAGCTCGGCGCGCGACGGCACCTGCGGGTAGATGCCCATCGACGTGAAGACGAACCACGACGACATCGCGCCGAGGTCGTCGTTGCCGGGAATGCCGCCGGGGGCGTTCTTCCACAGCGAGTTGATGGTCTCGCGCAACGTCTCCTGCGCCTTGGCCGGCTGGCCCGTGTAGTTGTAGAGCCACGGGACGTTCACCGACGGCTCGTTGTCCAGTTCGGACTTCGCGCCGCCCTTGCCCGTCAAAGCCCAGCTGCCGTCGGCGTTGTGGAAGAAGTCGTCGAGCCGCTTGTTCGCGCGTTCCTTGCCGCCCAACGACTCCACGAGCCCGGCGACGTTGTGCGTGACCATCCACGTGTACTGGGCACTGCTGCCCTCGACGAACCCGTTGCCGGTGTCGGGTGTGAAGTCCTTGACCCACGTGCCGTCGGCGTTGCGGTTGCGGATGTAACCGCCGGTCTTGTCCGCCACCGGGTCGAAGTTGTTCTGCCACCACTGCGCGCGCTCGGCGAACGTCTTCGCGGTCTTGCGGTCGCCGGTGCGTTCAGCGAGCTGGCTGATCGCGAAGTCCGCCGCGGAGATCTCCAGGGTCTCCGCCGCGCCACCCCAGGCGTTCGAGACGGACGGCATGTACTTGTTCTGCAGGTACTTGTCGAGCGACGGCCGCTGTCCCACGGACATCACCGCCCAGCCGTCCTTGCTGAGGTCCAAAGCGGTCGGCACGGTCGCCGCCTTGACCAAGGACTTCAACGAGGACTTGATGTCGTACTTGTCGCCGCCGAACGCCGTGATCGCCGCCAGCGCGATCGGTGCCGGGTCGCCGTTCATCACGTGCGTGCCGCCGCCGTTGTGTGTCCAGCGGTCCCAGACGCCGTTGTTCTGGTCGGCCTGGTTGAGCAGCGACTGCGCGATGTCCGACCCGATCTGCGGTTCCAGCAACGTCACCAGCTGCAGCTGCGAACGGTAGATGTCCCAGCCGGAGAACGTGCCGTACTGGGCCTTCTGCTTCCGCTTGTCGATCTTGTGCGGTTTGCCGTCGAACCCGGCGTACTCGCCGTTGACGTCGCTGAAGAGGTTGGGGTGCAACAGGGAGTGGTACAGCGCGGTGTAGAACTTGGTCCGCTCGTCATCGGAGCCGCCGCCGACCTCGATGCGCTTGAGCTGCTTCTGCCACGCGATGTACGCGTTGTCCCTCATGTCCTCAATGGACTGACCCTTGTTCTCGGCCTTGAGGTTCTCGCGGGCGTTGTCGAGGCTGACGTAGGAGATGCCGACCTTGACGCCGACCTGCGAACCGGGCGCGAACCCGAGGTAGGCGCCGGACCCCTTGCCGAGCACCGGCCAGCCGTTCGTCCCGTACGTCGTGCCGCCCTTGGAAGACGTCGAATCGGGCGTGACAACGTTGTCTTGATACGTGCCGACCTGGGTGAAGTCCTGGTCGAACTCCGCCACGAAGTGCAGCGTGTAGTAGCTGCGGCGGCCGACCTGGTTGATGTAGCCGCAGAAGTTGCCGGCGGTGACCGAGCCGGTGATCGTGCGCTTGGCCTTGTCGATCGACGTCACGGCGTCACTGCTGCCGACCTGCGACTTCGAGGTGTTGATCAGCACCGTCGCCGGCTTGTCGGCTGGGAAGCTGAAGCGCGCGGCACCGGTGCGTTCGGTGGCGCTGAGCTCGGCCTTGGCGCCGGACTTCAAAGTCACGTCGTAGCGGCCGGGCTTGGCCACCTCGTCGGCGTGCGCGAACTCGCTGGCGTAGACGACGTCCGTGGCGTCCAGCGTCGGCGACGTGGTGACGGTTCCGACGTGCGGGAAGATCGGAATGTCACCGCTGCCGCCCGCGCACCCGGTGCCGGACATGTGCGTGAGGCTGAAGCCGCGGATCTTCGTGGCGTCGTAGCGGTAGCCACCGGGAGCCGCGGCGCGCAGGGTGTTGCCGCGACTCGCCTCGGGGCTGAAGGAGAACATGCCGAACGGCACGACCGCGCCGGGAAAGGTGTTCCCGAGATTGGTCGTGCCGATGAACGGGTTCACGTGCGCCGCGGGATCCGGCACCACCTGAATCTGGGGCTGTGCGGAGGCAGGGACCACTCCGAATGTCATGGCCACCGCCACCGCAGCTGTCATGAGGACTCTTCGCTGCATGGTGGCGGACCCTACTTATCGTGGCCGTGCAACCCCAGAGAGCGACGTGAAGTTGTCGTCAAACGGACAAGCGCTGCTCCATGAAGGCCTTCAACGCAGGCCAATCGGTGTCTTCCGCAACCTCGACCTGGTGGTTTCCTGCAATGAGCGCGCCCTCGTCGTCGATGTCGAGTCCGTGGGTCTTCAGCGTCAGGCTCCCCGGGACGATCGCCTCCGCGACGGCCACCGCGTCGTGGACGAGGATGCCCTCCTCGCGGTCGGAGAAGTTCTGCTCGGAGTGCCGCGCGAGGTACTCCCGATAGGTGCCGGTGAGGTTGCTCAGCACGGGGTCGACGTTGTTCAGGAACTCGACGTCCGCGATGCACCGCTGGGTGAGGTTGAGCGGCACGATGATCGGGTTGCCCTTGCGGATCACCGTCTGCGCGGCCTTCGCGTCGGCCCAGAAGTTGAACTCGGCGCGGAGCGTCATGTTGCCGATGCCGAGCCCGCCGCCCATGACGATCAGCCGCTTGAACGTGACGCCCGCTTCGAGCGCCTTGGCGATGTTGGTCAACGGCCCGATGGCGGCGACCACCGCGTCCGGGTGGTCCGCGAAGAACCCCGTGACGTCCTCGCCGTGCAGCGGCCGCGGGTTCTCCGGCAACGTGTGAGCCTGCCCGCCGAGCCCGTCCTCACCGTGCACGTCCGAGGCCCCGCCAGGCCCCTCGGCACCCTTGACCACCGGCACGTCGGTCCGTCCGAGGTGGGCGAGCAGCCGCTGGGCGTTGCGGGTGGTGTGGCCGAGCCCGACGTTGCCGAAGACCGTGGTGAGGCCGACGAGATCGACCTCGGGGGAGCGGGCCGCGAGCGCGATCGCGAACGCGTCGTCCACGCCGGGGTCGGTGTCGATGATCAGCTTGTGAACCATGCCCCTAGCCTGCCTGAGACTCGGCTCCCACCTCAGCCACGTCCCACACGACGTTGCGCACGCCAGGCTGCTCGACGGCACCCTGGTCGATCATGGCCTGGTGGTAGCGGCGCGCATCCGCCTCGTTGTCGTAGACCTGGATCATGTGGCCGTCGAGCGTCCAGGTGCCGTGCACGAACCCCGGCAGCCCGACCTTGCTCGACGCCATCAGCGGCACCTGCGCCCGCAGCTCGTCGATCTTGTCCGGATCGATGTCCCACACACCAATGACCGCCCACATGTGGCGAGACTTTAAAGTGCCGTTCATGACTTCGATGTGGGGCGCTCCGGTGTGGACGCGTTGGGCCAGGTCACGCCGGGACCCGCAGCAGGCGCGCTTCCTCACGCTCGCTTCGCTGCGCTGGGTCCTGCGCCACCGCGCCTACACCCCCTGGTACCTCGTGCGGTACTGGCGGCTGCTCAAGTTCCGCCTGCTCAACCCCCACGTCGTGCTGCGCGGCATGGTCTTCTTCGGCAAGCGCGTCGACGTCATGGCCCGCCCCGGCTACGGCCGCCTGGAGATCGGCCGCTGGGTGCACATCGGCGACGGCAACGCCATCCGCTGCCACGAGGGCTCGCTGCGCATCGGCGACAAGGTCGTTTTCGGCAAGGACAACACCGTCAACTGCTACCTGGACATCGAGATCGGTGCCTCCAGCCTCGTCGCCGACTGGGTCTACATCTGCGACTTCGACCACAAGACCGAGGACATCACGCTGCCCATCAAGGACCAGGGCATCGTGAAGTCGCCGGTGCGCATCGGCCCGGACTGCTGGCTCGGCGCCAAGGTGACGGTGCTGCGCGGCACCCGAGTGGGCCGCGGTTGCGTGCTCGGCGCTCACGCGGTCGTGCGCGGCGAGGTGCCGGACTTCAAGATCGCGGTCGGGATGCCGGCCCGCGTGGTGCGGGACCGGCGTGCCGACTACGAGGCGGACGCTCAGCGGCGGGCGGACATCGCGGACATGGCCCGCAAGGCCAAGGAGGCGCTGGAGAAGTCGCTGGAGAGCCCGGCGTGATCGACTTCGGCCCCGTGTACAGCGGGGCCGAGCTGGCCGAGGTGCCCCGGCAACCCGGCGTCTACGTGTGGTTCTTCGACGAGATCCCGCCGGGTGTCCCTACCGAGAACTGCCACACGTCGGAGCACGGCACCGCGCTGTACGTCGGCATCGCGACGGTCAAGCGGACGCTGCACTCCCGGCTGCGCAACCACTTCCGGGGCAATGCGTCCGGGTCCACGTTGCGCCTGACGCTCGGCGTCCACTTCGAGCTCCCCCTGCAACGCAGAGGGTCGAGGCTGACGTTCGGAGACCAGGAGTCCTTCGTGAGCGAGTGGCTCGCGGCGCACGGTCGTGTCGCGTGCGTTGCCGATCCGGAGCCGCGCCGGCGTGAAGACGAGCTGCTCGGCTCCGGCCGGTTCCCGTTGAACATCCAGGGCAACCCGCACGCGTACGCCGCGACGGTCAGCCGGCTGCGGGCGGCCGCAAGGACAGCGGCGCGAGCTGCGGACGCTTAGCGCGGAAGCCGTCGCCCGGCTGGCGGCCGATCAGCTTGTTGCGCGAGCGCGAGTACGCGACCGGCAGCACCTGGTCCCGCAACCACTTCAGGTGGTCGAGCACCGAGGCGGGAGCGGCCGTGCCTTCGAGCGACGCCATCCACGAGGTGTCGAACGGGATGTCCAGCGCCGACAACAGGTGCCCGGCCAGCCGCCGATGCCCCAGCGACGACAGGTGCAGGCGGTCCGGCCCGAAGTAGCGCGAGTCGTGCACGCACTCGTCGTTCGCCACGTCCACCAGCAACGCGCCGTAGCGCACGGCGGCGACGCGCACCGCGTCGTTCAGCGCCAGAATGCGCGGTCGCATGCGCCAGCCGAACGGCATGCGGTGCGAGATGTCGCTCAACGTGAAGACGGCGACGGTCGGCGCGAACGACGTCACGGCGCGCACCATTGCGTCGACCCGGCGCGTGATCTGCGCCGCTGAGGCCCCGGACATCACGTCGTTGCCACCGCCGAACACCACGACGAGGTCAGGTTCCAACGCCTCCGCGGACGGGACCTGCTCCACCAGCATCTGGTCGAGGCGACGGCCGCGCACACCCAGGTTGGCGTAGCGGAAACCCGGAGCGTCCAGCACGGACGCGACTCGGTCCGCCCAGCCGCGGTACCGGCCGTCGGGGAGCAGGTCGTCCAGGCCCTCGGTGCAGCTGTCCCCGAGCGCCACGAAGCGTTGGTATTTCATTCAGTCCTCGGTCACCTTTTGTTAACGGGACCGGCGACTGTACCAAGATCAAGTGAACAGATTACCCGTAGCGATCTTGGGGCGCCCCAGCACTCGCGGCTCGCGCACGAAGGCGGCGGAGTAGACCGCCGCGGTGTCGGCCGCGATCGACGCCCAGTCGAAGTCCGTCGCCAAACGCTCCTTGGCGGCGCGCGCACGGGTGGCGGCCGACGTCGGATCGGTCAGCACGGCGCGGACCGCACGCGCGAGTCCGTCCACGTCACCGGGGGCGAACGACAGTCCGGTCACCCCATCCAGCACCACTTCGCCGAGCCCGCCCGCGGTGGACGCGACGAGCGGTGTGCCGGCCGCGGCGGCTTCGAGCGCCACGATGCCGAAAGGCTCGTAGCGGGAGGGCAGCACGACGGCGTCGGCCGCTGTGAGCAACGCCGCCAAAGACCTGTCGGAGAGGTGTCCGACGAACTCCACCGCGCGCAGCACGCGATGCTTGCGCGCCTGCTCCTGCAGCCACTCGGTCTGCGAACCGTCACCGGCCACCACGACCCGCGTGCCCCGGTGCGCCCGCCGGATCCGGGGGAGCGCCGCGATCAGGTCCTGGATGCCCTTCTCCCACTCGATGCGCCCGAAGAACAGCAGCAACGGGTCACCGTGCGGCGAGTACTCGCGCCGGGCCGCGCCGACGTCCTTCGCCCGCACCTTCCAGCCGCCCGGCTCGATGCCGTTGTGCAGCACGGAAACCACGTCGGTGTCCACATCGAACAGATGTGCCACCTCGCGCCGCATCGCGGAGGAGCAGGTGATCAGCGAGTCGGCGCGGTTCGCCAGCCACCACTCCACCGAGTGCACCTGCTGGTTCAACGGGTGCGACAGCCAGCCCGAGTGCCGCCCGGCCTCGGTCGCGTGAATCGTCGCCACCAGCGGAACGCCGAAGGACTCCGCCAGCGCCACGGCCGGATGCGTGACCAGCCAGTCGTGCGCGTGCACGACATCGGGCTTCCAGGAACCCAGCGACAGCCCGGCGCGCGTCATCGCGTGCCCCATCGCCAGCGTCCACGCCAGGAGGTCCTTCTCGAACACGAAGTGCGCGGGGTCCTCGGCGACGCGGATCAGCCGCACGCCCTCGCTCACCAGGTCCGTGGTCGGGTGCGTGACGGCGTCGGTGCCGGAAGGTTGTCGGCAGAGCACGACGACCTCGTGCCCCTGCGCGGCCAGCTGTGTCGCGAGCGCGTGGACGTGCCTGCCCAGCCCGCCGACGACCACCGGCGGGTACTCCCACGACAACATCAGCACGCGCATCCCGCTACCTCATTCCTCGCGCGTCCAGATGGCCGAAGGGCCCGTCCGCCGCACGGAGCTCCGTTGCTCTCGCATGTCCACGACCGTTGCGCGCCAACGCCGCCAGCTCGCTGAAACGATCGCTGTGAATCTTCGCGCGGTAGCGGGCGTAGTCGGCGGCCGAGTCCTTGGTGACCATGAAGGCCCAGTCGCTCGACAACGCCAGCAACGCCTCGCGCACCGCCTGGTCCAGCACCGGATCTCGCACGTCCGCGCGGAAGTCCAGCTCCAGCAGCTCTTTCTGCACCGACTCGTTGAGCGACACGATGTCCGAGACCTGCGCGCCGTCCCACACCCGCCAGTCCTTGCCGCTGCCCCACGACGAGGCCGGCAGCTCGACAGGCGCCCCAACATGCCCGGCCTCCACCGCACCGCGCAAGGTCGTCACGCGCACGCCCGCTTCCGGCAACGCACGCAGCACGGCCTCCAGCCACAGAGGACCCTCGTGCCACCAGTGCCCGTAGAGCTCGGTGTCGTACGCCGCCACGACCAGACCGCCGTCGATTCTTCTCAGCCGCTGCACGACCGTGTCGACGAAGTCCTCGACGTGCCGGCCGATCGCTTCCCTTGCGAGCAACGGGTCGTACGGCCGCTTGTCCTCCGGCGCCACGTTCTTGCCGGTCACCCGAGACGGCTTGAGGCCCGTCGGGTGGTCGAAGGTGTGAAAATCCCGGTACGCGGCGTCGCCCGGATAGCCGACCTTGGGCGACCACACGCGGTACGAGACCTCGAGATCACGCCCGAACGCCAGCACGTCGCTCGTGCCGACCGGGTGCGCGGACGACGTGTCGCCGTGCAGCGCGGGCCCGTCCACCATGAACCTCTTGACGCCCGCTTGCGCGTATCCCGCCTCCATGCCGGGCGAGTAACCGCATTCCGGGGCCCAGATGCCTTCCGGGGCTCGGCCGATGCGCAGCCTGGTGTCGTCGAGGCCGGTCCGCAGCGCGAACGCCCGCACCTTGGGGTCCAGCAAGGGTTGAAAGGGATGGGTCGCCGGCCCGCCCAGCAGCTCGATGGTCCGGGAGTCCACAAGGGACCGCAGGATCGGCGAGAATCCGTGCCGCCAGTGGCTTTCGAACTGGTCGAGCGCCCACGACGACGCCCGGTGCTCGTACGTCGACAGCTCGCGCAGCCGTTCTCCTGCGTAGTGCGACCGCAGATGCCAGTTGCCGAGCCAGTCGTGCGCGCCGCGTAAGCAGTACGGGTCGTCGAGCTGTGCGGCCAGGATCGGGGTGACGCCGAGCGTGAGGACGTCGGTCTTTCCCTCGTCGGCGAACCGGCGCAGCATGTCGACGACGGGCAGGTACGAGTGCGCCCACGCCTGGTAGAGCCACTCCTCGCCGACCGGCCACGCGCCGTGGTGGGCGAGCCAGGGCAGATGGCTGTGCAGGACGAGGCAGAAGGTGCCCTCGGTCTGTTTCGGGCTCACGCGCGCACCGCCACGGCCACCAGGTCGAGGCAGGTGTCCATGTCCTCAGGGGTGATGTCGAAGTCCTCCACCGTCACCGACTCGACGGCCTCCTTGAGCTCGGCCGGCCACGGTGCACCGGACAGGGCGACTTCGACCTGTGCACTGATGATCTGTCCGTTCAGGAGGGTGTCAAGCCTCTTCCCGTGACGCAGCCCCGTCAGTTCGTCAACGCGGAAACCAGCTTCCTTCAGCATCTCGTCCAGTTCGGACGGTGCGAGCTCCCTGGTGTGGAACGGGTTCAGCGGCGTGTCCTGGCCGGGCGAGAACGTCAGCCTGTTCGGCGTCGTGACGATGAGCTTCCCGCCGGGCTTGAGCACCCTGCGGCACTCGGCGAGGAACCCTTCCTGGTCCCACAGGTGCTCGATGACCTGCAGGTTCGCCACGACGTCGACGCTCTCGTCGCGCAACGGCAGCGTCGCGAGGTTGCCGCGCAGCACGTTCAGCTCCGGATAGGACTTGGCGACGTGCCGCGACGTCAGCTCGTCGTAGTCGAGCGCGACCACCCGCCGCGCGACGGTGCGGATCAGCTGGGCGCCGTAGCCCTCGCCGCAGCCCGCCTCCAGCACGACCGCGTCCGCGCAGTGGCCGATGAGGTGCAGGTACGCCGCCTCGTGCCGGCGGAACCAGTAGTTCTCTTCCGCGATACCGGGCACCGTGCGTTCGCCGGTCAGGGGGAGGGTCACGCCCGCCAGGTTACTTGCCAGTAGACCTCCTGCGAACCACCTGGTGCGCGATGGCCGTGGCGACGCCGACACCCGCGAGAACGGCCGTCATCGCCGGGCTCATGTACTTCGACAGGCTCGGCGCCTCGCTCGGGCCGGTGAGCCAGAGCGTGAGCGGGGTGGCGTAGGCGAGCGTGAGAGCTCCCGCCCACCAGCGCAGGGCCTTCGCGCGGCGGTTGCGCAGGCTCGCGACGAGCACGACGGCGATCGGGATGCCGGAGAGCAGGCCGAACTGACCGATGACCATGACCGGAGCTGTCCAGGCCGCGACGAGCGTCCCAGTAGATGGCGCTGTTGACGGAGTTGCGGACGTACGAATGTTGACATCCATGGTCTCACCTTTGCTACGAGTTGTTACTGGAGTTAGAACATCTAACTGTGGTGACAGGGTGAAGCTAAGCTGATGGCGGCCGTGAGTGTCAATAGCGAATGTGAGAGGGTCTAACCATGGAGACGGGGTCTAAGCCGCGCGAGCGCTATCGGGCTCAGGTGCGTGACGAGGTCAAACGGCACGCGTGGACGCAGATCGCGGCAGCCGGGGTGACAACGTTGTCACTCAACGCCATCGCGAAGGAGATGGGGCTGAGCGGGCCGGCGTTGTACCGGTACTTCGCCGGGCGCGACGAGTTGATCACCGAGCTCATCCGGGACGCGTACCGCAGCCTCGCCGACACCGTCCGGGCCGCGTTCGAGGCCGGCACCACGGTGGTGGCGCTCGCCGGTGTCATCCGGGAGTGGGCGCTGGCCGATCCGCAGCGGTACCTGTTGATCTACGGCACGCCGGTGCCGGGCTACCACGCGCCGGACGAGATCACGGCGATCTCGAACGAGATCATGGCGGTGCTGCTGGAGGTCTGCGCCAGCCCGTCGGGCAAGCCGGACACCCCGTTCGAGGTTCTGCTCGGCATGGACCGCGGGTGGGCGAGCACCATGCCCGCGTCGTCGCCGACCGTGCATCGGGCGTTGTCGTTCTGGACGCGGGTGCAGGGCGTGCTCTCGCTGGAGCTCGCCGGCCACTTCGCGCCCATGGGGTTCGACGCCGGTCTGCTCCTCGCGGAGGAAGTCGCCCAGATCTAGAGCGGCTCTAGAACGGCGAGACGGTGACGGCCAGCGCGCCAGGGCCGACGTTGGCGCCGATGGCCGCGCTGACCTGGGTGAGGACGACGTCGCGCGCGTGCGGGATGCGCTTCTGCAACATCTGCAGCAGCTCGTGGCCGTCCTTCTCGGCCGCGAAGTGCTCGACGGCGAGGTCCACGTTGCGCCCGTAGGCGAGCGCCACCGCCTTGTCGACGAGCTTGCCCAGTGCGCGGTCACGGCCGACGACCTTGTCGAACGGCTCGACCTCGCCGTTCACGACGGTGAGCAGCGGCTTGACCGAGAGCGCGTCGCCGAAGAGCTTCGCGGCGGCGCTGACCCGTCCGGCCTGGCGCAGGTAGTGGAGCGTGTTGACGTAGATCAGCACGCTGGCGTTGCGGCCGCGTTCTTCCGCGACGCTGCGCGCGTTCTGGACGTTGCCGCCCTGCTGCACGATCCGCGCGGCCGCCAGCGCCGCGAAACCGAGCGTCATGCCCGACGAATGCGAGTCCACGATGAACACCGGCACGCGCGACTTGGCCGCGGCCGCCTTCGCCGCGTCCGTCGCGGGGGAGAGCTTCGGCGTCACGTGCACCGACACGATCGTCTCCGCGCCCTTGGCCCAGGCGTCCTGGTAGGCCCAGAAGAAGGCGTCCGGGGCGGGCGGCTGGGTCGTGATCGGGATCTGGGCGTCCATCGCCTGGAGCAGCCTGTCGGTCGGTACGTAGGCCTCGTCGATCAGTTCCGACCCGATCTTCAGCTGCATCGGGACCGTGATGATGTTGAAACGCTCCGCCAGACGGGCAGGAAGTGACGCGGTCGAGTCGGTGACGACGGCTACTCGTGAGGGCACGAACGAGAAGGTTAACGAAGGGTGATCGGAGTAGCCACCAACGATCGATGTCAATTCGTGTGACCTCCGCCTGGGTGGTTGCTTTCCGTACACGGCGAACGCATGGAGTGAACCCCTCGGAAAGGCGTCCGACTTGACACAATCGGGTGACTGACCGTTGTTTGGAGTTGATCTACAACAGTCTCGTTTGTGCAGGAAAAGACCGATATTCCACGTGTTACAGCAACCCGCCGCGCTCACTGTCGACGCTGGTTGGGGGTGTCGGCCGTGGGTAAGCTCGCACAATCTTCAGGCGGGTTGAGTGAGTAGGTGACCATGGGTGCAAAAGAGCAGGAACTAGTTCCGCTGCACGCCGCTTTCGACGTTGTCTACCGAGGTTTTCATCGCCGTCAGGTCATCGAGCACATCGAGAATCTCGAGGAGCAGCTGCGCTTCACGAGCCTCGACCGCGCCGAGGCTCTGGCGCAGGCCGCGGATTTGCGCCAACACCTGGAAATGACCCGCCGTGAACTCGAGGAGGCGCGCGCCCGCATCGAGCGCCTCGAGTCCAACGCGGGCACGCACGCGGGCGCCACCGAACGGATGCACCGCATGCTCCGCCTCGCCGAGGACGAGTCCGCGGAGATGCGCCTGCAGGCCGAGCGCGAGTGCACGGACCTCCGCGCGCGCACCGACGTCGAGCTCGCCGCGTTGCGCGCCGAGGCAGACCGCGAGGCGACGGTCATGCGTTCCGAGGCGGAGTCCGAGCTCTACGCGGTCCGCCAGGACTGCGCCACCCGCGCCGCCGCGATGGAACGCCGCGAGCTGGAGATGGAGCGCCGCTGCTCGGATCTCGAGGCGCAGCACCGCCAGCGCGCCGACGAGGTCGAGCGCGAGTGCACCGAGGCGATGGCCCAGGCGCAGACCGACGCGGATCGGCTGTTGCGCGAGACGGCGTTGCAGTGCAACTCCATCGAGGCCGACTCCGAACGCAAGCGCGAGAAGGCGCAGCAGTTCTTCGAGCTCACGATGACCAGACGCCGCAACGAAGCCGCGCAACACCTGCAGGAGCAGGAAGCGCTGGCCAAGGCGCGCGCCGAGTTCGTCGTGAAGGTCGCCTGCCGTGAGGCTCAGCGCCGGCTGGCCGAGGTCGCCGACCAGACCGACGAGCTGCACGAGCTGCGTCGCGTCGTCCACTCGCAACTGTCCGCGGCACGTGCGGCTCTCTCGGTGGCCGCTGACCGCGTTGCCCCGGTGCACATCCCTGAACAGGTGGCGGCGTCATGAAGCGTTGGGTCCCGCTTGTCGTCGGAGCGTTGATGGTGCCCGCGTCGGTGACGGCGTTCGGGTTCTCGGTCTACGGCGAGGAACTGGAGACGGCGCTGTCGTCGTCGCCCGCCGCCGTGCCGACGTCGCAGCAGGGCCCGGTGCCGGTGTCGGACTTCGTGTCGCCGCTGCGCATGGAGCCGGCCGCGCCGTTGCTGATGACCGCGGCCACCGCCCAGCAGAACGTGCGCGACCTGTTCGTCTCGCACGCGGTCAAGGGCATCACCTTCGCGCCGGGCACCGCGTCGCTGGTGGGCCGTGGCGAGGACGTGCGGCGCAGCCTGGCCAGTGTCCTGCGCAACGTCTCCGGAGGCACTGTGACCCTGGTGTCGCACGCGTGGAACGGCGAGACTGCCTCACACCGGTGTGACGTGCTCGCCATGGAAAGGGCAGGCCTGGTGCGCGACTACCTGGCCGAGCAGGGGGTTCCGAACGTCGTGATCACACGGGTGATCGTGGACCCGGTCTGGGGCCCGCCCTCTGACGGCGGACCACAGGTCGACGTCCTCGTCGTATAGGCAGGAGCCTTCGCATGGCAGGGGCCGTCGGGATCGTCTTCGGGTTGTGCGTGCTGTCCTTCACGTTAGGGGCAGCGCTGATGTACGTCGTGATGCGCCGCCGCGAGGACGCGGCCACGCACGCGCCGTCGTCAGGCGACGAGCCGGTCGAGCGGACGTGGGTCGAGAAGCCCGCGGCCGTCGAGCCGGTGGACGACGACTACGACTCGCGGCCGATCCACCGCAATCCCGTGATGGGCTTGCCACAGCTGGAACCGGCGCTGGCCGCCTTCGCCCACCCGCTCCCCGAACCGGTCGCGACGCCGAAAACTGTCGGTGCCGCTGGATACGATCGGGATGGGGACCTCGAGTCCTCCTTGGGGGACGACGAAGCCCCCGAATCAACGGTAGCGGCCGGCACCGACAGTTCTGAGGTCGTCGAGGAGCCGGTCGCGGAACCCGAGCCGGTGGCTGAGGTCAAGTCGGTCGAGGAACCCGAGCCCGTGGCTGAGGCCGAGGTCGTCGAGGAACCGGTGGCCGAGCTCGAGCCGGAACCCCGGCCGGAACCCGAGCCGAAGCCCGAAGTCGTGGTGGAGACGGCACTTCCGCCACCCGCCGCACCCCAGCCGGTCGAGAACACGACGTGGGTGGAGCGCGAGGACTTCCGGCAGCGCTACCTGCGCACGTTCGAAGAGGTGCGCCGCAAGGCGGGCAGCAACTAGGGGTGTCCGGAAGATTTCGGTTCCTGTCCGAAACTCGCCGGATTTCTGTCGGTGCCTGCTGATATCACTCAGGGCATGACTTCCACCGCTGACCGCACGAAGCTCTTCCACGCCCTCCACCAGGAGGGTCCGCTCACCCTGCCCAACGCCTGGGACGTCGCCTCCGCCCTCATCGTCGAGGCCGCGGGGGCCAAGGCCGTCGCCACCACGAGCGGCGGTGTCGCGTGGGGCCTCGGCGCGCCGGACGGCGACGCGGTGGACCGCGACCTCGCGATCGATCTCGTCGCCCGGATCGTCAAGGCCGTGAAGGTTCCGGTGACGGCGGACATCGAGTCCGGCTTCGGCCAGGACGCGAAGGAGGTCGCGGAGACGCTCAGGGCTGTCGCCGAGGCGGGTGCGTCCGGGGTGAACATCGAGGACGGCCAGGGCGCCGGCCTTCGGGACGCGCAGGAGCAGAAGGAGCGTCTGCAGGCGGCCCGCGAGGGTGCGCCGGACCTGTACATCAACGCCAGGATCGACGTGTACCTGCGCGGTGTCGGCGACCCGGCTGATCGGTTGCGGCTCGCGATCGACCGGGCCAACGCCTACCTCGAGGCCGGCGCTAGCGGGATCTTCGTGCCGGGTGTGGTCGACCTCGACGTCGTCAAGCAGCTCGCCGAGGCCATCGACGCGCCGCTGAACGTGCTGGCCTGGCCGGGCGCGCCCGCCGTCGACGAGTTCGCCAAGGCGGGCGCGGCCAGGATCAGCCTCGGCACCGCGCTGGCGGAAGCGGCGTACGCGGCTGCCAGGAGGGTGGCCGAGGAGGCGTTGTCGAAGGGCACTTACGGCGGGGCGAGCGAGTTGGGCTACGGCGAGCTGAACGCCCTCTTCAAGCGCTAGTGCTTCTTGCCGCGGAACTTGCGCAGCAGCTGTTCGGCCTGGGCACGCCTGCGCGGGTCCTGTGCGGCCTGCCGTGCCTTGGCCTGCAGTCGCTGACCCTGCGGGCTGCGCAGGAACCTGGTGATCTTGTCCATGAACGAAGCCATCTGAGGTCCCTCCAGGTGTCCGTTACGTCCGAATAACGAACGGAACGGACCTGGAGTTCCCCGAACCTCAGACCGGCGAAACGGTGATGCCCAGCGCGCCGGGGCCCACGTGGGCCCCGATCGCCGAGCTGACCTGCGTCAACATGAACTGGCGGACGTTCGGCACCCGGCGCCGGAGGGTGCGCAGCAGGCGGGTCGCCTTCTCCTCGGCGTCGAAGTGCTCGACCGCGACGTCGACGGCGTCGGTGCCGGCGCGCTTGATCGCGATGTCGAGCATCCGGTTCAGCGCGCGGTCGGCGCCCATCACCTTGTCCAGCGGGGTGATCTGGGCGTCGGCCATGGTCAGCAACGGCTTCATCGACAGCACACCGCCGACCAGCGCCGCCGCGGCACCGATGCGGCCGCCGCGCCGCAGGTACTCGAGGGTGTCGACGTAGATCAGCTCGGTGGATCTGTCGTAACGGCGCTGGGCGGTCTCGAGGACTCTCTCGACGCTGCCGCCCGCTTCGGCGATCTTGCCGGCGGCCTGGACGGCGTAGCCGATGCTCATCCCGCAGGTGTGGGTGTCGACGACGTGCACGGGCACGCGGACCTGGGTGGCCGCGGTGCGAGCAGCCTCGACGGTGGCGGAGAGTCTGCCCGACACGTGCACGGACACGATCGAGCGGACTCCCTGCGCGGCCAGTTCGTTGTACGTCCAGAAGAACGCGCCGGGATCCGGCGGGATCGTCGCCACCGGGACGTTCGAACGCATGGCCGAGACCAGGTCGGGGACCGGGATGCGGGACTCGTCATCCGTGTGGTCGCCGATCCGGACCTGGATCTGGACCACCTCGATGCCGAGTTGATCAGTCAGCTGCGCCGGGAGACAGGCCGTGGAGTCGGTGACAACTGCTACTCGCCGGTACATAGTCCGGGCAGCGTAGTCCCCCGAATGGGTTAAGTCTCAAAAGGTGTCGTTAACGGGTGATAACTGTCACGCTAGCGGGGTGCTTGCTGCCGTTTGCAGGGGTGCTACTGATGGGTAACATCCGGATAGATGGCAGGGTCGTGAACACCCGGCGGCGCAGTCCCTAGAGTCCTCCGCGTAAGCGTCGCCGCCCGTCCGCAGGAGGTCGAAGAGGACCTATGAACATTGTTGTCCTGGTCAAGCAGGTGCCTGACACCTGGTCCGAGCGCAAGCTCACCGACGCCGACCACACCCTTGACCGCGAGTCCGCGGATGCCGTGCTCGACGAGATCAACGAGCGCGCCGTCGAAGAGGCCCTGCAGCTGCAGGAGGTCCACGGCGGCGAGGTGACCGTGATCGCCATGGGTCCCGACCGCGCCACGGACGCGATCCGCAAGGCGCTGTCGATGGGTGCCGACAAGGCGATCCACGTGAGCGACGAGGCGCTGCACGGCTCGGACGTGCTGGCCACGGCGAAGGTCCTCGCGAAGGCGATCGGCACGGTCGAGAACGTCGACCTGGTCATCGCGGGCAACGAGGCGACCGACGGCCGCGCGGGCGCTGTCCCGGCCATCCTCGCCGAGCTGCTCGGCCTGCCGCAGGTCACCCAGCTGCGCAAGGTCACCGTCGAGGGCACGACGATCAAGGGCGAGCGCGAGACCGACGAGGGCGTCGCGTTCCTCGAGGCGTCGCTCCCGGCCGTCGTCTCCGTGACCGAGAAGATCAACGAGCCGCGTTACCCGTCCTTCAAGGGCATCATGGCCGCGAAGAAGAAGCCCGTCTCCACGGTCACCGTGGCGGACCTGGGCATCGACGCGTCCGAGGTCGGCCTGTCCGGTGCGTGGACGCAGGTGCTCGAGGCGGCCCCGAAGCCGCCGCGTGGCGCCGGTGAGCGCGTCGAAGACGGTGGCGACGGCGGATCCAAGATCGCCGAGTTCCTCGTCGGCCAGAAGCTCATCTGAGGGAGGGGTAACCATGTCTGAAGTTCTCGTTCTGGTCGACCACGTCGACGGCGAGGTCAAGAAGGTCAGCTACGAGCTGCTCACCGCAGCTCGCCGCCTGGGCACCCCGGCCGCCGTGGTCGTGGGCGCTCCCGGCACCGCGTCGAAGATCCGCGAGTCGCTGGGCAAGTTCGGCGCCGCGAAGGTCTACGCCGTCGAGTCCGACGACGCGGCCAGCTTCCTCGTCACGCCGAAGGTCGACGCCCTCGCGGCACTCGCCCCGAACGCGTCCGCGGTGCTCGTCTCCGCGACCGTCGAGGGCAAGGAGGTCGCGGGCCGCCTCGCCGTGCGCATCGGCTCCGGCCTGCTCGTCGACGTCGTCGACATCGAGGCGGACGGCACCGGCGTGCAGTCCATCTTCGGTGGCGCGTTCGTCGTGAAGGCCAAGGTCGGCAACGGCACCCCGGTCATCACCGTCCGCCCCGGCGGCGTGGAGGCCGAGGAGTCCGCCGCGGACGCCGTGCTCGACGAGTCGGTCTCCGTGTCCGTGGACGCCGCCAAGTCCGCCCGCGTGACCTCGCGCGAGGCCGTCGTCGGTGGCGACCGCCCGGAGCTCACCGAGGCCTCGGTCGTCGTCTCCGGTGGCCGCGGCGTCGGCTCGGCGGAGAAGTTCTCGGTCGTCGAGGAGCTCGCGGACTCGCTGGGTGCCGCCGTCGGTGCCTCGCGCGCCGCGGTCGACTCGGGCTACTACCCGCACCAGTTCCAGGTGGGCCAGACCGGCAAGACGGTCTCGCCGCAGCTGTACGTGGCGCTGGGCATCTCCGGTGCCATCCAGCACCGCGCGGGCATGCAGACCTCGAAGACGATCGTCGCGGTCAACAAGGACCCCGAGGCGCCGATCTTCGAGATCGCCGACTTCGGTGTCGTGGGCGACCTGTTCAACGTCGCGCCGCAGCTGACCGAAGAGGTCAAGAAGCGCAAGGGCTGAGCTCTCCCGCTCACCGGGCCGTCCCGTTCACGGGGCGGCCCACTTGCGTTTACGGAACTACCAGCGGTTAACCCGACTGCCACTGACCGGTCATCGTTCTGACCTGCTGTCATTCGCCAACCCGGCTTCACCCTGGTTCGCATGACGCAGCCGGAACTGCTTGTCAGCACCCCCGTCCAGCAGGACAAGGACGCTCCCCGCTACTCCCTCCTCGTCGCCCGTGACAGCGAGGAAGTCGTCGCCGCGCAGAGACTGCGCTACGAGGTGTTCGCCGGTGAGATGGGGGCGACGCTGCACACCAGCGTGCCCGGCCACGACGTCGACGAGTTCGACCAGCACTGCGACCACCTGGTGGTGCGCGACGACCGCACCGGCGAGATCGTCGGCGGCTACCGCATGCTGCCGCCGGAACGCGCGAAGGAAGCCGGGCGGCTCTACAGCGACGGCGAGTTCGACCTCACGAACCTCGACGGCATCCGCCACAGCACGGTCGAGACCGGGCGCTCCTGCGTGCACCCCGACCACCGCAACGGCGCCGTCGTCAGCCTCGTGTGGGCCGGCATCGCGCGGTACATGCTGCTGAGCGGCCACAAGTGGCTCGTCGGGTGCGCGAGCATCCCGCTGCAGGACGGTGGCAGCTTCGCGGCAGGGGTCTGGGACACGGTGCAGGCTAAGCACTACGCGCCCGAGCAGTACCGGGTCACGCCGCACAACCCGTGGGACGTCGACCGGATCGAACGGCCGGCCAGGACGGTGATGCCGCCGCTGCTCAAGGGTTACCTGCGGCTGGGCGCCAAGATCTGCGGACGGCCCGCGCTCGACGCCGACTTCGGGGTCGCGGACCTGTTCATCCTGCTCGGCATGGACCACGTGGACCAGCGCTACCTCAAGTTCTTCCTCGGGGAGACGGCATGAGTCACGCCTGGATGCCCGCGTCGCCGTGTGGCGACGGGTGCGTCAACACGGCCCACGACAGCGTCAGCGGCCTCAGGCAGACCTGGCGCGCGGTCACGGCGGTCACGGCGATCCTGTGCGGCGCGATGATCGCCCTCGCGCTCCTGCTCCCGGGCAGGCAGCGGGAGAGCGCCATCCGGATGTGGTTCCACGCCGTGCTCAGGGCGTTCGGCGTGAAGCTGGAAGTCCACGGCGCCAGGAAGTTCCAGGAGATCCCCAAGCGCGGCGTGCTGGTCGCCAGCAACCACGTGTCGTGGCTCGACGAGCTCGCGATCGACGCGGTGCAGCCGATCAAGCTCGTGGCCAAGAAGGACATCAAGGGCTGGCCGGTGCTCGGCAGGATCATCACGGCGGCGGGCACCGTCTACCTCGACCGCGAGAAGCTGCGCGAGCTGCCGCAGACGGTGAACGAGCTGGCGTCCACGCTCAGGAACGGCAGCGCGGTCGGCATCCACGCCGAGGGGACGACGTGGTGCGGGCTCGCGTCCGGGCGCTACAAGCCTGCGCTGTTCCAGGCCGCGCTCGACGCCGGTGTGCCGGTGCGGCCGATCGTGCTGCGCTACCGGATCGGCGACCACGTCAGCACGCAGCCTGCGTTCATCGGCAGCGACACGCTCGTCGACTCGATCCGCCGCGTGCTTAAGGTCCGCGGACTGGTCGTCGAGGTCCACGTGCTGGACGAGATCGCTCCCGGCCGCGCGGGGACGCGGCGCGAACTGGCGAAACTTGCCGAAGAGCAATCAAACCGCTTGACCTCGACCGAACTGGAGATTGCACCATCTACTGGTGACACTCACCGCGCCCGCCTCATCACGCCTCTGGTCGCCTGACCGCCGCTGGCCCACGACGGGCATCGTCCTGCTGGTCACCCTGCTCGCCTTCGAGGCGATGGGGGTCGGCACGGCGATGCCCACCATGGTTCGCGAGCTCCACGGTGAGGCGCTCTACGCGTGGCCGTTCCTCGCGAACCTCGCGGCGAGCGTCATCGCCACCGTCTTCTCCGGCAGGCTCTCCGACCGGCGCGGCCCCAAGCCGTCGATGCTGATCGGCGTCGCCGTCTTCCTGGCCGGCCTGGTCATCGCGGGCGTCGCGGAAACCATGACCGTGCTGCTGCTGGGCCGCGTGCTGCAGGGTTTCGGAGCGGGCTTGCTGATCGTCGCGATCTACGTGGTGATCGCGCTCGCCTACCCCGAACAGGACCGGCCCGCCGTGTTCGGCGCGCTCGCCGGGGCGTGGGTGGTGCCGTCGCTGGTGGGTCCGGCGGTCGCGGGCTGGGCGACCGAGCACTTCACCTGGCGCCTGGTGTTCCTCGCGATCGTGCCGCTGGTGGTGTTCGGCAGTCTGTTGCTCATCCCGGTGCTCAAGAAGCTCCCGCCGCACGACGCGACGCCGCCGCAGCGCAAGTACCTGCCCCTCGCCGCGATTGCCGTCGGTGTCGGCGTGGCGTCGCTCAGCTGGTCGTTGCAGCACCGCACGTGGTGGCTGCTCGCGGTGGCGTTGCTGCTGCTGGCGCCGGCACTGCGGATCCTGCTGCCCAAGGGCACGCTGATCGCCCGGCGCGGCCTGCCCGTCACGATCCTCGCCCGCGGTCTGCTGGCCGGCACGTTCTTCGCGGTCGAGGGCTTCATCCCGCTGACGTTGACCGTCGTGCACGGCTACTCGCCGCTGGAGGCGGGCCTGCCGCTGACGCTGAGCGCGCTCGGCTGGGCCAGCGCGTCGATGTGGGCCTCACGGCACCCCGAGATCGAGCGCTACACCCTCGTGCGCGTCGGCTTCCTGTTCGTCGCGACGGGCATCGCGGCCGTGACGCTCATCGCACCCACGTGGGGGCCGGCCTGGGCGACGTTGATCTTGTGGGCCATCGCGGGTGCGGGCATGGGCATGGCGACGTCCAGCGTGGGCGTGCTGATGATGGCCGCGTCTCCCGAGGAAGACCGCGGGTTCAACTCCGCGGCGCTGCAGATCTCGGACATGGTGTTCTCCGCGACCATGATCGGACTCGGCGGCGTCGTGGTGCTGGCCACCGCACCGACCGCGGGCGTCGTCGTGCTGAACCTGTCCATGGCGGCGTTGGCCGTGGTGGGAGCGATTCTGACCGGACCCCGCATGCGGGCTACCCTTGAGCCCTGATGGCTTATCTCGACCACGCTGCCACGACCCCGATGCACCCGGAGGCGGTCGCGGCGATGACCGAGGCGTTGTCCACCACGGGCAACGCCTCGTCGCTGCACACCTCCGGCAGGCGGGCGCGGCGGGCGATCGAGGAAGCCCGCGAGACCATCGCGGACGCGTTGGGCGCCCGGCCGTCCGAGGTGCTGTTCACCGGCGGTGGCACGGAGAGCGACAACCTCGCGGTCAAGGGCATCTACTGGGCGTCCGGCAAGCGCCGGATTCTCGCGTCGGCCGTTGAGCACCACGCGGTGCTGGACGCCGTCGAGTGGCTGGAGCAACAGGGCGCCGACGTCACGTGGCTTCCGACGGACTCCTACGGCCGTGTGTCGGCTGAGTCGGTTGCGGAGGCCTTGGACGACGACGTCGCGCTCGTCACGACGATGTGGGCCAACAACGAGGTCGGCACCATCAATCCGGTGCACGACATCGCTCGCGTGTGTGCTGAGCGCGGTGTGCCGTTCCACACGGATGCCGTGCAGGCCGTGGGCGCGGTGCCGGTGGATTTCGCTGCTTCCGGCGCTTCGGCGTTGACGATGACCGGGCACAAGGTCGGCGGCCCGTACGGCGTCGGTGTGCTGCTGCTGGCTCGTGACGTGAAGTGCGCGCCGTTGATGCACGGCGGCGGCCAGGAACGCGACGTCCGCTCCGGCACCTTGGACGTGCCGTCGATCGTCGGCCTGGCGCGCGCGGTGCGGATCACGGTCGACGAGCAGGAGCAGCGTGCCGCCGACCTCGTCGACCTGCGCGAGGAGCTGATCTCCTCGGTGCGCGCGGTAGTTCCGGACGTGGTCGTGAACGGTGACCCGGTCGACCGCCTGCCCGGCAACGCGCACCTGACGTTCCCCGGCTGCGAGGGCGACAGCCTGCTGATGCTGCTCGACGCGAAGGGCATCGAGTGCTCGACGGGCTCCGCGTGCACGGCCGGTGTCGCGCAGCCGTCGCACGTGCTGCTGGCGATGGGCGTGGAGCCCGCGCTGGCTCGTGGATCTTTGCGGTTCTCCCTCGGGCATACGTCGACGCGCGCCGACGTTGAAAAACTCGCGGCGGTCATCGGCCCGGTGGTCGAACGCGCGCGCACGGCAGGTCTGGCAGGCATGAGGCGTTCCCGGAAGGTGGTCAAGCAGTGAAGGTCCTCGCGGCGATGAGCGGTGGTGTCGACTCCGCGGTGGCGGCGGCACGAGCCGTCGAAGCGGGACACGACGTCACTGGCGTCCACCTGGCTTTGTCGGCCAAGCCCGGCACCCTCCGCACCGGCGCCCGCGGCTGCTGCACGATCGAGGACGCGCACGACGCGCGCCGTGCGGCCGACCTGATGGGGATTCCGTTCTACGTCTGGGACTTCGCCGAGCGCTTCACCGAGGAGGTCGTCGAGGACTTCGTCGCGGAGTACGCGGCCGGTCGCACGCCGAACCCGTGCCTGCGGTGCAACGAGCGGATCAAGTTCGAGGCGTTGCTGGACAAGGCGATCGCGCTCGGGTTCGACGCCGTCTGCACCGGCCACTACGCGCGGCTGGAGATGGTCGACGGCCGTCCGGAGCTGCGTCGTTCCGCCGACATCGGCAAGGACCAGTCCTACGTGCTGGCCTCGCTGACCGCTGATCAGCTCGCCCACGCGATGTTCCCGTTGGGGGACACGGTGAAGGACGACGTCCGCGTCGAGGCCGCGTCGCGTGGCCTCTCGGTCGCCAAGAAGCCGGACTCGCACGACATCTGCTTCATCCCGGACGGCGACACGCAGAAGTTCCTCGCGGGCCGCATGGAGACCAAGCCGGGCCTGCTGATCGACGACGAGACCGGGGCCGTGCTCGGACGGCACGCGGGCGTGCACGAGTTCACCGTGGGGCAGCGCAAGGGCCTCGGCATCGACGGACCCGCTCCCGACGGACGGCCGCGGTACGTGCTGTCGCTGGAGCCGGTGTCCGGCAACGTTCGCGTGGGCTCGGTCGAGAAGCTCGCCGTCACCGGGATCTCCGCTTCTTCCCCCATCGCTCATGTGGAGCTGGACGGGCCCGTCGAGTGCGTTGCGCAGGTGCGCGCGCACGGCGGCACGGCGCCCGCGGTGGCCGAGTTGGTCGACGGCGTGCTGCAGGTTCAGCTGCGCGAGCCGTTGAAGGGCGTGGCTCCCGGGCAGGCCGTGGCGATCTACCGCGAGGACGCGGCGGGCGACATCGTGCTGGCCAGCGCCACGATCGACGCCACCAGCTAATTCGGTTGTCCGCTTCGTTAGCGTCGAAGGGGTGACCTTCACCGACGCCGACAACGCGGCGCTCTACGACAGGCTCAACCCGTGGAAGGGCGCGGACGCCGACTTCTACGACCCGCTGGTCGACGAGGTTCGCGATGTTCTCGACGTCGGGTGTGGCACCGGACAGATGCTGATCTCGGCACGGGAACGCGGTCACACCGGCCGTTTCGTCGGCGTGGATCCGGACGAGCCTTCTCTCGACCGTGCCCGTGGCCGCACAGACGTCGAGTGGGTGCTCGCCAAGGCCGAGGACATGTCCTGGGAGGCCGAGTTCGACCTCGCGGTGATGTCCAGCAACGCGTTCCAGTGCTTCGTGACCGACGACGACCTGCGGAAGTCGTTGCGCGCCATCAGGTCCGCGCTCCGGCCAGGCGGCAGGTTCGCGTTCGACACGCGGTACCCGGCCGCCCGTGAGTGGGAGCAGTGGCCGCTCTCCGACTTCGAGGTCGACGATCTGACGATCGGCTACGACGTCGAGTCGGTGCAGGACGGCGTGGTCACCTTCACCGAGTCGACGTCTCGCGATGGTCGGGTGCTGCGCTGCGATCGGGCTTCGTTGCGGTTCCTGGAAGTCGAGGAGCTGAACGGGTTCCTCGCCGAGGCCGGGTTCGTGGTCGAAGGGCAGTTCGGTGACTGGAAGCGCGGCCCGGTCACCGCGCTGTCCAGGTCGATCGTCACCGTGGCTGCCACTCCGAGTTAGCTCCACAAAGGACGATGCACGGCAGTTCGCCCGGCACGTCGCCCTTGAGGAACGCGGCGAACGCGGCGGCGCCGGCCGGTTCCACGGCCAGGCGGAAGTCCGCCCAGAGCCGGTCGCGCGCGTCCAGGATGTCCACATCGGACACCAGAACCGACGAGACGTTGTGCTGCTGAAGGATTTCCAGCGCCAGGTCGCCCGCACGGGTCGCGCCCAGCGCGTCGGCGGCGATCGAGTTCACCTCGGAGTTGACCGGGGTGCCCGCCGCGAGGGCGTTGTACATCGCGCAGCAGTGCGTGGGCTCCACGGCGATGATGTGGCGGCCGCCGGACGCCAGCGCGGCGCCCGCGACGAGGCCCCCGCCACCGACGGCGATGGCGATCGTGTCCACGGAGGGCACGTCCTCGACGATTTCGGCAGTGACCGTCGACTGGCCTTCGATCACCCGCGGGTCGTTGTAGGCCTCGATGTAGGGCAGACCGAGGTCGCGGGCGGCGAGGGACGCTTCGGCGTAGGTGTTGCCGTGCCGGATCAGCTTGGCGCCCAAGGCTTCGATGCGCGAGGTCTTCGACTCGGGCGCGGTCACCGGGACGAAGACGGTGGCGTGGGCGCCGAGGAGCTGGGCGGCCTGGGCGACGGCGATGCCGTGGTTGCCACCGGACGCCGTGACCACCTCCGCGACATCTTCTGGGACGTTCAACGACAGCAGGGTGTTGACGGCGCCGCGGATCTTGAAGGAGCCGGTCAGCTGGAGGTGCTCCAGTTTGAACACGAGGGGACGGCCGTCGACTGAGGCGTGCAGAACAGGCGTGCGGCGGACGTACTGCGACAGCGTTCTCATGACACCAGTCTCCACAAGAACTGGACCAGCGTGACGATGCCGAGCAGGAAGCAGACCAGGACGAAGGTGCCGCCGACCATCACGATGAGGCAGGCGCCCCAGGAGGTCTCCTCGTGCGGGGTCGCGTCGAGCTCGTGCTGGAGCTCGATCCGGGCCTCCAGGTACAGGGAGGCCAGCCGGGTTCGGGCGGTTTCGGTGGGGGCCTCGTCGACGCGGCCCTGCCAGCAGAGAGCGACCAGACGGGCTTGGGCCTGGCGGTAGGTGCGTTCGAAGGCCTGAGTTTCGTTCGGGTCCCGTTCGTCGGAGAGGTACGTCCAGCGGCCGGCTTGATCCGGTTGGCCGAGGACGCGGTAGACCTCGGCCAGGCGTTCGCGGAGATCGAGCCGGTGCGGGTAGGTGCCGACGAGTCCGGCGACGCGCTGACGTGCGCGAAGCACGCTCGCGAGGTCGCCCCGGCGCAACTCCTCGGCCGCTTTGTGGAGCGTCAGCTCTACCGGCATGAAGATTAGTTTTGCAGGTAGGGCTAGCTTTGACCTGTGTTTGGCCTATCGCTGCTGGTCTCGGGCCTCGCCTGGTGGCTGGGGCTCTACCTGCTCGCGCGTGATCCGCGCAAGCCGCTGCTGTGGTGGGCGGGGGCGGGGCTGCTGGGCTATTCGGCGGCGGTCGTCGTGCCACATCCCGTGTTGATCGGGGTACCGGCACTGGCCTGGACGGGCGCGATCCTGTTGCTCTCGCGGCCCGAGTTGATCAGGTGGTGGTCGGTCGGGTTGCCGGTGTTCCTGGCCGCCTCGTTCTGGGTGCCGTGGATCGTGCTGCTCCCTTTGGCCGTGTCGACAGTCCTCGCCATAAGGAAACGTGCGTACTTTTCACTCGTCGGAGTGATGTTCGGGCTGTCTGCTGCCGCTTTCGTCCTGCAACTTCTGCCAGACGCGATCACGTTGCCGTCGATCGGCTTCGACCTCGTGGTGTTCGGGGTGCTGATCGCGGTCACCGACGCGGTCGAGGAGGGCGAGGCGATCCGCGCGGACATGCTGCGCTCGTTCGTGATCGCGGGCTTCACGGCCGTGCTGTTCGGGTCGCAGGTGGTGCTCTTCGGCGGCCCGCAGCTGCTCGCGTACACGACGGTCGCGGCGGCGATCGCGGTGCAGGTGCTCGCGAACCCGCTGGCCTCCGTCGTGGACCGGCTGGCCGTGCCCGCAGTCGCTGCCGAACGGGCAGAGCTGCGCGAGGCAGCGGAGTCGTTGCCGAAGCGGCGGGCGCTCGTCACCGAGGACGAAGCGGAGTTCGGGCGGCTGACGCGAAAGGCGTTGAGCCACTACGGCGATCTCGGAAAGCTCGTCGCGAGCCCGTTGATCGCGTTGACCGACGACGCTCCGCCGTTGGATCGGGCCGCGCAGCTGAAAAGCATGTTGCTGACGAGCATCCAACGGCTCAAGCCCGCAGACGGCGATTTCGGCACTTCCGACGAATGGCGTTACTACAACGCCCTGTACTTCTACTACGTCAAAGGAATCCGGCCGTATTCGGTGCGGACGAAGCGCGAGGACCTCGACGCGGAGGATCGGCGCGCGCTGCAGTGGTTCGTGACCCAGGTGCCCGAGCGGACGCTGCACAACTGGCAGAACGCGGCCGCGCGGCTGGTCGCGGCGGACCTGATGGCAGGAGTTGGCAGCGCTTGACGTGGTTCTGGCAGCGTTGAACCGGCCATCGTCGGGCCATGTTGAAATTCGCCTTGAAACTCGACGGTGTCGCTTCCTTCACGATGGGCGTGCTCGCGCTCATCATCCGCCCGGAAATCGGTCTGCCTTCTGGCTTCCTGATCGGCGTCGGGGTGTTCTTCGTGGTTTACGGGCTGGGCGTGTTCTCGTTGGGAACGCGCACGTTCCCGGACCGCCGAATGGTGCTGCTGGTCATCATCGGCAACGCGGTGTGGGGCGTCGACAGCGTTCTCACGGCCGAGCTGAAGTGGTTCCCGCTGACCGACGCCGGCGTGGGCCTCGTGCTCATGCAGGCGCTGGCGGTGTTCGTGTTCGCCGCGCTGCAGTTCGTCGGCCTCAGGCGCGCAGCGTCCGTGAGCGACCGCGGAACTCAGCCACGATCTCAGTCCCTCGCCTGACCGTGATGTCGTAGATCCCGCTGCGGCCGAACCGGGTCCGTTCCACCGCCTCCGCCACCAGCTCGTCGCCCTCGTGCACGGGTTTGATGAAGTCGATCTCGGCCGTGGCGGCGACGGTGACGGACCCGGCCCTGTTGCAGGCGCACGCGAACGCGGTGTCCGCCAGCAGGAAGACGTAGCCGCCGTGCGCGATGCCGTGGCCGTTGATCATGTTCTCGGCGACCTTCATGCGCAGCAACGCGTAGCCGTCGCGCAGCTCGACCGGCGTGATGCCGAGCGCGGTGGAGGCCTTGTCGGCGGCCAACATCTCAGCAGGACCATTCATTCCGTCACTCCAAGTACATGAGACAATGCGGATTGTGGCCAGGACGACGGTCAAGCGGGCGTACAAGTACCGCTTCTACCCGACCGAAGAGCAGGCAGCAGAGCTGTTGCGCACGTTCGGTTGTGTGCGACTGGTCTACAACATGGCCTTGGAAGCTCGTACCACCGCGTGGAACTGTGATCGGCGGCGTGTCACCTACAGCGACATGTCGTCCATGCTCACCGCTTGGAAGAAGTCGGAGGAGTTGAGGTTCCTGCGCGACGTGTCCAGCGTTCCGTTGCAGCAGGCTCTGCGACACCTGCACAACGCTTTTGAGAACTTCTTTGCCAACCGTGCACGGTATCCCCGGTTCAAGTCGCGCAAGAAGGTTCGCGCATCAGCGGAGTACACCAGATCGGCGTTCCGGTGGCGTAGTGGCCAGCTTCTGCTGGCCAAGATGACCGCGCCGTTGGCGATCGTGTGGTCCCGGCCGTTGCCTGAGGGCTCTGAACCGTCCACGGTCACTGTTAGCCGCGACGGTGCTGGACGCTGGTTCGTGTCGGTGTTGGTAGAGACCTACGTGGACCATTACGCGCCAGTTGCCTCCGCGGTGGGCGTTGATGTCGGATTGAACGCACTGGTGACGCTCTCAACGGGGGAGAAGATCGCCAATGCTCAGCACGAACAGAGGTACAGGGAACGGTTGGCAAGGGCGCACCGTGCTCTCGCCAGGAAGCAGAAGGGATCAGCCAACCGGCAGAAGACACGCCGCAAGATTGCCCGGCTGTGTGCCCGCATCGCAGACCGGCGGCGAGATTTCTTGCACAAACTCAGCACTCGGCTCGTTCGCGAGAACCAAGCGATCGTGATCGAGGACCTCAACGTGCGAGGCATGCTCGGCAACCCGTCGTTGGCCCGCGCGATCTCCGATGCCTCGTGGTCGGAGTTCCGGCGCATGGTGGAGTACAAGGCCTCGTGGTACGGCCGCGACGTGATCGTGACCGACCGGTGGTTCCCGTCGACGAAGACCTGCTCGGTGTGCGGGCGCCGGGTCGATGACATGCCGTTGAAGGTCCGGATGTGGACCTGCCCGTGCGGCGCGGTTCACGACAGGGACGTCAACGCCGCGAAGAACATCCTGGCCGCCGGGCTGGCGGTTGAAGCCTGTGGAGACGGTGTCAGACCAACCTGGCGTGAGCTGGTGAGGCAACCGTCGAGACCTCCCGACTGACGGAGAAGAAGCAGGAAACGGCTGGCGTGAGCCAGTCAGGACTCCGCTCTTGGCGGAGGACAAGCCAATCGTGGCAGCGTAATCACTCTGGCGGTGGTGTCACCCGGCGTCGGCGGCCCCCTACGGTCCGAATGCTTGATCGCTCAACATCGGAGGTGGTCGACATGGCTGGATGCTCTTGCTGCGGCGGTTGTACTGGTCCTGGCTGCGGGTGCTGCAGCAGCTGTTAAGAGGCCCGGACGAGCGGGCGAAGGCCGGCACGGGCCGGCCTTCGCCTGTCAGGTCAGCCGACGCATTCCGCGTAGGCGCCGTCCATCGCGGCTTCCTGACCCGGCTCGCAGGGCGACTCCGGGGTGAGGAAGGTGTCCGCGTTCTGCCGCAGACCCGCGTGCAACGCGTTGGTGATGCGGATCGGGTTGTCGCTCGCCAACGCGTCGTTGATCTGCTGGTTGCGGTCCGCGGTGGTGGTGCAGCTGATGAAGATCCCCGAGGTGACCTGCTTCGGCAGCCAGTAGGCCTGGAGGTCGAAGCGGCACTGCTGGATCTTCCACTGTGGACTGGCCTGCGCGGCGGGAACGACGCAGAGGCCTGCGGACAGGACGAGACAGACGACAGCGGTGGACCGGGCGAATCTGATCACTGGACTCTCCTGATGTTCGGTCAGAACGAAAAGTCCACGTCCGAACAGAGGGTCGGTGACCAGGGGCGTGCTGTTAGCGGCCCGTCGAGCATTCACCCGGTCCAGCGACGTGCGATGAGATCATGACGGTATGGGTGACGGATTGACGGCTGCCGACCTGGACGAGATCGAGCGCAGGCTGAGGCGGGCTCTCGACGTGGCGCCGCAGCCGTGGGTGGAGTTCCTCGAAACCCGAGAGGGGACGGGTGGCGGCAGCTTCGTTCGCCTGGGTGAGGATCCGGAGCTCGATCAGGAGATGTACGTGGACATTCATGTCGGGACGGACAAGTGGTCGTCTCCCGACTCCCGGCTTGACGAGGTCGTCGACTTCATCGGACACGCTCCCGGGGATGTGCGGCGGCTCCTCCAGGAGGTGCGACGGCTTCGAGATGAGCCGGCGTGACGCCGGCTCATCTCCCGCCGTCGAGCCATAAGCTGGCTCGTGCGGCTGTCAGCCCGTGTAGGTCTTGAACATGTTGGTGAACTCCCAGTTGGACTGCGAGATTCCACTGCACGTGGGCGAAACCCCGCCGCCCGCGCACGAACCGTTGTCGCGACCGGCCGACCAGAACGCGATCCGCCCGACGTGGTTGGCCTTGGCGTAGTCGACGACCTTGCGCGCATCGGCCTGAGTCGTCGTCATACCGGTGTCGTTGCGTCCGATCATCGGCGTCAAACCCAGCAAGGCCTTCAGTTGCGCGTCGGACTTCGACGGCCAGATAGCGCGCATCTGTCCGAGAGTCGCGTTCGAGGCCGCGACCATCGCGTCGCCCCAGTTGCCCGTGTAGCCGAAGTTCATCAGCATCGGGTTCACCAGCACGGTGACGCCCTTGGCGGCCGCGTCCTTCAGCACGTCGACCGAGTACGGGTCCATGCCGTAGTCCTGGCCCTGGATGCGCATCGTGTAGCTGACGGTGGTGCCGCGGGTGTCCTGCAGGCGCTTGAGGGCCGTGTTGACGATCGCCTGCGGGATGGTGGCTTCCACATCGACGTCGATGCTGTTGGAGCCCACCGCGTCCAACGTCGCCACGTAGGCGTTGTAGAGGGCGTCGGCGGTCGAGCAGACGTGCTCCAGGTACGGGCCCATCGCGCCGCCGGTCGCCACGATCACGCTGCCGCCACGCGCCTTCAACGCGTTGACGTCGTTGATGATCCGGCTGTCGTTCAACGGAACCGTGCCGCCCCAGGCAGGTGAGCAGCCGGACGACGAACCGAGGGCGAACGCCAGCGTGAAGACCTTCTGGCCCGTCGCGTTGGCCACGTCGACCAGCGACGGCGAGGGCATCGTGATGTCGATGTACGGCGCGACCTTCGCGCTGCCGGGGATCGGCGGCACGTCGGACGTCGTGGTGGTGGAAGGCGGTGCCGTGGTGGTGGAGGTCGGGGTGGTCCCGCCGCCGCACGGGACGCCGTTGAGCTTGCAGTTCGTCGGCAATGCGGAACCGCTCACCAGGAAGCCGAAGCTCGTCGAGGCACCGGCCCCGACGTTGCCGTTGTACTCGCGGTTGGTGAACGTGTGGTGGGTGCCGCTGCTGGTCAGCGTGGCGTCCCAGTAGGAGCCCATGGTGGCTCCGGCTAGGTCGAACTCGAGCTTCCAGCCGGCGAGCGCGGTAGTGCCCGCGGTGATCGTGTACTTGCCCTGGTAGCCGGAGCCCCAGGCCGAGTCCTGGGTGAAGGCGGCGGACTCGCCGGCTGCGGAGGCGGGAGCGATGGCGACGAGTCCGGCCACCAGAGCGGTGGCGGCCCCGGCGGCGAAAAGGGCGAAGCGAGGCATCAGGGGGTGTCCTTCCCGGCAGGGTGGAAGGGCGCGGGCGGGAACGCGGGGCGCGACGCGTTCCCACCCACGTACAGGGAGGTACTCGCACAGAGCACCTGCTCAATCACGGTAAGTGGCCTAGACCACCTCGTCAATGGGTCTAGACCTTTCTTGTTCGGCAGACAGTGGAACAATTCAGCGGGTGCGTGGAGCCACTGGAATCGGATCGCTGCCCGGAACCGACATCGACGAGGCGGCGAGGGTCGTCGTCGGCGAGCTGCCGGAGCTGCCGCACGTGCCGGAGCTGCCTGCGCGGGGAGTCGGCGCGGACATGATCGGCCGCACCGCCGGCCTGCTCGTCGATCTCGCGATCGAGGTCATCACGTCCGGCTACCGCGTGAACCCGCGCCCCGGCCGGGACCACCGGCGCGCTGTCGATCTGCTGCGGGGCGACCTGGACGCGTTCGACGAGGCGTTGGAACGGGCGGGTGCCCAGCCGGAGACGGTCAAGGTGCAGGCCGCGGGGCCGTGGACGTTGATGTCGAACATCGAGCTGATGCGCGGCCATCGGGTGTTGACGGATCGCGGCGCGGTCAAGGAGTTCTCCGAGTCGCTCGCCGAGGGGCTCAAGCTGCACGCCGCCGAGGTCGCCAAGCGCACCAAGGCGAAGGTCGTCGTGCAGCTGGACGAACCGGGTCTGCCGGCCGTGCTCGCAGGGCTGTTGCCGACGCCGTCCAAGCTCGGCACCGTGCCCGCCGTGCCCGAACCGGACGCGCGTGCGGTGCTCGCGACCGTGATCGACGCGCTGAAGGACCACGAGGTGCTGGTCCACTGCTGCGCGCCGCAGCCGCCGTTGACGCTGCTGAGGGAAGCGGGCGCGCAAGCGATTGCGTTCGACACGACGCTGATCAAGGGTGCAGAGGCGCTCGACGAGATCGGCGAGACCTGGGAAGCCGGTACGACGCTGGCGCTGGGTCTGGTGCCGAGCACCGATCCCGGCGTGCCGGTGACGTTGAAGGAAGTCGGTCAGAGGGCCTTCACCCTGGTCGACCGGCTGGGCTTCCCGCGCTCGATCCTCGCGGAGAAGGCGCTGCCCACTCCGACGTGCGGTCTAGCGGGGGCGACGGCCGGTTGGGTCAAGCGTTCGCTGTCGCTGTCTCGTGATCTCGCCTCGGCCTTTTTGGAACCGCCCGAGGGCTGGTGATGTCCGGTTTGGGCGGCTAGTCTGCTGCGAACTATTAGGAAACTTTCTTAACCGAAGGCCATCCGTCGAGGCCTGGACCGGGAGTTCCCCTCATGCGCATCAGACGTGCGGCTCTCGTCGCCGCAGTGCTCTCAGGTGTGGTCGTGGCGCCTGCTCAGGCCCAGGCCGCCCCCACCGGACAGATCAGGCTGGACCAGATCGGTTTCGGCACCGCTGAGGCGAAGCACGCGTACGTGCTCGGCGGCGCCGCGAACACCAAGTTCACCGTTGTCGACAGTCGCGGCAGGACCGTGCTGACCGGGAAGACGGGCGCCTCGACGGGTTCGTGGAGCGACAAGTTCCCCTCGGTGGCGCCGATCGACTTCTCCGCTTTGAAGACCGCGGGCACGTACCGGATCAAGGTCGGTTCGGCGACCTCGACGGCGTTCAAGGTCGACTCGCTGAACAAGCTGTTCCAGCCGGTCGCCAACAGCACCGTCGAGTTCTTCCAGGCTCAGCGGGACGGCGCTTCGGTCATCCCGGGGCGGCTCGACCGCAAGCCCGCGCACCTCACCGACCGCAACGCGATGGTCTACGAGGAGCCGGTGTTCAAGGGCGAGGGCGGCGACGAGATCGCGGCGCCGTTGAAGCCGACCGGCAAGAAGGTCGACCTCGAGGGCGGCTGGTTCGACGCGGGTGACTTCGTGAAGTTCACGCACGCGTCGTCGTACTCCACGGCGTCGATGCTGCTGGCGTTGCGCAACAAGCACAACGAGGCGCTGTACCAAGAGGCCAAGTTCGGCCTGAAGTGGCTCGACAAGGCGTACGACGAGAAGACCGGCGTGCTCTACGCGCAGGTCGGCATCGGCACGGGCTCCGAGGAGTTCGGGTTCGTCGGCGACCACGACGTGTGGCGCCTGCCGGAGGCGGACGACAAGCTCGACGTGAAGCAGGGCGACAGCCAGTACTACATCAAGTACCGGCCCGTTTTCGCCGCCAACAAGGCCGGCGAGAAGATCAGCCCGAACCTGGTCGGCCGCGTCGCCGGTTCGTTCGCACTCGCCGCGCAGATCGAGGCGAGCCGGAACCCGCGCCTCGCGTGCGAGTACCTGAACAAGGCCGCCAAGCTGTTCGCGCTGGCCAAGACGGAGAACCCCGGCGAGCTCGTGACGGCGTTCCCGCACGCCTACTACCCCGAGGGCTCCTGGACCGACGACATGGAGTTCGGCGCGACCCAGCTGGCCCTGGCCGCGAAGGCGTTGAACGACAAGCGCTACAACCAGTTCGCGAAGGCCGCCGCCCACTGGGCCAAGGAGTTCCTGGCCACGGCTGACCCGGACACGTTGAACGTCTACAACATCTCCGCGCTCGGTCACGCGGACCTCGCCCCGTTGCTGAAGAAGGGCGTCTCCGGCGCCGAGGTGACCGAGGCGCAGGTCGTCGGCGACATCAAGCGTCAGCTGCAGCAGGGTGCGACCGCGGCGCAGTCCTCGCCGTTCCGCACCGCCGCCAACGTCGAGACCTGGGACGTCGGCTCGCGGACGTTCGGCTTCATCACGACGGCCGCGCTGTACCAGAAGCTGACGGGCTCGAAGGAGTACCAGACGTTCGGCACGCAGCAGCGCGGCTTCGCTCTCGGCACCAACGCCTGGGGCACCTCGCTGATCGTCGGTGTCGGCGCGAAGTTCCCGGAGTGCCCGCACCACCAGGCCGCGAACCTGTCGGGCTCGATCAACGGTGGTGCCAAGGTGCTGGTCGGCGCGGTGATCAACGGCCCGAACGACGCGACTCTCTTCGAGGACCTCGGTGAGATGCCGGAGGGTTCCGTGGCGTGCACCAAGCCGTACACCAAGGAGTTCGACTCGGCGAAGTCCGTGTTCGCCGACGACCTGAGGTCGTGGCCGAGCTCCGAGCCCGCGATCGACTTCACGGCGACGGGCGTGCTCGGCTTCTCGCTGATCGCCAACGGCTGAGTGGCGCCGGCGCGGGCCCGGGTGTCCAATTCGGACTTGTGCTCAGGCTCGCGCTGGTCTTCCTGCTGGTGTTCACCGGTTCCGCGCACGCGCTCCCGCTGAACGCCGCCTGCCGAGTTCCCGGCGTGCACGACCCGGACGTGATCCGGGCAGTGCACGCCGTTGGTGTTTCCACGCGCGTGAGCGACAAGGTGATGCTCGCCGGCTTCGAGGCCGGCTGGGTCGAGTCGCACATGAACAACCTGGACTGCGGTGACGCGGACTCGCTCGGCGTGTTCCAGCAGCGGCCGTCGATGGGGTGGGGCACGCCTGAACAGATCATGGACGTGTCCTATGCGGCACGTCGGTTCTTCGAACTTGCCGTGAAGATGGACCGGCCGGATCTCACGCCGGGGCTGCTCGCCGACGCGGTGCAGCGGTCCTGTTGCCCGGAGCGCTACGACGCGGCGGTGGATCGGGCCTCGTTCATGCTTCGCCAGGCGTGGCAGGGCGGGCCCGAGGTGGTGGCCGGTGTCGTGCACGTGGTGGAGGACGGCGATGTCTGGGCCGATGGCACGCGGTTGAGCACGTCGCATGACTTCGTCGGACGTCCTTCGGTGGCAGGGCGGTTCGTGTACGCGCGGACGGCTCGCGGTGAGGTGCGGGTGCTGGCCGACGGGGTGTGGCAGCCGGTGGCTTCGGGTGTGGCGGGTGATCCCGAGGCGGTGTTGCGTCCTGATGGGACGGTCGCCCTGTACGCCGTGCTGGCCGATGGCAGCGTCCTCGGGTCGGGTGCTCCTGGGCACGCCGTCGGCAAGCCTTCAGCGGTCGTGCGCCCGGACGGGTCGATCGCCCTCTACGCCAGGTCCGGTGCCGCGCTCGTGCTCCACGAAGCCGGTGCCTGGCGCGAGGTCGCGACAGGCCTCGACAGTTCACCCGAGGCCGTGCTCCGTCCTGATGGGACGGTCGGTCTGTACACCCTGATCGGCGGCCGCCCGCACCGCCTCGGCAACGGCTGGGAACCGTTGGGCGACAGCCGTTTCATCGACACCGTGTCCGCCGAGCCCGACGGCACGGTCTACGCCCGCAAGGCCGACGGCAAGGTGGTCAAAGTCGGTTGAACGGCTCCGCGTACCGGAACGGCCCGGCAGGCACCTCACCGAACAGGCGCGCCTGGAAGTGCGGCGCCCACGAGGGGTCCGGCGGCGTGATCCCGAACTCTGCGGCGAGCCGGAACCCGTACCGCGAGTAGTAGTCCGGGCTGCCGAGCAGGATCACGGCCTGCTCACCACGAGCTTCCGCGGCGCCCAGCAGCGCGTGCATCAGAGCCTTGCCGACACCGGCTCGCTGGTGGTCCGGGTGCACGCTGACCGGCCCGATCCCGAGCGCGGGGAAGTCGTCACCGATGTACCCGCGAGTGCCCACGACGTGCCCGATCACACCATCCGCGACCAGGGAGAACTCCGGGATCCACCCGACGTCCGCCCGCAACCAGTCGACCAGCGGAGCTTCCGGGCCGTTCTTGAACGCGAGGTTCGTGACGTCGCGGATGGCGTCGATGTCTGCGGGCGTCTCCCGCCGGATCAGCATGACCCCGCACTGTGGCCAACGACGTCGGCGAGCGCCACTCAGTTTTCGACGCCATAATCCGCTGCGTGGTCGTGAGACAGACCGTGATGGTGTGCGTACTGGCCGTGCTCGCTTACGGCCTCGTGTGGTGGTTGTTCACCAGCGACGACGAACCGTCACCGAAAACAGCCGAATCCCTGTTCCTCACGGACTACTCGAAGGCCGAGAAGGGCAGCTGCGTCAGGTTCAACGGGCCCGGCGAGAACGATCTGGGCCTGACGGTCATCGACTGCGGGAACGAGAAGGCAGCGCTCAGGGTCGGGACGGTCCTGTCCAGCACCAGCGGCGAGTGCCCGCGCGGCGACTACAAGATCCTCCGCGACACCAGGCACAACGCGGCGCTGTGCCTGCTGCCCAACGCCGCGCAGGGCGACTGCTTCGAGCTGGACACCGAGGACCTCCAACGGTCCGTCGTGTCCAAGTTCGACTGCGCGGCACCGCGGGTGAACGTGCAGGTCGTGAAGATCGCCGAAGAAAGTTGCCCCGAAGAGGCCGAACTCGGTGTTCCCTATGAGGAGATGACGCTCTGCCTGAGGAGGGTGCGTTGATCGTCTTCGAGGGACCCGCGGAGTTCGACGCGTGGTTGCACGAGAACGGAGCCAGCGAGACCGAGCTGTGGATGAAGTACGCCAAGAAGGGCAAGGGGATCAAGACGATCACCTACGACGAGGCGCTCGACGTCGCGTTGTGCCACGGGTGGATCGACGGGCTCGTGCGGTCGATCGACGAGACCTACTACTCGCAGCGGTGGACGCCTCGCAAGGCGCGCAGCAGGTGGTCCAAGCGCAACTGCGGCAAGGTCGAGGAGCTGATCGCGGCCGGGAAGATGCTGCCGGCAGGACTCGCCGAGATCGAGAAGGCCAAGGCGGACGGACGCTGGGACGCGGCCTACGCGGGTCCCGCCACGATCGAGGTGCCCGACGACCTGATCGCGGCGCTCAAGGCCAACAAGAAGGCGCAACAGGCGTTCGAGGGCCTGAACAGCCAGAACCGGTACGCGATCCTGCTGCGGATCCACGACGCGAAGCGCCAGGAGACGAGGCAACGCCGCATCGCCCAGTTCGTCGAAATGCTGGCAGAAGGACGCAAGCTCTACGCTTGAGCGAATGAAGTGGTTCCGCCGCAAAGCCGAAGACGTCGCCCCCACCCATCTGCCGAACGCCGAGGAAGCCGCCCAACGCTTCTGGGAGCGGTGGTTCGAGCTCGTGCCGGTGGTGAGCGCGGCGCTCGGCGACGGCGAGCCGCACCGCGTCGAGGACGAGCTGGACGCACTGGTCAAGAGCCTGCACCCGGACCTGATGTTCTCGCTGGAGCAGGGTCACCTGGCCATGTACGCGCTGGTGATCACCGGCCAGGAGGACCCGCGGCTGCGCCCGTACACCGACGCGTGGATCAAGGCGGCGCCCCCGACCGACATGGTGTGGGAGTTCCACGACTCGGTGCCGCCGGTGCCGGACCCGACCGAGGTGATCATCAACCTCGGCGAGACCAGGATGCGGCTCGGCGACTACCGCGTGGTGGCCCAGGTAGACGGTGACGTCGTCGACGTCGCGGTCTACCACCCCGCGCTCGCGGACCTGTCCGAGCAGCAGCGGCAGACGATGACGTTCCTGCCGCTGGACGTCACGCTGGGCGAACGCCTGGCGGGGGAGCGGCTGCGGCGCGTGGAGACCGCGCAGCTGGAGCCGGAGGGCACGATCAGCCTGCTGGAGCTGCGTTCGCTCGTCCGGACACTCGCCCAGGACGAGTGAACGCGCCGCCGAGGAACCCGGCAGCCGCACCGGCCAGCGGCCCCAGCAGGAGTCCGAGCTGGTACCTGATGGCCGCGTCGCCCACGCTCATCTGGAGCTCGAACGTCGTGCCGTGGGGTGCGGACGGGTCCGGGTTCGCCCACTCCAGGTCGACCTGACCCGGGAACAGCACCATCGTGGTGATCGTCAGCGCGGCGAGCAGCAGCGCCGCGGTGCCGCCCGCGCACAGACCGGCGATGGCGCCCTGTCTGCCGCCCAGGACTCCCGCTGTCAGCAGCGCGGCGGGTGCCAGCACGGCCAGCACGAACGCGTGTGAGGTGTTCCCGAACGGCATGAACGCGTAGACGGCCAACGCCAGTGCGAGGCCGCATCCGGTGCCGACGGCGAGGGTCCTGGGTTCGACGGCCATCCGCTGTGACGTCAGCACGAGCGTGCCCACCGCGTACCCGCCGATCAGCAGGACCATGAGCATGGCGCCGACTGCCGCGCCGTCGCGCATCTCGGCTTCCCAGGCGGCCTGGTTGAACGCGGTGAAGTGGTCGAAGCGGCTGTCGGCGAACCGCGAGAGCCCGGTCAGCGCCGCCAGCAGCGCGTAGATCGAGACGTACCCGGCCGCGCGGACGATCCGTGCTGTGCGGTTCGGAGCGACCGGTCGCAGCACCCACGGCAGGACCGTCAGCTGGAGCACCAGCACGATCATCGCCGCGCGCGTGAAGGGCACGGCGGGGTTCGCGGACCCGGCGTGCCAGCCGAGCCACACCAGCACCGAACCGGCCCCGAGGGACAACAGCGAGTAGCCGACACCGCGTATCACATCGGAGTTCTCGCGCTACCAGGTCGTCTCGTTACTACGCTGTCCGGCGTGACCAGCGAGAGCCTTGAAGACGTCCCCGCCGAGGTGCGCGAGCGCCATGCCGTGCTCGCGGAACAGGTGCGCTCGCACCAGTTCCGCTACTACGTGCTGGACGACCCGATCGTCACCGACGGTGAGTTCGACGCGCTGCTCAAGGAACTCGAGGCGCTGGAGGCCGAGCATCCGGGTCTGGCCACACCGGACTCGCCGACGCAGCTCGTCGGCGGCACGTTCTCGACCGAGTTCAAGGCGGTCGACCACCTGGAGCGCATGCTCAGCCTGGACAACGTCTTCGCGCAGGACGAGCTGACGGCGTGGTTCGAACGCGTGCAGAAGGACATCGGCGAGGGCACGCACTTCCTGTGCGAGCTGAAGATCGACGGCCTCGCGATCAACCTGCTGTACGAGAAGGGCAAGCTGACGCGCGCGTTGACCCGCGGAGACGGGCGGACGGGTGAGGACGTCACGCTGAACGTCCGGACGATCGCGGACGTGCCGGTGACGCTGAAGGGTTCTTCCGAGTACCCGGTGCCGGATCTGGTCGAGGTGCGCGGCGAGGTGTTCTTCGCGGTCGAGGACTTCCTGGCGCTGAACGCCTCGCTGGTCGAGCAGGGCAAGCCGCCGTTCGCGAACCCGCGCAACACGGCCGCGGGTTCGTTGCGGCAGAAGGACCCGAAGGTCACCGCGTCGCGCAAGCTGCGGATGATCTGCCACGGCATCGGCAAGACCGCGGGTTTCGAGGTCGCCCGCCAGTCGCTCGCGTACGAGGCTCTGAAGTCGTGGGGCCTGCCGACGTCGGAGCACACCAAGGTGCTCACCGATCCGGCGGCGATCCGCGAGCACGTCGAGTTCTGGGGCGAGCACCGGCACGACGCGATCCACGAGATCGACGGCGTGGTCATCAAGGTCGACGAGGTGTCGTTGCAACGGCGCCTGGGCACGACGTCGCGCGCGCCGCGGTGGGCCATCGCGTACAAGTACCCGCCGGAGGAAGCCACCACGACGTTGCTGGACATCCAGGTCCAGGTCGGCCGCACGGGCCGCGTCACGCCGTTCGCGGTGATGGAACCGGTGAAGGTGGCGGGGTCGACGGTCGCGCGCGCCACGCTGCACAACGGTTCCGAGGTGAAGCGCAAGGGCGTGCTGATCGGCGACCGCATCGTGATTCGCAAGGCCGGCGACGTGATTCCCGAGGTGCTCGGCCCGGTGCTGGCCGCGCGCCCGGCCGACGCGCGCGAGTTCGAGATGCCGACCCGGTGTCCCGAGTGCAACTCGGTGCTGCGTCCGATGAAGGAGGGCGACGTCGACATCCGCTGCCCGAACGCGGAGACGTGCCCCGGCCAGCTGCGCGAACGCCTGGCGTACCTGGCTTCCCGTGCCGCGCTGGACATCGAGGTGCTGGGCTACGAGGCGGCCGCGGCGATCACCGAGTCCACTGTGTACACGAACGAGGCGGACCTGTTCGACCTCGACGCCGACGACCTGCGGCTGATCGAGCGCTTCACGACGAAGAACGGCGAGCTGTCCGCGAACGCGCTGAAGCTGATCGACAACCTCTCCGCCGCCAAGGAACGTCCTCTGTGGAGGGTGCTGGTCGCGTTGTCGATCCGGCACGTCGGCCCCACCGCCGCCCGCGCGCTGGCGCTCCAGTTCGGCTCGATGGACGCGATCCTGGAGGCCGAGGAAGAGGTGCTGGCGAGCGCCGAAGGCGTTGGTCCGACCATCGCGACGGCGGTCGTGGAGTGGCGGGAAACCGAGTGGCGCCAAGGCGTCGTGGAGCGCTGGCGGGCCGCGGGCGTGCGGATGGAGGACGAGCGCGACGCGTCCATCACGCGCAACCTCGAAGGCCTGTCCATCGTGGTCACGGGCTCGCTGACGGAGTTCTCCCGCGACAGCGCCAAGGAGTCCATCCTGGCGCGCGGCGGCAAGGCGGCCGGTTCGGTGTCGAAGAAAACCGCTTTCGTGGTCGTCGGCGACTCGCCAGGATCCAAGTACGACAAGGCCATCTCCCTGAAGGTCCCGGTTCTCGACGAGGCGGGCTTCCGCGTCCTGCTGGACCAGGGCCCGGACGCGGCCAGGGAGGTGGCCGTCATCGGGGAAGAGGGCGCAGATGGCTGACCTGCTCATCCGCCCGGCGACGGAAGCCGACCTGCCCGCCGTCGGTGCGATCACGGTCGAGGCGTACCGGGTCGACGGCTACGTCGGCGAGCACGACGACTACGCGACGACGTTGGCGGACTCGGCGTCCCGGTTCCGCGACGCCGAGATCCTCGTGGCCGTGGACAGCGTTTCCGGCGAGGTTCTCGGTTCCGTGACGGTGGTGCACCCCGCCACGCCCTACGCCGAGATCGCGCGGCCGGACGAGCTGGAGTTCCGGATGCTCTCGGTGGCCGCTGCCGCGCGCGGCCGGGGCGTCGGTGAGGCGCTAGTGCGGGCGGTGATCGGCAGGGCTCGCGCGGAGGGCATCGGCCAGATCGTGCTGTCGTCGTCGGAGAAGATGGTGGCGGCGCACCGGTTGTACGAGCGGCTGGGCTTCACGCGCCTGCCGGACCGCGACTGGGCGCTGTTTCCGGGCATCAAGCTGGTGGTGTACGCGTACGGCCTGCCGCTCTAGACGCAACCGCGCCAAGTGCAGGGCGTCCACCGGACAGCTGCGAATGGGGGTTCGCGAATGAGACCGATCGCTGTCCTGCTGATGTCCGTGCTGTTGCTGGCCACCTGCTCCGGCGGCAGGACCGGTGCCCGTGATCCGCGCACCGCCGTCGACACCTACCTGGCGGCGATGAACGACAACGACGAGGTCGCGCTCAAGAGCGTCGTCAGCGAGTTCCAGCGGGACCTGGTGAGGTCGCACCTGAACGAGCGGGGAGGCCGAGCGCTCGCGGTCGAGTCCGTCGTCATCACCCAGGACTTCGGGCCGAAGTTCGCGTTCGTCCACGTCCTGGGCACGTACGCCGACAGTTTCCGCTACGACGAGCGGATCGTGGTGTCGCTGAGGGACGGGCGCTGGTATCTCGGCATCCCCGGCCCGATCCCCGCGCGGCCTGGTGACAGGCCGACCAGCGCGGTGACGCCACCAGTCAGGTCAGGAGAGCGATGACATGATCCGCGCCCGCAGCTTGAGATCGCCGGCGGCCTGGTCGTACAGCAGGTCGCGCAGGACCTCCGCGGGCAGGGCTCTCAGCACGTCGCGCAGCTCGACGTCCTCGGCGTCCGGCGGTGGCACGGTCTCGCCCCGGTCCAGCAACACCAGGCCGACCGCGACGCAGTGCTTGCAGAAGAAGCCCTCCGACCCGTGCGGGCAGCTGCACTCGCCCACCAGGTGCGTGCCCGACCACGACAGCTCCACCGCGTACGCCGCCTCGTCGCTGCCCCGCACCCGCGCCGCCACGTGCCGGCTGTGCACCCGCAGGGACAGCACGGAGTCGCGGTAGGTCAGGCCGCGCCAGTACGACTTGGTGCCCGCGCGGTGCAGCAGCAGCTCGGTGGTGAGGCTCGTCGACACGGACGTCATCCAACCGGGTGACCCCGCAAGAAACCAACGGAAGGGTCAACATGATCGCGATCGGCCCGCTGACGCCCGCGGACCGCGAGAGGTGGCAGGAGCTGTTCGAGGGCTACAACACCTTCTACGAACGCACGCTGCCAGCGGAAACCTACGACGAGAAGTGGCGCGAGCTCTCGAACGACCAGACCATCCACGCCCTGTGTGCCCGTGACGGTGACACCGTCGTCGGCATCACGCACTTCTTCCGGCACCCCAGCACGTCGGGCCCGGACGTCTGCTACCTGCAGGACCTCTTCACCGCCCCCGAGGCGCGCGGCCGCGGTGTCGGCCGCGCGCTCATCGAGGCGGTGGCGGAGTGGGCGAAGCAGCGCGACTGCTGCCGCGTCTACTGGCACACCAGCGAGTGGAACGAGACCGCTCGCAGGCTCTACGACCAGGTCGCGGAGAAGACGCCGTTCGTGCACTACCGGATCACGCTCTAACGAGCGGTGGACTCCAGGTCCAGCAACGTCACGGCGGCGCGGAAGTACTTGTTGGTGCCCAGATCGCGGACGGTCTTGATGTTGAACGCGGCCTTCAGCTTCTCCGCGTCGCCGGGGCTCACGCCCTGCAGCGCGTCGACAGGGGCGTCCAGGATGTCGGTGAGCGGGAGGTTCTCGTAAGCCTTGTCGAGGAGCATGTCGAGGTTCACGGTGACAGCCATGATCTTCTTACCTCCAGAAGGTGGGGCGATCACGGCCGATTCTGGTGGTAGATCAGGACGCCCGCAGAACGGAGCTCAGCGCTTGCGCCGCATCACCGCGACGACGATCACGGCCGCCACCGCGATCACCCCGGCCACGCCGAGGACCAGATCGCCGATCGCCACACCGGACTGAGCGAGCACGAGGGCCAGTCGCATCTCCTCAAACTAGCTGTTGGAGCAACGCGAGGACCACGTTTGTGTGGGACCGTATGACGTGTGCTGCAAGCCTGTTTGAACGGCTCCCGCACAGCCGAGGAGCACCTGGCCCTGCCGCTGACCCCCGAGCGTCTCGCCGAGGACGCCGCCGACGTCGCCGCGCTCGGTGTCACGAGCGTGCACCTGCACCCGAGGGACGTCATCGGCGCACCGACGCTCGTCGGCCCTGAGGTGGCCACGACGATCGCCACGGTCCGCGCCGCCGTGCCGGGCATCGAGATCAGCGTGTCGACGAACGTGCCCGGCAACCGCGCGACGCTCATCGCGAGCTGGGGCCCGCTGGCCGCCGGGCGTCCGGACGTCGCGAGCGTCCACGTCGCCGAACCCGGCTGGCGCGACCTGGCCCAGGCGTTGCACCAGGTCAACGTCGGTGTCGAGCTCGTCGTCGAGGTTCCTGACGTGCTGACGGAACTGCCGAAGGGCACCACGCGGATCACGGTCACCGCGACCCCGGACAACGCGGAAACCCTGCTGCGGCAGGTGGAACCGCTCGGCCTGCCGATCCTGCTGCACGGCAGGAACTCCGACGCCTGGCCCGTCTTCACCTACGCGGCGACGCTCGAACACCACGTGCGGATGGGCCTGGAAGACACCCTGCACATGCCGGACGGTCGCAAAGCCAAGAACAACGCCGAGCTCATCGCGATGGCGCGCAGAAACCAGAAGTCCAAAGCTCCCAGCTAGTCGGGGAGAACGACCGCCACGATCCCGGCCAGGTGCGCCAGCCGAGCCACCTCGGCGGCACGGAACATCGGCCCGCCGGGACGGCCGACGACGAGCACCCGATCGGGCTTGCCCAACGGCGTCGCCGCCAGCTCGGTGCCGAGCTCGCGCCACGTCTCCGGCACCCACTCGTCCTCGCCGTCGAGCACGGTCGCGCGCTCCAGCGGGAACCACGGCGCGGAGGCCATCCGCGTCTCGGGCGCGGCGGAGGACGAGGTCAGCCGGTTGATCCCGGTGCCCTCGGGGCCGACCACGACGGCCCAGCCCGCCCGGATGATCTTCGGGACGCCCTCGGTGAAGACCTCCAGGCCCTTGTGCGGCTCGTCGGCGACCTCCTCCACGAGCTCCAGCTCGCGATGGGTGTCGAGAATGCCCGCGTAGGGCCTGACCGCGTCCACCTCGACACCTTCGACGGACTCCGCCGCGGTGATCAACGTGTCGGGCAGGCGGCCGGACGGCAGTTCCACCACGAGGTCGTCGATGGCGACGCCGGAACCGCGTTCCACGACGTCCACGCTGAGTATGTCCGCCCCGATCTCGCCCAAAGCCGTTGCGACCGCGCCGAGGGTGCCGGGACGGTCCGGGAGCTGGACCCGGATCAGGAACGACAAGGTGAACGCCTCCATAGCTCGTGCGCGAGACCCCGCGTCTCGCGCCGTTGCCGGTCGGTGATTCTCGCAGACGCATCGTCAACGCATGACCTGCTGTCCGCGTTGCGGAACGGTTAAGTTGACGTGCCGGTCAACAGTAGACGCGGTAACCGGTTCGAAGGCACACCTGACCAGCCCATAGACTCACGGGGTTCCCGATTCGAATCCCGACCCTACGGGGGTTGACAGGAGTGCCCAGCATCTCCCGCGACGAGGTCGCGCACCTGGCGAAGCTCGCCAGGCTGGCTGTTACCGAGGACGAGCTCGACTTGTTCGCCGGCCAGCTCGACGTGATCCTCCAGTCGGTGGCGACCGTGGGCGACATCGCCACGGCAGACATCCCGCCGACGTCGCACGCCGTTCCGCTGACCAACGTCTTCCGCGAGGACGTGGTCCGTCCGAGCCTCGGTCAGCAGCAGGCGCTCTCAGGCGCTCCTGAAGCCGAGGACGGCCGGTTCCGCGTGCCCCGCATCCTGGGTGAGGAAGCATGACCAACGACCTGATCCACGCCACCGCGGCCGAGCTCGCCGCGAAGATCCACAGCGGTGAGGTCTCGTCCGTCGAGGTCACGCAGGCTCACCTCGACCGCATCGCCGCGACCGACGAGCGCGTCAACGCGTTCCTGCACGTCGACACCGAGGGCGCGCTCGCGCAGGCCCGCAAGGTCGACGAGGCCGTGAAGGCCGGCGAGCAGGTCGGCCCGCTCGCCGGTGTGCCGTTGGCGCTCAAGGACGTCATGACCACCGAGGGGGTGCCGACCACGGTCGGTTCCAAGATCCTCGAGGGCTGGCTGCCGCCCTACGACGCGACGGTGACGCGCAAGCTCAAGGAAGCCGGCATCGTCATCCTCGGCAAGACGAACATGGACGAGTTCGCCATGGGTTCGTCGACCGAGAACTCGGCGTACGGCCCCACGCACAACCCGTGGGACCTGGAGCGCATCCCCGGCGGCTCCGGCGGCGGCTCGTCCGCGTCGCTGGCCGCTTTCCAGGCGCCGCTCGCGATCGGCACCGACACCGGTGGCTCGATCCGCCAGCCCGGCGCGGTCACCGGCACCGTCGGCGTGAAGCCCACCTACGGCGGCGTTTCCCGCTACGGCCTCGTCGCGTTCTCCAGCTCTTTGGACCAGGCCGGTCCGTGTGCGCGCACGGTGCTCGACGCCGCGTTGCTGCACGAGGTCATCGCGGGCTACGACCACATGGACTCCACGTCCATCAACGCCCCGGTGCCGCCCGTGGTCGCCGCTGCCCGCGAGGGTCTGTCCGGCGACCTGTCCGGCCTGCGCATCGGTGTCGTCACGCAGTTCAGCGGTGACGGCTACCAGCAGGGCGTGCTGCGCAGCTTCGAGGCCGCCGTGTCGCAGCTCAAGGAGCTCGGCGCGGAGATCGCGGACGTGTCGTGCCCGAGCTTCGACTACGCGCTGCCCGCCTACTACCTCATCGCGCCGAGCGAGTGCTCGTCGAACCTCGCCCGGTTCGACGCCATGCGCTACGGCCTGCGCGTCGGCGACGACGGCACGCGCAGCACCGAGGAGGTCATGTCGCTGACCCGCGAGGCCGGCTTCGGCCCCGAGGTCAAGCGCCGCATCATGATCGGCACGTACGCGCTGTCGTCCGGCTACTACGACGCGTACTACGGCTCGGCCCAGAAGGTCCGCACGCTGATCACGCAGGACTTCGCGAAGGCGTTCGAGAACTTCGACGTGCTCATCTCCCCGACGACGCCGACCACGGCGTTCAAGATCGGTGAGCGCGCGAACGACCCGATGGCCATGTACAAGGCGGACCTCTGCACGATTCCCGCGAACCTGGCGGGAACTCCGGCGATGAGCGTCCCGAGTGGTCTGTCCGATGAGGACGGTCTGCCGGTCGGCCTGCAGATCATGGCTCCGGCGCTGCAGGACCACCGCATGTACCGCGTCGCCGCCGCCTACGAGGCCGCGCGTGGTGCGTTCGGAGGTCCGTCGCTGTGACCCCCAGGAAGATCAAGGGACTGCTGGGTCTCGCGGGTGCGATCGCGGGTGCCGTGGCGGCCGCGCGTGGCGTGAAGAGCGCTCGTGAGGACAAGGACAAGCTGGCCCTGGCGAACGCGATCGCCAGCATCGCCGTGGCGATCACCGGTGCGGCGCTGGCCGTTCGCGGTCTGCGGAAGGACGAGTTGGCATGACCTCTCTGGTTGAGCTGATGGACTACGACGAGGTCATCGAGAAGTACGACCCCGTCCTCGGTCTGGAAGTGCACGTCGAGCTGCACACCAACACGAAGATGTTCTGCGGCTGCGCCAACATCTTCGGCGGCGAGCCGAACACGCACACCTGCCCGACGTGCCTCGGTCTGCCGGGCTCGCTGCCGGTGGTGAACGGCAAGGCCGTCGAGTCCGCGATCCGCATCGGCCTCGCGCTGAACTGCGAGATCGCCGACTGGTGCCGGTTCGCGCGGAAGAACTACTTCTACCCGGACATGCCGAAGAACTTCCAGACGTCGCAGTACGACGAGCCGATCGCCTTCAACGGCTGGCTCGACGTGACGCTGGACGACGGCGAGGTCATCCGCGTCGAGATCGAGCGCGCGCACATGGAGGAGGACACCGGTAAGTCGCTGCACGTCGGTGGCGCCACCGGTCGCATCCACGGTGCCGAGCACTCGCTGCTCGACTACAACCGCGCGGGCGTGCCGCTGATCGAGATCGTCACGAAGATGATCCCGGGCACCAAGGAGCGCGCTCCCGAGGTGGCCCGCGCGTACGTCACGGCGTTGCGCGACCTGCTGAAGGCGCTCGACGTGTCCGACGTCCGCATGGACCAGGGTTCGCTGCGCTGCGACGCGAACGTGTCGCTGTCGCCGAAGACCACCGGCGCGCTGGGCACCCGCACCGAGACCAAGAACGTCAACTCGCTGCGCAGCGTCGAACGCGCTGTCCGCTTCGAGATGACGCGTCAGGCCGCGGTGCTGGAGTCGGGCGGTTCCGTGACCCAGGAGACGCGTCACTTCGACGAGTCGTCGGGGTCGACGTCGTCCGGCCGCAAGAAGGAGACGGCGGAGGACTACCGCTACTTCCCGGAGCCGGACCTGGTCCCGATCGCGCCGTCGCGCGAGTGGGTCGAGGAGCTCCGCGGCACCCTGCCCGAGCTGCCCTGGGAGCGCCGCGCGCGCATCCAGAAGGACTGGAACCTCACCGACGAGGTCCTGCGCGACCTGGTCAACGCCAACGCGCTCGACGTCATCATCGCGACCGTCGAGGCGGGCGCGAAGCCGGACGAGGCCCGCTCCTGGTGGGTGTCGTACCTGGCGCAGCAGGCCAACACCCGCGGCGTCGAGCTGACCGACCTCCCGATCACGCCCGCGCAGGTCGCGCGCGTGATCGAGCTGGTGAACTCGGGCGCGCTGACCAACAAGCTCGCCCGCGAGGCCGTCAACGGCGTGCTCGAAGGCGAGGGTTCGCCGGACGAGGTCGTCGAGAAGCGCGGCCTCAAGGTCGTCTCGGACGAGTCGGCGCTGGAGAAGGCGGTCGACGAGGCTCTCGCGGCCCAGCCGGACGTCGCCCAGAAGATTCGCGACGGCAAGATCCAGGCGGCCGGTGCGATCGTCGGCGCGGTCATGAAGGCCACGAAGGGACAGGCCGACGCGGCCCGCGTTCGCGAGATCGTGCTCGCACGCTGCTCGTAGATACACATTCGCTGCAAAAATCACAAAGGGTCACCTGTTTGTGCAGGTGACCCTTTGTGATCTTAGGCCGACCGAGTGGCTGTTAGCTAAATGAGACGTATACCTGTAGCCGTGTGTGCGACTCTTCCGTACGCACCCATCTGGGGGGATGGGAAGTAAATAGTCCAAACGAGGGGGGAAATCCTCATGACTGGTCAGCGCGAAGGCCTGTTCGAAGACATCCTCGACAAGGTCAAGGACATCATCACGCCGGACGACGAAAACACGAGTCCGACGCCGCCGCCTCCGGCTCCTCCGGCGCCCGCGCCGACTCCGCAGCCGCAGCCGGGTCCGCCGGTCACGCCGCAGTGCTGTGGCCAGAACCCGAAGTTCGTGGCGAGCGCCGAGGAACTGACCACCGACGGTCCGGTCGAGCACGACCAGGACTGCCCGAACCACCCGGACAACCTGGCCAAGACCGAAGAAGTAGTGGCCTAGTCACACTCCGCGCTGTCCGCCACCACGCTCTGCGCCTGGATGGCGGACAGCGGCGTTCGGGGGCATGTGGTGTGATGATCACATGCCCGCTCGTGCCTTGGACACAGCGCGCGAGTTGTACCAGAAGGGATGGACGGAGCAGGACCATTACCGCTTCCCGTCCGCCATCCGACTTCACAAGCGTGCACTCGTGCACGCCGATCGTGCGCCTGACAGTCCGGAACGGACGGAGCTGCGGGTCCGCATCCTCTACCTCCTCGGTGACGCCACCGGTGAAGCCAGCGGTCTGGACCCCGCTGTCGAGTTCTTCGACCGGGCGCGCCACGAGATCGAACGGCTCGAGGACCCGTGGTCGCGCGTTCTGCTGAAGGGCAACGCCGACTACTACCAGGCCGGCATCATCATGCGCATGGGCCAGCCGGAACAGGCGGTCCCGTGGTTCGGCCCATTCATCGATTTCGCCGAGAACGCCTTGCGGACCTCTCCGGAACGGGTCGACGCGGAGTGGATCAACCGGCTCGCGTCCTCGTTGATCACCAGGGCACTGGCGAACGCCGCCATCCGCCGCAGCAAGGCCGCCATCACCGATCTCGAACGGGTGGCCGTCCTCAGCAGTGAGCACAGTCTGGACCGGCTATACCCCTACGCGATCGCGGCACTCGCCAACACCTACAAGCAGAGCGGGCGCGTGGTCGAGGCCTTGCGGCACTACGAGGAGGCCGAGCGCCTTTACCGCGCGCATCAGAAGCCCTCGGTGCTGGCCAGTTCGCAGCTCCTGCACGCCGAGTGCCTGCTGATGGTCGGCATGTCCGACCACGTCGGCCGGATGCTCGACGAGGCACTGCCGGTGCTGCGCAAGAACAAGGTCAGCCAGGACATCGCCGAGGTCGAGATGTACCGGGCGTCGGCTGCGTTGCTCGACGACCAGTTCGACCTCGCTCGCAAGATGGCGAAAGCCTCCATGCGCAAGCTGGAGAAGCGAGGCAGCAACTGGTGGATGATGGCCGCGCTGATCGAGCTCTGGGCTCACGCTCTTCGCGCCAAGCGAGTCACGAACGCACTGGTGCAGAAGGCGTTGACCCTGTCTGAGCACCTCGCGGACAACCACCTGCTGGACGAGGCCAGATTGGCGCGGGTGCTCGCCGTCCGGCTGCAGGTGCGCAGGCGTCGAATCGTGGAGGCCGAGGAACTGCTGAGCCGGCTGCCGGCTCAGCGCGGTGTCACGCCGCTCGATCACCGCATGCAACGCCGACTTGTGCTCGCGGAACTCGCCCTGGCGAAAGGAGATCGGCGTACCGCACTGCTGCATGCGCGCAAGGGGCTGGACGAGCTCGGCCGCGTGCGCGACCAGCTCGGCGGTCTGGAGCTCGTGTCCGCGACCGCCGTGCATGGCCGTGAGCTGCGTGAGCTCGCAATTCGATTGGCGCTGGAGAACAACAACGCGCGCCAGGTGTTCATGTGGCTGGAACGTACTCGAGCGCAGGCTTACCGCTACGAACCACAGGAACTGATCGAGAACCACGAGCTGGCTGAGCGCATCGCCGAAGTGCGCGGGCTCGGCCAGGAGTTGATGCGGGCTGGTCTCGACGGCAGGCCCACGACCGAGCTGCGCAACCAACTGATGAAGGCGCAGCGCGAGGCGACGAGGCTGGGCTGGCACTCGCAGCGGTGGGGCCGCACCCGTCCGATGGCGACGATCAACGAGGTGATCGCCGAGCTGGGCGAGCGCGCCATGGTCAGCTTCGTGGTGTCCGGCGGGGCGATGGTGGCCGTCGTCGTCGCGGGCGGTCAGGTGAGGACGGTCCGGCTCGGAGACGCCCACGACGCGCTGGAAGGCGCCCAGAAGCTCCACATCGACCTCAACGCGCTGGCTCCCGACTACCTGCCGCCGCCGCTGGTCGAGGTGATCGGCGGGTCCGCGCGCAGGCAGGCGGCCGCGCTCGACGCGGTGCTGATCAAGCCGTTGATCCACCTCATCGGCGAGCGCGAGCTGGTCGTCGTTCCGACCGGTCCGCTGTACACGGTGCCCTGGGGTGTCCTGCCCAGTCTGCACGGCCGTCCGGTCGTCACGGCGCCCTCGGCGACGGCCTGGCTCGCCGCGACCCAGGCCGAGAAGCCGAAGACCGACCGGGTGCTGCTGGTCAGGGGTCCGAGCCTGCAGTTCGCCGACGACGAGATGGACCGGCTCGCCGCTTTCCACGACAGGGCAACGCTTCTCTCGGGTGACGAAGCGACCGCGGCGGAGGTGCTCGGGCACCTCGACGGCGCGGATCTCGTGCACGTTGCCGCGCACGGTGAACACGAGAACGAGAACGCGTTGTTCTCGCGGCTCGAGCTCGTCGACGGCCCGCTGTTCGCCCACGAGCTGGGTCGCCTGCGCAAGCCGCCCGCGCACGTGGTGCTGTCGGCTTGTTCGCTCGCGTCCAACCGCGTCCGTCCTGGTGACGAGGCTCTGGGGTTCGCGGGCGCGATGATCGCCGGTGGCACGCGGACGGTGATCGCGGCGGCCAGCAAGGTCGGGGACGAGACGAGCGCGGCCGCGATGGCCGACTACCACCGCGCGCTGGTGGCCGGTGCCGCGCCGGCCGTGGCGTTGGCGGAGGCGATGGCGAAGGACCCGTTCCGCAGGCCGTTCCTGTGCCTGGGGTCCGGCTAGGCCGTTCGAGTGGTTGTCATCGTTCAATGAACTGAACGCGCTGGTCAGCGGTTAGTTGTGACCCATTGACGGCTGCGGTTGGTGAACTTTTCTCGCTCGCTCGCGAGATCTTGTGCCACTCTCGTTGGCACAGGTCTTGACCGAGGGGAAACAACGGCCCGCCTATCGGCTCTAGTCGATGCGCGGGCCGTTGTGCGAGAAACGACCGCATGCGCAGAACTCTGCTCGCTGTTCTTCTGGCGGTCACCGCGGCGGTGGCGGCGCCCGTCAACGGAACAGCACAACCGTCGAACTCAGACCGAGAGCCTGGCAACGGGCCTGAGCGCAATGAAGTCGCGGCAGTGGACAGCGCTTTCGCAGCGCAGTCGGTGCTCGCACAGGGGGAGAACAAGTCTGATCGCTACAAGGGATATCCGCGCAAGACAACACTCAGGACGTACCCCGAGAATCCGGCCGACAAGACGATCAAGCTCAACCTGGCGCCGTACCACTCGCTCGCGCCGAAGCTGAACGCGTTGCAGCAGAAGAGCAACCGGATCTCGGTGGAGGTCATCGGCCAGTCAGGACTCGGCCGCGACCTCTACCTGGTCACGCTGACCGCGCCGGAGAACCCGGCGCAAACACGTCTGCAGGAACAGTTCCGTTCGAACATCGAAGAGGGACGCAAGGTTCCGGCGGGGCTGTACAAGGCCCCGGTGTGGATCAACAACAACATCCACGGTGACGAGTGGGAAGGCACTGACGGCGCGCTGCGGGTCATCGAGCACCTGGCCACCGCGAACGACGCGGCGACCAGGAACCTCCTGCAGCGCAGCAGGATCTACTTCAACCTCACGGCCAACCCGGACGGCCGTGTCGCCGGCACGCGGCAGAACAACGCGGGCTTCGACATGAACCGCGACTTCGCCACCAGCTCGCAGCCAGAGGGCCGCGCGATGCGGGACATCGTCAAGAACACCCAGCCGTTGATGATGCTGGACGAGCACGGCTACTCGGAGAACACGCTCATCGAGCCGACCACTCCGCCGCACGGCCAGAACTACGACTTCGACCTGTACATCAAGCACGGGTACGCCAACGGTCTCGCGATGGAGAAGGGCGTGCAGGGCCTCGGCCACCCCGAGACCGCGAAGCCCGAGATCCCGTTCCGCGACTACGACCCCGGCGTGTGGGACGGCTGGGCGCCGATCTACACCGCGCAGTACTCGATGTACCACGGCGCGATCTCGTACACGATCGAGATCCCGCAGCAGGTCAACCGCCAGGCGTACGAGACGTTGCCGGTCGCTGAGCTGCAACGGCGTTCGCGCATCAACACCGACGTCGTCGAGTCGACCATCAAGACGACGCTCGACTACGTGGACGACCACCGCGGCGAGCTGATCTCCAACCAGGTCGAGATGTTCCGCCGCGGCAAGGCGGGCGAGCCGCAGCGCGAGATCCCGGACGGGTTCGTGCCGGGCTTCGGACCGGAAGACCGCTACCGCACGGAGTTCCCGCGCGCCTACGTGATCACCAACGACCGTTCGGCACCCGCCGCGGCCCGGCTCGTCGACCACCTCGTCGCTCACGACGTGCGGGTCTCCCGTGCGGAAAAGGCCTTCACGCTGGGCGGTAAGCGTTATCCGGCCGGGTCGTACGTGGTCGACATGCACCAGCCGAAGCGCGCGCTCGCGAACGTGATGCTGGAGCAGGGCAGCGACATCAGCGCCAAGGTGCCGGTGATGTACGACATCTCGGGTTGGAGCCACCGCCTGCTGTGGGGTGCGTCCGTCGACATCTACAAGAACGGGGCGTTCCACTTCAACGGTCGTGACGTCGTCGCCGCGGCCCCGACCGGCAACGTCGACGGTGCTCCCGGCGCCGACCTCGCGTTGACGTTGAACGATGCCAAGGACACGCAGGCCGTCAACGACCTGCTCGGCCGCGGGATCACGTTGCGCCGCCAGGACGACGGCACGATCGTGGTGCCGGCCGCCGAACGTCTCGCCGCCTCCCAGGTCGCCGACCGCTACGGCGTGCGCTTCACGACGGCCAAGCCGGGCGGAACCGCGTTGCAGCGCAAGACGATCGCGGCCGCGGTCGGCGCGGACGAGCTGCAGGTGCTGCGGGAGTCCGGTTTCGACGTCCGCACGATCTCGACGGCCGTGCTGAACGCGGGCTTCGACTGGTCGCGGATCGACGTGCTGTTCGTGTCGGCGGGCCTGAACTACGCGCAGCTCAACGCTGGTGCCAAGGCCTCGCTGGACGAGTTCCTGAAGCGTGGCGGCGTGGTCACGCGCGGCGCGACGGGCGGCAAGTTCAACGTCGACGCCCACCTGCTGCAGGCCACTCCCGTCGCGGGCTGGGAGGACGCCAACGGTGTGGTGAACGTGGTCAACGGCACCGGACCGGTCGGCACCGGCGCGCTGCCGAGCTCGTTCGTCTACTCGCCGCAGTGGTTCACGAACCTCGGCGCGGGCGTGAACGTCGACCAGCGCTACGGCACCACGGTGATCGCGGCGGGCCACTGGCGTCCGCGTGACAACGGCACCGGCGGCCAGGACGCGGCCGCGGGTCAGGCCGCGGTCGTGTCGGGCACGTCGGCGGGTGGGTCGAAGGTGGTGCTGTTCGGCACCGAGCCGATGTTCCGCAACCACACCAAGGGCTTGTACGCCCAGGTGGCGCGGGCGATCTACTGGACGGGCACGCGCTAGGACGAAGAAGGGCGGGGAGGCCCCGACAGCCTCCCCGCCCCTGCACTTCCAGTACCCCGGACCTGGGTTCCCCGGTCCGGGGCGAAGGAAACCTCGTTCGGTCTTCTCCGGTCCGAGGCGGAAAACCCGGCTCGGCTTTCCCTGGCCCGAGGCGGAAGAAACCCCATTCCCGGGCCTGGCTGGCGCCGTCCCCTCAGCTCTCCCCAGCCCCTGGCGGCAAGAACCCGTGAGCCGACAAGTCGAACCAGTTCCCCTCGGGATCGATCGCCCGGTACTCCGCGAACGGCCGATCGCCGCCCCTCAGAACCGGCCGAGGCTCCAACGTCTCCAGGAACGGCTCCACCGACTCCACCTGGAACCCGAAGTGGTTGAACCCGGCCGCCACGTCACCGTCGAGCCGCTGCTGGATCAGCGCCAAGTTGATGTACCCGTCGGTGACGAAGTGGCTGCCGTCGGGATCCGTGTGGAACAACGACATCCCGAACCTCGAGGTGTAGAAGTCGGCCATCTCCTTCGCGTCCTGCACGACGAACGCGATGTGCCGCAACCGTGGCCTGCTCACGCTACTTCCCCTTCGGAATCATGTTGTGGAACGCGGCGATCTCCCACCCGCTAGCGCGCCGCACGACGACGGCCTGCGCGTGGGTGGTGAGGCCCGCCGGGGCGATGGACGACGTGACGTGCACGAGCGAGATCCCGTCGGCGAGCGGCCTGATCAGGCTGATCTCCGCGGTCAGTTTCGTGTCGCGGTACGGCCCGGCGAACAGCTGACCGTGGCCCAGCGCCACGGCCCGGCGTCCGAACAGCTCCTCGCCGCGCACGGTCACGAAGTCGACGTCCTCGGCGAAGACCGAGGCGAACGCCTCGCCGTCGCCGTCAGCCCAGCCCTGCTCCATGCGTTGCCACAGCGAATAGATCTGTTCGGTCATGTGAAGTCCTCAGGGGCAGGCGCAGGCACGACGCGTCCCACGCGGCAAGCGAGTAGTAGAGGCCGCCGTGGCGGCGTTCGAGGTAGCAGACGACGTTCACGGGCCATCCGCTGCTGCGGAACATGTGCTCGTCCATCGGCGTGGGGCTGTCGCTCAACGGCCGGTTGCGCTCGCACTCAGGTCCGAGCCGGTGCCAGTCCGGGTGCAGGTGGATCGACCCGAGCACGTCCAGGTCCCGCGCGTCCGCCGCGCGTGTGATCGACAGCAGGTCGGCCGGGTCGAGCCACCACGCCCGCACCGGGTTCTCGTACGCCGTGCCGAACCGCGGCACGATCGTCGACGCGAACTCCTCCCGCGCGGACGGGTCGGTCAGGCGGGCGTTGCGGCCGAACGCGACCTCGGAGACCACGGCCTCCGAGCCCGAGGTGTGGCCGAGCAGCACCGCGAAACACGGTCTCGGTTCGTCCTCGGTGATGAACGAGTATTCGGCGGACGCGGCCTCCAGAAACGTTTTCACCGCGCGATCCGAAAACAGCACCGCGGTGGTGTGCGTCGCGCGCTCGGCCAATTCCATCACGTGCACGAACGTATCGAGACCGATGCGTCTCACGCGAGATTCCAGAGGGTATTCAACCTATTACATTGAGCGATAACATGAGTCGCATGCGTCTGGAAGTGCGGCACCTCGAACTGGTCGTGGCGATCGCCGACTGCGGCAGCCTGCGCAAGGCCGCCGCTCGGCTGCACCTCACCCAGCCGGCGGTGACGACGCAGCTCAAACGCATCGAGGACCATCTGGGCGGTGTGTTGTTCGTCCGCGCGGCGGATGGTGTGAAGCTCACTCCGACGGGCGCGGATTTCGTCCAGGAGGCGCGCTCGATGCTCACCCAGTTGGTCACGCTGGAACGCGTAACGCGCCGTAACGCGGACAGTCCCAACGCTCCTACCAGGCTCGCCGGAATCCCCGCTCATCACTTCGGACTATTGGTCGGCGCGCTCAAGGACAACGTCACCAGTCGCACCATCAAGGAGACCGGGACGCTCACCGCGTTGCTCACGACGGGAGAACTCGACCTCGCCGTATTACGTCGATTTCCCGGTACTCCGCTCACCCTTCCGCCGAACGTGGGCCATCGCCTGCTCACCCGCGAGCCGTTGTTCGTCGGCGTGCCCGAACACCACCCGTACGCGGACCGCGAGGAGATCCCGCTCGAAGCGCTCGCCGAGGACAAGTGGGTCATGCCGGAGCCGGACGACAGCGGCATGAACGCCCACTTCGCCCGTGAGTGCACCAAGGCCGGGTTCGAGCAGCGGATCGCGCACTTCAGCAGCGAGGCGCACGTCGCGCTGACGTTGATCAGGGAGTCCGGCGCGGTGTGCCCGCTCTACCCGGTCGGCGGCACCCCGCCCGGCGTCGCGCGGCTACCGGTGGTGGGAAACCCGCTGGTCCGCGAGGTCGTGCTGGCCTGGCGCCTCGATGCACCCGTCGCCGCGGACGTCGACGATCTCTGCGAACAGGTCGCCGCCGGCTACCTCAAGCTGGTCGAGGAGAGCAACGTCTACGCGCGTTGGTGGCGCGCTCAGTCCTTGCCGCCGGTCTGACCCGAGCGCACGAGCAACGCGACCCTGTCGTCCGACGACACGGGCTGCCCGCCGGCCTTGTTGATGGTGCCGATGAGCGCGGACGAGTCGTTGAGCTGCTCGATCGGCCCCATCCGCCCGTAGCCGGTGCCGTCCTCCATCGTGAGCGTCGGCTTGCCCATGACCGAACCGGCGGAGTTCATCGGCAGGTTCTGCAGGCCGGGGGTCTTCGCCGTGGCCACCCACAGCAGGTCCGACAGCGACGCGCAGCCCATCACACCCGGCCGGTCCGGCCACGTCCACGCGGGGTCGCCGACCTTGCCCGGCGCGACGCGGTAGACGGCGTCCTGCGTCGCGGACCAGTCCGTGACCCAGGTCTTCTGGGCGTCCGCCGACACGCACAGCCCGCCCGGCTGCCGCAGCCCGGACATGATCACCGCGCTGCCGGCCGTCGGGTTGCCCTGCGCGGGCTTGCCGGAGCCGTCGATGCGCAGCACCTTGCCCGCGAGCGAGTTCGGGTCGGCGGCCAGCGCCGGGTTTCCCGCGTCACCGGTGGCGACGAGGATTCCGCCCCTGCGGTCGCTCGCCAGCACACCGCGGTTGCCCGACGGTCCCTTGGGGATGCCGGTGAGGATCGGCTTGGGCGTGTCACCGGGCGCGACCCGCAGCACGCGGTTGTCCGTCGCCGTCGTCACGAACACGTACGCGAGCTGGTCCTCTGCGAACGTCGCGGACAGCGCGAGCCCGGTCAGGCCGCCGTCCGACGACGTGTCCACCTCGATCTGCGCGATCACGACGGGGTCGACGTCCTTGGTGACCTTGACCAGCCGGCCACCGCGTTCCGTCGCGTACGCCGCCACCCCGCCCTGGGCGTCCGCACCGATCGGCGCGACCCCCGTGACGGTGCTGAGGCACGTCGCGATCACCGCGGGGTTGAAGTCCTTGCAGCCCTGCGGCGGCGGCACGCTCTGCGGCGTCTGCCCGCGACCCTGCTCGCCCGGCGTCGGCCGGAACTCGCCCGGCAACTCGGGCTTCGGGCCTGCCTGCGGGGTCAGCTGTGGTTGCGCGCTCCAGCTCGTCGGTGCCGGCTCGTCAGGAAAGCTCGCGCAGCCCCCTGCCAGCAGGCAGGCGGCAGCCAACAACACGACGGAACGCACGACAGCCAGGCTAGGTGCGCGTCCGTCAACTTCTGGTCAACTCGGAGGTGGCGAAGTCGACCGAACGCACCCTGTCCAGCAACAGGTCGAGCTCGGCGGAGACCACCTCCGGTGCCTCCAGCGGCAGGTAGTGGCTGCACGGCAACACCCTCAGCCGTGCCTGGGGCAACGCGCCGACAGGACCGGACATGCTCTCCGTCGTGGCCAACATGTCGTCGCGCCCGGCCAGGAGTGTGACGGGGCACACGATCGGGCTGAGGTCCTGGCGCGGCGTCTCGCCCAGTGCGAGTGCGAGCGTGAAGTACCAGCGCCAGTCGTGCTGCAGGAACCGGCCGACCGCGTGCGTCACGGCCTTCGGGTCGCTGCTCGGCTTGATCACGCCGGTGTGCCGCAACAGGAACGTCGTCGCGTCGGTCACCGGGACGCGGTGCAGCACCTCGTCCAGCACCGGACCGGCCTGCTGCAGCAGTTTCGTCCCGGTCAGCCCGACGAACCTGCGGATGTTCTTCGGCACCAGCGGCAGCATCGCGTCGAACGAGTCACCCGGCGCGCCCGCGACGAGCAGCAGCCCCGCCACGCGTTCGGGGTGACGCAACGCCAGCTCGGCCGCGATCGTGACGCCCATCGACCAGCCCATGACGACGCACCGCTCGATGCCCGCGTCGTCCAGCACGGCGATCGCGTCCGCCACGTGGTCGTCCAACGAGATGTTGCGCTCGTCGACCGGCCGGTCCGAGCCCATCGTGCCGCGCATGTACCAGCTGAGCAGGCCGCCTCGCTCGGCGAGCGACGGCCACGACTCCGGTCCCGAGCCCACGCCAGGACACATCAACACGGGTGTGCCGTCACCCGGCGCCCGCCAGGTTCGGATCTTCGTGCCGTCCCACGCGATGATGTCGTGCTCCCGCATGGTCGTCATTCTGACGTACGTTGGCGGCGTGACGCTCACCGTGCTCGTGCCAGATGATTTCGGAGTTCAGGCGCTGTCTCAGGTGGACGGTGTCCGGCCGGTTCGCTACACGCCGGGGCAGCCGTTGCCCGCGGACGGCCTTGACGCCGAGGTCCTGGTGCCCAAGTTCCTCGCCGGCACCGACCCGCGCGACGTGTTCGCGCAGTTGCCGAACCTCAAACTCGTGCAGCTGCTTTCAGCGGGGGCGGAGAACTTCGTCGATCGCGTCCCGGACGGTGTGATGCTCTCCACGTGCCGGGGTGCCCACGGGGGCAGCACCGCGGAGTGGGCGATCGGTGCTCTCCTTGCCATTTACCGAGAGTTCCTCGTTTTCGAACGCGCCCGCGTCGAGGGCCGCTGGGACTACCACCTGACGGACACCTTGCAGGACAAGAAGGTTCTGATCGTCGGTGCCGGCGATCTCGGCGAGCAGCTGCAGCGCAGGCTCGACCCGTTCAACGCCTCGTCGGTGCTCGTCGGCCGCACCGCTCGCGACGGTGTGCACGGGGTCGACGAACTGCCGACCCTGCTGCCGGACTTCGACGCTGTGGTGATCTTCACGCCGATGACCGAGGAGACCAGGCACCTGGTCGACGCCAAGTTCCTGGCCGCGATGAAGGACAACGCGATCCTGGTCAACGGGGCTCGGGGCCCTGTCGTCGACACGGATGCATTGCTGGCGGAACTGAATTCCGGGCGACTGCGCGCGGCTCTCGACGTGACCGATCCGGAACCACTGCCGGAAGATCATCCACTGTGGACCGCGCCGGGCCTGCTGCTCACGCCGCACGTGGCCGGATCCTGCACGGGGCATGCACATCGCGCATATGCGGTCGTCGCCTCGGAGGTCGCTCGCTACGTTGCGGGGGAACGTCCGCGCAATCTTGTGAACGGTGCTTACTAGGAGCCCCTAGTCCATCTGGGTGAACCTAAGCTGCCGTTCGGGTCTCGCGCGCCCGTACCGGCTCTCCTAGCGTGCGGGCGTGGCTACTCACGACAAAGGCTCGAAGACATCGAGCGCTTTCTCCGACGACTCGTTCTATTCGAGCAGCGGAGGGGGAGTGCACCACTTCGACGACAGCACGACCAGAGTCGACGGGAGCGCTGCTTCGCCGTACGACTCGACGACGAAGGCGTTCGACACCACGGGCTACACCCCGCTGGACAAGTCCACTGTGGACAACCCGGCGTTCGCGGACGACGACCCGTTCGAGGACGGCCGCAAGAAGTTCGGCTGGACCGCGGGCCCCGACCTCGGTCTGCTCGGGCTTCGCGCGGTGCTGGGCGGCATCTTCGTGCTGCACGGCCTGCAGAAGGTCTTCGGTCTCTTCGGCGGTCCCGGCATCAACGGCTTCGCGAAGTCGCTGGAGTCGATGGGCTACCGCGAGTCGGTCGTCCTCGCCTGGGTCACCGGCGTCACGGAGCTCGCGGGCGGCAGCCTGATCGTGCTGGGTCTGTTCACGCCCCTCGCGGCGGCCGGTCTGCTGGCCGTCATGGCGAACGTCATCGCCCTGAAGTACAAGGGCGGCTTCTTCGGCCCCAACGGAGTGGAGCTGGAGCTGGCGCTCGCGGGCATGGCGTTCGCGGCGCTGTTCGCCGGACCGGGCCGGGCCGCGCTGGACTACAACCGCAGCTGGTTCCGCCACCCCGTGGCGGCCGGGTTCATCGCACTCCTGCTCGGAGCGGGCGGTGCGGCGGTGACGTTCTTCGTGTTCCGGTAAGAACCCTGTTGTGCGGAAGAACGTGACGGGAGCGCTGCTCCAGCTGTCCCTGCTGGTGATCGGGATTCCGGTCGTCTACCTGGTGGCGGTTCCGTTCGGTCTCACCGCGAAGTCCCTGCTACCGCCGCTCGGCCTGCTCGCGGGCCTCATCGTCAGCGGCGTCATGGTCAAAAGAACGAACCAGCCCGTCAGCGGTCCGCTGACGGGCTGGCTCGTGTTCGGGGTTTGTCTGGCGCTCGCGTTCGCCTTCTAGAGGCCGATGTTCTCGCGCAGGTGCGCCACCGACGACGTGCCCGGAATGAGCAGGATGTTCGGTGACCGCTCCAGCAACCAGGCCAGCGCGGCGGACCTCGGCGACTGAAGTGGCGTGAAGCCCCCGAGCGGGAAGAACGGCACGTACGCGATGCCTTCGGCCGCGAGCCGGTCGATGAGCTCGTCATCGTCGCGGTGCGCGATGTTGTACATGTTCTGCACGCACACGATCGGCGCGATGCTCTGCGCCTCGACGACCTGCTCCTCAAGCGCGTTGCTGACGCCGAGGTGGCGGATCAGGCCGTCCTGCTGGAGTTCGACGAGGGTCTCGAACGCTTCCGCGACCGAACCGGGCTGCGGGCCTTCCGCGTTCCCGAGCCGCAGGTTGACCAGGTCCAGCACGTCGAGCCCGAGAGACTTCAGGTTGTCGTGGACCTGGGCACGCAGGTCCTCGGGCCGCCGCGCCACCGGCCAGCCGCCCTGGTCGTCACGGGTCGCGCCCACCTTGGTCGCGATGACCAGCGACTCCGGATACGGGTGCAATGCCTCGCGGATCAGTTCGTTGGTGACGTGCGGCCCGTAGGCGTCGCTCGTGTCGATGTGGGTGATGCCGAGGTCGACGACTTCACGCAGAACGGCAAGGGCGCCGTCGCGATCGGCGGGCGGTCCCATCACCCACGGGCCGGCCAGTTGCATGGCGCCGTAGCCGAACCGGGTGACGGTCAGGTCGCCCAGGTTCCAGGTGCCACCGGGAAGAGTGTTCATGCCCACTAGCCTTGGAGAGGAACTTCCTGTCGGGAAGTAGGCACCTGGAAGTGTGTAACCCGCCCACGGGTGAGAGGCGAGGTCAGTGGCGACGAAGAACGCGGCCCAGAAGCGGGCTCAGGCCAAGGTCGAGTACAACGCGTTCCTGGCGGGATGCCCCAGCCGGCAGCTGCTGGACCGGATCTCGGACAAGTGGGTCGTCTTGGTCCTGTGCGCGCTCGGCGACGGCCCGCTGCGGTACTCGGAGATCTCCCGGCGGCTGGCGGGGGTGAGCCAGAAGATGCTCACCCAGACGTTGCGGTCGTTGGAACGCGACGGCCTGCTGACCCGCACGGTGACGCCGACGGTTCCCGTCACGGTGTCGTACGAGCTGACCGGGCTCGGCGAGTCACTGCACCAGTTGACGCGCGGCCTGCGGGGGTGGGCGCAGAACAACATGAGCGAGGTCCTCGCGAACGCCGAGAAGTACGACGCCGAAACAGAGCTGCCCTGACCGGTTACCCGGTCAGGGCAGCATCAGGCAGAGCGGTTACTTGCTCGGGTCGCGCACCGCACCCGTCGACGCGTCGGTCGCCATGCGCGCGTACGCCCGCAGAGCACCCGTGACCGGACGGATCCGGTCCACCGGCTGCCACGGCCGCTCGGACGCCTCCATCTTGGCGCGGCGCTCGGCCAGCACCTCGTCGTCCACCAGCAGTTCCAACCGGCGCTCGTGCACGTCGATCAGGATCCGGTCACCGTTCTCGACCAGGCCGATCGTGCCGCCACCGGCCGCCTCGGGCGAGATGTGGCCGATCGACAGGCCCGACGAGCCGCCGGAGAAGCGGCCGTCCGTGATCAGCGCGCACTTCTTGCCGAGGCCGGAGCCCTTGAGGAACGCCGTCGGGTGCAGCATCTCCTGCATGCCAGGGCCGCCGGACGGGCCCTCGTAGCGCACGACCAGGACCTCGCCCGCCTGGATCTCCTTGTTCAGGATCGCCGAGACGGCCTGCTCCTGGGACTCGACGACGCGCGCCGGGCCCTCGAAGTGCCACAGCTCCTCGTCGATGCCCGCGGACTTGATGATCGCGCCGCGCTCGGCCAGGTTGCCGCGCAGCACGTTCAGGCCGCCCTCACGGGTGTAGGCGTGGTCGAAGTCGCGGATGCAGCCACCCGCGGCGTCGGTGTCCAAAGAGGACCAGCGGTTCGACGTCGAGAACGCCTGCGTGGTCCGGACACCACCGGGAGCCGCGTGGAACAGCTCCAAGGCTTCGGCGGACGGCTCGGAAGCGCGGATGTCCCACTTCGCCAGCCACGATGCGAGGTCCGGCGTGTGCACCGACGTCACGTCGTCGTTCAGCAGCCCTGCGCGGTAGAGCTCGCCCAGCAGAGCCGGGATTCCGCCGGCCCTGTGCACGTCCTCCATGTGGTAGTCGGAGTTCGGCGACACCTTGGACAGGCACGGCACGCGGCGGGACAGGTCGTCGATGTCCTGCAGCGTGAAGTCGATCTCGCCCTCCTGCGCGGCGGCGAGGATGTGCAGCACGGTGTTCGTCGAGCCGCCCATGGCCATGTCGAGCGCCATCGCGTTCTCGAACGCCTTGCGGTTCGCGATCGAGCGCGGCAACGCCGACTCGTCGTCCTCGCCGTACCAACGACGACAAAGCTCCACGACCACGCGACCGGCCTCGGAGAACAGCTCGCGGCGCGCGACGTGCGTGGCCAGCGTCGAACCGTTGCCCGGCAACGACAGGCCCAGCGCTTCCGTGAGGCAGTTCATCGAGTTCGCGGTGAACATGCCGGAGCAGGAACCGCAGGTCGGGCACGCGGAGCGCTCGACCTCCGACAAACCGGCATCGTCGACAGCCGGGGAAGCGGAGGCGGAGATCGCGGTGATCAGGTCCGTCGGCGCGACGGCGACACCCTCGACGACGACGGCCTTGCCGGCCTCCATCGGGCCGCCGGACACGAACACGACCGGGATGTTGAGGCGCATCGCGGCGTTCAGCATGCCGGGGGTGATCTTGTCGCAGTTCGAGATGCAGACGATCGCGTCGGCCTGGTGCGCGTTGACCATGTACTCGACCGAGTCGGCGATGATCTCGCGCGAAGGCAGCGAGTAGAGCATCCCGCTGTGGCCCATGGCGATGCCGTCGTCGACCGCGATGGTGTGGAACTCGCGCGGCACGCCACCCGCCTCGCGCACGGCTTCGGCCACGATGTCGCCGAGATCGCGCAGGTGCACGTGACCCGGCACGAACTGCGTGTAGGAGTTGGCGATCGCGATGATCGGCTTGCCGAAGTCGCTGTCCGTCATGCCGGTCGCGCGCCAGAGAGCGCGGGCTCCGGCAGCGTTGCGGCCGTGCGTGGTGGTGCGAGAGCGGAGCTGAGGCACTGCTCCTCCAGATTCAGTTCTAGAAAAATGCGCGCGGGACGGCCGGGTGAGGCGTCGCCAAGTCTGGGAGCGGTGCCTCAAACATTACTTGTACGCAGACTGGCCGAGACCAGCAGACAGGCCAGCGCGAGCGTGATGACGTGCACAACCGTGCACCAGAGGCAGATCTTGCCGATGATCAGGAACTCGGCCGCGACCAGGTAAACCACCATCAGCACGCCGACGCCGACGGCTCCCAGCCGCACCCACCGCAGCGCCTCGATCTTCCACGCGAACGGGAGGCAGATCACTGTCAGGAAGGCGAAGAACGCCAGTCCGAGGAACGCGACGGGGATGCCGAACAACGCCGACTGCTCGCTCGTGGTCACGGTCTCGCAGTCGATGACCGCGTCGGCCGAGCACAGCAGCGCGGAGGCGTTGAAGTGCGTGTACGTCAGATAAGCCGAGGTCAGCAGGCCTGCGATGGACAGCAGCAGGCTCAGCAGCGGAACTCGTTGGATCACTTCTCCGACTCTACGGACTCTTCCTCGACTTCCTCGGCAACCTCGTCCGGCACGGTCGGGTCGGGCACACGGCCACCGCTGACCACGGACAACGCCGGCAGGTGCATGAACCGCACCGCGGGCAGCGTCACCTCGGTGTCGTCCTGCTTCACCGCCTTCAGCCAGCCCTTCTGGACCAGCCGGATGGACTTCACGTCCTCCCACTTCACCGTGGTCGAGCCGAAGACGCCGCGAGCGACGAGCTCGGACTCGGTAACGGTGGTGCGGTTGCGGACGACCCACCACGCATAGCCGGCGGGGATCACGTAGAGCGCCTGCAGCCCGGGGATGGCCCACGCCACAGGAGTCACGCAGATGGCGATCAGACCCGCTGCGAGCAGGGCGGTTGCCGGGATGCGAAAGACCAGCTTCTTCACTCGAAGGATTGTTCCACGTCCACGATCCGGGAATTCCATCTCGCAGAGTTGACGCACTCTTGCGCGAGGCGATAACGTCCGCTCCATGCAGCGCACGCTCGTTCTCGTACTTCTCAGGCGCGTCGACGCCTGAGCCGAACAGCCTGCGTCGACGCGCGACCCTCGCACGACCCATCTCCGGGTTGTCGAGGGTTTTTTCGTGTCCGGACCCCGATACCCACGAGGCAAACCAATGACCAGCGCACCATCGCGACAGGCTTCCGAGCCCTCGTCGCCACGTCCAGGTCCGCGCCCCAAACCGGCTCCGCCCACCGGCGCGCCGATTCGAGTGACCGGGGCCCAGTCCCTCGTCCGCTCGCTTGAGGCCGTCGGGTGTGAAGTGGTGTTCGGCATTCCCGGCGGGACGATCCTTCCCGCGTACGACCCGCTGCTGGACTCCACGAAGGTCCGGCACATCCTCGTCCGCCACGAGCAGGGCGCAGGGCACGCGGCGACCGGATACGCGCAGGCCACCGGCAAGGTCGGGGTCTGCATGGCCACCTCGGGACCGGGTGCGACGAACCTCGTCACCCCGCTCGCCGACGCGAACATGGACTCCGTGCCCGTCGTCGCGATCACCGGCCAGCAGTCGCGGCCGCTGATCGGCACGGACGCCTTCCAGGAGGCGGACATCTGCGGCATCACGATGCCGATCACCAAGCACAACGTCCTCGTGACCGACGCCGCGGAGATCCCGCGGGCGATCGCGGAGGCGTTCCACATCGCGGCGACCGGCCGACCCGGCCCGGTTCTCGTCGACATCCCCAAGGACGTGCTGCAGGAGCAGACCAGCTTCTCGTGGCCGCCCGAGCTGCGCCTGCCCGGTTACCGGCCGACGACCCGGCCGCACGGCAAGCAGGTCCGCGAAGCCGCCAAGCTGATCGTCAACGCCCGCAAGCCGGTCCTGTACGTGGGCGGCGGCGTGATCAAGGCGGACGCCCACGCCGAACTGCTGCGCCTGGCCGAGGAGACGAACATCCCGGTCGTCACGACGCTGATGGCGCGCGGCGCGTTCCCCGACTCGCACGAGCAGCACCTGGGCATGCCCGGCATGCACGGCACCGTCGCGGCCGTCGCGGCGATGCAGAAGTCGGACCTGCTGATCGCCCTGGGCGCCCGGTTCGACGACCGCGTCACCGGCCAGCTGTCGTCGTTCGCGCCGGACGCGCAGATCATCCACGCCGACATCGACCCGGCCGAGATCTCCAAGAACCGCCGCGCGGACGTCCCGATCGTGGGCGACTGCAAGGAGATCATCACCGAGCTGATCGACGCGGTCCGCACCGAGCGCGAGACGGCCAAGCCGGTCGACATCACGCCGTGGTGGGACACGCTGAAGTCCCTGCGCGAGACGTTCCCGCTGGGCTACGACTGGCCGGACGACGGCACGTTGTCGCCGCAGTACGTCATCGAGCGGATCGGCCAGCTGTCCCCGGCGGACACCATCTACACCGCGGGCGTCGGCCAGCACCAGATGTGGGCCGCGCAGTTCGTGAAGTACGAGCATCCGCGCACGTGGATCAACTCCGGCGGCCTCGGCACGATGGGCTTCGCCGTTCCCGCCGCGATGGGCATCAAGGCCGGTGAGCCGGGCCGCACGGTGTGGGCCATCGACGGCGACGGCTGCTTCCAGATGACCAACCAGGAGCTCGCCACCTGCGCCATCGAGGGCCTGCCGGTGAAGATCGCCGTGATCAACAACGGCAACCTGGGCATGGTCCGCCAGTGGCAGACGCTGTTCTACGGCGAGCGGTACTCCAACACGGATCTGGGGACGCACAAGCACCGCATCCCAGACTTCAAGCTCCTGGCGGAAGCCCTCGGCTGCGCGGGTCTGCGCGCGGAGTCGCGTGAGGAGGTCGACGACGTGATCGCGAAGGCGCTGGAGATCAACGACCGCCCCGTCGTGATCGACTTCGTCGTCGGCAAGGACGCGCAGGTCTGGCCCATGGTCGCGGCCGGCACCGGCAACTCCGAGATCATGGCCGCCCGCGGCATCCGCCCCCTGTTCGACGAGGACATCTGATGACCAGGCACACGCTGAGCGTTTTGGTCGAGGACAAGCCCGGTGTGCTCGCGCGCGTCGCCGGCCTGTTCTCCCGCCGCGGCTTCAACATCGAGTCGCTGGCGGTCGGCCGCACGGAGTACCCCGACATCTCCCGCATGACGATCGTGGTGTCGGTCGACGAGCTGCCGCTGGAGCAGGTGACCAAGCAGCTCAACAAGCTCATCAACGTCATCAAGATCGTCGAGCTGGAGCCCACCGCTTCCGTTCAGCGGCAACTGGTGTTGATTAAGGTTCGGGCGGATGCGACGGTGCGGTCGCAGGTCCTCGAAACCGTCCAGCTCTTCCGCGCGAAGGTCGTCGACGTCTCGCCCGAGGCGGTCACGATCGAGGCCACGGGCACTTCTGAGAAGCTCGACGCCTTGCTGCGCATGCTGGAGCCCTACGGGCTTCGCGAGATCGTCCAGTCCGGCATGGTCGCCATCGGCCGTGGCGCTCGTTCCATCACCGCCACCGCGGTGCGATAAGTAACTCTGAGAGGAAATACCGTGAGCGTCGAGATCTTCTACGACGACGATGCCGACCTGAGCATCATCCAGGGCCGCAAGGTGGCCGTGATCGGCTACGGCAGCCAGGGCCACGCCCACGCGCTGTCCCTGCGCGACTCGGGCGTCGAGGTCCGCATCGGCCTGCAGGAGGGCTCCAAGTCCCGCGCCAAGGCCGAGGAAGAGGGCCTGGAGGTCGGTACGCCGGCTGAGGTCTCCGCGTGGGCCGACGTGATCATGATCCTGGCGCCGGACACCGCCCAGCGCCACATCTACGCGAACGAGATCGCCGCGAACCTCAACGAGGGTGACGCGATCTTCTTCGGCCACGGCTTCAACATCCGCTACGGCCTCATCACCGCACCGTCCGGTGTGGACGTTGCCATGGTCGCGCCGAAGGGCCCCGGCCACCTGGTCCGCCGCCAGTTCGTCGACGGCAAGGGTGTCCCCGCTCTGATCGCGGTCGAGCAGGACGCTTCCGGCAACGCGCAGGCTCTCGCCCTGTCGTACGCCAAGGGCATCGGCGGCACGCGCGCCGGCGTCATCAAGACGACGTTCAAGGAAGAGACCGAGACGGACCTCTTCGGCGAGCAGGCCGTGCTGTGCGGTGGCGCGTCGGCTCTCGTCCAGGCCGGTTTCGAGGTGCTGACCGAGGCGGGCTACGCCCCCGAGGTCGCGTACTTCGAGTGCCTGCACGAGCTCAAGCTGATCGTCGACCTCATGTACGAGGGCGGCATCGCCCGCATGCGCTACTCCATCTCCGACACCGCTGAGTACGGCGACCTGACCCGCGGCCCGCGCGTCATCACCGCCTCGGTCAAGGAGGAGATGAAGAAGATCCTGGGCGAGATCCAGGACGGCACCTTCGCGAACGAGTGGGTGGCGGAGGACGACAACGGCCGCGCCAACTACAAGAAGCTGCAGCAGGAGGGTGAGAACCACCCGATCGAGGCGACCGGCAAGAAGCTCCGCGACATGATGTCGTGGGTGGACCGGCCGATCACCGAGACCGCCTGAGTCTTTCCTCAAGGGAGGCCCGTGGAGCGTGTGTGACGCTCCGCGGGCCTTTCCGCTATCCGGGCAGGCCCGGCAGGTCGACGACCACGATGACGGAGTACCGCTGTCCGACACCGACGCGGATCTCGGCCGCGTTGGCGGCGACGGCCCCGAACCCGAGCAGTCCGGCCGTGATCGCGACGACGGCCATCAGTCTTTTCATGAGGACACCTCGACATTCCCGTTGGCCCGCACCAATTTCGGCGATCGACGATGCTAAGCCTTTTGGGTCCACTCGGCCAGCGCTCACATCGGCATCCGATAGCTTCTGCGCATGACCGAAAGTGCGCCGATCTACGACGACAAGGCCCACGTGCGCGGCAACCTCGACCTCCGCGACGCCGAGTGGAAGCGCCCGCCGGAGCCGGAACCCGAGGACGGCCACGTCGAGATCGCCTTCGTCCCGCACACCGACGGCGCTACCTACGTCGCCATGCGCAACTCCAAGCAGCTGGAGCCGGTTCTCGTCTTCACGATGGCCGAGTGGGACGCTTTCGTAGCGGGCGCCAAAGACGGGGAGTTCGACGAGCCCTGGTGAGCAGTCCCAGGCCCGCGAACCTGTCCCGTGACCGCGGGCCGCGCTCACACCGAACGTCCTTTTCCCGCAAGCGATCCGCACGCCGGCGCGCACCGGTGGCCTCGATCAGCGTGGTCGCCGAGACGAGGTTCGAAGCACGCAGTTCCTGCGCGGTGGGCTGCCACCTGAGTTCTGTCAGGCACGTCATGTCCGGAAGCTAGCAAGGCACCCCGACGGCAGTCAGCCGGTTTTCGGACGTGCACCCCACCTGACCTGCGCAATGCAGAAAGCTCGCAAGAAACCTGTACGGCCCTTCCCCCAAGGTGGTGCCACCACCGAAGAGGGAGACGATCTTGAAGAGGATTCTGGGGACGGCCGCGGCTGTCGCGATCGCCGCCACCACGCTGATCCTGCCGGGAACGGCGTCGGCGGCCACGTGCGACCCGGACAAGCACGTCCGCATCAACGTCCAGAAGCGGGGCAACTTCGTCGACGCGGTCGGCGGGTTCTTCAACTGCGACCAGGCCACGACGAGCTTCACGATCATGGTCCAGGAGAAGACGACGCTGAGCTGGAAGGACCACGTTGTGCGGTCCGGGGTGTGGAAGACCAACGTCGGCGCCATCACCACGTACACCTGCAACGGCACCAAGTCGAAGAAGTACCGCGCGCTCATCAAGAGCGGCATCGGCACCCACGCCTGGGTGAAGACCTCGGGCAGCATCACCGTGCCCTGCGGCTGATCGTCACCGCCGCCTCCGACTGTGGTGTCATGGTCGGAGGCGGCGGGGGGACGGTTGGGCGTGAACGTGCTGGTACGGCTGCTGGGCGAGGTGTCCGCGGAGATCGGCGGGAAGCCGGTCGACCTCGGGACGCCCAAGCAGCGGCTCCTGCTGGCGGCGCTGGCCGTCGACGCGGGGCGCGCGGTGCCGGTGGACCGGCTGGTCGCGAGGATCTCGGGCGCGGAGGGGACGCAGAGGTCACGCGCGACCCTGCACAGCTACGTGTCGCGGTTGCGCCGGTCGCTCGGCGGCCAGGCGGGTGTCGAGCGACGTTCCGGCGGTTACGTCCTGACCGGTGTGGTGACCGATCTGGAGCAGTTCCGCGAGCTGCGGTCCCGGGCTGACGACGTGTCGACGTGGACCGATGCTCTGGAACTGTGGCGCGGACAGCCGCTCACCGGGGTGGACGGCGAGTGGGCCGACGCCGAACGCGACAGGCTCGTGCAGGAACGGCAGGCCGCCCGGCACGAGCTCGTGGACGCCTTGCTGGGTCTGGGGAAAGGCGGTCAGCTGGTGAGCGAGCTGTCCGCTCGCAGCGCCGAGGAGCCACTCGACGAACGGGTCGCGCGCCAGTACATGCTCGCCCTGCACCAGGCCGGGCGGACGGTCGACGCGTTGGAGCACTACCGGCAGGTTCGCACGCGGCTCGTCGAGGAGCTGGGCACCGAACCCGGTGCGGCGCTGAAGGATCTACACCAGCAGCTGCTCACCGCGGAACCCGTTGCGAAGAACGCGGTGGTGCCTCGCCAGCTGCCGATGGCGCCCACGCCGTTCGTCGGGCGGCTGGCGGAGCTGGAGGAGTTGGACAGGACAGCGCTGGACAGGACAGGGGCGGTCACGGCCATCGCCGGCTCGGGCGGTGTCGGCAAGACGTGGCTCGCCCTGCACTGGGCCCACCAGCACGCCCACCGGTTCCCCGACGGGCAGCTGTACGTCGACCTGCGCGGCTTCAGCCCTGACGGAGACCTGCTCGACCCGACGGCGGCCGTGCGCGGCTTCCTGGACGCGCTGGGGGTCGAGCCGGGGCGCATCCCGGTCGACCCGCACGCGCAGACGGCGTTGTTCCGCAGTCTCGTGGCGGGCAAGCGGATGCTGCTCGTGCTCGACAACGCCGCCGACACCAGCCAGGTCACCCCGCTGCTGCCCGGCGGCGGGACGTGCGCGGTGCTGGTGACGAGCCGCAACCGCCTGTCCGGCCTCGTCACGGGGCACGGCGCCCGGCACATCGCCCTGGACGTCCTCACCGACGCCGTGGCCCGCTCGCTGCTCGTCGCGCGGCTCGGCGAGGCGCAGGTGGACGCGTCGCGGGAGGCGGTGGACGAGCTGGTGCGGCTGTGCGGCGGGTTCCCGCTGGCGTTGAGCATCATCGCGGGCCGTGTCCACACCTACCCGAACGCGTCGCCGGCCCTGGTCGCCGCGGAACTGCGCGAGAGCATGCTCGACGTGCTGGACGACGGCGATCCCGTCGCGTCGCTGCCCGCCGTGCTGTCGTTGTCGTACCGTGCGCTGACCTCGTCGCAGGCGCTGGTCTTCCGGCTGCTGGCGATCGCTCCTGGACCCGACATCGGCCTGCCCGCCGCCGTCGCGCTCACCGATCTGCCCCAGGTCAGGGCCGTGCTGCGCGGCCTGGAGCAGGCGTCGCTGATCAGCCAGGACGCGTCCGGCCGCTACTTCATGCACGACCTGATCCGCACCTACGCCGCGCACCTTCCGCTGGCTTCGGACGTGCGCTCGCAGGCGTTGCGGCGGGTGATCGACTTCTACCTGCACACCGCCCACGACGCCGACCGTCTCGTGCACCTGCACCGCGTGGACGTCGAGCTCGACCCGCCTACCTCCGCGCCGCTCGAACTGGCCGATGCCGCGGCGGCCTTGGAGTGGTTCCAAGCCGAACACCACTGCGTGATGGCCGCCCAGCACACCGCGTCGGCGCAGGACTGGCTCAAGGCCGCGTGGCAGCTCGCGTGGTCGCTGTCCACGTTCCACCAGCTCCGCGGCCACCACCACGACCAGATCGCCTCCTGGCAGCTGGCCCTGACCGTCGCGGACCTCGACGTGCTCGTGCTGGCCCACCGCCAGCTGGGCATCGCCCACACCGAACTGGCCTCGTACGCCGAGGCGATGGACCACCTCCACCGCGCCCTCGCCCTGGCGGTGGAGGCGGGGGACGAGACCGCGCAGGCCCACACCCACACCGTCCTGGCCAGGGTCTACGAGCAGCAGGGCGACGACCGCAGGGCGCTGGAGCACTCCTTCCTCTGCCTGGACCTCTGCCGCGCGATCGGCAACCCGGTCTGGGAGGCGCGGGCTCTCAACGGCGTCGGCTGGTCCGCCGCCCGCCTCGGCGACCACGAGATGGCGCGGGAGCACTGCCAGGCCGCCCTCGACCTCCACCGCGAGCACCACGACCCGTCCGGTGAGGCCGGTGTGCTGGACAGCCTCGGCTACATCGCCCACCTGGCCGGCGACCACGTGACGGCCGTGGCCCACTACCGCGAATCCCTTGCGCTGCAACGGGAACTCGCCTACGACTACGGCGTCGCCGAAGCACTGGCGGGACTCGGCGCGCCCCACGCCGCACTCGGCGAGGTCGACGAAGCCCGCGCCGCGTGGAAAGAGGCGCTGGAGATCTACGAGCAGCAGGGCCGGGCCGAGGAGTCCGAGCGCGTCCGGGCCCAGCTCGCCGCCCTGGGCTGAGAACCAGCGCAAACACCGTCCCAGCCCGCAGGACGCCGTCAGTGACCTGAGACACCCGCCAGAAGGCGAGGCGAGGGCCCCTGACTATGCTCGTTAACAGTCCGGACACATTGCGGTGCCCGGTCGGCGCGGGCCAGCCGCCTCGACCACGCCCGCGCCCCACGATCCGACCGTTCTGGGAGCGATGTCCGTGACCAACACGAGCCGACCTGTCGTCCTCATCGCCGAGAAGCTCGCACCGTCCGTTCTGGACGCTCTCGGCGATGGCGTGGAAGTGCGCCACGTAGACGGCACCGACCGCGCGGCCCTCCTCGAGGCCGTCGCCGACGCCGACGCCCTGCTCGTGCGGTCCGCCACGCAGGTCAACGCCGAGGTGTTCGCCGCCACGCGCAAGCTGAAGGTCGTGGCCCGCGCGGGCGTCGGCCTGGACAACGTCGAGGTGCCCGCGGCCACGGCCAACGGCGTGATGGTCGTCAACGCGCCGACGTCCAACATCGTCAGCGCCGCCGAGCACGCCGTCGCGCTGCTGCTGAGCGTCGCGCGCCAGATCCCGGCCGCCCACGAGACGCTGCAGAACCACGAGTGGAAGCGCAGCAAGTTCAACGGCGTCGAGCTCAACGGCAAGACCGTCGGCGTCGTCGGCCTGGGCAAGATCGGCCAGCTGTTCGCGCAGCGCATCGGCGCGTTCGGCGTCGAGCTCATCGCGTACGACCCGTACGTGTCGGCCCAGCGCGCCGCCCAGCTCGGCATCGAGCTCGTGTCGCTGGAGGAACTGCTGGAGCGCGCCGACGCGATCAGCATCCACCTGCCGAAGACCCCGGAGACCAAGGGCCTGATCGGCGCCGAGCAGCTGGCCAAGTCCAAGCGCGGCGTCATCATCGTCAACGCCGCTCGCGGTGGCCTCATCGACGAGGAAGCCCTCGCGGAGGCCGTGAAGGAAGGCCAGGTCGGCGGCGCCGGCGTCGACGTCTTCTCGACCGAGCCGACCACCGAGAGCCCGCTGTTCAACGTTCCGGGCATCGTCGTCACGCCGCACCTCGGCGCGTCCACGACCGAGGCGCAGGACCGCGCGGGCACGGACGTCGCGAAGAGCGTCGTCCTCGCGCTCGCCGGTGACTTCGTGCCGGACGCCGTCAACGTCCAGGGCGGCGCGGTCGGCGAGGAAGTTCGCCCGTACCTGCCGCTGGTGCAGAAGCTCGGCACCGTCCTCAGTGCACTGTCGCCGAAGGCCCCGACCAGCGTCACGGTCGAGGTGCGCGGCGAACTGTCCAATGAGGACGTCGCCGTTCTCCCGCTCGCGGCGCTGCGCGGAGTCTTCTCCAGCGTCGTCGAGTCGCAGGTGACGTTCGTCAACGCCCCGCAGCTCGCCGCGGACCTCGGCGTGAGCGTGGACCTGGTCAAGGAGACCGAGAGCCCGAACCACCGCAGCCTCGTCACGGTCAAGGCCGTGCAGGCGGACGGCACGACGAACACCGTGTCCGGCACGGTCAGCGGCATCGCCCAGGTCGAGAAGCTGGTGAACATCAACGGCCGCAACTTCGACCTGAGGGCCGAAGGAACCGTGCTGCTGCTGGAGTACCCGGATCGTCCGGGTGTCATGGGCACGGTCGGCACGCTGCTCGGCGAGGCGGGCGTGAACATCGAGGCCGCGCAGATCAGCCAGACCGGTGCGGACGCCGTCATGGTGCTGCGGGTGGACCGTCCGGTCGACACCGCGGTGCTCGACCCGATCGGCGCTGCCGTTGGTGCTCGCACGGTCCGGAGTGTCGACTTCGGATAGTCATGGACAAACCGGGAGGGGGACGGCAAAGTCCCCTTCCCGTGTCTATCGTCGTTCACAACAAACCGGTTACAAGCAACGTTCCGTAGACAACATTCATACTTTCGGGGCAGTTGCACGGACGCGTCAGCGATTAGCGTCCCCACGAGGTTGACCCGGTGCCGTAGAGGGCGCGGCACTGTGTATTCGGGTCTGAAGCACACACCTCGTTTGGGGCAACGTTGTGAAGAGACGATCAAGTCTGGTGGTGTTCTCTGCCATCACCACACTGCTGATCGCACCCGCCACGGCGCAGGCGCAGAGCGAACCGCTCGCGCAGCCGGTCAAGGGTGCACAGAAGCTGGACGCGAAAGCGTTGCAGCTCAAGGTTTCTCCCCGCCTGAACCAGTCCGGCAAGGTCACCGCGTTCGTCGCGCTCGACCGCAAGCCTGCCGTCGACGCCTTCGAGGAGAAGCAGTCGCAGGGCAAGGAGGCCGCGAAGCAGGCCGCCAAGCAGGCGAAGAAGGACACGTCGGCCACGGTCGACCAGGTCGTCGGTGAGCTCAAGGCGAAGGACACCGCCACCAAGGAGCTCTACCGCACCGCCAACGGCGTTCCCGGCGTGGTCGTGACGGCGGAGGCCGCGAAGGTCCGCGAGCTGGCGAACCGCCCGGACGTGACCGCGGTCTACCCGGTCGTGCCGAAGAAGCGCGAGAACTCGAACGCCGTGCAGCTCACCAGGACGCTCAACGTCTGGCAGCAGTACGGCAAGCTCGGCGACGACGTCCGCGTCGGCATCATCGACACCGGCGTCGACTACACGCACGCGAACTTCGGCGGCCCCGGCACGGTCGAGGCGTTCCGCGCCGTCGACCCGCGCGCCAAGGACCCGAACTTCCCGACCGCGAAGGTCGTCGGCGGGTACGACTTCGTCGGTGAGGACTACGACGGGGAGAGCAAGGACCCGGCGATCAACACGCCGAAGCCCGACCCGAACCCCATCGACTGCAACGGCCACGGCTCGCACGTCGCCGGCACCACCGCCGGTTTCGGTGAGAACGCCGACGGCAGCACGTTCAAGGGCGACTACACCAAGCTCGACGGCGACAAGCTCAACGCGATGAAGATCGGCCCCGGCACCGCGCCGAAGGCCCTGATCTACGCGCTGAAGGTCTTCGGCTGCGAGGGTTCGACCAACGTCACGTCGCAGGCGCTCGACTGGGCGCTCGACCCCGACGGCGACGGCGACTTCACCGACCACCTCGACGTGGTCAACCTGTCGCTCGGCTCCGACTACGGCGCACCGGACGACCCCGACAGCCTCTTCGTGAAGAAGCTGTACAAGACGGGCGTCGTGCCGGTCTTCTCCGCGGGCAACGGCGGCGACCTCTACGACATCGGCGGTTCGCCGGGCAACACGCCCGAGGCGCTGACGGTCGCGTCTGTCCGCGACTCGTTCGTGCTGCGCGACGGTGCCGTGGCCAACGGTGTCGCGAAGCCCGGTCAGTACAGCCAGAACTTCACCGGCTACCTGGGCTACGACAAGACCCTGCCGGTCGTGAAGCTCACGCAGGCGGGCAACCTCGACGGCTGCCAGGCGATCTCGGAGAACCTCGCCGGCAAGTTCGTGTGGCTGGAGTGGGACGACAACGACGCGACGCGCCGTTGTGGTTCGGGTGGCCGCACCAACAACGCGCAGGCCGCCGGCGCCCAGGGCGTGGTGCTTTCGTCCACTTTGAACAACTTCAACGCGGGCATCGCGGGCAACGCGACCATCCCGGTGTTCCAGTTCACCGGTGACGCCACCGCCTCGCTGCGGCCGTCGCTGGACGCGGGCACGTTGTCGGTCCGCCTCGCTGGCGAGCTGCGCACCACGGTGCCGACGTACGACCAGTCCATTTCGGACACCCCGAGCTCGTTCACGAGCCGTGGCACGCGTGGTCAGTCGATCAAGCCGGACGTCGCTGCGCCCGGTGACACGATCTCGTCAACCGCCGTCGGTTCCGGCAACGACCGCCTGGTGATCTCGGGTACGTCGATGGCGTCCCCGCACGTCGCCGGCATCGCGGCCCTGGTGCGTCAGGCGCACCCGGACTACTCGATCGAAGAGGTCAAGGCCGCGATCATGAACACGTCCGGTGCGGACGTGAAGGAGAACGGCAAGACCTTCGCCCCCAACCGCGTCGGCACCGGCCGCGTGGACGGCAAGGCCGCGCTGGACAACCAGGTTCTCGCGTTCGTCGAGGACGACCCCGGTTACGTGAGCGCCAACTTCGGCGTCGTCGAGGTCTCCAAGCCGGTCTCGAAGACCAAGACGATCAAGATCGTCAACAAGTCGACGAAGACCGTCGAGTACAAGGTCGGCTACACGGCCGCCACGTCGATCCCCGGTGTGAGCTACGTGCTCTCGCAGGACAAGGTGAAGGTGGGCCCGCGCGGCATCGCTCGCGTCAAGGTCACCCTGAAGATCGACGACCCGAAGGCGCTGCGCAAGACGGTCGACTCGACCGTCGTCCCGACGCAGCTCGACGTGCCGCGGCAGTTCCTCGCGGACGCCTCCGGTCGCGTGACCCTCACGCCGACCGCCGGCGCCACGGTGCCGCTGCGCCTGTCCGTCTACTCGGCGCCGAAGCCGGTCGCGGACATCAACACCGCGGACAGCCTCAAGTTCCGCGGTAAGGACAAGCAGGCGATCCTGAACCTGACCGGCCGCGGCGTCGACCAGGGCAGCGGCACGCAGGCGTACCGCTCGCTGGTCAGCGTTCTCGAGCTGCAGGCCCAGTCGCCGAAGCTGCGCGACTGCAAGCGCAACGTCACCGAGAACTGCGCGCTCAACGAGACGGCCAAGGGCGGCGACCTGCGGTACGTCGGCGCGGCCTCCACGGCCCCGCTCGCCAAGGCGCAGGGCAAGCCCGAGGAGGCGCTGCTCGCGTTCGGCATCGCGACGTGGGGCAACTGGTACAGCCTGGGCACCAACACCGTTCCGTTCATCGACATCGACGTGAACGGCGACGGCACGGCCGACTTCGAGACCTTCGCGACGCGCCTGACCGACACCGACCTGCTGGTCGCGTCGACGCAGGACCTCAAGACGGGCGAGACGGTCGACATCCAGGCGGTCAACGGCCTGTTCGGTGACGTCGACAGCAACACCGCCGACACCAACGTCGCCGTCCTGCCGGTGCTGCTCTCGGCACTGGGCATCGACGCGACGAAGGACACCGCGCGCATCTCGTACGTGGCCGGCACCACCGGCTTCTACCGGGCGCCGGGCAACGCGAACGGCCTGATCGACGTGATCGACCGCAACCTGTCGTTCGACCCGCTCAAGCCGGGTCTGTGGACGCAGGGCGGCGGCGACGCGGCGCTCTCGTACCTCGCCAAGCCGGGTACCGCGCTCGTGGTGAACAAGGACGAGGCGGCTCTGAAGCTCGACAAGTCCGAGGGCCTGCTGGTCCTCAACCACCACAACGCCAACGGTGACCGCGCGTCGGTCGTCACGGTCCGTTCCTCGGGTCGCAACGGCGCGTACTAGATCGGATGTTTGTCCCGGAGGCCCGGTTCCCGCGTGGGAACCGGGCCTCCGGTGTTGTAAGCAGGGCTGTCACCCCTTGACGCGACAGCTGTACTGCGGTCGAGTGACACTCGAAAGTGGGGAATGGGCCGTGTGGGTGTCCCGCAGTACGGGAGATAACACCCCGATGGGGTGTCCGGCATGCGGCGAGCGGCCGCGATGACGGTAGCCTTTCGCGAAGGAAAGTAGTCCCACCAATTGGGGACTGACACCTGGGAGGTGTGTGGATGCGGCTCGCAGTGATCCCAGGAGACGGGATCGGGCCCGAGGTCATCGCTGAGGCCCTGAAGGTCCTCGGTGAGGTCGTTCCGGCGGCCGAGATCACTCGCTACGACCTCGGCGCGGCGCGCTGGCACGCCACGGGAGAGTTGTTGCCCGAGTCGGTGCTGGGAGAGCTTCGCCAGCACGACGCGATCCTGCTCGGCGCGGTGGGCGACCCGTCGGTGCCGAGCGGAATCCTGGAGCGCGGGTTGTTGCTGCGCTTGAGGTTCGAGCTCGACCACCACGTGAACCTCCGCCCGGCTCGTCTCTACCCCGGAGTCCGCAGCCCGCTCGCGGACCCGCCGGAGATCGACATGGTGGTGGTCCGCGAGGGCACCGAGGGCCCGTACGCGGGCAACGGTGGTCTGCTGCGCAAGGACACCCCGCACGAGATCGCCACCGAGGTCTCGCTCAACACGTCGTTCGGCGTGGAGCGCGTGGTCCGCGACGCTTTCGCGCGTGCGTCGGCCCGCCAGCGCCGGCACCTGACGCTGGTGCACAAGACGAACGTCCTCACGCACGCCGGCTCGTTGTGGTCGCGCGTGGTCGAGGAGGTCTCGCTGCAGCACCCGGACGTCACGGTGGCGTACCAGCACGTCGACGCCGCCACGATCCACATGGTGACCGACCCCGGTCGCTACGACGTGATCGTGACGGACAACCTGTTCGGCGACATCCTGACCGACCTGGCCGCCGCCGTCACGGGTGGCATCGGCCTGGCCGCGTCGGGGAACATGGATGTGACGCGGCGCAACCCGTCGATGTTCGAGCCGGTGCACGGCTCGGCACCGGACATCGCGGGCCAGGGCATCGCGGACCCGACCGCGGCCGTGCTGTCCGTGGCGCTGCTGCTCGACCACCTGGGCGAGCACGAGGCGTCGCGCCGGATCGAGGCCTCCGTGGCCTTCGACCTGGCGACGCGCGACCACCAGTCACCGGGCGCGACCTACGCGATCGGTGACAGGCTGGCCGCGCTCGTGTCGTCGAACGTGCGCACGGGCTGATCGGTTTCACCGGCTTTCGGCCCCGGCATCCTCGTGATGCCGGGGCCGAGTCGCGTCCAGCGGGGGTTCTGCTCGGCGTACACCGGGAAGTCAGAGCTGGCCGTTGGCCTCGCGCCACGCCCGCTCCTTCTGGATCCACTCGTTGTCCTGCGGGAACTCGTCGATCGTGGGCACGCGGCGGATCTCGGTCTTGAAGCCGGGACCGGTCATCGGCGCCCGCTTCGCCCACTCGATCGCCTCCTCCTTGGACGCGACGTTGATGATGTAGAAGCCGTTGAACAGCTCCTTCGTCTCGCCGTACGGGCCGTCCGTGACGACCGGCGGCTCGGAGGAGTAGTCGACGACGACACCCTCGGACGGGTCGGACAGGCCCTCCGCGGCGAGCAGGACGCCGGCGCGGATCATGTCCTCGTTGTACTGGCCGACGACCTCGAGCATCTTGTCGAAGTCGAACTCGCCCATGTTCGCGAAGGCCTCGTCGGTGGCGCGCCAGATCATCATGAACTTCATGGGGTGTCTCCCTGTGTCTCGTGGGCCCTCGGGGCCTTGGCATCCACAGGTCGAACGGGCCGTGCGCCGGATCGACACGAGCTCAGAACTTTTTCGAAGTTTTGTTCGTGCAGGTCAGAGGGTGTCGGCGAGCTTGAAGGCCGCGAAGACCGCCGGGGACTGGAAGACGACGGTGTGGGCGACGAGGCCGTCGACGACCGTGAACACCTGCAGTGTGTGGAGGCAGTTGTCCGGTGTGTAGGCGGCCACGGCCGGTTGGCCGTTGGCTGAGACGGGCACCATGCGCCAGCCTGTGCCGCGCATCGCGAACACACGGCGGATGAAGGCGCCGTAGTCGGAGCGGCCGGCGAACCACAGCGGCACCGGCGGCATCTCCAGGATCGCGTCCTCGGTGAGCAGGTCGACGAGGGCGGTCACGTCCGCTGCCTCGAACGCGCGGATGTAGGCCTCGACGGTCTGCCGCACCGCGGGGTCGTCCGGCGGGGTCCGGGAACGGCTCCAGCCACGGCACCTCGAACGCGGGCACCAGCGGCGTCTCCGGATCGGTGCTCGCCGCGCCCAGCCCGGATGGCAGCGGGCGGCGGCTGGGCGTTCCGGCACGGCCCGGAAGCCGTGGCGGGAGACAAGTTCGGGCTGGGCCCGCTGCTCGACACCGGCGTGTTGCTGCTCGGCCGCACGACGTGGGAGCTGTTCTCGAAGCTCTGGCCCGGCCGCACCGACGAGTTCTCCACCAGGATGAACGCCATCCCGAAGCTCGTCGCCTCGCGAAGTCTGACCGATGTGGACGGTTGGCGGAACTCCTCGCTGCTCGAAGGCGATCTCGTCACCCGCGTGCGTGAATTGAAGGCGCTCCAAGACGTTGTCGTCACCGGAAGCGTCAGCGTGGTGCGGCAGTTGGCCGGGGCCGGGCTCGTCGACGAATATCGCCTGATGGTGTTCCCCACCGTGATCGGTGCCGGACAACGACTCTTTGCCGGTCGTATGTCCGATTTGCACCTGATTTCCGTGGAGCGCAAGGGAAGCGCGGCGCTGATGAACTACCGGACGGCTGCGTGACGCCAGCCTCAGTTGCACGGCCTGTCCGACACCCACCGTGATCCACCGGTAACGTACGGCGCTGCCGATCTGGGGGGATTGGTGGGAACGGGAGAGGCATGCACACCGAAAACGAGGCCGTGGCGACGGCAAGGCGCTATCGCGACGGCGGGGGAGACCCGGAAGCGTTTCTGAAAGCCTTCCGGGAGAGCACCGTGTACCTGCAGCGGATCGACCCGCTGTCGCTGCCGGTCGTGACCATCGAGGGACTGAACTGGCTCGCCGCGTTCTCCAGTCCCGAGCTGCTGCAACACCATCTGGCGGCTCGGGGTGAGAACACGGAGGCCACCTACCTGGCGGTCACCGGCGAACGGTTGCTGGACCACTACCTGCGCGCGCTGCCGAAGCCGACGGGTGTGGTGTTCGACAACGGTTCCGAGCACATGATGGCCCTGCCGCCCGTCCGCGGCATCGTCCCCGACGATCTGGTGGTGACCGCGTGACCGGGTTCGGCGTCGACCTCGGCGCGATGGGACAGGCGATCAAGGGCATCAACGACACGGTGGCCGCGCTGAAGGAGATCGCGCCGGACGGCGGCCACCTCGCGAACACCACCGCCACCCTGGGCCTGCTCTGCCCGGACGAGGACGAGTGCGGCGACGACGTGCTCGCCGACGCGCTGGAGGAGTTCTTCGAGCGCTGGCGGTGGGGCCTTCGGCACCTGGTGAAGGAGGGCACGGAGATGGTCTCCGCGCTCACCGACACCAAGAGCGTGTACGAGAAGGCGGAGGACAAGGCCAAGCAGGCGTTCCAGCTCCTCCTGGGCAACCCGAACTCCCACGACGACCCGACCAAGAAGGGCTGGATGGAGCTGGCCGAAGCGAGCATGAACCAGAAGGAGATGTCCGTTGGCCAACAGTGGGACAAGGTGACCAAGGGCGCGGACGACGCGTGGACCTCGTCCGTCAACGACATCGCCGGCGTGGAGACCTCGTTCAAGAAGGCCGGTGATCGCTCGTGAGCTTCTTCGGCCGCAGCGAGCTCGGCGACACCAACGACCCCGTCGAGCTGGTGCCCGGCAGCGTCGCGACCCTGGAGGAGACGGCGAACGGGCTGCGCAAGCTCTCGACCGCCTGCCAGGAGGCGTACCACGGAGTGTCCAAACTGGACGTCGGCCACTGGACGGGAGAGGCCGCGGAGAAGTTCGGCGGCTACTTCCGCGCGGAGACACCGAAATGGCGGGACGCCGCCGAGGCGTTCGCACCCGCGGTGGACGCGCTGACGACGTACAAGGGCGCGGTCGAGCGCGCCCAGCGCGAAGCCGCCGAGGCGATCCGCATGTACAACGAGTCCAAGGCGGAGACGGAGGCGGCCGAGAAGCAGTACGACGCCGCCTCGTCGCAGCACGAGAAAGCGTCGTTGGACGCCTTCGCCAACGGTGACGCGATGCCGGGCCCGCTCGCGCCGTTCAGCGATCCCGGCAAGGCCAAGCGGGAACAGGCCGAACGCCTCCTCGCCGACGCGCGGAAGGCGTTGAAGGCAGCGGCTTCCGAGGCCGCGTCGGTGATCAACAAGGCGAAGGACAGGGCACCGGAGGAACCGGGCTTCCTCTCCAAGGTCTCCATGACGGCCGAGGACACGTTCGACAAGATGTCCGAGCAGATGGAGAAGCTCGGCGACGGCCTGGGCAGGTCCGTCACGAGCCTGGTCACGTTGTTGCGAGCCACCAGCCCGTTCGACCCCTACAACATCGCGCATCCAGGCGAGTACGCGGCGAACATGATGAAGCAGGCCTCGGGCATGGTGCACATGGTCACGCACCCGGTCGAGGCCTTCAAAGGGATCATCAACGCCGACGGCTGGTCGAAGGACCCGTTCGGCACGGCGGGCCAGCTGATCGGCGACATCGCCATCGGCATCGCGACCGACGGTGCCGGCCTCGCCGCCACGGCGGAGAAGGCCATCGCCCGCGAGGCCATGGAGGCGGCCGCGCGCGAGGCCACCGAGCAGGCCGCCACCCAGGTCGGCAAGCACATCGACGACGGCATGCCGCCGTGGACGCGCGGGGACTACGAACCGCCGGCGCACACGCCGGACTACGGCAACCCGCACACCGACGAACCGTTCGGTCCACAGAAGACAGACCCGGACGACCTCCCGTCGCACGACAGGGAACCGGAGCACCGCGAGCCCGATCAGCCCGCCGAGCAACAGAAGCACGAGCCGGACGAGCGCCCGAGGATCACCGATCCGGACCAGTTGCCGCCGCCTGCCCACGGCGAGTACTTCCGGCTGAAGGACTCGGTCGGCCGGATGCAGGACATGATCCCGCAGCTTCCCCCGCTCGAACGAGATGCGATGCAGCGCGCGATCAACGAACAGCGGCAGATGATGCGCGACATCATGGCCCGGCACGCCTGACGCCCACGGCGAACCTCTAGGAGCTTGCACCGATGCACCCCCAACAGCCGCCGATGCGTCCGCCGCACCGCCAGATGCCGCCACCGCCGCAACCTCAGCGCGTGATGCGTCCGCCCGCACCACCATCGCGGCCGGTTCCGCCGCCGCCGCACCAGCAGCCGGTTGCGCCGCCGACGCCACCTCGCCCGGCGCCGTCGCCGACCCAGCAGCAGCCGGTTCCCCAGCCCACCCCGCCTCGCCCGGCGCCGTCAGCGACCCAGCAGCAGCCAGTCACCCCACCCCGGCCGACACCTCAGGCTCCCCAACAACCTGCCGAGGAACTTCCGGAGTGGACGAAGGACGGCGAGTTCCCTGCGATCTCGCGAAACCTCCCGCTCTACGGCAAGGATCCGGAGTCCGGCAAGGAACAGCTCTGGGTCGGTCGCGTCGTCTGGCAGGCGCGGACCATGAAAGAGATCACCATGGCCGTCTACGGCCCGTTCGGCCGCGAGATGGCGACGGGCGAGTCCGTGTTCGACGCGCTGATGAAGATCCGCGGCGAGCTCGAGCAGCACGACCCGCAGTGGAAGGTTCTGGTCAAGGGATCCAGGCGGGACGTGTGGCACGTGGGCCACAAGGTGTCGATCTTCCCCGGCGACCGGGCCGAGATCCTCGTGCCCGGCGAGAAGGCGACCGAGTCCGTCGACGTGCTCGCGATGCTGGAACCGCACGACACCGAGAAGTTCGGCCTCGTCGAGCACCAGATGGCGAACTGCATGGAGTACTTCAGGCGTTTCGAGCCGGAGTTCGGAGCAGGAGGAGCGCTGTGATCCCGATGATCAGCGCCGTGAAGAAGGCTGTCGGCAGCACCCAGAGATAGCCGTCCTGGCCGGTCGCGATGAGCAGCATGCCCATCAGGCCGGCCAGGAACAGTCCCAGGTAGATCGCCGCCTGCCGGTGCCAGATGGACACGATCACGGGTGCCGCGGCGACCGCACAGCCGGTCAGGATCTGCGGGACGCTCAGGCACTGCTCGGGCGTGCAGTACACCTGGTCCAGCACGCTGCCGAACTCCTCGCGCCAGATCGCGGTCGTCTGGAAGCCGAACGCGAACATGGCGAATCCGATCAGGACAGGACTCTCGCCCTCGTGTCTTCGTGTCCCCATGTCCATCAGACGCGTCTCGGCGGCGATTTGTGCAGTGGCACCCGTCGCGAGGTGTAGGGGGTTCCCTCATGCTTCCGCCGCTCTGAACCGGAACGCTGACCCGGGGCACGACACCGCCCCGGCGGCGAACCGAACTTTCAAGGACGGCAATGAGAACAGCAATCCGTGTGCTCTGCGCGGCGGGCATCCTCGCGGCGCTCACACCCGGCGGCATCGCGCACGCCCAACCGGCGAGCACCTACGCGGTCAACGCTCCCGCGGACGCCCCGTCGATCTCGGCCGACGGCCGTTACGTGGCGTTCTGGACCTCGGCTTACGATCTCGTGCCCGGCGACACCAACCGCGTGGCCGACGTGTTCGTGCGTGACCGGCAGTCCGGGGAGACCACCAGGGTCAGCGTCGACTCCGCGGGCGTGCAGGGCAACAAGGTCAGCCTCAACCCGTCGATCTCGGCGGACGGCAGGTTCGTCGCGTTCGAGTCGATCGCGACGAACCTGGTGGCCGACGACACGCTCGGCCACTGGGACGTCTTCGTTCACGACCTGCAGACGAGGACGACCACGTTGATCAGTCGCGGCCGCTACGAGCGGGAGGCCGAGACCGACAGCCTCAATCCGTCGATCTCCGCCGACGGCCGGTTCGTCGCGTTCGACTCGCGGGCGTCGAACCTCGTCCAGGGCGACTTGAACAAACGCCCCGACGTCTTCGTGCACGATCGGACCGACGGGAGCATCACCAGGGCTAGCGTGGGGGTGAACGGCTTCGAGGGCAACGGGTCCAGCCAGGTGCCCTCGATCTCGGCGGACGGCCGTTATGTCGCCTTCGAGTCCGCGGCGTCGAACCTCCTGCCGGGGCCGGACACCAACCGCACGACCGACATCTTCGTGCACGACCGGGAGACCCGGGAGACCAGGCGCGCCAGCGTCTCCAGCGCCAACGTCGAGGCCGACGCCGCGAGCGGGCGGCCGTCGCTCTCGGCCGACGGGCGTTACGTCGTCTACGTTTCGAACGCGTCGTACCTGGTGCCCGGCGACGCTCCGCCGCGCGACGGAATGGACCTCGACGTGTTCAGGTTCGACCGGGAGACCGGGACGACCACCCAGGTGAACCTCAACCCGGACGGCGTGAGCACCAGCGACGTGCGCCTGCACCGGCCGGTCATCTCCGCGGACGGCCGGTTCGTCGCGTTCCAGTCCGGCGAGTGGGACCTGGTCCCCGGTGACACCAACGGCAGCGCGGACGTCTTCCTGCGCGACATGGTGACCACGACCACCACCAGGGTCAGCGTCGGCCCCGCGGGTGAGGAGGCCAACAGCTCGAGCGGGACGCCGGCGATTTCCGCGGACGGACGCCACGTCGCGTTCACGAGCCACGCCACCAACCTCGGCGGGAGCCCCACCACGGTCCTCAACCTCTACGTGCGTGACCTCGGCGACTGAGCGGACGCCCACACTCCGGCCAGCGCCGCCCGGCCGGACACCCCGGCCTTCGCGTAGATCCGTCCCAAGTGGACCTCGACGGTCTTGGGGCTGAGGTGCAGCCGAAGGCCGATGTCCCGGTTGGTCAGACCGTCCGCGACGAGCGCGGCGATCTCTGCCTCGCGGGCGGTCAAGTCGAAGCGGAACGTCTCGGCGCGGCGGGGGCGGCGTGCGTTCATGCGCCGCTCCTCCCGCGCCAGCTGAGGCAGGAACAGACTTGCGTCGCAACGGGTGAACAACGCTCGGGCGGCCACGAAGTGCGCACGGGCCTGCTCGATCTCCGCGCTGCCGCCGAACGCGGTGGCGGCGAGCAGGTGTGCCCGGCCTGCTTCCACGGCCACGCCGAGCCGGGTGAACGTGTCGGCGGCGGCGACCGCGAACGGTGCTGCCGCCGCCGGATCCGTTGGGAGAGTGGCGATCGCGCGGGCCAGCTGGGCCATCGCGGTGCGCAGCGGTACGTCGAGTGGGGCGGCCGCGTTCTCGGCGCGATCCGCCCATTCCGTGGCGTCGCGGCCGATCGCGACCTCGGCCTCGGCGAGCAGCTGGTAGGTCAACGGCCGGGTGAGCGGGTCCACCGCGGGCAGATCGGGTCCGCCTCCGGTGGCGAGCAACAGGTCGACGCAACCGTGCGGATCGCCGGAGTGCAGCAGGGCGTTCGCCAGCATCGCCTCGCCCTGTCCACTGCGCCAGGTGTTCGTGGCGACGGCGTGGTCGTCCAGAGCCACCGCCCGCTCGCCCAGTTTCACCGCCTCGGCAGGGTCGCCGCGCAACGCCGTGATCCAGCAGCCGAAGGTCAGCGCCATGACGCGGAGCTCGTCGCTGCCGGTCAGCTCGGCCGACTCCAGGCCGTCCTCGAAGCAGGCCGCCGCCTCCGCCAGTTCGCCGACGTAGGCGTGCACCATCCCGCGGATCGCGGTCAGCACCGCGATCGCGTGCGTCTGCCCGCTCATCCTGGCGAGCCGCAGCCCGCGGCCGACGTGCCTGCCCGCCGCCGTGAGCCGGTCGGCGGAGGCCTCCGCCCAGCCCAGCCAGAAGACCGCGTCGATGTCGCGAACCAGATCGCCGTCGGGCAGCCCGTCGACGAGTGCGGCGGCTTCGTCCAGCCGGTCCGCGCGAAGGTCGACGAGCGTCGCGACCGACAGCGCGGTGGCCAGCAGGGTGGGATCGTCGACCTCTCGTGCGGACGCGATCACCTCGGCCACCTCCTCGCGCCCCGGTTCACGCTCCCGTTCGACGCTGCGGCCCGCGAGAAGTGCGACCTGCAGCACCGCCGCCGAATGAGCATCCGTGTCCGCGATCCGCCGCCACTCGGTGCGCAACATCGCCGTGGCCTCGGGATAACGCCCAAGCAGCCGTTCCACCGTCGCGCAGAGCCGTACCGTCTGCGCCCGTGCGGCCGTCAGTTCGACTGGCAGCAACCGCAGCACCTCGTGCATCGTCTCGCTCGCCTGCCGCAGATCTCCGGTGGCTCCGAGCGCCTGGGCGAGTCGCCCGAGCAGCAGAAGTCGTTGTGGCGTGGCCGATTCCGCGTCGGGCAGCAGCCTGATGGCCGCCCGCAGGAAGTGCGCGGCCGTCGCAGGAGTGGAGTGCATCGTCGCCTCGGCCGCCTCGCCGAGCACCGCGACCGCGTCGAGGTCGCCCCGAGCGGCGGACCGCTCCACGTGCCGGGCGAACTCCGCGGCAGGCGCGCCACGACGGCGCAACGCCACCGCGGCCCTGGCGTGTGCCCGGAGCCGCCAGCCGGGACCCGCGTCCTGGTAGGCGACGCTGCGCACGAGCGGGTGGCGGTAGCGGAACCGGCCGGAGGCGTCCAGCCGCACCAGGTCCCGTTCGGCGAGCCGGTCGAGCGCGGTCAGCACCGACTCGGGTGCCAGCGCCGCGATCTCGGCGAGCGAGTCGGCGTCGAAGTCGTCGCCGACGACCGCAGCCGCGTGGGCGACGAGCTGTTCCTGCGGTGTCAACGCGGCCAGTTCGGCGGCGAGCACCGCGTGGACCGCCACCGGCAGGCCGTTCGCGTCGGCTCGCACCAACGCCTCCAGGTAGAACGGGTTTCCCGCGCCCGCCAGGTGGATCTCCTCGCGCCGGGCCCGGCTGAGCTGTACGGGGAGGAGCAGATCGGCGTCGGCCCGGTTCAGCGGCGCGAGCTCCAGCAGGTCGGCCACGCCGTCCGCGGTGGCGCGCGACAACGCGTGCCACAGTCGGGACGAGGTCTGCCGAGGCCTGCTCGCCAACGCCAGCAGTACGCGTCCGTGTGGCGGGTGCCGCAACAGGAAGTCGAGCAGTTCCACCGAACCCTCGTCCGCCCAGTGCAGGTCGTCGAGCACGAGCACCAGTCCGGACGGTTCGGCGAGCAGCTCCAGCAGTGCGCGGACGGCCCTGTGCAACCGGTACCGCTCCGCGTCGACCAGGTCCGTCGGGCCGTCCGCCGGGATCGCCGGGAAGATCGTCGCGAGCAGCCCGAGCCGTTCGGGACCCAGTACGGCCAACGCGGCCGGTTCCAGAAGGTCGTCGAGGGCGGTGACGAACACTCCGAACGGGACGTGGGACTCGAACTCCGCCGCGCGTGCGCCGCGGACCATCCAGCCCGTCGCGAGCGTCGTCAGCTCCGCCAGCAGTCTGCTCTTGCCGATCCCCGGTTCACCGGTGACCACGACGCACCGGGCGCCGTCCGCTGCCAGCATTCCGCGCAGGACGCCTGCTTCGCGTGCCCGGCCGGGTAACTCAGCCATGCGTCGGTGGACCTGCCTTCGGGTTAGCATGCGTGGGTCGTGCGTGGGGGAAGTCCGGTCGAAGTCCGGCGCTGACCCGCAACGGTAGGCCCTCCTGATGGAGGGTGAGCCCGAATACCCGCACACGGCAGACCAAACGCAACTCTCCTGCCGTGGACTGCGGGAAGGGAACCAGTGATCGGGAAGATCTGCGCGCTCGTCGGCGTGCTCGTCGTCAGCGTTGTGGCGGGCGTCTCGCTCGGCCCCGTCAGCATTCCGTTCGGGCAGACCGTCGAGCTCCTGCACGCCGCCATCACCGGCGGAGTGATCTCCGCCGCAGATGCGGGCCAGTACCACATCGTCTGGGACATCCGGCTGCCTCGCGTGCTGCTCGCCGCAGTCGTGGGCGCTGGTTTGAGCACGGTCGGTGTGGCGATCCAGGCCATGGTCCGCAACGCGCTCGCAGACCCTTATGTGCTCGGCATCTCATCCGGCGCCAGCGTCGGGGCGACGGCCGTGGCGACCCTCGGAGTGTTGTCGGGTCTGGGGGTCTACGCGTTGTCCACGGGAGCGTTCCTCACCGGGCTCGGCGCCACCGCGCTGGTCTACCTCACCGCGCGCACGAGCCGCGGGCTCACACCGTTGCGGCTGGTGCTGACCGGAACCGCGCTGGCGTACGGGTTCTCCGCGGTGGCGATGCTGCTCGTCTTCCAGGCACCGCACGGGGAGGCGGCGCGGGCGGCGATGTTCTGGTTGCTGGGCAGCCTCGGAGGCGCGACCTGGCAGCAGCTTCCGGTCGCCGGTGTCGTCACGCTGGCCGGGATCGCGTACTTGATGACCAGGGCGCGGCAGCTCAACGCATTGGCGATGGGGGACGAGACCGCGACCACACTGGGTGTCCCGGTCAACCGGTTCCGCACGCAGCTGTTCATCGTCACGGCCGGCATCACCGGTGTGCTGGTGGCGGTCAGCGGCGCGGTGGGCTTCGTCGGCCTGATGCTGCCGCACCTCACCCGCATGGTCGTGGGCGCGGACCACCGGCGCGTGCTGCCGCTCGCACCCCTTGCCGGAGCGTCGTTCCTGGTGTGGGTGGACGTGGCCGCCCGCATGCTGGCCGCGCCGGAAGAGCTCCCGCTCGGCGTCATCACGGCCGCGATCGGCGTGCCGTGCTTCATCTTGCTCATGCGCCGCAAGTCCTACGTCTTCGGAGGCCGTTGATGCGCATCGAGGTCTCCGGCGTCACCGTCTCGAACATCATCTCGGACATCTCGCTGGCTGCTCAGAACGAGGTCGTCGGCATCGTCGGCCCGAACGGCAGTGGCAAGTCCACGACGTTGCGCTGCGTCTACCGGGCTCTGAAGCCGGACTCCGGTGCCGTGCTCATCGACGGCGCCGATGTCCACAAGCGACGCGACCTGGCTCGTCATCTGGCCGCTCTGACGCAGGAGTCGCAGGTCGAGTTCGACTTCACGGTCGCCGAGGTCGTGGAGATGGGTCGCCTGCCGCACGAACGCTCCCCGCGCGACGTGGAGGTCGTGCGCGAGGCACTGGCCACAGTGGACATCTCGCACCTCGCGTCGCGCAGCTTCCTCAGCCTCTCCGGCGGCGAACGTCAACGCGTGCTCATCGCCCGTGCCATCGCCCAGGAACCGCGCGTCCTCGTGCTGGACGAGCCCACGAACCACCTCGACATCCGCCACCAGCTCGACGTGCTGGCGTTGGCGCGCGGCCTCGGCATCACGGTGCTGACCGTGCTGCACGACCTGAACCTCGCCGCGTCCTACTGCGACAGGTTGTGCGTGCTCGACGAAGGCCGCCTGGTCGCGTCCGGCACGCCCGCCGAAGTCCTGTCGCCCGAGCTGATCGCCAAGGTCTTCCACGTCACGGCACACGTCGTGCCCCACCCCACCACAGGAGTTCCCCAGCTCCTGTTCGACCAGGAGGTCACCCCTTGAGAACCGCCCTCTGCGCTCTGCTGCTCCTCGTGTCGGGCTGCGGGGCCACGGTCGCGCAGGACAAGTCGGGCACAGACCCGGTGACCGTCACGAACTGCGGTGAGCAGGTGACGTTCGACAAGGTTCCGTCCAAAGTGGTCACCAACGACACCGGCATCACCGAGCTGATGTTCGCGCTGGGGCTGAAGGACCGCATGGCCGGGTACGTCGTGTCGGGTGACGACAACTCTGTCGACCTCAAGACCTCGCCGTGGAAAGCCGACTTCGACAGCACGAAGAGGCTCTCCGACAAGATCTCCAAGGAGGTCGTGCAGGGCGCCAACGCCGATCTGGTCTTCGCCGGCTGGAACTACGGCTTTAGCGAGAGCACCGGCTTCACCCCGGACGCGTTGAAGCAGCTCGGAATCGGCACCTACCAGCTCACCGAGGCGTGCCGCAACGGCGTGGGCAAGCAGCGCGGCATCATGCCCGCCCTCGACGCGTTGTACACGGACCTGCGCAATCTCGGGAAGATCTTCCGCGTCGAGGCCAAGGCCGAGGAGCTCATCAAGGGCTACCAGCAGCAGATCTCCGACGCGGGCAAGCTGATGGCCGGGAAGCCGCGCCCGAAGGTGTTCCTCTACGACAGCGGCCAGGACCAGCCGTTCACGTCCGGCAAGAACGCCGCGCCGCAGGACGTGATCTCCAAGGCCGGTGGCGACAACGTCTTCGGCGACCTCAACGACAGCTGGGCCACGGTGAACTGGGAGACCGTCGTGCAGCGCAACCCGGACGTCGTGCTGATCGTGGACTACGCGGACGGCGAGGCGAACACGCCCGCGCAGAAGCAGGCGTTCCTGGAGGGGTTCGCGCCGCTCTCGAACTCCCCGGCGATCAAGAACAAGCGCTTCTTCGCACTTCCGTACGCCGCGCTGGTGGAGTCGCCGCGCAACCCGGCCTCGATCGAGGCGTTCGCGAAGTTCCTTGCCCAGGCGTGAAGCCTGTACTGCCAGGCGTGCGCCAGTACTCACCGTGACCAGATAGTGGGAGATTTCTTCCCGGCGCTTGGTACGTCGTGCTGAGCTGTGGCAGCATCCGCTACATGGCTCAGCACCTCGCCATCATTATTGACGAGCGCGTCGGGTAGTGCCGCCCCTGGCACCCGACGCGCAGACCTCTCGCATCCCGCGGGGGGTCTTTTTGTTTGCCCGGATGAGGAGATGACCCGCGATGGCCGGCCCGAACGACGAATTCCACGTCTACGACACGACGTTGCGCGACGGCGCACAACGTGAGGGCATTTCGTACTCCGTCACGGACAAGCTCGCGGTCGCGCGGCTGCTGGACGGGCTCGGCGTCGGGTTCATCGAGGGCGGCTGGCCCGGCGCTCTGCCCAAGGACACGGAGTTCTTCGCGCGAGCGGCGGCAGGGGATCTGGAGCTCAAGCACGCCAAGCTGGTCGCGTTCGGGGCAACGCGCAAGGCTGGGATCAAGGTCGAGGAAGACCCGCAGGTCAAGGCGCTTCTGGACAGTCAGGCGCCGGTCGTCACGCTGGTGGCCAAGTCGGACCTGCGGCACATCGAGCGGGCGTTGCGCACCGACGCCGAAGAGAACTTCAAGATGGTGCGCGACACCGTGAAGTTCCTCAAGGACCACGGCAGGCGCGTCTTCCTCGACGCCGAGCACTTCTTCGACGGCTACGCGTTCTCGCCGGAGACCAGCCTGCGCGTGCTGGAGTCCGCTGTGGAGGGTGGTGCGGACGTCGTCGTGCTGTGCGACACGAACGGCGGTCAGCTGCCGCTGGGTCTTGCGGAGACGGTCTCGGAGGTCATCGAGAAGACCGGTTTCCGAGTAGGAATCCACTGCCAGGACGACACGTCCTGCGCGGTGGCGAACACCCTCGCGGCCGTTCAGGCGGGCGCGACGCACGTTCAGTGCACTGCCAATGGTTATGGCGAGCGAGCAGGCAACGCGGACCTGTTCGCCGTCGTGGGAAACCTCGTGACCAAGCTCGGCATGGAGGTGCTCCCGACCGGGGCGCTGGCCGAGCTCACCCGTGTCTCCCATGCGTTGGCCGAGATCGCGAACATCGCACCCGACACCCACCAGGCTTACGTCGGGTCGTCAGCATTCGCTCACAAGGCGGGTCTGCACGCGAGCGCGATCAAAGTGGATCCGGAGCTGTACAACCACATCGATCCGGACCGCGTCGGCAACGACATGCGGGTGCTGGTCACCGAGATGGCCGGCCGGGCGAGTATCGAGCTCAAGGGACGTGAGTTCGGACTCGACCTGGCCGGCCGGTCAACCGAAGTCGGCAGCGCGTTGAAGCGCGTCAAGGAGCTGGAGGCGAAGGGCTGGTCGTTCGAGGCCGCCGACGCCTCGATGGAGCTGCTGCTGCGCTCCGAGCTGTCCGAACTGGACACTCCTCCTTTTGCTTTGGAGTCGTACCGGGTGGTGCTGGATCACCGCTCGGACGGCGAGATCGTGTCCGAGGCCACGGTCAAGGTGCACGTGGCGGGGGAGCGGGTCATCGCCACGGCCGAGGGCAACGGTCCCGTGCACGCGCTGGACGCCGCGCTGCGCAAGGCGTTGCTGCCGCATCTGTCCTGGTTGGACACTGTGGAGCTGGCCGACTACAAGGTGCGCATCCTCACCGAGCACCCTGGCACGGACGCCGTGACGCGCGTTCTGGTCGAGTCCACGGACGGCGAGCGCGAGTGGACCACTGTGGGTGTGCACGGCAACATCGTCGAGGCCTCCTGGCTGGCGCTGTGCGACGCGCTCGTCCACAAGTCCATGCGGTCCAAGCCCGTCTAAGGTGTAGTACGTGCGCATAGCCCGAATCGCTCATCCTGCTGGCGTAGCTTTTGTCGCTGTTCACGGCGACGAGGCTGCGGAGATCGCCGAACACCCCTTCGGCACCCCCACGTTCACCGGCCGCAAATGGCCGTTGGCCGACGTCAGGCTGCTGGCGCCGATCCTGCCGACCAAAATCATCGGCATCGGCCGCAACTACGCCGACCACGCGGCCGAGCTCGGCAACGAGGTCCCCTCGGAGCCGTTGGTCTTCCTCAAGCCCAACACGTCCGTGATCGGCCCGAACGTGGAGATCAAGATCCCCGCGGCGTCGGAGCGCGTGGACTTCGAGGGCGAGCTGGCCGTGATCATCGGCCAGCCGTGCCGCGAGGTCTCGAAGGCCAAGGCGATGAGCGTGGTGATGGGGTACACCATCGCCAACGATGTCACCGCTCGCGACCTGCAGCGCAAGGACGTGCAGTTCACGCGTGCCAAGGGTTTTGACACGTTCTGCCCGATGGGTCCCTTTATCGAGACCGAGTTCGACCCCTCCGACGTCCGAGTCGTCACCGAGCTCGACCGGGAGGTCAAGCAGGACGGGCGTACTTCGTTGATGGTGCACGACATTCCGTCGCTCATCGAGTACGTCTCCGGCGTCATGACGCTGCTTCCCGGCGACGTGATCCTCACCGGGACGCCGGCCGGCGTCGGGCCGATGAAGGCCGGACAGACGGTCTCCGTGACTGTGGATGGCCTTGGCACGCTCACCAATCCGGTCGCAAATAGGTAGCCGTACGGAGCAATCCGGCGTCCGGCAGGTTACGCACTCGGGTACCCGCTAGTAACTTCCCGGTGTCATGACGGACCTGGCGTCCACCCGTGTGCTGTTGGTAGACGGTTCGCAGCTCATCACCGAAGGGCTGCGACTCTCCCTGCACCGCACGCATTGCTTCCGCGTTGTGGGCATCGCCCACACCGTGGCCGATGCTGCGCGCTGTCTGCGCAGCGTCCTGGTGGACCTGGTCGTCACGGACTTCGACGTGCCGGGCGCCGGGCCGCTGCGCACCGTGCGCGACACGGCGCAGTTCCGCCCGAGCGCCCGCGTCGTCGTGCTGTCCAATGCGGACAGTCCGAGCTGGGCTCAGGCCGCGCTGGACGCCGGCGCCGTGGCCTACCTGCTGAAAACCTCACCCGTGGCCGAACTGTTACCGCTGATCGCGGCCGCCGTGCGGGGTGCTCCCGCGGCGATCGACGCACGGGTGGGGTCGCTTGCTCGCTTGCCGGCGCGGATGCCTCCGCCCGCCTCGCTCGGCCGGCTGTCGGCTCGTGAGTTCGACGTGCTGGCCGAGATGGCGAAGGGGATGGACAACGCGCGCATCGCCCAGAGGCTCTTCATCAGCAACGACACCGTGAAGACCCACGTGAAGGCGATCCTGCGCAAGCTGGGCGCTCGTGACCGCGCCCACGCCGTGGCGATGGTGCTCGGGGAGTCGTCCGAGGCCTTCGTCACGACCTAGCGATGGTCTGCGGCTTCCTCCGCGCGAACTCCGGTGCGTGCTCCGGGCGCGGGCCGATCGCGATCACGTACGCCGGAACCGCCTGCAGGAACGGGAACCGCTGGGCGAGCTTCAGCATGAACGGCGTCCCGGTCGACGACACGGTCTCGGTGCTGTTGAGCTTCCTGCCGAGGAACAGCCGGTGGATGATCCGCTGCACCGTCTGGATCACGACGGTCGGGAACAGCCTGCGCCCGCGCACCTTCGCGAGCACCTTGGGCGTGACCTGACCCAGCCGCAACGGCTTCGCGAGCAGTCTGGCCGCGGCGACGGCGTCCTGCACGGCGAGGTTGATGCCCACGCCGCCGACCGGCGACATCGCGTGCGCCGCGTCACCGATGCACAGCAGCCCGTCGACGTGCCACTGCCGCAACCGGTCCAGCTTCACGTCGAGCAGCTTCGCGTCGTCGATGCTCTTGATGTGGTCGACGCGGTCAGCGAGCCACGGGATGAGCGTGACCACGCGCTCGCGGAACTTCTCGACGCCCTCGGCGCGCACCTTCTGGTCCGTGCCCTTGCGAATCAGGAACGCGCACTGGAAGTAGTCCCCGCGCGGGATGAGCACCATCGCGCTGCCGGCGCTGAACCGTCCGGCGCCACCCTGGACCGCGTCGCTTTCCTTGCGCGGCAAGCGGAACCACCACACGTCCATCGGCGCGCCGAACTGGTAGACCGGCAGCTTCACCTCGTCGCGCAGGATCGAGCTCCGCCCGTCCGCCGCCACGACCAGGTCCGCCGCGATCTCGCCCTCGTGCCCGTCGACGCGGTCGCGGTACTTCACGCCCGTGACCCTGTTGCCGCTCTTGGTGATCCCGGTGACCTCGGTGTTCATCCGCAGGTGGAACGTCGGCTCCAGCCTGCCCGCGTCCGCCAGCAGGTCCAGGAAGTCCCACTGCGGCACCATCGCGATGCGCTTGTTCGGGCCGGGAAGCCTGCTCAGGTCGGCGATCGCGGCCTTGCGGCCACCGTCGAGCAGCGCCTCGATCTTGTCGACGTCCTGGTGCGGCACCTGCTCGAACGCGGGCCCCAGCCCCAGTTCGTCGATGAGCGTGAGCGTGGACGCGTGCACCGTGTCGCCGCGGAAGTCGCGCAGGAAGTCGGCGTGCTTCTCCAGCACCGTGACCTCGACACCTCCGCGCGCCAGCAGCAGCCCCAGCACCATGCCCGCGGGTCCGCCACCGACGACCAGACAAGTCGTCCTCTCCATGTTGATCCCCTCATTTCAACCGCTGTTGAATAAACTCAGCATGCTCTTGATCGCCGTGTGCGTCAAGCTGGGTTCCGAGTGACGTGGATCGCTGCTGGTTGTCCACTGTGGACGGTCTGGGAAACCAGGCCCCGAAACGGTTGCGGCTCGTGCGGAATGTCTGCGCACTCGCTAAGGTGTCGCGCTCGCGGAACCGCCCGTTCGGGCAGAGATTCGGATACCACTCGACCGGGTGATTGCATTCGGCGCACGGACGAGCGTGACTAGGTCGTTCGGGGCCTCAAGGTCCGCTTGATCGTGCAAGGGCCTGGAGGAATCACCTCGTTAGCCGAATCGGACGAGGCCCCCTCACACCTAACCTTCCGGGGTGACAACTGCGTCCCCGACTTTCACGCGTAAGAGAACCGGCGAGATCCGCGCTGTGTGCCTGGACGTCGACGACACACTTGTCGACTACAGCACCTCCTCGCGTGCCGCGTTGGCCTCGATGGTCGGTAACGCCGACGCCTGGTCGTTGTGGCAGCGAATCACCGACGACCACGTGACCCGCCAGCTGGCCGGCGAGCTCCAGTACGAGTCGATGCGCAACATCCGCACACAAGCCTTCTTCGCCGCCCTGGGCGAGGAGCTGTCACTGGAGGAAGCCACCCGCCGTGAACTAGCCCGGCAGGAGGTCCTCTCCGCGGGCTGGTGCCTGTTCCCGGACGTGATCCCGATGCTCGACTGGCTGCGCGCCACGGGCCTCCCGATCGCCGCGATCAGCAACGCGTCGGGCCGCCACCAGCGCGTGAAGATCGCCCAGCTCGGCCTCTCGTCGTACTTCGACGCGGTGCTGATCGCCGGCGAGGTGGGCTGCGCCAAGCCGGACCGCGTGATCTTCCACACGGCCTGCCTGTCACTGGGCGTCCCGCCAGGCGACACAGTGCACGTAGGAGACCGCCTGCACGCCGACGCCATCGGCGCGCGCGACGCGGGCATGCACGGCGTGTGGATCAACCGCGTTGGTCCTTCCGGCGGCACACTGCCCGCCGGACTCTCGTCCATCACGTCTTTGGCGGAACTGCCCGAGCTCCTCGTGTGCGAGCTGTCCGCCGCCACCGCCTGATCGTGCCTTGAGACCGGCCCCTACCTGCGCGTTTGCCTGCAGGTGGGGGCCGATTTCACTTCTGGTGGCCGCGTGGTCTAGTATTTCTCCCGGCAGCAACGAAGACCTCGGAACTCCTTCGGGACAGCGAAGTCGATCGTGAAAGCCAATGGGGTATGGTGTAATTGGCAGCACGACTGATTCTGGTTCAGTTAGTCTAGGTTCGAGTCCTGGTACCCCAGCTGCAACGGAAGAACGGCCCTCGGCTAAGCTTCCGGAGCTGAAAGAAAAGAACTGAATAGCCGGATTTGGACCGGACAGAACGATCTGATAAGGTTCAAACCAGCAAGAAGTTCTAGGGCCCCGTCGTCTAGCGGCCTAGGACGCCGCCCTCTCAAGGCGGTAGCGAGGGTTCGAATCCCTTCGGGGCTACAGAGGTGAAAGAGGCCTGTCAGCGGAAATCGCTGACAGGCCTCTTTCGCTTTGTCCTCTGGGGGCCGAGCCCCCAGACCCCCAGCCGGCGGGGCTTCGCCCCCCGGACCCCCGTAGGTTTCCCGCGTTGTGTGGTGGGGGCGTCGCTTCGCTCGCCGTTATGTTGGGGTGACTGGGGTCACGTCCCTTAAGAATGGGCTGGCTGATTGTTGGGGCGCTCGCTTCGCTTGCGGCGGGCTCGCTTCGCTTCGCGGGTTTGAAAACGTGGGCGATGTCGCTTCGCGGGTTAGTGGCGGGTATTTCCGCTTCGGTGTGGTCCGGCTGCTCTGGTTCTCCACGCCGCAGCGCTGAGTCTGTGCACGCGGCACGTCAGTCATCGGGCACCACCTCCGGATCGCACCTCATCCCTAAGGCTGCCCACGCCCCAGTGCCGCCCGCGCCCCCCAGTACCGCACCACATCCGTAGGGCCGCCCACGCCCTTAAGGCCGCCCACCATCCCAAGGGCCTCACCGCGTTCCAAGGCCTCACCGCGTTCCAGGCCGCCCAGTCCCTAAGGCCGCCCAGTCCCTAAGGCTGCATCGCGTCCCCAAGGCCGCCGCGTCCCCAGGGCCGCACCGCACCCTCAAGGCCGCTCACGCCCCCAGGGCTGCTTACGCCCCCAAGGTCCACACGTCCCCAGACCGCACCACCCTCTGGGCTTCGCCCTCCCCAGGAGCACCGCGCCACTCCCTGAAGCCCATCACCTGAAGGGCACACGCCCCCAGAGTCTCCATACCTAAGAGCCTCCGCCCTCAGAGCCTCCACCCCAGATGGCGCTCCGCCCCCAAAGCGCACCCCCCGGAGCGCACCCCCCAAAGCGCGCCACCCCGGAGCGCACCCCCCAAAGCGCACCACCCCGGAGCGCATCCCCAAGACGCACCATCCGGAGCGCATCCCCAAGACGCACCACCCGCATGCCTCTGGCCCAGAGGTGTGCGGACCCTGGTGGCTGCCGTTGCCACCTCCGCGAAGGCCGCCCCCTACCGAGCGGGCTGCCCAACAACGCGCTGAAGGCTTCGGCGGCGGTCGTTCTGGAGCGATCCAAACCCGGAGCGGGGTCCGCCTGTTGAGACACCGAAACACCGCGTGTCGCGCAAAACCGAGCGGCGTGTCGCGGGACCAAACGCAAGCGGCCGCCCTCCCAAAAGGGAGAGCGGCCGCAAGGGCGTTGGTGCGTTAGAGGCGGCTTTGGAGCGCTTCCGCGGCTGCCAGCAGATCGGCTGCCCAGCGCGCGCCAGGGCGACGGCCCATTCGGTCAATGGGGCCCGAGACCGAGACGGCTGCTACGACGGCGCCCGAGGAGTCGCGCACCGGTGCGGAAACCGAAGCCACGCCTGGCTCACGCTCGGCCACGCTCTGCGCCCAGCCGCGGCGGCGTACCTCGAGCAAAGTCCGCTCGCCGTAGACGGCGTCGGCCAGGACCGCGCGCTGAGTGCCCGGGTCTGCCCACGCCGCAAGGACCTTGGCGCCTGAGCCGGCCGTCATCGGCAACCTAGCCCCGATGGGAACGGTGTCGCGCAAGCCTGATGGCGGTTCGGCGGCCGAGACGCAGACGCGCTGCATGCCGTCGCGGCGGTACAGCTGCACGCTTTCGCCGGTGATGTCGCGCAGGCGCGGCAGCACCGAGGAAGCCGCGTCCAGCAACGGGTCCGTCGCGCCGCCTGCCAGTTCGGCGAGGGCCGCTCCGGGGCGCCAGCGGCCGTCGGAGCCTCGGCGCAGCAACCTGTGCACCTCGAGGCCCACGGCCAGGCGGTGCGCGGTTGCTCGCGGCAGGCCGGTGCGATTGCACAACTCGGCCAGGCCGCACGGATCTTTTGCTACGGCGTTCAACACGGCCACTGCCTTGTCCAGCACGCCGATCCCGCTATGCTGTCCCACAGGCCGATACTAACTTCCCAAGCAGTGAGAAGTCCAGACCTGTCGGCCTGTCCATACTGTGGGAGATGTCGCGATGAGCCGCACGCTCGCGGAGAAGGTGTGGGAGGCACACGTTGTGCGCCACGGCAGTGGTGCGGAGCCGGACCTGCTCTACATCGACCTCCATCTGCTGCACGAAGTCACCAGCCCCCAGGCGTTCGACGGCCTCAGGCTCGCCAACCGCAAGCTGCGCAGGCCTGATCTGACGATCGCCACCGAGGACCACAACGTCCCGACCGTCGACATCGACAAGCCGATCGCGGATCCCGTGTCGCGCCTTCAGGTCGAGACCTTGAGGCGCAACTGCGCGGAGTTCGGCGTGCGGCTGCACCCGATGGGTGACCTCGAACAGGGCATCGTCCACGTGGTGGGCCCGCAGCTCGGCCTCACGCAGCCCGGCATGACCGTTGTGTGCGGCGACAGTCACACGTCCACGCACGGTGCGTTCGGCGCGCTGGCGTTCGGCATCGGCACGTCCGAGGTGGAGCACGTGATGGCGACGCAGACGTTGCCGTTGCGTCCGTTCAAGACGATGGCCATCAACGTCGACGGCGCGCTCAAGCCCGGCGTCACGGCGAAGGACATCATCCTCGCGGTCATCGCGAAGATCGGAACCGGTGGCGGACAGGGCTATGTGCTCGAGTACCGCGGCGAAGCCATCGAGAACCTGTCGATGGAAGCGCGCATGACGGTGTGCAACATGTCGATCGAGGCGGGCGCGCGTGCCGGCATGATCGCACCGGACGAGACGACTTTCGACTACATCAAGGGTCGCCCGCACGCACCGTCCGGCGCGGACTGGGACGCGGCCGTCGAGTACTGGAAGACGCTCAAGACCGACGAGCAAGCGACTTTCGACGCAGAGGTGAGCATCGACGCCGACGAGCTCACGCCGTTCGTCACGTGGGGCACGAACCCCGGCCAGGGTTTGCCTCTGGGTGCGAACATCCCCGACCCCGAGCAGATCGTGGACGAGAACGAGCGCGTGGCCGCGGAGAAGGCGCTGGCGTACATGGGCCTGCAGCCCGGCACGCCGCTGCGCGACATCCACGTGGACACCGTGTTCCTCGGGTCGTGCACGAACGGGCGCATCGAGGACCTGCGCGCCGCCGCGGACGTCATCAAGGGGAAGCACGTCGCTTCTGGAGTACGGATGCTGGTCGTCCCTGGTTCGATGCGGGTGCGCAAGCAGGCCGAGGACGAGGGACTGGACAAGGTCTTCCTCGACGCGGGCGCCGAGTGGCGTCAGGCGGGCTGCTCGATGTGCCTTGGCATGAACCCGGATCAGCTCGCGCCGGGTGAGCGCAGCGCCTCGACCTCCAACCGCAACTTCGAGGGCAGGCAGGGCAAGGGCGGCCGGACGCATCTCGTTTCGCCGCTCGTCGCAGCCGCCACCGCCGTTCGCGGCACCCTGTCGGCCCCCGCAGACCTGGAGAACTGAAAGCCATGGAAGCCTTCACCACCCACACGGGCGTCGGCGTGCCGCTGCGCAGGTCCAACGTGGACACCGACCAGATCATCCCCGCGGTCTACCTCAAGCGCGTGACCCGCAGCGGGTTCGAGGACGGGCTCTTCGCCGCCTGGCGCGGTGACGAGCACTTCATCCTCAACCAGGAGCCCTTCAAGACGGGCAGCGTCCTCGTGGCGGGCCCCGACTTCGGCACCGGGTCCTCTCGGGAGCACGCCGTCTGGGCGTTGATGGACTACGGCTTCCGCGTCGTCGTGTCGTCCCGATTCGCGGACATCTTCCGGGGCAACTCCGGCAAGCAGGGTCTCGTCGCGGCGCAGTGCAGCCAGTCCGATGTCGAGTTGCTGTGGAAGTTGCTGGAGTCCGAACCCGGCACGCCGGTCACCGTGGACCTCACCGACAAGACAGTTCGCGCCAAGGACTTGGTTGCCCCGTTCGAGATCGACGACTACACCCGCTGGCGCCTTCTCGAGGGCCTCGACGACATCGCTTTGACGCTGCGCCACGAGGCCGAGATCAGCGGATTTGAAGGCAATCGCCAGACTTGGTTGCCCACAACGGATCCGCTTCAGGCGGTCTGAGAGGGGGCCGGATTCTCCCCTTCAGAGGGGCGAATCCGGCGCCTCCTGTCCCTCGAAGGGGCGCAATTAGCCACGCCACAACGAAAATTTTGGCGTGGCGATTGGTATTTCTCGCGATTTGGGCCTACCGTTGCGTTCTAGTCGGCCCGACGCTAGGGCCGTGAGCGTCCTGGGAGGGACTGAAGGTGAACAAGGCCCAGCTCATCGAGGCGCTCGCCGAGCGCCTGGGAGACAAGAAGACCGCGGGTGCTGCTGTTGATGGCCTCGTCGATGTGATCGTGCGAAGCGTCAACAAGGGCGAGAAGGTCAACATCACGGGCTTCGGCGTCTTCGAGAAGCGCGCCCGTGCGGCTCGCACCGCGCGCAACCCGCGCACGGGCGAGACCGTGAAGGTCAAGAAGACCAACGTGCCCGCGTTCCGCCCCGGCTCGACGTTCAAGGACGTCATCAGCGGTGCGAAGAAGCTGCCGAAGGCCGTTGCGGCCAAGCCGGCCGCGAAGCCCGCTGCCGCTGCGGCTGCGAAGCCCGCTGCTGCCAAGGCTCCGGCTACGCGTGCCACCACGACGCGCGCCACCACGACGCGCACCCGCACGGCTGCGGCCGCCACCAAGGCGCCCGCGACCCGTCGCACCACCACGGCTGCCGCGAAGCCCGCTGCTGCCAAGGCCGCGCCTGCCAAGGCGGCCGCGACGAAGACCGCTGCGAAGCCGGCCGCCAAGGCGACCGCTGCCAAGAAGCCCGCTGCCGCCAAGACGACGGCTGCGGCCAAGCCCGCCGCGAAGACCACGGCCGCCAAGGCGCCCGCGGCTCGCAAGACGGCTGCCAAGAAGAAGTGAGACGGGCCTCCGTCAGGGAGGCTGCGTCACTTCAGTAACCACGCGGAAGGCCCCGGTGTGCGCACACCGGGGCCTTCCGCGTGTCTGGGACATTCCCGGTTGGCACACCGGTATAAGAATCCGTTCCGGAACGCTCCCGGGAACGCTGAAGCCCCAATAGAAATAACGCCGCCACGCCTGCGAACGCCCCCGCGACAAGCGAAACCGCCGCCTCAGATCCCGACTTGGTTGCCAGAGGCGAACTTTCGTCGAGCATCGAAGACGGCGGTTGAAAACGTGTGCAGCGAGCCTCAGGGACGCGGCAGCGGCGAGGCCAGGTAGTGCGCCGACACCAGCGTTGGCCAGCGCGAAGGTGAGTCCGAAGTGGACCACGTGCCGAACGGCCTGGTGAAGGCCAGCACCCACGCGCTGCCCTTCTTGGAGGGGAACTCCGACAGCCGCAGACCGCCCAGATCGGCCAGCGTCTGCACCACCGACGGGATCACCCCGCCCTGCGACGACACGACCGCGCGGCCTTCGAGAGCGGCCACCTCCAGCAGCCGCACGAGTCCTGCCTCGGGATCGGGCCAGTAGCCCTCCTCGGACAGCCGCGGCTCCTCGACCATCTCGACGGCCAGGTCCTCGGCCACGCCTCGCACGGTGTCCGCGCAACGCACCCTGGGCGCCGTGTGGACGCGCGTGGGCGACCACAAGGGCAACAGGGACTGCAGCGCGGCAGCCTGCTTCCAGCCGGCGCCTGAGAGCGGGCGGAGGTCGTCGTCCAGCTCCCACTCGGACCGCTTGCCGGCTTTCGCGTGCCGCACGAGCAGCACCAGCAACAGGTCCGCGGGCAGCCGGTCGAACTCCTTCAGCACATCGCGGTCGTGCGAGTACGTCAAAAGCGAAGCAGCCTCGGCGACCGGCAGCCACCGCAGAACGTCGACCTCTTCGTTTGCCTCGAATGAGCCGGAAACGGCTTCGGCGGCGTAGTAGTCGACGGTCTTCTCCTCGCCTCGCACCGTGTACGAGACCTGTTTCAAATACCGCCCGAGCACGCTCGCGTACCCGGTTTCCTCCGAGATCTCGCGTGCCGCGCAGGCCGGGATCGTCTCTCCCCGGTCCAGCTTTCCCTTCGGCAACGACCAGTCGTCATAACGCTGGCGGTGCACCACCGCGACTTCGACGTCACCGTCCGCGTCGCGCCAGAGCACCGCCCCAGCAGCTTTGATCACCCAAGAGCTCCGTGCTTGTGCAGAGTTTCCAACTGGTGGTCGCGCACCGACGAACCGTCCGACGGCGACGCTTCCCATTCTCCGTCAGCGCGCAGCACCCAGCAGCGCGTCTGCGGGTCGAGCGCGGAGGTGAAGATGTCGGCGAGCTGAGCCGCCAGGCGCGGGTTGATGACCCGCACGGCCACCTCGACGCGGCGGTCCAGGTTGCGGTGCATCATGTCCGCGCTGCCGATCCAGTACTCGTCGCAGCCCGCGAAGTGGAAGATCCGGGAGTGCTCCAGGAACCGGCCCAGGATCGAGCGCACGCGGATGTTCTCCGACATGCCCTTCACACCCGGCTTGAGGCCGCAGATGCCGCGCACCACCACGTCGACGGGCACACCGGCCTGTGACGCGCGGTACAGCGCGTCGATGACCTGCTCGTCCACGAGCGAGTTCACCTTGATGCGCACACCGGAGACCGCACCCGCCTGCGCGTGCTCGATCTCACGGTCGATCCGCTCCACGATGCCCTTGCGGACGCCGTAGGGGGCGACCATCAACGAGCGGTACTCGTCCTGGCGCGCGTATCCCGTGAGGACGTTGAAGAGGTCGGTGAGGTCCGCGCCGATCGTCGGCTCGGCCGTGAGGATGCCGACGTCCTCGTACAGCCGCGCGGTCTTCGGGTTGTAGTTGCCGGTGCCGATGTGGCAGTAACGCCGGATCGTCGACCCCTCCTGGCGCACGACCAACGACGTCTTGCAGTGCGTCTTCAGGCCCACCAGGCCGTAGACCACGTGCACGCCCGCCTTCTCCAGCGCCCGCGCCCACTTGATGTTCGCCTGCTCGTCGAAGCGCGCCTTGAGCTCCACCAGCGCCACGACCTGCTTGCCCGCCTCGGCCGCGTCGATCAGCGCGTCCACGATGGGCGAGTCGCCCGAGGTGCGGTACAGGGTCTGCTTGATGGCGAGCACGTGCGGGTCGGCCGCGGCCTGCTCGATGAAACGCTGCACCGAGGTCGAGAACGAGTCGTACGGGTGGTGCACCAGCACGTCACCCTCGCGCAGCGTCGCGAAAACACTCTTCGGCGTCTCGCGCTCACCGAACGCCGGGTGCGTCGCCGGCACGAACGCCGGGTCCTTCAACGTCTTGCGGTCGATGCCGTACAGCTGCCACAGGCACGACAAATCGAGCAATCCAGGCACCGTGACGACGTCGTGCGGGTCGACGTCCATCTCCCGCAGCAGCAACTCGAGCATGTGCTCGGTCATGTCGTCGGCCACTTCGAGACGAACCGGCGGACCGAACCGGCGCCGCGCGAGCTCGCGTTCCAGCGCCTGCAACAGGTCCTCGTCGCGGTCCTCCTCGACCTCGAGGTCCGCGTTGCGCGTCACGCGGAACGCGTGGCACTCGATGACCTCCATACCGGTGAACAGCTCGCCCAGATGCGCGGCGATGAGTTCTTCCAACGGCAGGAAAGTCGCGGAAGACGAAGACCGGTCCGCTTCCACGCGAACGAGACGCGGCACGTTGTCCGGCACCTTCACGCGCGCGAACCGCTCGCCGCCACCCTCGGGATCGCGCACGGTCACCGCGAGGTTCAGCGACAGCCCCGAGATGTACGGGAACGGGTGCGCCGGGTCGACCGCGAGCGGCGTCAGAACCGGGAACACCTGCTCGCTGAAGTAGTTGGAGAGCCGCAGCCGGTCGTAGTCCGTGAGGTCGCCCCACGTCACGATGCTGATCCGGTGCTCTTCCAGGCCGGGCCGGATGTGGTCGAGGAACGCGCGGGCGTGCTCCTCGACGAGTTCCTGCGAGCGCTTGGAGATCGCCACGAGCTGCTCGCGCGGCGTGAGCCCGTCCGCGCTGCGCACCGAGAGACCGGTCTCCTCGCGCCGCTTCAGCCCGGCGACCCGGACCATGTAGAACTCGTCCAGGTTCGAGGCGAAGATCGCGAGGAACTTCGCGCGCTCCAGCAGCGGCTGCGAGGAGTCCTCGGCCAGCGCGAGCACCCGGGAGTTGAAGTCCAACCAGGACAGTTCACGGTTGAAGTACCGGTCGTCCGGCAGATCCGTGGGCAGGATGGCGGACGTCGTCGCGGGCGGCGCCGAGGGCACACCGCGCGTCGGCGCACTCGTGCTCACCTTCGGCTCGGCGGCCGGGGGTTCGGCCTTCGCGCGCGAGGTGGAAGCCCGCCTGGTCGCCGCGCGAGGCTGCCGGCGCGGGGTCGCCGCCGCACGCGGGGTCGCCGCTGCCTTGCCACGCGTCGAGCGGCGTCGAGATGGGGTCGCCTTGTCGTCGTTGTCATCCGTGCTCACGTCCGGCATTGTTCCGCACTATCGCCGTGAGCGCCCCCAACCAGGACGTCCGTCTGGTGAACTCCTCGTCACAGAACAGGCAGGCGCAGCGCGGTGACGACCCCGTCGGGACTACGTTCGAGGGTCACCCGTTGCCCCGGACGCAGCATCCGCCAGCCACCCGCGGTGACGGCTTCCGCGCTCACGTCGAGCAGAACACCGTCATCACGCAGAACGACGGCAGAGCCGTCACTGTTAAACGTCGACACGGTCGCCTGCACGGAGCAGAAGCTTAGACGTTCGGACCTACACGTCTCATTTGCAGCGCTGCCAGGGTCGAGGCCATGAAGGTTATTGCCACATTGACCGCGGCGACCCTGTTGGCCTTCACCACGGCAGGAATGGCTTCGGCTGCGGCGGCCGAACCCAAGACTCCCGTAGTGGACAAACCACGCCTCCAGGCGGCAGCGAAGAACGTGCGCCTGAAGGCCGCACTGCCCGGCACCGAACGGGCCATCTCCATCGCGTTCGCCCAGTACGGGCCGCGCGACGTGGCGTTCGTCAGCATGGAGACCGGGCTGAAGACGTTCGACGTCACCGATCTGGACCAACCCAAGCTCCTCGACCACCTCACCAAGGCCGAGATGGCGCTGCCGGGCGACGACCCGACGAAGCGCTTCTGGGAGAACGAGGACATCAACGTCGACCCGAAGCGCAAGCTCGCGTTCCTGGCGCGCGAAGTGAACTCGTTCGGACGCGCGCTGCCGGGTGACCGCCCGACCGGCAACTACATCGTGTCCGCTGTGGACCCCGCCGACCTCAAGGTGCTCAGCTTCCACCGGCAGAACACCGGCCACACCAGCACCTGCGTCAACGACTGCCAGTTCCTCTGGACCGCGGGGCTCGACCGGTCGGACGCCAAGACCGGGCGGATCTTCGTCACCGACATCCGCGATCCGAAGACGCCGAAGGAGCTCCCGGTCTCGGTCGACGTCCGCGGCAAACCGGGCCAGGGCAAGATCACGCACGACGTCCAGGTCGACGCGCAGGGCATCGCGTGGGTCGCCGGTGACGACGGCACCCGCGGCTACTACACGCAGGGCTGGCACCGCGACCCGTTGAGCGGCAAGTACCGCGAGGCGAAGGCCTGGGACCCGGTCGCGTACGCGGGTGGCACCGTGCCGAAGGCGGACATGCCGACCTCGTTCACGCACAACTCGTTCCGCCCTGTCGGCCGCACGCTGACCGACGGACCCCGTCCCACGCCGGAGAACCCGGCCGGCTCACTGCTGCTGCACACCGAGGAGGCGTTCGGCTCGTCCACGTGCAAGACCGAGGGCCGGTTCGTCATCTCCTCGCTGCAGGGCACGCACAACGGTGAGGGCTGGGGCGAGACTCCCAAGGAGATGAAGACCGTCGGCATCTGGAGCCCGGACGACCAGGAGGGCACGATTCCCGGCAACGTCACGTGCTCGGCGCACTACTTCGACGTGCAGAAGCGGATAGTCGCCTACTCCTGGTACAACCAGGGCACCCGCCTGCTCGACATCTCCAACCCGGCCAAGCCGATCCAGATCGGGTACTGGCGACCGGACGCGGCGACCTCGTGGGCGCCGTACTGGCACCGCAACACCGTTTTCGTCGCCGACCTCGTCCGGGGCGTCGAGATCCTGGACCTGGAGAAGGGCGCCTTCGACGCGCAGGCGAGCGGAACTCCGGTGACGCTCACGACGCAGTACGCGAAGGAACAGGTGCGGGAGAGCGACCGGGAACCCCTGCCGCTCGCCCCGAACCCCGTCTACGGCTGGGCGTGCCCGATGATCGCGGGCCGCGAGGACTCGGACTGCGGCGCCGGCTCCTGCTGCTGAGCCTTCGCGCGCTGGCGGGCGATCACTCGACGACCGTGCTCGATCATCGGGATCTCCACGGTCACGTAGAGAGCGCTCGCCAGCGCCAGTCCCACCGCGGTGACGGCGACGGCCTGCCCGATGCCGGACAGCGAGGGCCAGAAGAACCAGATGACCGTCGCGGCGATCGTCTGCACGAGGTAGAGCGAGTACGAGCGCTCACCCACGAACTGCATCGGCTTCGTGGACAGCGACGACCTCACGAGCCCCGGTGAGAGCAGCGCGGCGAGCAGCAGCGCCGTCGCGGGCGCGTACATGGGGATGACCAGCACGTGGCCTTGGATTCCGTTGATCCCGTTGAGGAAGTCGCAGACGGGCTTCAGGCTCAGGTGCACACCGATGAATCCGATTGAGACGATCACCTGCGCGACCGGGTTCGTCAGGGGCCGCAGCACCGCGAAACCACGCCTGCTGTGCAGGGCGATGGCCAGCAGGACACCGGTCAGGATCGAGAAGTAGTGCAACGGCCAGCCGGGGTTGCGCTGCGCCACCGTGAAGTTCACCAGCACGAGCCCGAGCAGCATGAAGAGGACGGCCGCACCGGCGCGGCGCTTGAGCACGACGGTGCCGAGCGCGACCGCCACCAAGGGCCAGACCAGGTAGAACTTCTGCTCGATGCCCAGCGTCCACGACTGGTCGTACGGGCTGCCGCCGGCGAACTCGTTGGTGAAGGTCAGGAAGTACTTCAACGCGGGACCGATGCCGTTGCTGACGAACTTGCCGAACAGCGCGGAGCCGACCGCGGTGACGAGCAGAACCACCAGGTACACGGGCAGAATCCGGAAACCCCGCCGCAGGTAGAACTCCTTGAGCGAGATCCGGCCGGTGCGGTTCTCCTCGCGCAGCATCAGCGTGGTGATGAGGAACCCGCTGATGACGAAGAACATCTGGACACCGGCCCAGCCCTGCAACCAGTCGGGGCCGCCGTAGTGGAAGAACACGACCATCACGGCGGCGAGGGCGCGCAGGCCGTCAAGAGCGGGAAAGCGGCGCATCGCCAGGTAGTCGGCGTGCGTCAACGAAGTCATGCAGGTACACCTCTGGGCCGAGCGTCGGGGAACGGCGTCGGGGGATACGCCGTGTGCATCGGGGGATACGGACGTGAAGGCGCGTGGGTTCCCCGTTGCGTGGCCCGGGACTACATGTTCGTGGCGTTCGTCACGCTCTTAACAGTTGGGCAGCGGCGAAAGTGTCGACAGGGGAGCCGAGGCCGCGATCCGCCCGTCCTCCAGCGTGAGCGCGCCACCGTGGACCTCGAGCGCTCCCTCGGTGGTGTGCATGGTCGCCCCGCTGCGGATGTCCGTGACGTACCCGGACTCCGAGCGCCACGACACGAAGTCGCCGCTCACGCGCGGAGCCGTGATCCCCTCGGTCTTCGGCACCTTCTTTATCTCGGCCAGTTCGCGCGGTTCCGTCCAGTCCGCGCGCCAGCCGTGCAACGTGTCCTCGCCCTGTGTCCACACCAGCGTGCGACCGTCCGACGCGACGTTCCCGCTCGCCTGCACCTTCCGCAACGGCTCGGGCAGCGCTGCCTCAGACACGAACTTCCCGTTCTGCAGCCAGATGACCGTGTCGCCGAAGAAGTCCGGTTTCGTGCCTTGGCCGACGACCCTGTCCTTCTTCTTGGCGAGGTCGTAGACGTGTACCGATTTGCCGTCCGACCAGGCCGCTTTGCCGTTGCGCACCACGGCACCGTTGCGACCGATCTGCACGGGCGCGCCGTCGTTGCGCGCATCCCACGCGTACGTCTCGTCCGCACCGGTGGAGAACGTCACCCAGCGGCCGTCGAACTCGACACCGGAGATCTGCTGGTCCTGCACCGCCATCACCTGCTGGCGCTTGGCGTTGTCGCGCAGCACCAGCTCGGTGGTCTGGTTGCGCTTCGTGCGCACCAGTGTCGTGTCGGTGTTCTCGTTGGCGCCGACGATCGTGATGCGTTCGTGCGACCCCGCCTCCGTCCGGTTGCGGGCCAGCTCGTCCTTCCACTGCTCCGGCAGGCCGACCGCGCACGACACGAGCTTGCTCGGCGCTGTGTAGTCGGGCAACGCGTCGTCCTGCAACGCGACGGTGCAGCCGGAAATGACGGTGATCGCCGCCAACGCGACCAAAGTGCGCATCTGCTCCCCAGGGTGTGATCACCCTGGAGGACGCGTGTGGATCGCTCAGGTTGTCCAGGCGGGCAAGGCGTTCGCGGTGTGCGTGCCGAGGCCGAGCATCGACGCGAGACGCAGATCTTCTTCTGTGTCCACGTCACAGCGCAGCGACGGCCACGGCCCGAACAGTGCGATCGCACCGGAGTTCCGGTGGTGGCCCGCGGAGCCGACGCCGAACCGCGGGTCGAGCTCACGACTGGGTGCGGCGAGGAGCAACGTCGTGCCGGTGCCCTGTCGATCGGGGACGAACGCCCGCCTCGCACCTGCCGCTTCGAGTGCGGCCTGGAGCTCGTCGGACCTGAGCGCCGGCAGGTCGGCCTGGAGCGCGCCGATGCGATCGGAACGCAGCGTGCGCGCGCCGTGCCTGAGCGCCTCGTTGAGTCCGGGCTCCGGCGGCTCGGGCACGGACTCGACTCCGAGCGCGGCCATCTCGGCGGCGACGGCCGGGTCCGATGTGATCGTGACCACGCGCCGGACGCCCGGTGTCGCGATCGCCGCACTCACCGTGTCCAGGGCGAGCGCGAGCGCCAGTGCCGCGTGCGACACCGGATCTCCGCCGGTCGCGCTGGTCAGCCGTGTCTTTGCCCTGTCGAGCGTTTTGACCGGTACGACGAGGTCGACTTCATCCCTCACCTCGTCATAGTCCACGATCAGACGGACTAGTGCGTCGACCACTAACCCTTGCCCCTCGATTTCGCCGGTCAGACGGGTGCATCGTGATGTCGACCCCCGCCCGCCATATTGGACATATGGGGGGCGGGGGTCGACATCACGAGGTGCCCTGCTGGGCGCCGGAAGCGAGGGGCAAGGATTGTGGTCGGGGCACTACTGTGCTCATGGGCGCAGTACTTGCAGGTCAGGGAGTGAGGAGAGGTCCACGTGGCCAAGGAGAAGGGCGGCTTCTGGGTCGGGGTCGCCGCGGCGATCGTCTACCCCATGTCGTTCGTGCTGGGCAGGCATCGGATCCTGCACGGCGACCGCATCCCGCGCCAGGGGTCGGCGCTGCTCGTCATGAACCACATCTCGCACCTCGACCCGTGCTACGACGCGGTGTTCGTGCACCGCAACGACCGGGTGCCGCACTTCCTCGCCAAGCACAGCCTGTGGAACGTGCCGATCATGGGCGCGATCCTGAAAGGTGCGAAGCAGATCCCGGTCTACCGGGGCACCACGGACGCGCAGCAGAGCCTGCGCGCGGCGCACGAGGCGTTGGAGACCGGCCAGGTGGTGGTGATCTACCCGGAGGGCACGATCACCAAGGATCCCGACGGCTGGCCGGCGAACTCCCGCACCGGCGTGGCGCGGCTGGCCCTGCAGCACGACGGCCCGGTCATCCCGGTCGCCCGCTGGGGCACGCTCGACCTCTACAACCACTACCAGAAGAAGTTCCGGCCGTTTCCGCGCAAGACGATCACCCACTTCGTCGGTGAGCCGGTCGACCTCTCCGCGTACCGCGGCAAGGAGGAGACGCTCCCGTTGCTGCGCGAGGTCACCGATCTGCTGATGAACCAGGTCAAGGATCACCTGGCCGGAATTCGCGAGCAGAAGGCCCCCGAAGGCTTCTACGGACCGAGGAAGGCCTGAACATGGCGATCGAACGCGTTGCGGTGCTCGGCGCCGGTTCGTGGGGCACGACGTTCGCGAAGGTCATCGCGGACTCCGGTCCCGAGGTCGTGCTGTGGGCGCGGCGGCAGGAGGTCGCGTCGGCGATCACCGAGACCCGTGTGAACGCCGACTACCTGCCCGGCATCTCGTTGCCCGCCAACCTGACGGCCACGGCCGACCCGGCGAAGGCGCTCGACGGTGCGGACGCCGTCGTGCTCGCCGTGCCGTCGCAGACGTTGCGGGTGAACCTGTCGGCGTGGAAGGAGCTGCTGCCTTCCGACGCGACCTTGGTGTCGCTGTCCAAGGGCGTCGAGCTCGGCACGTTGAAGCGGATGAGCGAGGTGATCCGCGAGGTCGCCGGCGTCGACGAGTCGCAGGTGGCCGTGGTGTCCGGGCCGAACCTGGCCAAGGAGATCGCCGTCGGGCAGCCGACCGCGACCGTCATCGCGTGCACGGACCACGACCGCGCGGTCGACCTGCAGCACGCGTGCTCGAACTCGTACTTCCGCCCGTACACCAACACCGACGTCGTGGGCTGCGAGCTGGGCGGGGCGTGCAAGAACGTCATCGCGCTGGCGTGCGGCATGGCGGCGGGCATGGGCTACGGCGACAACACGATGGCGTCGATCATCACGCGTGGCCTGGCCGAGACCGCACGTCTTGGTGCGGCACTGGGTGCGGACCCGCTGACGTTCGCGGGCCTGGCGGGTCTGGGCGACCTCGTGGCGACCTGTGCGTCGCCGTTGTCGCGCAACCGGTCCTTCGGTGAACGGCTCGGCAAGGGCGACACTCTCGCGCAGGCGCAGGAGGCCGCGCACGGACAGGTCGCCGAGGGCGTGAAGTCGTGCTCGTCGATCCTGGAGCTGGCGCGGGCGAACGACGTCGACATGCCGATCACCGAAGGCGTGAACGGGGTCTGCCACGACGGGCTGAGCGTGCGCGACCTCGGTGCCGCGCTGCTCGGACGAGACAGGAAGCACGAGCGCCAGTGAACGACTCCTATGGCGACGGCACCCGTGTGGTGCATTCGGTTGCGGGCAAGCCGGGTGAGCCGTTCGGTGCCCAGCCGGTGTTCGCGTCCGCGTACCACCTGGGCGGCGACGACTTCTACGGTCGTGTCGGCAACCCGACCTGGCGTGCGCTGGAACAGGCGCTGGGGTCGTTGGAGGGCGGGGAGTGCGTCATCTTCCCGTCCGGCATGGCCGCGCTGATGACGTTGCTGCGGTCGGTGCTGTCCACTGGGGACACTCTGGTTGTGCCGTCGGACGGGTACTTCCTGACCCGGCAGGTGGTGTCCGAAATGGACGTCAAGGTCGTCGAGGTGCCCACGGCAGGGCCGTACCCGTCCTTCGAGGGCGTGCGGCTGGTGCTGCTGGAGACGCCGTCGAACCCTGGTCTCGACGTCTGCGACATCGCCGCCCTCGCCGAGGAAGCGCACGCGGCGGGCGCGTTGCTGGCCGTGGACAACACGACGGCGACCCCGCTCGGGCAGCGGCCGCTGGAGCTCGGCGCGGACATCGTGGTGGCGTCGGACTCCAAGGCGGTGTCCGGGCACAGCGACGTCCTTTTCGGACACGTGACGGTGTCGTCGCCCGAGATCGCCGCTCGGGTGCGCGAGCTGCGCACGTCGAACGGGGCGATTCCCGGTCCGTTCGAGACCTGGCTCGCGTTGCGCGGACTGGCCACTTTGGACTTGAGGCTCGCACGGCAGGCGGAGAACGCCGCCGCGATCTACGAACTGCTCAAGGGACGCGTGGACGGGCTGCGCTGGCCTGGCGCTCCGGAAGATCCCGCGTACCTCGTCGCGGCGCAGCAGATGCGGCGGTTCAACGGGGTGCTGACGTTCGAGCTCGCGGACAAGGCCGCGGTGGACGAGTTCCTGGCACGCCTGAAGGTCGTGTCGGCGGCCACGTCGTTCGGCGGCCTGCACTCCACGGCGGACCGGCGCGCGCAGTTCGGCGACCCGGTGCCCGAGGGGCTGGTCCGCTTCAGCGCGGGCTGTGAGGACACTCGAGACCTGGTCGCGGACGTGTCCCAAGCTTTGGGCCTGGTTTGACAGAGGGTCCCGGTTCCGGGACCCTCTGCGTCATGTCCTTCAACACGTGTTGCTGTTGTACCTGGCGATAGTCCCGCGTCCTCTTTCGCGACTCGCCCGGTAAGGACCCTTTTTCCCGATGTTCGCCGTTCCTGAGAACAGCCTCGTTCTGCCTGAGAACACCCGCCTGCTGCACCCCGTCCGGGTTGCCTTGGCGTGGGCAGCCGACCGCGACCGCTGGAAGCACCTGCTCCGCTACGACCCGGAAGAGCGCTTCTCGACGTTGGTCGACAAGACCGACGACCAGGAGATCTGGCTGATGAGCTGGCTCCCCGGCCAGACCGCGTCGCTGCACGACCACGACCACACCTCCGGCGCGTTCACCGTGGTCAGCGGCCTGCTGACCGAGGTCGTGACGACTCGGATCCAGGTCGTGCACTCGCTGCACGCCGGCCAGTCGCGCGTGTGGGGCCCCGGCTACGTGCACCAGGTGCGCAACGACGGCGTCGACCCGGCCGTGTCGATCCACGTCTACCGCCACGGCACCCGCGCGATGAACCCGTACCGCTACGACCCGGTCAACGGCCCCGTTCGCTGACGTGCGGCGGGATCGCCTTGTCCGTCTCGTGCGGCACCGGCGCGCCCCACGACGTGATGAGCGGCATGTGCCCGCCCCACACGAGGTTCGCTTCGAGGTCTGACGGCTCCTCGCCCGGCCCGCCGTTGCGCACCTTGACGCTCGCCTCGGTGAGGTCGATCTCCAGCGCGGCGGTCTGCGCGAGCTCCTTCTTGGACGGTTCGCGCGCGTAGTCCCAGCTGCCGGGCGTGACGTGCTCGACGATGACCTTCAGCGCGTGCTGCGGGTCCTCGGCGATCTTCGCGGTGGCGTGGATGATCGCCGACCGGTAGTTCATCGAGTGGTGGAACACCGACCGCGCGTAGACGACGCCGTCGACCAGAGTGACCGCGACGCAAACCCGCTTGCCTTCGAGCATGCTCCTGATGGACCGTGATCCCGTCGACCCGTGCAGGAAGATGCGGTTGCCGTCCCGCCCGTACGCGGTGGGGATCAGGAACGGCGCCCCGTCGACCTCCACGGCGAGATGGCAGACCAGCCCGGCGTCGAGGATGTCGTAGAGCACCTGGCGGTCTTCGACGGCTCGCTTCTTGCCGCGGACGACGGTGCTGCGAGGCGTGGGGGAGAGCTGCAGGTCGGAGGTCATGCTCCTACTGTGAGCGCTGAAGTGGCATCATTGAAGCGCCATTATTCGCCGATTTGAGAAGGCCGCTTTGGCTGAGACCGCGCTTCCCGTCGCGTTGGACCGCGAGTCCGCCGAACCGCTCGCCGTCCAGCTGGCCGACGCGCTTCGTTCCGCTGCGTCAGAGGGACGGCTGCGCGCGGGCGACCGGCTGCCGTCCACGCGCGCGCTCGCGGAGTCGCTCGGAGTCTCGCGCACGGTCACCGCCGCCGCCTACGACCAGCTGCACGCGGAAGGCTGGATCGCGGGCCGGCACGGCTCCGGCACCTATGTCACCACGACCCCGCCCGGCCCGTTGCGCAAACGTTCGCGCAAGACCGTCGCGCCCGCCATCACCGATTTCGTCGACCTCGGCACCGGCGCGCCCTGGGCAGGCGGCCTCGACCGCGCGGCCTGGCGTCGTGCCTGGCGGGGAGCCGCCGACGTGGCGCCGCTGTCCCGTCCCGAACGCGCGGGCCTGCCCGAGTACCGCGAGGTCATCGCCGAGCACCTGCTGCGCCACCGCGGCCTGGCCGTCAACGCCGACCCCGTGCTCGCGACCGGCGGCACCACGGCGGTGCTGACCGAGATCGCGGTCGCGGTGTTGCAGCGCGGCGACGCCGTGGCCGTGGAGGAACCGGGCTACCAACGCGCCGTGGGAGTCTTTCGCGCCAACGGGCTGAAGGTCGTCCAAGCCGCCGTCGACGCCGAAGGCCTGCTGCCCGAGGCCGTTCCACCCGGCGTGAAGGCGGTCTACTGCTCGCCCGCCCACCAGTACCCGCTGGGTGGCCGCATGTCGGCCGGTCGGAGGGTCGCGTTGGTCGAACGCGCGCGCCGCGACGGTTGGCTGGTCATCGAGGACGACTACGACGGCGAGCTGAGGTACGACGTGGCGCCGTTGCCCTCTCTCGCGGCGTTGGCCCCGGACGTCGTCGTCCACCTCGGCACCACGAGCAAGATCCTCACGCCGACCCTCGGCGCGGGCTGGATGGTCGCGCCCGAGCACATCGCCACGACGATCCTGGAGCACCGCGACCTCACCGGCACCGGCCCGGCCGCGGCGGGCCAACGGGTCGTCGTCGAGCTCGCCCGCACCGGAGACCTGGGCCGCCACCTGCGCAAACTGCGACGCGAACTGTCCGAGCGCCGCGCGTTGATCGTCGACACGTTCGCCTCGGCCGGGATCAGGATGATCGGCGACGACGCGGGCGCCCACGTCGTCGTGCTGCTGCCGAGTGCGGAGCAGGAGCGCGAGGTCATGCGGCTCGCGCTGGAACGCGGCCTGCGCGTGGACGGCCTCGGGCGGCACTACGTCAACCGGCCCAAGTTCCACGGTCTTGCCATTGGTTACTCAGCCTGCTCGCGCGAACAGCTGATCAGCGCGTTGCCCGTCCTCACGGAGTTGCTCACCCGATGACCTTCGTACCCGACGACTTCGACGTCCCCCGCGGACTGACCACCGAGTCCTTCCGCCTGGAACCCCTCGGCCCGCACCACAACGAGCGCGACCACCAGGCGTGGACGACCAGCATCGAGCACATCCGCTCGACGCCCGGCTTCGACACCTGGACCTGGCCGCCGGCGGAGGGCATGTCGCTGGACCGCAACCTGGCGGATCTGCGCAGGCACGCGGACGACTTCACCCAGCGTTCCGGGTTCACCTATTCGGTGCTCGACGGCGACGAGGTGATCGGCTGCGTCTACATCTACCCGGCGCGCGACGACCACGCGGCGGCGCAGGTGCACTCCTGGGTGCGTGCGGACCGCGCTGACCTGGACAAGGCGCTCTACGACGCGGTTTCCGCGTGGCTGGAGAGGGACTGGATCTTCCCCGAGGTTCGATATGCCAGCCGTGCGTGAACTGGTCGGTAGGGGCAATCGCCCAAACGGGTAGGGTCGGGCCCCATGACGCAGCGCAAGACGAGGGTGGCCGTGGTGTTCGGCGGCCGCAGCTCCGAGCACGAGGTCTCCTGCCAGTCCGCCAAGAGCGTCCTTCCCCACCTGGACGCGGACCGCTTCGACGTGGTGCCGGTCGGCATCACACCGCAGGGGCAGTGGGCACTCGGCACGGACCCGAACGCGCTGGAGGCGGGCACCGGCAACCTCCCGACGCTGCGCAACGCATCGGTCGTCGCCGTCGAGCCCGGCGTGGCGCTCAAGGACGTGGACGTCGTCTTCCCACTGCTGCACGGCGCGTGGGGTGAGGACGGCACGATCCAGGGCCTGCTCGAGCTGGGCGGCCTCCCGTACGTCGGTCCGGGTGTGTTCGCCAGCGCCGCCGCCATGGACAAGGTCTTCGCCAAGAAGATCCTGCAGGCGGAAGGTCTGCCGGTCGGCAAGTTCGTCGCCCTCGACCGTTCCGCGACGACCCTGACGCTGGACGAGCGCGAGCACCTCGGCCTGCCTGTGTTCGTGAAGCCGTCGCGCGCCGGGTCGTCCGTCGGCATCTCGAAGGTGAACGACTGGGCCGACCTCGACGCCGCGATCTTCGAGGCACGCCAGCACGACCCGAAGGTCATCATCGAGGCCGCCGTGCCGAACATGCGCGAGATCGAGCTCGCCGTGCTGGAGTTCCCGGACGGCCGCGTCGAGGCCTCGCTGCCATGCGAGCTGCGCCCGGTCGGTGAGCGCGTCGAGTGGTACGACTTCGAGGCCAAGTACGTCGACGACTCCTACGAGGCCGACATCCCGGCGAAGCTCGACGACGACATCGCAGCAGGGCTGCGGGAGATGGCGGTCGCCGCGTTCAAGGCTCTCGACTGCCAGGGACTGTCCAGGGTGGACTTCTTCCTCACCGAGGACAACGAGCTCATCGTGAACGAGCTCAACACCATGCCGGGCTTCACACCGATCTCCATGTACCCCAAGGCGTGGGCGGCCACCGGCATCGAGTACAGCGCGCTGCTGACCACCCTGATCGAGACGGCGATCGCGCGCGGATCCGGCCTCCGTTAAGAGGTCTTGATCGGCTGCTTCGGCAGCAGGTCTCGCACCGCGGTGGAGACGTCCTGGAGCGGACCGGTGCCCGCGTCGTCGGGCACCGTCAGCGCCAGGTAGATGCCGCGGTCCACGACCACCCACGTCGAGGTGCCGGAACCGGGCAGCTGCAGCCACTGCACGTCCGAGATCACCCGCAGCTGCGAGGTCGCGGTCAGCTCGCTCGGCCGAGGCAGGCCGCAGCGCAGCACCACGGGGTCGTGCTGAGCGTCACCCCAGGCCACCGTCGCGGGCGGCGCGGGCGAGGCGAGCTCCCTGCGCGGCAGAGTGTCCTTCCCGGACGGCAGCGCCGCGGGCAGCTTGGAGATCAACGACGTGCACAGCTCGGAACCCGCGTCCGGTGCGTCGATGGTGACCAGCGCGAGGGGACCCGTGCGACCGGGTACGTCCTCCGTCTGGTTCCTGCCGCTCAGCACGAGACCGAGCGCGGCGAAACCGACGACGAGCAGCACGGCGAGTCCGACCGCCACGATCGACGGCCGGGACAGCGCCGGCTTGGTTTCCTGCTGTGTCACGCGTTCATGACAGCACGGACTAGAGATGCACCACCGGGCAGGTCAGCGTCCGAGTGATGCCTTCCACATTCTGGATGCGGGCGACCACGAGCTGGCCGAGCTGGTCGACGGTCTCCGCTTCGGCGCGGACGATGACGTCGTACGGACCGGTGACGTCTTCTGCGGTTGCTACCCCGGCGATCCCGGAAATCTCGGAGGCGACTGCGGCGGCCTTGCCGACCTCGGTCTGGATGAGGATGTATGCATGCACCACGGCGTGCCCCTTCGTCGCGACAGGTTGGGTCGAGGTAGGAACGTGTCACGCAACGTACCCCAGTTGGGGTTCCGAATGCTCAGATTGGGAGGCAACTTTGCGTCCGGAGCCGCCGCGCGACGCGGAGACGGTCGCCGAAGTGGGTGAGTTCCATCTCATCCACCGGGTGACGACCGGTCGGGCGCAACCCGAGACGACCATCCTCGGGCCGGGGGACGACGCGGCTGTCGTCGCCGTTCCGGACGGGCGGGTCGTCGCTTCCATGGACGTGCTGGTCGAGGGTGTCCACTTCAGACTCGACTGGTCCAGTCCTGAGCAGGTGGGCCGAAAAGCGGCCGCGGTGAACCTCGCCGACGTCGTCGCGATGGGCGCGTTGCCGTCCGGTCTGCTCGTCGGGATCGCGTGCCCGCCGGACACTCCCGCCGCGACGGTCCAGGGGATCATGTCGGGCCTCTGGCAGGAGGCGGCGAACGCCGGCGCGGGCATCGTGGGCGGCGACATGGTCAGCTCCGCCACGTTGGTGATCTCCATCACCGCAATGGGTGACATGAACGGACTCGAGCCGATCACGAGGTCCGGCGCGCTCGTCGGTGACGTCGTCGCGGTCACCGGAAGGCTCGGCTGGGCGGCCGCGGGTCTCGCCGTGCTCGGGCGCGGCTTCCGTTCGCCGGTCGGGATAGTCAACGCCCAGCGGACGCCCGAGCCGCCGTACGAGGAAGGCCCGAAGGCCGCCGAGGCGGGGGCCACTTCGATGATCGACGTCTCCGACGGGCTGTTGCAGGACCTCGGCCACATCGCGGACTCGTCAGGCGTGGCGATCGACATCCGCACCGAGTTGCTGCCGTTGCACCCCCGCCTGCTGGACGTGGCGTCGGCGCTCGGCGGCGACGCCCGGCACTGGGCGCTGACCGGAGGCGAAGATCACGCTCTCGCGGCCACCTTCCCCGGTCCCAAGGCCGTTCCGGAGAACTGGACGACCATCGGCACGGTCCGCGCAGGTGAGGGCGTGACGGTCGACGGCAGGGTTTACGAAAAACCCCCTGGCTGGGAGCACTGGCGCGCGTAAACTGGTCGATGTGGAACTATGCACGCGGACGTATGACCATCCAGACTCGGTCAAGATGATCGCCGACCTCCAGCAGGTCTACGTCGAGCGCTACGGCGACGTCGACGTCACGCCGGTCGACCCGGCGCAGTTCGCTCCTCCACTCGGGTACTTCGTCATCGGCTACCTCGACGAGGTGCCGGTGGCGTGCGGCGGGTGGCGGGTGAACGAGGAGCTCGCGGGCGCCGCCGAGATCAAGCGGATGTACGTGGTCGACGCCGCGCGCGGCCAGGGCCTCTCCCGGCTCGTGCTCGCCCACCTGGAAGTGACCGCGCGCGAGGCCGGTCTGGCGCGGATGGTGCTGGAAACCGGTCTCCGGCAGCCCGAGGCGATCTCGCTGTACACCTCCAGCGGCTACGAGCGGATCGACAACTTCGGCGTCTACCGCGACCACCCGGAGAGCCGCTGCTTCGGCAAGCCGTTGTAGGTTCGGGCGCATGGCCATCTATGCGTTGGGGGACTACACGCCGCAGATCCACCCGGACGCGTACGTGCACCCGGATGCGACCGTGATCGGCGACGTGCGCATCGGCGCGCATTCGTCGGTGTGGCCCCAAGCCGTGCTGCGCGGCGACTACGGGCGCATCGTCGTCGACGAGCGCACGTCGATCCAGGACGGCACGGTGATCCACTGCACCGAGGTCCACCCGGTGCACATCGGGTCGTCGTGCGTCATCGGCCACAACGTGCACATCGAGGGCGCGACGGTCGCGGACGACTGCCTGATCGCGTCAGGATCCGTGGTGCTCAACGGTTCCATCGTCGAGAAGGGTGCGATCGTCGGCGCCGGCGCGGTGGTGTCGTTCGACGGGCACGTCCGCGAACGCACGATGGTTCTTGGAGTTCCGGCTCGCGAGCGTGCTGGATATGTTGTGCCAGAACAAGCCTGGGCATTCATCGTCGAGAAATATGTGCAGAACATCGGTGTGTACCGGGAGAAGCTGCGCCGCCTCGACTGAGATAGGGTTCACAGCCGTGGCTCGTCCCCTCAACGAAGTTGTCGAAGCCGGTTGGGCTGAAGCTCTCGCCCCCGTTGCTGACCAGATCGCCGCCATGGGTGAGTTCCTGCGCGCGGAGGTCGCCGCCGGCCGCACCTACCTCCCCGCGGGCGAGAACGTGCTGCGTGCGTTCAAGCAGCCGTTCCACCAGGTGAAGGTGCTGATCGTCGGACAGGACCCGTACCCGACGCCCGGCCACGCGGTCGGCCTGTCGTTCTCCGTGGCGCCCGACGTGCGGCCGATCCCGAAGTCGCTGGTCAACATCTACAAGGAGTACGCGGAGGACCTCGGTCACCCGCTGCCCTCCAACGGTGATCTGACCCCGTGGTCCGAGCGCGGTGTGCTGCTGCTCAACAGGGCGCTGACCGTGCAGCCGGGCAAGGCGAACTCCCACCAGGGCAAGGGCTGGGAGGCCGTGACGGAGCAGGCGATCAAGGCGCTCGCCGCGCGTGACGCACCACTGGTCTCCATTCTGTGGGGCCGCAACGCGCGCAACCTGCGCCCGCTGTTGGAACCGTTGCCCGCCATCGAGTCCGCGCACCCGTCGCCGCTGTCGGCGCACGCGGGCTTCTTCGGCTCGAAGCCGTTCAGCCGCGCCAACGAACTGCTGGAGAAGCAGGGCGCGGAACCCGTCGACTGGAAACTTCCGTAGTTTTTCGATTGCCCCCGCATGTTTTCTGACTAGCGTCGAGGAACATGCGGGGGAATCGCGATCTTTCACTGCTGGCTGCCGGCGCGGGGGTGTCGCAGTTCGGCAACTCGCTGACGCTGCTGGTTCTGTTGTTCTGGGCCACGCCGATCAGCTCGTTGCTGGTGGCCGCGATCCTGGTCGCCGAACTGCTGCCGCTCGTGCTCTGCACGACCCTCGCGGGCGTGCTCGTAGATCGGCTGCCCAACCGCAGGCTGCTGATCACCGCGTTGCTGGTCCAGGGCGCCGCGATCGCGTCCATCGCGCCGCTGATGAGCACTCCGTTGCTGGTCGTGGCGCTGGTGTTCGTCTCTGGCTGCGGTCTGGCGGTCGCCGTGCCCGCCACGTCCGCGCTCGTGCCGCACCTCGCGGGCGAGGAGGAGTCCACACGGGGCTACGCGATGGTCGGCACCGCTCGCAGCATCGGCAGCATCGCCGGTGGTACCGGTGGCGCGTTGCTCGCCGGGATCTTCGGCTACCCCGCCGCGATGCTGATCGACGGCGCCACGTTCGTCGTCTACGCGGCGCTGCTGGCGTTCGTGAAGTCGGAACGCAGGCCCTCCGGTGAGCACGAGCGACGCCCCAGTGCCCTGGCCGGCATCCGGCACCTCAGGGGTGACCTGCTGCTGCTCGCCCCGATGACCGGGCTGGCGTGCATCGTCGGTGCCGTCGTCGTGATCAACGTGGCGGATCCCGCGTTCGTGCGGTTCGTGCTGCACGGAGACGAGTTCCTGCTGGGCGCGATGCAGGCGTGCTGGATGGTCGGCATACCGGTCGGCAACTGGGTCGCCGCCCGGCTGAGGACCGATGCGCAGCTGGCCGTCGCGCTCGCCCTCACCGGGATCAGCACGGGCGTCGCGGTGCTGATCCCGGCCGCGTTGCCCTACGTCGTGGCCGCCGGGACCGGGTGGTTCCTCGGCGGCATCTCCAACGGCGTCGACAACGTGGCCATGAACGCTCTCGTGCGGCAGCGGACGCCCGACGAGATGCGCGGCCGGGTGTTCGCGGCCGTCAGCTCGACGGTGACGGGCGCGAACCTGCTCGGCACCGCCGCGGCGGGGGTGTTGCTGCTGTTCGTGGGGCCGCGGGTGGTGTTCGCGATCGGCGGCACCGGTGCGGTGCTGGCCGGCGTGGTGTGCCTGGTGTTCGTGCTGCGCGCCCTGCCTCGTCAGGCTGCCAGCGGCAGCGTCGACCGGTACCAGGACACGGTTTCGCCGAGTCCCTGACGCAACGGCCGTGGCGTCACCAGCTCGTACATCCGGGTGGTGTCGAAGGCTCGTGGGGGAGCGCCGGTCGGTTTGGTGAGGTCGAGCCTGACGCGTTCGGGCACTTCCAGCAGCGCACAGAGAGTCCGGGCCAGGTCGAGGATCGAGATCGTCTCCCTGGTGGCGACCGTCATGACGTCGGTGTCGTGGTCGACCATCTGCAGAATCGCCGCCACGACGTCGCGGACGTGCACGAACGACCTCGTCTGCGAGCCGTCGCCCCAGATCTCGACGTCCTCGCCGGAGGTGATCCTGGTGATCATCGCCGGGATCACCCTGTCGAGCTTGTCGCGCGGGCCGTAGACGTTCGACGGCCGCGGCAGCAGGATCCGCATGCCGTACTGCTTGCGGTACTGCTCCGCCAGCAGCTCCACGACGGACTTCGAGAGCGCGTAACCGTTGTCCGACTCCACGGACGCCTCGGCGGAACTCACGAGGACGACGTTCTCGACCTCCGCGTCGCGCGCGCAGTTCAGCACGTTCGACCCGATGCGCAGGTTGGTGTCGAAGATCTCGGCGGTGTTGTCGCGCTTGAACGCCGCGTTGCCGTCCATCGCCGCCGTGTGGATCACCGTGTGGACGTCGGGAGCCGCGTACCGCAGCACCGCGCGCAGCTCGTTCTCGTCGCGCAGGTCCAGCGGGAACGTCTGCAGGTTCGGCGCGGTGAACTTCGGCGGATCCGTGCGGTACAAGGCGATCACGCGGGTGTCGGTGCCCAGCAGGGTCTCCACCACGTGCGAGCCGATGAAGCCGCCCGCGCCGGTCACCACGACTGTTTTCACGACTGTGCCTCCACTAGGGCGATGAGGGAGGAGGCGACGGCGGCGGGTGGCGGCAGTGCCCGCATCTCGTCGCGGACCTTCTCCGCGGCCACGCGCGGTGCCGGGTCGTCCAGCAGCCTTCGCACGTGGTCGCGGACGGACTCCGCGGTGATGTCGTCTCCGATGAGCTTGGCGGCGGCGCCGACGGCTTCCGCGCGGTCGGCGTGGCGGTGCTGGTCGCACATCTGCGGCAACGCGAGCTGTGGCAGGCCCGCGTGCAGCGAGGTCATGGTCGTGCCCGAGCCGCCGTGGTGGACCACGGCGTCACACGTCTTGAGCACCTGGTTGAGCGGTAGCCAGTCCACGGCTCGTGCGTTCGCCGGAAGTGCGCCCGGATCGAGCGCCCCGCCGCCGGTGATCACCAGGACCTCGGCGTGGATCGTGGCGAGCGCCACGAGAACCGTGCGCAACACACGGTCGTGTTCGCCTCCCGGAACAGGCACGCTGCCGAGCGTCACGCAGATCCTCGGCCTGCTGCGCGGCTCGAACAGCCACGACGGCAGCACGCCCGAGCCGTTGTAGGCGGTGTAGGCCATCGGCAGACCCGGCTTCGCGTCCGGGTACTGCAGCGCGGGCGGGCAGACGTCGACCTCGAGCGCCGGGTCGTCCGGGAAACCGTGCTCGAGATGAACCGGGGCGAGCGTCTCGGCCTCGGCGGGCGCCAGTTCCGGCGGCAGGGCGACGCCCCAGGTGTGGTGGACGAGCGGGACGCCGAGTCGTGCGGCGGCGATCGGCCCCGCGTACTCCCACGGCGTGTGCATTACGGCATCCGGTCGCCATCTCTCGGCCAGATCGATGACGTTCCGGACTGTGAAATGGGCGATTTTCGCGTAGTGCTCGGTGACGTGCTCGATCAGAGCCTCTGTCACATTTCCGGAATAAAGCGCGTGATTCGCGGTCCCGAAGACTTCCCGAATGGACACCTTGCCCACCGACGTGGCCGGCAGTCCCGTGGCTGCTCCCACCTGCGCGAACCGGTCGGGCAACGCGAGCAGCACGTCGTGCCCGGCGTTGCTCAACGCCCAGCTGAGTGGAATAAGCGGATACAGATGCCCATAGCCCGGACAACTCGTCACGAGGACTCGCACGTTCCCAACGTAAAGAAAGCTCGGGATCGTTTCAACATCGTCTTGATTGGCGAGTCAACTACATGTCTTGAATGGGTTTTATCGCCGAAAAGCAGAAAAGCCCGGCCGAAGCCGGGCTCATCTGGGGTTTCGCTGTGGCGTTATCAGCCGCGCACGACCTTGCCGGCCTTGAGGCACGAGGTGCACACGTTGATGCGCTGGCGCTGCGAGGCCGAGACCTTCGCGCGCACAGACTGGATGTTCGGGTTCCAGCGGCGGTTCGTCTTCCGCTGGGAGTGCGAAACCGAATGGCCGAAGCCCGGCCCCTTGCCACAGACGTCGCACACGGCAGCCACGTCAGCCACTCCTTCAGGTTCCTCAAGCGGTGAGTCTCGCGTCCCGGTGGGCGCGCAAGCGTGCACAAGCCTCAACCGGGCACGGCAACCCAATCAGGGTAGCCGGTGGCCTCACCCGCGACCAAACCGGGTGGATACCCTCGCCGCCATGCAGGTCATGGATGCGGTCGCGGTGCGCAGATGGGCGGACGCGTGCGTGCGGTCGCTGGACGCCAACCGGGAGTCGATCGACCAGATCAACGTCTTCCCGGTGCCCGACGGTGACACAGGTACGAACCTGCTGCACACGATGCAGTCGGCGCTGGACGCGCTGCTGCGCTCGCCCATCTCCACGGTAGGCGACGCGCTGTCCGCGTTGGCCCGTGGCGCGCTCGCCGGGGCGCGCGGGAACTCCGGCGTGATCCTGTCTCAGGTGCTCAGGGGCCTCGCGGAGACCGTGCAGGAGGTCTCTCTCGTCACCGGGTCGGCGTTGCGCAAGGGCCTGCAACGGTCCGACGAACTGGCCACCGCCGCAGTGTCCAAGCCGGTGCAGGGCACGGTCCTGTCAGTGCTGCACGCTGCTGCGGAGGCCGCACGGGACTGCCCGTCGGACGAGCTCGACGAGGTGGTGATGGCGGCCTCACGCGCGGGGGCTGCCGCGTTGGCCGACACGCCTCGGCAGCTCGCCGTGCTGGCGAAGGCCGGAGTGGTCGACGCGGGTGGCCGGGGCCTTGTTGTGTTGTTGGACACACTGGCCGCGGTGATCACCGGTCAGACCGTGGAAACCCCGATGGACGCGCCGTTGCTGCCGCGCACTCCTGAGTCGCTGACGACCGAGCGCGAGAGCGGGTCGTCGGAGTTCGAGTACGAGGTCATGTACCTGCTCGACGACACCTCGGAATCGGCAGTTCTCGAACTGAAGGCCTCGCTGAACCTGCTCGGCGACTGCGTGTCGGTCGTCGGCGACGGCGCCTCGCTGTGGACCGTGCACGTGCACTGCAACGACATCGGCGCGGCCATCGAGGCCGGTGTGCGCGCTGGGCGTCCGCACCGGATCACGGTGGCCCGGTTCGCCGACCAGATCGCCGCGCAGGCTTCCCGGTTCGTGCGCGACCGGTCGATCGTGGTGGTGGTGAGCGGCGCGGTGGACCTGTTCCGCGCAGAGGGCGCCACGGTGTTCGACCTCGCCACTTCCTTTGCGACGCCCACGGACCTGTTGTCCGCCATCGTGTCGACGCGCGCGCGTCACGTCGCCGTTCTGCCGGGTGATCCGGACATCCGCGAGGCCCTTGATGAGGCCGTGGCGTACGCACAGGCCGCGGGGCAGGACGTGGTGGTGGTGCCGACGTTCTCGCCCGTGCAGGCTCTCGCGGCGTTGGCGGTGCACGACTCCTCAAGGCGTGCCGGTGACGACGTTGTCGCCATGGCCGAGGCTGCTGCTGCCACGCGCCGTGGAGAGCTCGCGATCGCCGCCGACGAGGCGTTGACCTGGGTGGGCCGCTGCCAGCCTGGCGACCTGCTGGGCATGCTGGACGGCGAGGTCGTGCTGATCGAGCCCGGTCCCGCCTCGGCCGAGTCGTTGCTGGACCTGTCGTGCCGCCTGGTCGACCGCATGCTGACCGGCGGCGGTGAGCTGGTGACGGTGATCCTCGGCGCCGACGCTCCCGAGGGCCTGGTCGACGTGCTGGAGGACCACCTCCGGGTGACCCATCCGGAGGTCGAGGTGACGGCTTATCCGGGTGGCCAGCCCGACGCTGTCATTTTTGTCGGTGTCGAGTAGTTGAATGGGACGCGATGATCTCCTTCGACGACAAGCTGCAGCCGTTGCTCGGCAAGAAGTCCGCCGACGCACTGGAGACCGGCCTCGGCCTCACGACGGTCGGTGACCTGCTGCGCCACTACCCGCGCCGCTACGACGAGCGCGGGAAGCTGACCGACATCAGGTCCCTGGAAATCGACGAGCACGTCACGGTCCAGGCCGAGGTCCGCAAGTGCACCAAGCGGAACATGGCCTCGCGCCGCGGCTCGCTCACCGAGGCCGTGATCACCGACGGCACCTCCGAGCTGCACCTGGTGTTCTTCGGCAAGGTCGCCTTCGTGGCGGAGAAAGAGCTGCTGCCCGGCACCCGCGCGTTGTTCGCGGGCAAGGTCGGCCGCTACAAGAAGAACCTGCAGCTGGTGCACCCGGCGTTCGAGATCCTCACCCCGGAGCAGGACGGATCGTCGTTCCTGCAGACGTTCCTGCCCGTCTACCCGGCCTCGCAGCACATCAACACGTGGAACATCGCCAACTGCGTCAAGCAGCTGCTGGAGATGTGGGACGGCGTACCTGAGGACCCGCTGCCGGCCGAGTTCCGCACCGAGCACGGCCTGATCGGCCTGGAGGAGGCACTGCGGGCGATCCACCGGCCGGACAGCTGGCCGCAGATCGCGGTGGCCCAGCAACGGCTGAAGTGGGACGAGGCTCTTGCCGTTCAGCTGACGCTGGCCCAGCGCCGCAAGGCTTCCCGCGCTCGTCCCGCTCCTTCGTGCGTGCGCCGGTCCGGCGGAATCCTGGACGCTTTCGACGAACGGCTGCCGTTCACGCTGACGGCGGGTCAGGTCTCGGTGGGCGAGCAGATCTCCTCGGACCTGGCTTCGGTCGTGCCGATGAACCGCCTGCTGCAAGGCGAAGTGGGTAGCGGCAAGACGATGGTCGCGTTGCGAGCCATGCTGCAGGCCGTCGACGCCGGTCGTCAGGCCGCCATGCTCGCGCCCACGGAAGTCCTTGCGGCACAACACGCTCGCTCGCTGACCGAGATGCTCGGCGACCTCGCCCAAGCGGGCCAGCTCGGCGGCGCGGAGGACGCGACGCGCGTGACGTTGCTGACGGGCTCGATGAACACGGCCCAGCGGCGCCAGGCGTTGCTCGACATCGTGACCGGCGAGGCGGGCATCGTCGTCGGCACGCACGCGATCATCCAGGAGAAGGTCGAGTTCCACTCTCTTGGTTTGGTCGTTGTCGACGAACAACATCGCTTCGGCGTCGAGCAACGAGCCGCCCTGTCGGCGCGCGGTGAGCGGGAGAACCCGCACGTCCTGGTGATGACCGCGACGCCGATCCCGCGCACCGTGGCCATGACGGTCTACGGCGACCTGGAGGTGTCGGCTCTCCGCGAACTGCCGGGTGGCCGCTCGCCGATCAAGACCTCGGTCGTCCCGGTGCGCGAGAAGCCGGCGTGGCTGGACCGCGCCTTCGCCCGCGTGCGCGAGGAGGTGTCGGCGGGCCACCAGGCGTACTTCGTGTGCCCGCGCATCGGCGACGAGGAGCCCGCGAAGACCGACGACGAGGACAAGCGCCCGGCCCTGTCGGTGATCGACGTGGCGAACATGCTCGTCCAGGGCCCTCTGCGCGGCCTGCGCGTGGAGATCCTGCACGGCCGCATGCCGCCCGACGAGAAGGACGCCGTGATGCGCGCCTTCTCCGCCAACCAGGTCCAGGTGCTGGTCGCCACCACCGTCATCGAGGTGGGCGTCAACGTCCCGAACGCCACCGTCATGGCGATCATGGACGCCGACCGCTTCGGCGTCTCGCAGCTCCACCAGCTCCGCGGCCGCGTGGGCCGTGGTTCGGCACCGGGGTTGTGCCTGCTGGTCACCGAGATGCCGGAGATGACGGCCACGATGGAACGTCTCCGTGCCGTGGAGTCCACTCTGGACGGTTTCGAGCTGGCCCAGCTCGACCTCGAACTGCGCCGCGAGGGCGACATCCTCGGCGCCGCCCAGTCAGGCCGCCGCTCGGCCCTGAAGATGCTGTCGTTGTTGCGCGACGAGGACATCATCGCGGACGCGCGGGTGGCGGCTCAGGGGTTCGTGGACGCGGATCCGGACCTGGAGAAGCACCCAGGCCTCGCGGGCATGGTGGCGACGCTGCTGACGGCGGAGAGGGCCGACTTCCTGGAGAAGGCCTAGCCCCCATCGCCGCACCACGCGGTCTCGACCCGCGCCACAAGGGCGTCCCTCACCCATCACCAGTCGAGCCGCAGGCCCGGCTCGCGTGAACGGGCCCCGCATCCCGTTCGATCGGCGTGCCGCAACCCCAGCTCGTGAGAAAGGCCCCCATACCGATTTCGGTACAGGGGCCTTCGAACCACCGACATCTGCCCGAACGCACACCCCGGGCAGGCGTCCGAACCTAGTGCCGTAACCGGCAACCTTCGCCGCGTCTTCCGGCGCCCAGCAGGGCGCCTCGCGGCACCGGCCCCACGACCACAGCCAACCAGGATGAGGACGCGGGGCCGGCACCGCGATGCACCCGTCTGGACACCGAAATACGGGGCAAAGGCTGCCGGTTACGGCACTAGTTCTGGCGCGGCGTCGGGAACTGCTCGGTCTTCGGATCGCCGGGCTCGTCGCCTCCGTCACCGTTCTCCAGCGGCTTCAGCACCGACATCGCCGCCTCGACCGCTGCCTGCGCGGCGTGGAACTGCGTGGCGAGGTTGTCGTGCGCCGACCGCAGCGACGCCTCCCTGTCTGCCGCCGCTGCCGCGCGCTGGTCGGACAGCGCCACCGAGGCCGCCGTCTTCTCCTCGGCCTCACGCACCAGGGTCGACGTGCGGGACTCGGCGTCGCGCACCAGCGTGGTGGCCTTGGAGTCGGCCTCGCGCACGGTGGTCGCGGCACGCTCGTCGGCGTCGCGCACGGTCGTGGCTGCCTTCTCCTCGGCGTCGCGCACCAGCGTCGTGGCCTTCTCGTCGGCCTCGCGCAACGTCGTCGCCGCCGTCTGCGTGGCCTCCGCGACAGCAGAAGAAGCCTTCTCGTCGGCCTCGCGCGTGACCGTGGCCGCCTTCTCCTCCGCCGCGCTGACCAGGGCGACAGCCTGCGCGGAAGCATCGGAAACGGCCTTCTCGGCGCGCGCCAGCGACTCGGCCTCGAGCTCGCCCAGCGCCTTCTCGGCCTCGGCCTGCTTGAGCGCCAGCGCCTCGTCGAGCTTCGTGAGCGCCTCGACCCGCGTCACCTCGGACTCGGCGGCGATCCGCTCGGCCTCGGCCTGAGCGTCCGCGAGCACCTTCTTGTGCTCGGCGGCCAGCGTCGCCTTGAGGCCGTCGTACTCCTTGTCGAGCTCGTCGTGGTACGCCTTGTACTTGGCGTCGAGCTCCACGCGGTGGGCGTCGAGGTCCGCGGACTTCTTCTCGAACTCGGCGGCCACCCGCTCGCCGTCCGCGCGCACCGACGCGACCAGGGCCTCGTGCTCCGACGCCAAGCGTGCGCGCAACGCCTCGTGCTCGGCTTCCAGCGCGGACTTGCGGCCGGCGAACTGCTGGTCGAGCTCGGCCGTGCGCTGCTGGTGGTTCACTTCCAGCTGCTTGCGGCGGGCCTCGGTCTCGGCGAGCAGGCGGTTGTGGTTCTCGCGCTGCTCGGTCGCCCACTTCTCGGCCTCGCCGCGCGTGGCGGCGGCCTTGTCGAGGGCGTCCTTGCGGATGTCCGCGATCTCTTCCTCGGCCAGCGACATCATCACCCGGACACGCTCGGTGACGTTCGACGCGCTCACGGGACTGTTGGCCAGGTTCTGGAGCTGCATCTTGGTCTTGTCGAGATCGGCGCGCATCGAGTTGAGCAGCTTCGTGAGCTCTCCCACCTGCGCGGCGGCGGCGTCACGAGCCCGGTTCGAGTTCTTGAGGTCAAACTCCAGGCGAGTGACTCTCTCGTTCACCTGTCGCTGGTTGTAACCACGGAGGACAACGTCGAAATGCGGTGTGCGGGCAGTAGGCTGCCCGGCTCCATCAGCCCCGGCCATATGGCTCACCCTACCGAGATGGCTTCCAAGATCGTCACTCGATCTGGTTAATCCCACTACCGGATGGAGTCTGACTGGGTGGTGGGTGTCCCACCAGCGCCCAAACGGCGAGAATTATCACGAGCGGGACCGATCAGGATGACACCCATCACGTGAGACAGTCCTCCCAACAGGCAAGAGTCGCACGGTAACGTGCCCGAACTGACCGCCGAGCAACACCCGGGAGGGCTACGGATGTTCCGCAAGGTTCTTGTCGCCAACCGCGGCGAGATCGCGATTCGCGCGTTCCGAGCCGCCTACGAACTGGGCGCGGGAACGGTCGCCGTTTTCCCTCACGAGGACCGAAACTCGCTGCACCGGTTGAAGGCGGACGAGTCGTACGAGATCGGTGAGCCCGGGCATCCCGTCCGCGCCTACCTCTCCGTCGACGAGATCATCAAGGCCGCCCGCAAGGCCGGCGCTGACGCGATCTACCCCGGATACGGCTTCCTGTCGGAGAATCCGGAGCTCGCGATGGCCTGCCGCGAGGCCGGTCTGACGTTCATCGGCCCCATCGCCGAGGTGCTGGAGCTGACGGGCAACAAGGCGCGCGCCATCGCCGCCGCCCGCGAGGCCGGACTGCCGGTGCTGGAGTCGAGCGCGCCTTCGTCGAACATCGACGAGCTGCTCGAGGCGTCGAAGTCCATGCGTTTCCCCGTATTCGTAAAGGCTGTTGCCGGTGGCGGCGGCCGAGGAATGCGCAAGGTCGACGACCCGGCCGCGTTGCGCGAGGCGCTCGAAGCGGCGTCACGTGAAGCGGAGTCGGCGTTCGGCGACCCGACGGTGTTCCTCGAGCAGGCCGTGGTCGAGCCGCGCCACATCGAGGTGCAGATCCTCGCCGACGGCCAGGGCAACGTGATCCACCTGTTCGAGCGCGACTGCTCGGTGCAGCGGCGTCACCAGAAGGTCATCGAGATCGCGCCCGCGCCGAACCTCGACCCCGCGCTGCGCGACCGCATCTGCGCCGACGCCGTGAAGTTCGCGCGCCACATCGGTTATCGCAACGCCGGCACGGTGGAGTTCCTGCTCGACCCGCAGGGCCACTACGTCTTCATCGAGATGAACCCGCGCATCCAGGTCGAGCACACGGTCACGGAGGAAGTGACCGACGTCGACCTCGTGCAGTCGCAGATGCGCATCGCGTCCGGCGAGACCCTCGACGACCTCGGTCTGTCGCAGGACACCGTGCAGCTGCGCGGCGCCGCTCTGCAGTGCCGCATCACGACGGAGGATCCGGCCAACGGGTTCCGCCCGGACACCGGCATGATCAGCGCCTACCGCTCGCCCGGTGGTTCCGGCATCCGTCTCGACGGCGGCACGGCCGGCGCGGGCATGGCGATCGGCGCGCACTTCGACTCGATGCTCGTGAAGCTCACCTGCCGCGGCCGCAACTTCGCGCTCGCCGTCGCCCGCGCGCGCCGGGCGATCGCGGAGTTCCGCATCCGCGGTGTCTCCACGAACATCCCGTTCCTGCAGGCGGTTCTGGACGACCCGGACTTCTACGAGGGCCGCGTCACCACGTCGTTCATCGAGAAGCGCCCGCACCTGCTGACCGCGCGCCATTCGGCTGACCGCGGCACGCGCCTGCTGACCTACCTCGCGGACGTCACGGTCAACCACCCGAACGGCACTCGCCCGACCGCGGTCGACCCGCGCGAGAAGCTGCCGATCGTCGACCTGAATGCCGAACCGCCCGCCGGTTCCAAGCAGAAGCTGGTCGAGCTCGGTCCCGAGGGTTTCGCGCGGTGGATGCGGGAGAGCAAGGCGGTCGGCGTCACGGACACGACGTTCCGCGACGCGCACCAGTCGCTGTTGGCGACCCGAGTACGCACCAAGGACCTGCTCGCCGTCGCGCCGCACGTAGCGCGCATGACGCCCGAGCTGCTCTCGTTGGAGTGCTGGGGCGGCGCGACCTACGACGTGGCGCTGCGGTTCCTCGCCGAGGACCCGTGGGAGCGGCTCGCGGCGTTGCGCGAGGCCGTGCCGAACATCAACCTGCAGATGCTGCTGCGCGGCCGCAACACGGTCGGCTACACGCCGTACCCCGAGGCGGTCACCAAGGCGTTCGTGCAGGAGGCGACGAACACCGGCATCGACATCTTCCGGATCTTCGACGCGCTGAACGACGTCGAGCAGATGCGCCCGGCGATCGAGGCCGTGCGCGAGACCGGAACGGCCGTGGCCGAGGTCGCGCTCTGCTACACCAGCGATCTGTCCAATCCGGACGAACGTCTGTACACACTGGACTACTACCTCAAGCTGGCCGAGCAGATCGTCGGCGCGGGTGCGCACGTGCTGGCCGTCAAGGACATGGCCGGTCTGCTGCGCGCACCGGCCGCGGCTCGCCTGATCTCGGCTCTGCGCAAGGAGTTCGACCTCCCGGTCCACCTCCACACGCACGACACCGCAGGCGGCCAGCTCGCCACCTACCTGGCCTCGATCCAGGCCGGTGTGGACGCGATCGACGGCGCCGCCGCGTCGATGGCCGGCACGACGTCGCAGCCGCCGCTGTCGTCGATCGTGGCGCTCACCGACCACACCGAGCACTCGACGGGCCTGAACCTGCAGAACGTGTGCGACCTCGAGCCGTACTGGGAGGCCGTGCGCAAGATCTACGCGCCGTTCGAGTCCGGCATCCCCGGCCCGACCGGCCGCGTCTACCACCACGAGATCCCCGGTGGTCAGCTCTCGAACCTGCGCACCCAGGCCGTCGCACTGGGCCTGGGCGAGAAGTTCGAGGAGATCGAGTCCATGTACGCGGCCGCCGACCGCATGCTCGGCCACCTGGTGAAGGTGACGCCGTCGTCCAAGGTCGTCGGCGACCTCGCGCTGCACCTCGTGGGCGCGGGCGTCTCGCCCGCCGAGTTCGAGAAGGACCCCGGCAAGTTCGACATCCCGGCGTCGGTGATCGGCTTCCTGCACGGCGAGCTCGGCGACCCGCCGGGTGGCTGGCCGGAGCCGTTCCGCTCGAAGGCACTGGCAGGACGTCCGGCGCCGAAGCCGATCGAGGAGCTGTCGCCGGAGGACGAGGCAGGGCTCGTCGACGCCCGCCGCGCCACGTTGAACCGGCTGCTGTTCCCGGCGCCCACGAAGGAGTTCCTGGCGCACCGCGACGCCTACGGTGACACGTCGGTGTTGCGCTCCAAGGACTTCTTCTACGGCCTGCGCCCCGGCGAGGAGTACTCCGTCGACCTGGAGCCGGGCGTCCGGCTGCTGATCGGTCTGGAGGCGATCTCCGAGGCCGACGCCCGCGGTCTGCGGACGGTCATGGCGACCCTGAACGGCCAGCTCCGGCCGATCCAGGTCCGCGACCGCTCGGTGGCCGCCGACATCCCGGCCGCGGAGAAGGCTGATCGCTCGAACCAGAACCACGTAGCGGCTCCGTTCGCGGGCGTGGTGACGGCGGCGGTGGCCGAGGGCGACCACGTCGACGCCGGTCAGACCGTCGCGACGATCGAGGCCATGAAGATGGAGGCCGCGATCACCGCGCCCAAGGCAGGCCGCGTGCAGCGCCTGGCGTTGCGCGGCGCCCAGCAGGTCGAAGGCGGAGACCTCCTGATCGTCCTGGAGTGAGTTCGTCCTGGTGAAGGGCCCGGCCTGCTTCGGCCGGGCCCTTCGTCGTGCGGGCGGCGCGGAACTCGCAGACGATTTCCTGCGTTGCACCGGGCACAGGTCAGGGAGAGGGAATCGCATCATGAAGAAGGCGTTGGCCGGCCTGCTCGGACTGGCGGGCGTGGCGTGGGCGTTGCGGGACGTGCCCCGGCAGCTCGGCGGCAAGCCGGACCCGGTGGAGATGTCGCGCTCGCCGCGCTTCCGGGACGGGAAGTTCCACAACGACAAGGAAGTTCGCACGGTGCCAGACCGCGACTCCTTCTCCGCGCGCGACTTCCTGTTCGGTGGCGAGAACCGCAAGCCGTCCTCCGCGGTGCCGCTCGTCGGGCCCGCCGCGCCGGTGTCGTCCGGCCTGCACGTGACCTGGTACGGGCACGCTTCAGCGTTGATCGAGATCGACGGCGCCGCGGTGCTGCTGGATCCTGTGTGGAGTGACAGGGTCTCGCCGTCCGCGCACCTCGGGCCTCGTCGTCTGCATCCGGTTCCGCACTCGTTGTCGGATTTGCCCGCTCTCAGCGCTGTGGTGATCTCGCATGATCACTACGACCACCTGGACATGGCGACTGTGGATGCGTTGGTCGCGTCGTCGTCTTGTGTGTTCGTGGTGCCGTTGGGGTTGGGGGCGCATCTGCGGCGGTGGGCTGTGCCGTCGGATCGGATTGTCGAGCTGGACTGGGACGAGTCGTGTTCAGTCGACGGTTTTGAGTTGACCTGTACTGCGGCGCAACACTTTTCTGGGCGGTCGGTGCAGCGGAACGTCACGTTGTGGGCTTCGTGGGTGATTGCTCGCGGTTCGCGTTCGGTGTTCTACAGCGGGGACACCGGGTACTTCCCCGGGTACTCGGCCATCGGGGCTGCGCACGGGCCGTTTGATGTTGTGTTGATGCAGGTTGGTGCGTATGGGGATGCATGGCCTGACATCCACATGACGCCTGAGGAAGGGGTGCAGGCGTTTGAGGATCTTGGGGGTGGGCTGCTGATTCCGGTGCACTGGGCGACGTTCAACCTGGCGCTGCATGCTTGGACTGAGCCGGTGGATCGGGTTTGGAGTGAGGTCAAGGCTCGGGGGATGAAGCTGGCTGTGCCTCGGCCTGGGGAGCGGGTTGATGTTGACGCTCCTGGGGAGGTTGACGGGTGGTGGCAGGGGCTCGCCTGATCGCTTTTGGGGCCGGCCTTCGGCCGGGCGCGGTCTGTCCGTGGGTCGTCCCCCTGTTGCGTTGGCGGCTGGCGGTTTCGTGTTCGTAGGTGGGCGCGTCCCGTAGGTTTCCCGGCGGCTGCTTTCTGGGAGCTCTGCCCCAGACCCCGCCAATCTGATCAAAGACCCACCAGCGCCATACGCGGGTTGATGGCACGCCTGTTGCTTTGGGCGGCTGCCGGTTTCGTAGTTTGGTTGCGGTGGTGGGGTGGGTCCCGTCACGAGTCGCGTCCGAGCGAGCCACACCAGAGGGGTTGGGTCAAGTCGACGAAAAGCGTGTCGACTTG
>NZ_JBFAYI010000017.1:0-170742 GCF_040681245.1 Lentzea sp. NPDC051838
GGTCAAGTCGACGAAAAGCGTGTCGACTTGACCCAACCCCTCTGGCGCGGCCAACGATCAGGCACGACTCGTGACGGGGCCCGCCGGAGCGCACGAGAAGGGCAGCTCGCCTTCGGCATCGCCTAGCTCGGCTTCGCCATCGCCTGCTCGCCTGCGGCTTCGCTAAAGCAGAAGGCGCCTCCCCTTGGGGAAGCGCCTTCGTGGTGCTTAAGGTGTCTAGCCGACCGTTACTGCCGGGGACTCGCCCTCTACCGGCTCCATCTCCTCGGCCAGGCGCATGGCCTCTTCGATGAGGGTTTCCACGATCGCGTGTTCGGGGACGGTCTTGATGACCTTGCCCTTCACGAAGATCTGGCCCTTGCCGTTGCCGCTGGCTACGCCCAGGTCGGCCTCGCGGGCCTCGCCAGGGCCGTTCACCACGCAGCCCATTACGGCTACGCGCAACGGCACCTCCATGCCCTCGAGACCGGCCGTGACCTGCTCGGCGAGGGTGTAGACGTCCACTTGGGCCCGGCCGCAGGACGGGCAGGAGACGATCTCCAGCTTGCGCGGGCGCAGGTTGAGGGATTGAAGGATCTGGTGGCCGACCTTGATCTCCTCTACCGGCGGGGCACTCAGAGACACCCGGATGGTGTCGCCGATGCCCTGGCGGAGCAGAGCGCCGAAGGCCACGGCGGACTTGATGGTGCCTTGGAAGGCCGGGCCCGCCTCGGTGACGCCCAGGTGGAGCGGGTAGTCGCACTGCTCGGCCAGCAGTTCGTAGGCGCGGACCATCACGACCGGGTCGTTGTGCTTGACCGAGATTTTGATGTCGTGGAAGTCGTGCTCGGCGAAGAGCGAGGCCTCCCACATGGCGCTCTCGGCCAGGGCCTCCGGGGTGGCCTTGCCGTATTTCTGCAGAAGACGGGGGTCCAGGGAGCCCGCGTTGACGCCGATTCGGATCGGGGTGCCGTGGTCGCGAGCGGCGGCCGCGATTTCCTTCACCTGGTCGTCGAACTTGCGGATGTTGCCCGGGTTGACTCGGACTGCCGCGCAGCCGGCTTCGATGGCCGCGAAGACGTACTTCGGCTGGAAGTGGATGTCCGCGATCACCGGGATCTGGGACTTGCGGGCGATCGCGGGGAGGGCGTCCGCGTCGTCCTGCGAGGGGCAGGCGACTCGGACGATGTCGCAGCCTGCCGCCGTTAGTTCGGCGATCTGCTGCAGCGTCGCGTTGACGTCCGACGTCAGGGTCGTCGTCATCGACTGGACGGAGACGGGGAACTCGCTGCCCACACCGACGTTGCCCACCATCAGCTGGCGGGTCTTGCGACGTTCCGACAGCACCGGCGGCGGCAGTGCCGGCATTCCGAGCATCACGCCGTCACTCATGGGTTGTGCACCTTTCCGTATTTCTTCACTACTACTGCAACCTGATCGGGTTGACGATGTCGGCGGTCACGGTCAGCAGCGTGATGGCGCCGCCGATGAAGATGACCACGTAGGTGAGGGGCAGCAGGCGCATGTAGTTGACCGGGGCGCCGGCAGGCTTCCCGCGCAGCTTCCTGATCCAGTCTCGCACCCGTTCGTAGAGGTTGACGGCGATGTGACCACCGTCTAGCGGGAGAAGCGGCAGGAGGTTGAACACACCCACGAAGAAGTTCAGGCCCGCGAGCATCAGGATGAAGAACGCCCAGAGGCCTCGCTCGGCCGCGTCGCCGCCCAGGCGGGAGGCGCCGACCACCGAGATCGGGGTGTCCAGGTCGCGTTCGCCGCCGCCGATGGCCTTGACCACGGCCGGGATGCGCTCCGGGAAGCGCAGGAGGCCCTTCCAGGTGTTCACGAACATGTCGCCGGTGAACGAGAGGGTGGCGGGGATCGCGTCGATCGGGCCGTAGGTGAAGGCCTGCTGGACGATCACGCCGATGGCGCCGACGGTCTTGACCTCGACGCCGCCCTTGCCGTCGGACACCTGGCGGGTGACGCGCGGCACGTCGACGGTGAGGGCGATCTCCTTGTCGTCGCGCAGGACCTTGAACTCGTTCGGGCCGCTCAGGTCGCGGGTGACCTTCTGCATGTCCGACCAGGTGGCGATGGGCTTGCCCGCGATCGAGACGATCTGGTCACCGGGCTTGAGGCCGGCCGACTTCGCGGGCGACGGGGCGCCGGCGGGGCACGGGGCGTCGAACGGGACCGTGTAGTCCTGGACGCAGTCGGAGACCTGGGCGAGGACCGGGACGTCCTTGTTGTTCGGCAGGCCCAGCGACATCGCGAGGATCAGCAGGATGATGATGCCGAGCAGGAAGTGCGTGATGGAGCCGGCGCTGAGAACGACGACGCGCTTCCAGACCTTCTGCTTGTAGAAGGCGCGCGGCTTGTCGTCCGGGTGGACGTCCTCCAGGGCCGTCATGCCGGTGATCTCGCAGAAACCGCCGGCCGGGATCGCCTTCAGGCCGTACTCGGTCTCGCCCTTGCGGAACGAGAAGAGCTTCGGGCCGAAGCCGATGAAGTAGCGGGTGACCTTCATGCCGAAGGCCTTCGCGGTCAGCAGGTGCCCGAACTCGTGCAGCGCGATGGACACCGCGATGCCGAACGCGAACAACAGCACCCCGAGGATGTTGATGAATGTGTTCACGAGAAGTTCAGTTCCTTCCAACCAGCTCGCGGGCACGTGCGCGTGCCCAGTCCTCGGCGGCCAGGACCTCCGCTACGTCAGCGGGGTCCCTCTGCCAGTCATTCGCCTCGCCGAGAACCTGGCCGATGGTGTCCACGATCGACAGGAACGACGTCTTGCCCGCGACGAAAGCAGCGAGTGCCTCCTCGTTCGCGGCGTTGTAGATCGCGGGGAGACAGCCTCCGCCGCTGCCCGCCTGCCGCGCGAGCTCGACCGCGGGGAACGTGACGCTGTCCAGCGGCTCGAACGTCCACGAGGTGGCGGTGTCAAAGGTACAGGCGGCCGCGGCACCGGCGACGCGCTCGGGCCAACCGAGACCGAGTGAGATCGGAAGACGCATGTCAGGCGGGGAGGCCTGGGCGAGCGTCGAGCCGTCGGTGAAGGTCACCATCGAGTGGATGATGGACTGCGGGTGCACCACCACGTCGACGCGGTCGTAGGGCACGCCGAACAGCAGGTGCGCCTCGATGAGCTCGAGGCCCTTGTTCACCAGGTTCGCGGAGTTGATCGTGACGACCTGGCCCATGGACCACGTCGGGTGCGCCATCGCCTGCTGCACGGTGACGTCGGCCAGGTCGGCGCGGGTCCTGCCGCGGAACGGGCCACCGGACGCCGTGAGCACCAGCTTGGCCACCTCGTGCGGGGAGCCGCCGCGCAGGCACTGGGCGAGCGCCGAGTGCTCCGAGTCGACCGGCACGATCTGGTCGGGCTTGGCCGCCTTCAGCACGAGCGGCCCGCCCGCGATGAGCGACTCCTTGTTCGCGAGCGCGAGCTTGGCGCCGGTCTCCAGCGCCTTCAGCGACGGTTCGAGCCCGCGCGAGCCGTCCATGCCGTTGAGCACGACGTCCGCGGGGCAGGCTTCGATCAGGTCGACCATGCTGGTCAGCGTCTTGACGCCGGGTACGTCAGCGCCGTTCGCGACGGCGACCGTGCCGACGCCGAACTCGGCTGCCTGCTGCTGGAGCAGGTCCAGCTGACGCCCGCCCGCGCCGAGCCCGACGACCTGGAAGCGGTCGCGGTTGCGCCGGATGACGTCGAGCGCCTGGGTGCCGACGGAGCCGGTCGATCCCAGGATCAGGACAGTGCGTGGAGTACTCATCGCCCCTCATTGTTCCGGAGAGTGCCTGAGAGCCCGGCACAGCCCGTTACTTTGATAACGGAGTGGTTTTGGAGGCGTGAAGTCGCCAGTTCGGGGGCATTCCGTTCGCGACAAGCGGATGGAAGGAGACTCTCCGTGGGCATCCTGGGTTGGATCGTGCTCGGTCTGCTGGCCGGTGCCATCGCGAAGGCGATCATGCCTGGCCGCGACCCCGGCGGAATCATCATCACGATGCTGATCGGCATCGTGGGCGCGATCCTCGGCGGATTCATCGGATCCGCGCTCTTCGGGACCGATCTGGGCTCGTTCTTCGAACTCCGGACGTGGCTGCTCGCCATCGTCGGGTCGTTGATCCTGCTCGCCATCTACCGCCTGGTGACCGGCAGGCGAAGCCGCGTTTAGCCGTGCAGGACGTTTGAGGCCGTTCGGGTGACACCCGGACGGCCTCTCGTCTCAGCCGGACTCCTCCAGCCAGGCGACGACCGAGCCGACGAAACCGCCGGTGTGCGCCAGGGGCTTGCCCGCGAGCACCGCGTGCAGGTGCTCGGCGCCGACCGAGTGGTGCCAGGCGTGGGCCCGTCGGTAGGTCTCGTCGTCGACGGCACCGCGCAGGACGTCCCAGCCGTGCCAGCTCGCGACGAGCGCCGCGTCGACCGCGGGGTCGTACAGGGTCGACAGGTCCCAGTCGAGAACGCCGACCAGCTTGCCGTCCTCGCCGAAGTGGACGTTGGGGCCGCCGAGGTCGCCGTGGACGAGCCGGGGCGGGACCTCGTCGAGCTCCAGCAGCGTGTCGACCCCGCGCCGGACCTGGTCCCGCCACTTCAGGGGCAACTCGGGTACGACGCCGTCGAGGATCTCGGCCCATCCCACACCGTCGGCGTACTTCCGCGGCACGTGCAGGACGGCCTCGAGCTCCGGCGTGATCTCGGCCTCGCGCAAGGCCCCGAAGAGCTGCCCGAACGCCGCCGGGTCGCCGACGCCCTCCGGTAGTCCGTCGCCGCCGATCCACGAGATCGCGACTGCCGTGCGTTCACCGAACTCGGTCACCGGGGTCAGCGGCTCGGGCACGGCGAAAGGCAAACCCGCAGCCGCGATGGCGCGAAGTTTCGCCATGCGGCGCGGCATCTCGGCGGCACTGCTGGGGCGCTTGGTGATGCGCACGGCCGCGACGCCGGAGAGCAGCACGACGTGGTGCATGTTGCCCATGTCGGCGAGGCGTGCGGAGTCGAGCCGAGCACCGGGGACGAGCGCTTCGGCGATTTCCAGGAGATCTGCGGGAACCATCAGCTCGCCAGCCCCGCGTCCCGTGCGAGCAGCGCGGCCTGCACGCGGTTCGTCAGCCCCAGCTTCGCGAGCAACCGCGACACGTACGTCTTCACCGTCGCCTCGGACATGTGCAGCTTCGCGCCGATGTCCGCGTTCGACATCCCCTGCCCGAGCAACGCCAGCACCTCGACCTCGCGCTCGGTCAGCCCGGCTACGGCCTTCTGCGCTTCCTGCCTCTTCGGCTGGCCGGAAGTCGCCACCATTCCGACCACGCGCGAGGTGACCATCGGCGAGAGGTACGCCTCGCCGTTGTTGACCGCACGCACGGCCCGTAGCAGCTCCTCGGGCGCGGAGTCCTTCAACAGGAACCCGGCGGCGCCGTCGGACAACGCGCGCACGATGTTCTCGTCCTCGCCGAACGTCGTCAGCATCACGACCCGCACGGAAGGCGCGACGACCCGCAGCTCCTTCGCGCACGCCAGGCCGTCCATCCGCGGCATGCGGATGTCGAGCACGGCCACGTCGACGCGGCGTTCGCGGACGATCTGCACCGCCTCGCGGCCGTCGCCCGCCTCCGCGACGAGCTCGATGTCGTCGGCTGTGCCGAGGATGGCCTTGATGCCGGCGCGCATCAACGGCTCGTCGTCGGCGATGAGCACCCGGATCATGAACCTGTCCTCTGCACGTGGATCTTCTTCTCGACCAGCTTGCCGTCCCGGAAGCAGAAGCGCACCACTCGGGTGCCTTTGGCGAGGTACGACTGCTCGTCGGTGACGTGATAAACGCAGCGTGCGCCGGCCGGTTCCGGAGAAGCCTGCGACTTGCGTTCACCGTCGCCCACCAGGGGTTCGTCGCCCGACGGCAGCAGCTTCATCACCTCCGCCTCCGACTGACCCTCCTGGATCCTGTCGAGGTTCTGCTGCGTCACGACCTCGGTCACCGGTTGCGCGCCGAGGTAGGTGAAGCCGCCGATGATGATCGCCAGCACGGTCGACGCACCGGCGATCGACCCGATGCCCGCCCACTTGCGGATCCCCTGCGGTGACTCGGTCTCGTCCTGCTCGTCCTCCGGCTCGTCCGGGAGCGCGGTCTCCTCGTACGGCAGCACGGCGGCGATCCGGAAGCCACCCGACGGCAGCGCGCCGACGTGCAGGATGCCGCCCGCGACGCGCACGCGTTCGGTGAGCCCGATCAGGCCGACACCGGGCTCCCCACCGCTGGAACCGCTGCGGGACGGGTTGTTGCGGACCTCGACGACCAGCGCGTCCGGCTCGTACTTCACCGTGACCTGCACGGCGGCGCCTGGCGAGTGCTTGGCGGCGTTGGTCAGACCTTCCTGCGCCACGCGATAAGCCGCGTGCGACACCCGTGACGGCAATGGGTGCGCCTGCCCGCCACGGACCAACGACACCAACACACCGGCCTTGCGCGCGTCGCTCACCAACGAGTCGATGGACTCCACAGTGCGTGTGGCGGGGTCGTCGTCGGGCCCGTCCTCCGCACGCAGCACGCCGATGATCGCCCGCAGCTCCTCCATGCCGGTCAACGCCGCCGAGCGCAGCACCCCGATCGCCTCGCGCTGCTTGTCCCCCAGCGACGGGTCCAGCGCCAACGCCCCCGCGTGCACCGAGATCAGCGAAAGCCGGTGGCCGAGGCTGTCGTGCATGTCCTGGGCGATGCGGCTGCGTTCGCGCAGACGCACCTGCCGCGACAACATCTTGTGCTCGCCCTGCATCCGGGTCTCGCGGTCGCGCATCGCCTGCACGAGCGCCTCGCGTTGCGCCAGGTACCGGCCGACGAGGAACGGCAGCGCCACGCCCACGCCGAAGATCGTGACCAGGATGAGCATCCCGTAGACGGGCTCGATGTCGACCGGACGCGCGTCCCAGTCCCACATCAGCACCACGACGACGAACGTGACCGCGGTCGACACGACGGCCTTGACCCACGACTCGATCCGCCGCCCGGCCGTGTAGCTCAGCACGACCATCAGCGCGGGCCCGAGGAACGGGATCGCCGCGCCGCCGATCATCACCACCGCGGGGAACACCTGCCGCAACGGCAGCAGCACCAGGTAGACGGCGATGAACCCGGCCAGCGCCCAGCCGGACGCCTTCTCCTCGGCCCACGGCCCCGGCCACAGGTCCAGCAGGATCGCGGCGATCATCACGACCACCTCGCCGACCACCCGCACGGGCGTCAGCGCCTTGAGCCGGGCCAGGGTGTCGGCGCACACGGCGTCGGCCCTGGTCCGCACAGCAGTAATCACGTTTTCAAGCTACGAGACGTCCCACGTTCGCGCGGCACGCTGGAGTATCGAATTCGCGCGACGAAAGTTGACGTGCCACGTGGAAGCCCTTCGACGAGGTTCGAAGGACGCTCCGCACAGCCGTCTGTCTCGGCAGACTCCCGGCCTGCACATCAATTCTCTCAGGGGGAAACATGAGAAAAACGATGGCTGTGCTGTTCGCCGCCGCCTTGATGCTGATGTCGTTGCTGGGAACCGCGTCGGCGGCGAGCGGCAAGACCGAGATCGAGGTGGGGGCACCGGTGGCGGACGTGTCCGCCCAGGCGCTGTCGTGCGGTGCCGGCAACATGTGCGCGTGGCCGGTGGCCGACGGCAGCAGCAGCCGCTGCAGCTGGGGCAGTGCGGACCCGGACTGGCAGGGCGGGTCCGTCAGGTGTTCGTGGTCGGGGACCCGTGCCGTGCGGGCCGTCGAGAACGCCGGGCAGAACACGTCCTACGCCAGGGTGTGCCTCTACCCCGGCGCGAACTACAGCGGCGACGTCGCGTACTACGTCGTCCGGGGTGCGGAAGCACCCAACTTCCCGAACGTGAAGATCCGCTCGCACAAGTGGGTCACCGGTAACACCTGCTGGTGACCTGGTGAGGGTGCTCACCGGTCCGCGGCGAGCACCCTCAGCCCCAGCGGCGTGATCAGGTGCCGGGCGAAGTTCTCCTCGCGCTCGGTGGCGATGAGGCCCGCCTCGCGCAGCACGCCGGTGTGATGGCTGACCGTGGCGGGAGCGACACCCACCTGCTTCGCCAGTTTGCAGGTGGTGCTCCCGCCGACCAAAGAACGCAGGATCGACGCCCTGGTGGCACCGAGCAACGCGGTCACGTGGTCGCCGCGCTCCGCCTTCCGCCGGGACTCGGTGCGGATCGGGCAGACCAGCACCGGACCGGGCGCGATCTGGTGGTACAGAGCGAAGTAGCACGGCACGAGCACGATCCCCTGCCCGCCGAGGTGCACTTCGTGTGGGCGCAGGTGGTCGACGGACAACACCGGCGGATCCCACCGCGTGGCAGGACCGAGCACCCCGAGCAGTCCTTCCGGACCGCACTGCAGATACCGCTGGATCCCCGCCGCCACGTCGGTGCACAGCGCGTCCTCGATCATCGGCAGGTACGGCTCGACCAGGTCCCTGAAGTAGACGCGCACAGCCCCGTCGTTCTCCCGCAGGCGCCCAGGCCGCGTCGACAGCACCGTGCGGAGTGCCGTGCGCAACTCCGGGTCGTGCACGGCCAGCTCGTGCACGCGTCTGCGCCACGAACCGAAGGCCTGGCCGGGCTGACGCAGGATCTGGGCACTGCCGACGATCTCCCGCAGCACGTCCGGTGCCAGCGTCAACCGCGTCCGCGCGATGTCCCGATCGGTGAAGTGAATGCGCAACTGCGGCACGTCTTCCCCCAAGAACTGCCGGTGTCACCACCTGGGAAGTCGTCGGCACCGGCGCCCAGATACAGCTCCGGCGCGAAGTTAGACCAGCTGCGCGGTGGATCCCGCCTTCCGCGCGCGCCACGACGCGATCACCACACCCGTGATCAGCAGCACCGCGGTCGCCGTCACCATCAACGTCGACAACGCCACGATCTCCGGTGAGATACCGCGTTTCGAGGCCTGCGCGTAGACGAACACCGGCAACGTCGTCGACCCGACCCCCGTCAGGTACGACGAGATCACCACGTCGTCGAACGACAGCAAGAACGCGAACGCCGCACCGGCCACCACCGCGGGCGCCACCAACGGCAGCGTGACAGTTCGGAAGGCGGTGAACGGCGACGCCCCGAGATCCGCGGCGGCCTCCTCCATCCGAACGTCCATTCCGGACACCCGCGACCGCACCACCACGACCACGAAGCTCAACGAGAACGCCACGTGCGCGAACAGCAACGCGCCGAACCCGAGCGGAATCCCCGCCAGCTTCACGAAGAACCCCAGCATCGCCACACCCATGACGACCTCGGGCACCACGAGCGGCAGCGACAGCAACACCGTCCACAACCCGCGACCGGGGAACGCCCGCCGCAGCCCGAACGCCGCCAGCGTGCCGATCACCGTCGAGATCACCGCCGACGCCAGCGCCAGCTGCAGGGTGAGCCGCAACGAGTCCAGCACGCGGGTGTCGTCGAACAGCTCGGCGTACCACTGCGTCGACAACCCGCTGATCTTGCTCAACGACCGCGACGAGTTGAACGACGCCAGCGCCAGCCACACGATCGGCGCGTACAGGAACAGGAAGACGAAGGCCACGACGAGCCCGAGCGCCCACGGACGACGGTTCACAGGACGTCCTCCCCTCGTCGCCCGCGCAGCAGCAGCACGAGCACCACCAATACGAGTAGCAGCACCGCCATCGCGGAACCCAGTGGCCAGTTGTTGCCGCCGCGGAACTGGTCGTCGATCACCGAACCGAACGTCGACTGGTCGACACCGCCGAGCAACTTCGGCGTCACGAAATCACCCGCCGACGGCACCAGCACCAGCAACGAGCCGGCCAGCACACCCGTGAACACACCGGGCAGCACCACCCGGAAGAACGTCGACACCCGCCCGTGCCCGAGGTCGAACGACGCCTCGACGAGCCGGAAGTCGAACCGCTCGCACGCCACGTACAGCGGCAGCACCATGAACGGCAGGAACCCGTACGTGAGCCCGAGGATCACGGCGCCGTGCGTCAGCAGGAACCCGCCGTCTCGGTTGAGCCCCACCCAGCCGAGCACGGTGTTGACGAGACCCTCGCCATCGAGCAACGCCTTCCACGCGTAGATCCGCGCGAGATAGCTCGACCAGAACGGGATCAGCACCGCCGCGAGCAGCACCGTGCGGTACCGGCCGCCGTAGCGCGAGATGAACCACGCCAGCGGGAAACCCAGCAGCAGACAGGCGAGGGTCGTCGCCACCGCGTAGACCAGGGTCCGGCCGAAGATCGGCAGGAACGCCGGGTCGAGCGCCCTCAGATAGGCCTGCGTGGTCCACGGCAGCACCGCGCGGGCGACACCGGTGTCCCGCGTGGCGAAGCTGAACTCGACGACGACCACGAGCGGCGCGATCAGGAAAATCCCCAGCCACAGCCCGGTGGGCGCCAGCAGGGCGTTGGCCTTCAGCCAGCGTCGCAACACAGAAGCAGATCATGCCATGCGAACAGCCACGTCAACGCTGTTCAAGGCCCTGACCGTGGCTAATGGAACGAGATGTGAAACCGCACACCCTGATCCTTACGCTGGAGCTGGGAGCGTTGGAGGGGGTAGGCGATGTTCGAGGAGTTGACCGGTCATGAGGACCCGCACCCGATCTACGAGCAGGTGCGCGCGCTAGGACCGTTGGTCGAGGTAGGCGGCCAGTGGGTCACGACGAGCCACGCGGTGTCGAACAAGGTCCTGCGCGACCGGCGGTTCGGCATGCGGTTCACCGACGGCACCTATCCGGGCTTCGCCGGGCTGCTGCCGCAGTCGTTCCTGGAGTTGGACCCGCCGGACCACACCAGGCTGCGCAGGCTGGCCATGCCCGCGTTCAGCCCGAAGAAGATCGACGAGTACCGGACGCGCGTCGAGAAGGTCGCGGAGTCGTTGCTGGACCCTGAGAATTCAAACGCAGGCGAGTTCGACCTGATGACGGACTTCGCGGCGCCGCTGCCGATCGCGGTGATCAGCGACCTGCTCGGCGTGCCCGACTCCGACACCGCCGAGTTCGCCGACTACGGCGCGCTCGTCGCCAGGTCGTTCGACACGGGTGTCACCGGGGAGATGAGGCACGCCAACGACAAGGTGCTCGCGTTGTTCGAGCGGCTCATCGCCGAACGCCGCGCCAGGCCGGGCGACGACGTGATCAGCTCGCTGGTCGCGGCCGAGGCCGAGCGGAAGCTCACCGCGCAGGAGCTGATGGGCACGCTCGTGCTGCTGCTCGTCGCCGGGTTCGAGACCACGGTGAACCTGATCGGCAACGGCGCGCGGGCGCTGCTCGACCACCCGGCGCAGTGGGCGCTGTTCAAGGCCCATCCCGAGCTCGCGTCCGACGTGGTGGAGGAGACGCTGCGCTGGGCGCCGCCGGTGCAGCTGACCGGCCGCATCGCGCAGGAGCAGGTCGACGACATCCGCACCGACGAGATGGTCAACATCATCATCGGGGCGGCCAACCGCGATCCGGAGGTCTACCCCGAGCCGCACCGGTTCGACGTCATGCGCGTGCAGAAGCCGGAGCACCTGGCGTTCTCCAGCGGCATCCACTACTGCCTGGGCGCGACGCTCGCCCGCATGGAGGGCGAGGTGGCATTCCGCGCGCTGGCCCGCCGGATGCCGGAGCTGCGCCAGAACGGTCCGGTGATCTTCCGCTCCTCGGTGACGATCAGGGGTCTGGCGAGCTTCCCGGTCAGCCGGTCTTGACCTTCGTCCAGGCGTCGGCGTACAGGGCTTCGGCCTCGCCGCCGAGGTCCTTGGTGAACGGCAGCTTCTTGAGCTGCTCCTCCGACGGGTAGACCACCGGGTCGTTCAGCAGGTCCTTGTCCATCAACGGTTTCGCAGCAGCGTTGGGACTGCCGTAGCGCACCGCGTTGGACAGCGCCGCACCCGTGTCCGCACCGAGGATGTAGTCCATGAACCGGTGCGCGTTCCCGGCGTGCGGCGCGTCCTTCGGGATGACAAGGAGGTCCACGTAGGACAGTCCGCCCTCGGTCGGGATCGCGTACCCGATGTCGTCGTTGGCCGCCTTCGCCTGGAACGCGTCACCGGAGTACGACTGCGCCAGCCGCACCTGACCCGAGGTCAGCGGCTCGATCACGTCGGAGGTGATCTGGCCGAGCTTCTTCTTCAACGACAGCAGGAAGTTCGCCGCGTCGTCGATCTGCCTCGCGTCCGTGGTGTTCGGGTCGTGGCCGAGCTTGAGCAGACCCAGCGCGAGGCCGTCGCGTGCCTCGTCCAGGATCGAGCTGCGCCCTTCGGCGTTCGGCAGGTCGTAGGCGTCGAACCCCGTCACGTCGCCGCCGATCTGCGACTTCGAGTACGCCAGACCCGTTGTGCCCCAAGCCCATGGCACGGAGTACTTGTTACCGGGGTCGTAGTCGGCCTCGACGAACCGCTGCTCCAGGTTCACGAGGTTCGGGATCGCGTCGTGGTCCAGCGGCTGCAGCAGGCCCGACCTGAGGAACCGGCGCAGGAAGTTGTCCGAAGGCACCACCAGGTCGTAGCCGGCCTGACCGGACGCGATCTTGGCTTCCATCTCGTCGTTGGTGGAGAAGTTGTCGTACGTGACTTCGATACCGGTGATGGTCTGGAAGCCCGGCAACGTCTCCGGCGCGATGTAGTCGGTCCAGTTGTAGAAGTTGAGCTTGGGCTCGTCGACGAGGTTGACGGCCTTGGCCGTGCCCCCGCCCGCGCTGTTCGTCGGTGCCGGGCCTACCGCGCAGGCCGCCAGAGCGAAGTACGCCATCGAACCCAGCATCGCCCGCCGGGTCATCCTCGGACTGTCCCAGAGCCGGGCGATCCGCAGCTCAGCCATTGGCCTTGTCCAGCAGCACGGTGAACTCGGGATCCCACGCCATCCGCACCGGCTGGCCGGGCGCACCCGCGTCGTCGATGCGCTGGGCGTTCTGCACGAACGCGACCAGCTCGCCGCCGGGCGTGTCGACCACGAACTGCGTGGAGACGCCGGTGTAGACGACGTCCTGGACCACGCCCTTGAGCACGCACCAGCCCGTGGGCGGCTCGGCGGTCTCGTTGTAGAGGTGCACCTTCTCCGGGCGGACGGTCGCGGCGACCTTCGCGCCGTGGCTGACGCTGCCGGAGAACTTGGCGCGCAGGTTCGTGGCACCGGGAGCGGTCAGCGCGGCGAACTCACCGTCCACACCGGACACCTCGGCGTCGAGGATGTTGGACGTGCCGATGAAGCCCGCGACGAACCGGGTGGCGGGGCGCTCGTAGACGTCCTCGGGATAGCCGACCTGCTCGACCTTGCCCGCGTTCATCACGGCGATGCGGTGCGAGAGGACCAGCGCCTCTTCCTGGTCGTGCGTGACGTAGAGGAACGTCGTGCCGACCTCGCGCTGGATGCGCATGAGCTCGATCTGCAGCTCCTTGCGCAGCTTGGCGTCGAGAGCACCCAGTGGTTCGTCGAGCAGCAGCAGCCGTGGCCCGGCGGCGAGCGCGCGGGCGATGGCGACGCGCTGCTGCTGACCGCCGGACAGCTGGGTCGGCCTGCGCTTGGCGAACTGGGAGAGCCGCACCAGTTCGAGGTGCTCGCCGACGCGCTTCTTGAGCTCCTCGCCGCGGATCTTCTTGCGCTTCAGGCCGTACGCGACGTTGTCCCACACCGACATGTGCGGGAACAGCGCGTAGGACTGGAAGACGGTGTTGACGTCCCGCCGGTACGGAGGAACGCCCACCATGTCGTTGCCGTCGAGCTCGATGCGGCCCTCGTCCGGGTCGACGAAGCCCGCGATCATCCGCAGGACGGTGGTCTTGCCGCAGCCGGACGGGCCGAGAACCGAGAAGAACTCGCCTTCGTGGACGTTCAGCGAGATGCCGTCGACCGCCACCTGGTCGGAGAAGCGTTTGCGCACCCCGTGGAGACCGATCTCGACGGGAGCGAACGTGTCCGGGGTGGAGGCCTCAGCGGGAGAGAAGCCGGTCAAGTCGAGGCGCCTTCACAAGATCAGAGGGTGTGGCCGCGCTGAGAGTATCGGCGCACGACCTCGCCCGTAAGTCGTGCGCGCGCGACCTCACACCTCCGTGCTGATGAACGTGTGCGACGATGACCCGGTAATCCGGATGAGCAGTGGAGGAAACCGTGGCTTCGTCCTCGGAACTGGACAAGCGTCCTGCCGTCGACCCTCACGAGGAGCCGTCGCACGAGTGGGGCTGGCACGGCACGTTCCCCAAGGGCACGCGCATCGCCGGCTGGCTCTCCGCGGGCTTCTGCTTCCTGATGTTGATCGGTAACCACCACGGCAACACCGAGAACGTCTACCTGGTCGCCACCGGGGTCACGATCATCGCGTTCCTGGTGTGGGACGCCGCTCGTCGCAAGACGTCCTGGCGCCGCTAGAGCGCTTCGAGCACGATCTTGCCCTGGGTGCGACCCGTCTCGCCCAGGGCATGCGCTTTTCCGGCGTCCTCCAGCGGGAACGTCGCGTCGACGTGGACCTTGAGCGCGCCCCGGTCGACCAGCGCGGTGATCGCCTCCAGTCCCGCGCGGTCCGGTTCGACCAGGATCGGGCTGATCCGGATTCCCTCGCGACTCACGCTGTCCACTCCGGACGGGACGCCGACGAACAACCCGCCGGGCCGCACCGGGTCGGGTGACGCGCCACCGACCAGGTCGACCAGCACGTCGATGTCCGTGCCCTGGTAGTCGGCCCGCGTGTAGTCGATCACCTCGTCCGCGCCGAGGTCCTTCAGGAACGTGTGCTTGGCCTCGCGCGCGGTGCCGACGACGTACGCGCCCTGCGCCTTCGCGATCTGGACCGCGAGGTGGCCGACGCCACCCGCCGCGGCCGTGATCAGCACCTTCTGCCCCGGCTGCACGTCGGCGGTGTCCTTGAGGATCTGCCACGCGGTGAGGGCGGCCAACGGCAACGCGCCCGCCTCGACGTGCGTGAGGCTCTTCGGCTTCTTCGCGAAGTGCCTGCTCGGCGCGGTGACGTACTCGGCGTAGGCGCTCGCGGCGTGCGGGAAGCGCGGCATGCCGTAGACCTCGTCGCCGGGCTTGAGCGTCGTCACCCCGAAACCGACCTCCTCGACGACACCCGAGACGTCCCAGCCGTTGATGAACGGGAAGCTCTGCAGGCCGGCCATGCCGCTGCCGGCCCTGGTCTTCCAGTCGACCGGGTTCACGCCGGCCGCGTGCACCCTGACGAGCACCTCGGTCGGGAGGGGCTGGGGCTTGGGGACATTGGTGAGGGTGAGAGGGCCGCCGAACTCGTTCTGGATGATCGCTCGCATGGGTACTAGCTTGGGAGAGCAGGTCTCTCCTGGCAATTAGGCACTATCTTGTGCACTAGGTACCTGGTAGAAACTAGGCGTGATCAGGGACGTTTACCTCAAGATGTGCCCGTGCCGCGACCTGCTGGACATGGTCGCATCGAAGTGGACCGCTCTGGCCATCGGAGCGCTGGAGGACGGACCCAAGCGGTTCGGCGAGCTGAAGCGCCGGCTGGAGGGCGTCAGCCAGAAGATGCTCACGCAGACGTTGCGCACGTTGGAGCGCGATGGGCTCGTCACGCGCACGGTCTACCCCTCGGTGCCGTTGCGCGTCGAGTACGAGCTGACCGCGCTCGGTCGCAGCGTCACGGAGCCGCTCGCCGCGTTGCGGTCGTGGGCGCAGCGGAACTACGAGTCCGTCGCCGAGGCGCGCGAGACGTTCGACTCCGCCGAGCCGCTGGGACTGGAGCCCGCTACGGCCCGCTGAGCACCCAGCCGAGCTGACCGTCGAGATGCTCGCCCTCGCAGCTGCTGTCGAGCGCGTCGAAGTGCCGGGTGCCGTTGTCCCTCGTGCAGCGGTAGAGCGCGATGACCGCGCCTTCCGCGGGCTTGTTGACGAAGATGTAGCCGAGCGAGCCGAGCCGCTGGTGGCCGTCGCAGTCGAAGTTGACCGCGGTCATGTAGTCGCCGGCGGTACCGATCTTGCACGCGTAGAGCTCGCGGGTGCCCGGCTCCTGCTCCGCGGCCACCCAGCCGGCCGGGCCGTCGAGCGCGTTGAACTGCGCGGGCTTCGCGAACCCGTCGGAGGTGGTGAAGTACCACTTGCCGTCGTTCCAGCGGGTCAGCGCCTTGGTCTTGCGCTTCGGCTTCTGCGGCGGCTGCGCGACCTGCGTGGTCTGGGGAGTGCTCGTCCGGCTGGACGGAGGCGGGCTGGAAGCACTCGACGACGGCACCGCTGAGCTGCTGCTCTGCGCGGCACTGGACGTCGTCGCCGTCGTGGTCGTGGTGGTCGTGCTCTGCTGCGCAGCCGGGGTGATCGGCTCGTCCTTCGGCTGCACGATCAGGAACGTGACGAGAGCGATCACCGCCAGGACGGCGACGCCGGCGCCCACGATCACGCCCGTCCTGCGCTTGGGCTCGGGGAACTCCTCCCGGGTCGGCGCCACGAAGGTCGTGACCGGCTCGATGACGACGGTGCGTTCGGACGGTGAGCCGAGCTGTGCGCGGGTCTGGGCCGCGTTGAGGCGCTGAGCTGGATTCTGGTGCAGCAGCCCCATGATCACGTTCGCGAGCGGGCCTCTGGTGCGCTGGAGGACCGGCTCCTCGTACATGATCGCGTGCATCGTCGCCGCTGTTGTGTCCCTTTGGAACGGTGAGCGGCCCTCGATCGCGTGGAACATGGTGGCGCCCAACGCCCACAGGTCGCTCGCGGGTGACGGCGGCTGGCCCGCGAACAGTTCCGGTGCCATGTAACCGGGCGAGCCCATGATGCCGCCCGTGGCCGTCAGACCGGGGTCGTCCATGGCTCGCGCGATGCCGAAGTCCGTCAGCTTCACCGTGCCGTCCGGCGCGACCATGATGTTGCTGGGCTTGACGTCCCGGTGCACGATGCCGGCCGCGTGCGCTGCTTCGAGCGCGCTGAGCACCTGCAGGCCGATGCTCGCGACCTCGTCCTCGGTGAACGTCCTGCGCGCCATGAGGTCTGTGAGCGTGGGCGCCTCGACGAACTCCATCACGATGTACGTGACGCCGTTCTCGGTGATCACGTCGTGGATCGCGACGACGTTCGGACTGTTCAGGCGGCCTGCGGTGCGGGCCTCGCTGAGCACGCGCTCGACTTCGGTGGTGCGCAGCTCTTTCAGCGCCACCTGGCGTCCGATGACCTGGTCCTCGGCCAGCCAGACCACGCCCATGCCACCACGGCCGAGCTCGCGGATCGTGCGGTACCGGCCGGCGATCACGCGAGGACCCACCCGAACTGGAACTCCATGGTCTTGCCCTCGCAGTTGTTCGTCACCGAGTCGAAGTGGTGACCGCCCATGTTGCAGCGCCACAACGGCAGCACGTTGACGTCCGAGGGCTTCGCGTCCTTCTTGAAGACCCAGCCGAGCGGGGTGGTGCTGGAGACCTGCTGCTTCTCGCAGTCGGACGCGGCCGAGGTCATGCGGTCCTCGGAGTTGTTGACCTGACACGCGTACAACGGCAGCGTGTTCGGCTCGGACTTCGCGAGCAGCTTGCCCAGACCGCCGGTGTTCTCCACCGAGAAGCCCGCGGGCACCGGCACGCGCGAGGTGCCGCTGTAGTGCCAGCCGCCACCGTTGCGGTAGCGGGAGAACACGAGGCTTTCCCTCGGCGGCTTGGGCGGCGTCGTGGTCGGCTGTGGCTGGTTCGGCTGCGTCTGGCCCTGCGTCGGCTTCGGGCCCTGGCTGGACGACGGCGCCGCACTGCTGCTGCTCGGGGCCGAGCTGCTGGACGGCGCGCTGGAGGCGGTGCTGCTCGTCTCGCTCGTCGGCTGCTCGCTGGAGCCTTGGTCCTGCTGCGGCGATGCCGTGCCGGGCGTGGTCGGCTTGATCAGGAACACCGCGGCCAGTGCGACCACCACGGCCGCGGCGGTCGCGCCCGCGATGACGCCGATCTTCTTGCGGGACTTGGGTTTCTCGGCATCCCAGTCGTCGCGCGTCGGGGTGTTCGGCGCGACGAACGTGGTGACCGGCTCGATGACGACGGTCTGCTCGGACTGCGTGGGCGGCCGGACGACCTTGGTGCGGTCGTTGAGCCGTTCCCGCAACTGGGGCGCGGTGATGCGCTGGGCGTCGTCGTGGGTGAGCAGCGCCATGATCGTGGCGGCGAGAGGCCCCTGGGTGCGTTGCAGCACCGGCTCCTCGTACATGATCGCGTGCATCGTGGCCGCGGTCGTGTCCCTTTGGAACGGTGCACGACCCTCGACGGCGTGGAACATGGTGGCGCCCAACGCCCACAGGTCGCTCGCCGGTGACGGCTGCTTGCCCGCGAACAGCTCCGGCGCCATGTAGCCGGGCGAGCCCATGATGCCGCCCGTGGCCGTCAACCCGGGGTCGTCCATGGCTTTGGCGATGCCGAAGTCGGTGAGCTTCGCCGTGCCGTTCTGCGTGACCATGATGTTGCTGGGCTTGACGTCCCTGTGCACGATGCCCGCCGCGTGGGCGGCTTCGAGCGCGCTGAGCACCTGCAGGCCGATGTCCGCGACCTCGTCCTCGGTGAGGCTCTTGCGGGTCATGACCTCCGAGAGCGTGGGGGCCTCGACGAGCTCCATGACCAGGTAGGTGACGCCGTCCTCGACGATGACGTCGTAGATGCCGACGACGTTCGGGCTGTTCAGACGCCCTGCCGTGCGCGCCTCGCGGAGCACGCGCTCGGTCTCGGTGGTCCGCAGCTCCTTGAGCGCGACCTGCCGTCCGATGACCCGGTCCTCGGCCAGCCAGACGACCCCCATGCCGCCCCGGCCGAGCTCTCTGATCGTCGCGTATCTGCCCGCGACCAGCCTCGTCGGTTCCCCCACGCGCGGCATGGTATCGGCACCCGTTCGGCGACCGGTTTCCTGTCCGGTTCTGTCCGCTGACACCGCGTGTCCGATTCGCTACGGTTATCATTGGTCTAGACCGCTTCCCTGTTGTTCACACAGCAAGGCGGTCCCTGTCATGTCCTTTGGTGTGTTGTTGGCGGCTTTATCCCTGCTCAGTCCGGTCGTGGACTCTTTGCCCGACGAGTTCCGGGAGCCTTCTTCGGACGTTTCGATCCAGTCCGTCGTGTGTGATGGCGACGGCGTCAGCGGCAAGCGCGTGCAGGCGGTCTACGTGCGCGGCGACCAGTCCGCGGACCGGTACGCGCAGTTCGTGGGCCAGTTCCAGACGTTCGCCGACCAGATCGACAACACGTTCGTCGAGGCGGCCTCACGTCTGGGCGGCGGCGTCCGGCACGTGCGCTTCGTGACGAATTCTTCCTGCCGTGCGTCCGTGGACAACGTTGTCGTGCCTCAGTCAGCGATGTCCTCGCCTTCTTCCATCGCCGACCAGCTCGCTCTGCGCGGCTACAACCGAACCGACCGCAAGTACCTGTTCTGGCACGACTCCGGCGGCTGCGGCGTGGCGTGGGGTGCGCCGGGCGACGACCGTCCAGGCGCCGACAACGGCTACAACTCGGGACCGTCCTACGCCGCGGTCGGAACAGGCTGCTGGACGTGGCAAGCCAGCGCCCACGAACTTCTGCACACCCTGGGCGCGGTCCAGCGCTCCGCCCCGCATTCGACCGCCTACGGTCACTGCTGGGACGACCAGGACATCATGTGCTACGACGACGGCGGCATCCCGTCGCCGCCCGGCGGCCTGGTGAACGTGTGCCCCGGCGCGCCGGAGAACCAGATCGACTGCGGTGGCGACGACTACTTCCACACCAACCCGGCCGCGGGTTCTTACCTGGCAACGCATTGGAACGTCGCGCGCAGCCAGTTCCTGGTGTCTTCCGGCTCCGGTTCGATCGTCGGCATCGGCGGAAAATGCGTTGATGTCAACGGTTCCTCGACCGCCGACGGAACTCCTGTGCAGCTCTGGGGTTGCAACGGCACGGGCGCCCAGCAGTGGTCGCGCACCGGCGACACGTTGCGCGCCTTGGGAAAGTGCCTCGACGTGGCCGGCTCCGGAGTTTCGAACGGAACCCTTGTGCAACTGTGGACCTGCAACGGCACCGGCGCCCAGGCGTGGTCGCTCGTGGGCACGACGTTGCGCAATCCCCAGTCCGGCAAGTGCCTGGACGCCGCCGGCGGTTCCTCGGCCGACGGCACCCGGCTGATCATCTGGACGTGCTCGGGCGCCGCCAACCAGAACTGGCAGCTCTAGGTTTGTCTCGGCCCCCGCTCATGTCTGAGCGGGGGCCATTCCCACCTCATGAGCACACAACGCGGTGTACGCCACCCAGTTCTCCGGCCGCTCCCCTACCGCCAGCCAAACAAGTGGCCGTGGTCGCCTGCATGGATGCTCGCCTCGACGTCTACCGCGCGCTGGGCCCGCCGAGGCACCCGCGAGATCATCCTCACCCACCACACCGACTGCGGCATGCTCACGTTCACCGACGACGCCTTCAAGCAGTCGATCCTGGACGACGTCGGCGTGAAACCGGCCTGGGCCGCCGAGGCGTTAAGCGACCTGGAGGAAGGACGTCCGCCAGTCGATCGCGCGCGTGCAGGCGAACCCGTTCATCCCGGTGAAGGACTCCGTGCGGGGCTTCGTGTTCGAGGTGGCCACCGGTTCGTTGGCCGAGGTGAAACCCTAGAGGCACATCCAGCAGTAAAGCCGCTCTCCCTTGCTCACGGCCTCAATCGCCAACGCCTTGAGCTCACTCAGAACGTCGGCCAGCCAAGCCGGGTCGTAAGTCCGTCCCGTGAGCGCTCTTCCAGTTGTCCCATCACCACGCGAAGTAGTCGTACATCACTCCCACGATGCCCCCTCAGGCATGAACCCGATGCTCGTCGCAGTACACCACGTGCATCCACTGCGGATTCCACCGATCCTCAGCGATCTCCGCACAGCAATGCGTGCCAGGACTCTCGTGCATGTGCCGCGGACAGTCCTCGACCAGGCCCTTCAACTTCTGGCCCTCGACCTCGAACGCCACCCTGCTCCCCACCACGAACACCGTGTCGGCCACGATCTCGCCCCGGAGCAAGTCCCGGTTGCCCTTGTGCTGCAACCTCTCGTAGTCAGGTTCCCGTTGAAACCCTTGGCACTCAACGGTGTGCGGCCGCCCGCCTTTGAGCTTCGCCCGCACGTCCTTCCACTTGGACAGCCGGAACCCAAGACTGTGGTGCACAAGCACCAGATCCAGCAACGGCCCGTCGCCACCCCACCGGCACCCAACATCGCTGCGCCGCAACGGCAAGTGAACCAACGTCCGTGGCGACCGCATCGCGAACTCCCAAGCCATGGCGATCGCCCGCGCGGACGCCTTGTCCACACAGGTCTCCACGCCCAGGTACCCCTCGTACAGCGGCGCGTGCGTGAGCGGCCGGGCCGGCTGCACCACCCTGTACTCGTCACGCCCCAGCCTGACCGTGCTGACGAGCGCGCGCCAGCGTTCCCCCTCGAGCTTCATCGCCGAGGTTCACCGGTGGCCGGATCCACCACGACGCCCGCACTGTCGTCGTCCACGCAACGGATGCCGTCGACATGCGCGTGCACCACGCGCAGACCGTCCAACGCCAAGCGCGGAGATCGCCAAGCAACGCCCTCAGGCCCGATGGCCACGATGTCGACGCACCTGACCAGCAGGACCAGCGGCGCACCGACCACGGGCACGACCTGCGTCACCTGGTCTTGGGCAACGACCGCCGCGACAGGCGAGTGAACGTCCAGCAAGAAGGCCAACCCGTCCACCACAACGCACAACTGCGCGGCCGCCGGGCACGCGAACACGCCGTCCAGACCGCCGAGCCCGCCGGCGGGGAAGAGACCCACCCACTCCGCGTCCTCGCCCGGCTTCACCCGAACCGTGAGCGAAGCGCCCCACCGCGACACGAACTCCTCGACCACCCGGCCATCGCGATCGAAGGCGAAGACAGGGCAGGACCAGTCGCCGTTGGACGGGAACTCCGGCCCCACCTCGACCTCGTAGGCAGGCTCGAACTCTCGGGTGCAGCTCAGGACTGGCTCGTGCATGACGCGATCATGCCGACCACGCGGACGTTCCTCCAGCGAGTTCAAGTGCACCAACTGCCCCACGTCCCAGCGCGTGTTGACCGGCACCAGCGTGTTGCGCAGCTCGTCGTCCGGCGTGTGCAACGACACCGCCAGCCGCACCTGCAGCTTCTCCTCGGTCAACTTCTTGATCGCCGGCACCAGACCGACCGTCGACACCGTGACCGTCCGCTGCGAACTACAAGCGCTCGGCGTCGCTCCACGGGTTCAGCAAGGTGATACCCGTGTCCATGAAGTCCTTGGTGTTACGAGTGGCCAAGCAAGCCGCGAAGCGGCGGCAGATCGCAGCAATCTGCGCATCGGCCATGCTGATCGGAGAACCTTGTTCCTCACGTACCGCTGCGATCTCGCCGTAGTGCGCAGCTGCCACGCCATCGAACGGCAGGATCTGCCCCTGGAAGTCCTCGGTCAGGAGTTCGGAGACCTTGACCGCGAGTGTGGTCTTGCGTTGGCCATCCGGCATTCGCTCGACGCCGTACGCAAGCTCGGCAGCCGTGACAGCGGTGATGAAGACTTCATCAGCCGGGTACCGATCGACCCAGCGAACCACCTCGTCGTTCGGAACCTGCCTCATGAGTTCGGAAACGACGTTGGTGTCAAGAACGATCACTCGGGAAACTCCGCTGCTCGCGCCCGCTCCGTACGCTGCGGAGGCTCGAAGGAGACATCATCCAGGTCGGCAAAACGCTGCCGGATTCTCGACCCCATACCGGGCCCCGACTCGGACTTGGTCAACACCGCAGCGAGAATCGCACGCACTTCGGCTTCCATCGATCGGCCGTGTTCAGCCGCGCGAATCCTCAGTTTTGCCTTCAGACTCTCGTCGAAGTCGCGGATCGTAAGGACCGCCATGATCCACCTCCGATGCTGTCATTGCAGTCAATGCTAGCACCTACGGATGGTGGTGACGGGTCAAGTCGGCCAGGCGCGCTGTTCAGCCCTCAGCCGCGAGCTGACCACAGGCAGCCGCGATCTCCTGCCCACGCGTGTCCCGCACGGTGCACTCCACACCCTGCTCCCGCACCCGCCGCACGAACTCCCGCTCCACCGGCTTCGGCGACGCATCCCACTTCGACCCCGGAGTCGGGTTCAGCGGAATCAGGTTCACGTGCACCAACTGCCCCAGGTGCTTGCGCAGCTTCTTACCGAGCAGGTCCGCCCGCCAGCCCTGGTCGTTGATGTCCCGGATCAACGCGTACTCGATCGACACCCGCCGCCCGGTCTGGTCCGCGTACCCGCGCGCGGCCTCCAGCACCTCGGCCACGTCCCACCGCGTGTTGACCGGCACCAGCGTGTTGCGCAACTCGTCGTCCGGCGTGTGCAACGACACCGCCAGCCGCACCTGCAACTTCTCCTCGGTCAGCTTCTTGATCGCCGGCACCAGACCGACCGTCGACACCGTCACCGTCCGCTGCGAGATGCCCAGACCGTCCGGCGCCGGAGCCGTGATGCGGTGCACGGCCTCGATCACGCGCTTGTAGTTCGCGAGCGGCTCGCCCATGCCCATGAAGACGATGTTCGACAGGCGGCCGGGGCCTCCGGGCAGGTCGCCGTCGCGCATCGCCGCGGCACCCAGGCGGACCTGGTCCACGATCTCCGCGGTCGACAGGTTGCGCTGCAGGCCGCCCTGGCCGGTCGCGCAGAACGGGCACGCCATGCCGCAGCCCGCCTGCGACGAGATGCACAGCGTCGCGCGGTCCGGGTAGCGCATCAGGACGCTCTCGATGAGCGTGCCGTCGTGGGCGCGCAGCAGCGTCTTGGCGGTGGTCCCCTCGTCGGTTGTGACCTTGCGCACGACCGTGAACAGCGGCGGCATCAGGTCGGCGACGAGCTTGTCGCGCGTGGCGGCCGGGATGTCGGTCATCTCGGCCGGGTCGACGGTCAGGCGGCTGAAGTAGTGGTTCGACAGCTGCTTGGCACGGAACGGCTTCTCACCAAGGGCCGCAACGGCTTCCGCGCGCTGAGCAGGTGAGAGGTCGACCAGGTGGCGCGGCGGCAGGCCGCGCTTGGGCGCGTCGAAGACAAGGGGAAGCGAGGTCATAGCACATCTAGTGTCCCACGAACTTCGCCGGCACAAGACCGTTGCATCGCGATAGATTCCGATATATCGTTAGCGACATGATGATGAGACCACACCACAGAGAGCACCACCAGAGGCATCGCCACGGCCCCTTCGGGGGCGGTAGAGGCGGTGGCAGGGGCGGCCGCCAGAGGCGCGGCAACGTCCGGGCGGCGGTTCTGTCCTTGCTGGCAGAACGGCCGATGCACGGCTACGAGATCATCCAGGAGATCGCCAGGCGCACCGGCGGCGTGTGGAGCCCGAGCCCCGGCTCGGTCTACCCGACGCTGCAGATGCTCGCCGACGAAGGCCTCATCTCCTCAGCGGAAGAAGGAGGCAAGAAGCTGTTCACAGTCACCGAACACGGCAGGACGGAGCACACGGCCCCGCCCTGGCGCGACATCGACATCCAGCTCGACCCGGTCGACGGCGAACTGCGCACCGCGGTCCGGCTGCTCGGCAGCGCGATGGAGCAGATCTCCCACGCGGGCACGCCCGAGCAGAAGGCCCGCACCGTCGAGCTCTACAACGAACTGCGGCGCAAGCTCTACGCCATCCTCGCCGAGGAGTGACCTACCACCGGTCGTGCACGTGCGGCCGGATCAGCTCGTCGTAGACGGCGGCGACAGCCTTTCCGTCCACCGGCTGCAGATCCGCAGCCCCTGAGTTCGCCCGCGCCTGCGAAACGTTGCGCGCGCCGGGAATCACCACGGTGACGCCGGGCTGGTCCACGATCCACCTGAGCGCGAACTGCGCCATCGTGGCACCGTCCGGCACGAGCGGCCGGAGCCGTTCCACGGCTTCCAGCCCGACCTCGTACGGGACCCCGGAGAAGGTCTCGCCGACGTCGAACGCCTCACCGTTGCGGTTGTAGTTGCGGTGGTCATCAGCGCCGAAAGTCGTTGCCTTGTCGTACTTCCCGGTCAGCAACCCGGATGCGAGCGGCACCCGCGCGATGATCGCGACGCCCGCCTCGGCAGCCGCGGGCAGCACCTCTTCGAGAGGCTTGAGCCGGAACGCGTTCAGGATGATCTGCACGCTGGCCACGTGCGGACGCCTGATCGCCTCCAGCGCCTCCTCGACCCGCTCCACCGACACGCCATAAGCAGCAATCCGTTGCTGCTCAACCATTTCGTCCAAGGTGTCGTACACCTCGTCCCGGCTGTACACCGGCGTGGGCGGACAGTGCAGCTGCACCAGGTCCAGCGTGTCGACACCGAGATTGCGGCGGCTCCGGTCGTTCCACGCGAGGAAGTTCTCCCGGTTGTACCCCTCCGTGGTCTGCGCCGGCAGCCGCCGCCCCATCTTCGTGGCGACGAAAACGCCGTCCCCACGCTCCTTGAGGAACCGACCGACGAGCGTCTCGCTGCGACCGTCGCCGTACACGTCGGCGGTGTCGAAGAAGTCGACCCCCGTGTCGGCGGCGGCGTGCAGCAACGCGAGCGCCTCGCTCTCGTCCACCTCGCCCCAGTCGGCGCCGAGCTGCCAGCAACCCAGCCCCACGACGCCGACCTGGCGGTTCAACCTGCCTGCGATTCGCTTCTCCACGAACCAGAGCCTAGTCGCTGTGTCCGTGGGCTACAGGCGGCTGCAGTCGGTCACTCCCCCTATAGGGGCGTAGTAGTTGCCGCGATGCAGACCCGCGGCGATCTCGAACGGGTTGGCCTCCCACGGGTTGCCCGTGGCGACCTCCGAAAGCTTGGACACGAACCCGTACTGGGCGAGGAACTGGGCGAACATCAGGTAGCCGCCTTCCTGCATCGAGTGGATGGCTTCGTGCCGCAGCAGATCCTGGCCTTGCGACTCGACGACCTCGTCCCCGTGTGACCGGCGCAGCGAGGCGTTCGCGAACGCCTCGCACCGGAGCCTCAGGTTCAGGCGGTCCTTGCTGTAGGGGTAGAACGCGTAGTCGCCGACGGTCGCCGGCTGGCGCAGACCTGGCGACCGGTGGAAACACACCATTTGCTGGAAGCTGGCCGAGCAGCCCAGATCAGCGAAAAGGTAGCGCGCGGCGTTGTTCGCCCCGTTGCTGGCGTTGCGTCCGTAGGAAGGCGCCGCTCCCCAGTTCAGCCATGGATGGTTGGCCTCCCGCACGAGGTCCGAAGGCACACCACCGGCCATGTTCCTGGCGACGACGCGGAACTCCCAGACCATGCTGTGCGACTCCGGGTCGAACACCGTGTCGGTGTCATCGACCACCTCGTAGGGGTACCACGGGCCGTTGTGGCTGTAGTTGCGCATCTCGACCGAGTACGTGATGCCGGTTCCCTGGCTCGGGTTCCACCTCAACCAGATCCGCGAGGAGTCCCGGTCAGCCGTGGCCGTGAGGCCGGTCGGCTTGGTGGGAAGCGGCGGCAGCGGCTTCACCGTCACCTCGTTCGTCGGCGGGCTCTGCCCCGCCGCGTTGGCCGCCGTCACGCGGAACGAGTAGTTGAACCCGTTCAACAAACCTGTTGCCGTGAAAGAGGTTCCGCTCGCCGGTAGCTGGTAGTAGTACCAGTCGTTGTGCCCCTCCGGCCGGAAGTACACCCAGTAGTACACCGGACCACTCGGGCTCGGGTTCCAGGTCAGCGAGGCCTGACGGTCGCCCGCGGTCACCCTCAGGTTCGACGGTGCGGCGGGCAACGGCAGGAACGGCCGCGCGCTGACCACATTGGACGGTGGACTCTGCCCGCCGAGGTTCGCCGCAGTCACCCGGAACTCGTAGTTGAACCCGTTCAGCAGACCCGTCGCGGTGAACGAGGTTCCGCTCGCGGGGTACTGGAAGTAGTACCAGGCGCTGTGTCCCTGCGGCCGGAAGTACACCCAGTAGTACACCGGACCGCTCGGGCTCGGGTTCCACGTCAGCGACACCTGGCCGTTGCCCGCCACCGCACGCAGGTTCGACGGCGCGGCAGGAGGCGGCGGCAGCGGGGTGGCGCGCACCGCGTTCGACGGCCCGCTCTCCCCTGCGACGTTGCCGGAGATCACGCGGAACTCGTACTGGTGGCCGTTCGCCAGCGGCTTCACCGTGTGCGCCCAGCTCGTGACCGGCAGCGGCAACCGCTGGAAGCCCGCCTGACCAGCGGTGATGTCGCGGTACTCGACCCAGAAGTAGGTCGCGTGCTCGACGGCGTTCCAGCCGAGACCGACCTCGCCGTTGCCTGCGATGGCGGTCAACGACGCGGCACCGGGCACCGGCGGCAACGGTCGTGCGCTCACCACCGCCGTGTGCCGGCTGTCACCGGCCGAGTTCGTCGCCGCCACCTTGAACTCGTAGGTGTCGCCGTTGGTCAACGGCTCCATCGTGGCGGTCGTCGAGCTGAACGGGATCTCGATCTTGCGGAAGCCCTCGCCCTTCGAGGCGTTCCGGTGGAACACCCAGTAGAAGACGTTCGGCGTGGGGCTCGCGGGCCAGTTCAGCACGACCCTGCCGTTGCCCGGCGTGGCGGTGAGGGACGGCGGCGGCTCCGGCAGCCCGCCGAGCGCCGTCACGGACACGGTGTTCGACTGCGGTCCGAGCCCACCGGCGTTCTCCGCGCGCACGTAGAACTCGTAGACGTCCCCGTGCCGCAGGCCGTCCCACGACATCCCGGTGCGCTCGGTGGGCAACCCCGCCCGCGTGAACTCGGTCTCCTGCGCGGAGACGTTGCGCCGGTAGACCCAGTAGAACAGGTTCGGCCCCGCCGAGTCCCACTGCAGCGCGATGCTTCCGTCACCCGACGCCTGCCCGCGCAGGTTCGCGGGCGCGGCGGGAACGGCGAAGTTCGCGGTGGCGCCGCGGATGTCCGACTCCTGGCCGTCACCGGCGAGGTTCGTCGCCGCGATCTTGAACTCGTAGGCCTGGCCGTGCGTGAGACCGCCCGCCGTGAACTCCGCCTGCGAGGCGGGGAACTGCAGCTTCGTGAACTGGCCGCCGGCGGGCCGCCGGTAGATCCAGTAGAGGACGTTGTTCTGCGCGTTCCAGGTCAGCTTGATCTCGCCGTTCGCGGTCGGCACGGCGGTCAGGCCGGTCACCTTGGCCGGCAGAGGAGGCAACGGCTTCGCGGACACGACGGCGCTCGCCTGCCCCTCACCGCCGTTCGTGATCGCGGAGACCTTGAACTCGTAGGTGTGCCCGTTGGCGAGCAGGCCCGCGGTGAACGAGGTGCCGTTGGTGACGGGGTACTCGAGCTTGGTGAAGTTCGCCTCGCCCGCGGTGACGTCACGCTGGTAGATCCAGTACCACGCCCCGGGAGCGGGCGCGTTCCATTGCAGCGCAACGGTTCCATCACCAGGCGTCGCCGTCAGGTTCGACGGGGCGGCGGGTGCGTCGTACCGCGCGGTCGCCCGCACCTCAGCGCTCGCCGGTCCCTCGCCGCCGCTGTTGAGCGCGCTCACCTTGAACGCGTACTCGTGATCCTTCAGCAGCAGACCGGCGGTGAAGGTCGTCCCGGACGTGACGGGGTACTCCAGCTTCTGGAACTCCGCTTCCCCGCCCGTGACGTCCCGCTGATAGACCCAGTACCAGTGGTTCTCTCCGGTGGCGGTCCAGGTGAGCTTCACCCCGCCGTCGTTCTGCGCCGTCGCGGTCAGGTTCGCCGGTGCGCCGGGCTTGTCGTGCCTGGCGGTCGCCCGCACCGCGCCGGACCTCGCCGACTCCAGGTTGTGGCGGTTGATCGAGCTGACCGCGAACTCGTACTCGTGCCCGTTGACCAACAGCCCCGGCTGCGCCGAGGTCCCGTTCGTGACGGGATACTCCAGCTTGCGGAACTCCGCCTCCCCGCCCGTGACGTCGCGCTGGTAGACCCAGTACCAGAGCCCGTCACCGGCCGGGTTCCAGGTGAGCTTGACGCTCCCGTCGCCCTGCGCGACCGCGGTCAGCCCGGTCGGCACCGGCGGCGCCGACCCGGCCGCGGTGGCCTGCACGGTGTTCGACGGCGGGCTTTCGCCACCACCGTTGCGCGCGGTCACCCGGAACTCGTACACGTGGGTGTGCTGCAGGCCCGTGACGGTGTGGTTCGTGTTGGAAGGACTCGGGAACCACACCTCGGAGAAGCTGGTCTCGCCTGCGGTGACATCGCGTTTGCGCACCGTGTACTGCACGTTGCTGCTGCCAGGTGGAGCGTCCCAGGCCAGCGCGACGTCCACATCGGTGCCGGTGGTGGCGCGCAGGTTCACCGGCGCGTTGGGAGCGGTGACGTGCGCGGTGCCGGAAACCGTTGCGGAGAAAGCACCTTCCCCGGTGCCGTTGACCGCGGAGACCTTGAACTCGTAGACGTGACCGTCCTTGAGCGCACCGACTTCCTGCGACTTGGTCGTCACGCTGCTGGGGCCACGCGAGAAGTGGGTCTGCCCGGCCGTCACATCCCTTTGGTAGAGCCAGAAGCTGAGCCCGTCCGGCGCGCTCCAGGTGACCTCGCCGGTGCCGTCTGTACCCAGCGCCAGATTCACGTTCGCAGGCGCGGCAGGCACGCCGGGACCGGGATTCGGCCGCGGCCAGGTGATGTCGACGAAGCGGGGACGGTAGATCCGCGCGTCCGCGTAGTTGTCGTCGTCCTGCAAGCTGTTCACGTTGTAGGACATGAGCAACGTGCCCGCGGCCGCCTGGGCCTGGTGCAGCTGCGCGTCGTAGGCGAAGTGCCACGGGTTCTGGCCGGGCTCAGGCGCCTTGTGCAGGTAGGTCGGGCCGATGAACGGTCCGGTGGGAGCCGAGGCCGTGTACGCGACGAACCACGGGCTGAAGCCGACGTTGCCGTCGTGCGTCACGACGACGATCTGCCCGTCCTTGCGCACCACCGAGAACCCGGTGCCGCCACCGGAGAACAGGCGCTTCGACTGCGTCTCGTCGCTCCCCCACGCCGAGCCGTTCCAGAACTGCCACGCGGCACCGAGGTTGCCGGCCGGCACTCGGGCGACATGCGCGAACTTGAAGCCGTCCACGTCCTCGGTGCCGTAGACGTAGTCGTAGCCGCCGTCGGTCAGGATCGCCGAACCCCAGCCGATCTTGTTCTGCAGCTGGAGGTCGGTGACGCTCGCGACGGTCAGCGCGGGCAGCGTGAAGGTGACCAGGCTGGTGCCGACCCGCTGGAACCCGAGCGGGCCGGAGCCGGCGTTCTTGTACCGCCCGTACAACGCCTTCAGCGTGCCGCCCTGCACCGTCGCGGCCCCGATCCAGTGGAACTCGTCGGGGTTGCTGCCGGTGACCAGCGTCGTGGGGTCCTGCGCGGTGCCTCCGTGGAGGGTCTGCACCAGCTGGGAGCCCTGCTGCACCACGATCGAGTTGCGGATGAACGGAGCGGTCCGCGGGCGGCTGAAGTCGGCGTTGACCGTGCCGAGGAAGGTGTCCGAGAAAAGCCACGCCGTGCGCCCGTCCGGCAGAGGCACCGAAACCGTGCTGTCGCCGCCGGTCCAGTGCCCGCCCTGGTTTCCGTAGGCGGTGAACATCGCGTTCAGGTCGGCGGCGGGCGGCGCGGCGAACGAGGTCGGCGGTGGAACGGCGATGAGACTGAACAACATCAACAATGACAGCAGAAATCGGCGTCTCATCGCCTACCCCCCAGGTAGTACGTCGTCGTAGCGACGAAGCTGAGGGACTGTACGTCTGCGGTGACCTCGGACGACAGCGGCCGAACGGGCTATCGTGCGTACGTCATGGTTCGTGCGTACGGCCGGAAACCCAACTTCCGGTAGAACGACTCCGCCGGATTTCCGTGGAACGGGTAGACGATCGCCTGGTCGCCGGAGAAATCACGCAGCGCGCGCATTGCGCCGTAACAGGCGGCACGCCCCAGCCCCATTTTCCGGAATTCCGGATGCGTGCCAACGGGTTCCAGTTCGCCGACGCGGTTCTGGTCGTCCAGCCACATCAGGCAGTACGCGGCGAACCGGCCGTCCGGCGCCTCCACGACCCAGTCGAGTTCCGCGCGATAAGGCCATGCCGCCATCACGTTGCGATAGCTCTCCTCCGTCACGCGGGACGGGTGCCACACGCGTCGGTGGATCTCGACGCGACGCGCCAGGTCGCTTTCGGTGATGGAGCGAACGGTGAAGCCGTCCGGCACGACCGGCTCGGGCACATCACGCAGGTCGTGGGTCATGAAGACCTGGTACTCGCCGTCCTGCGCCGCGTACCCGTGCCGTTCCAGCGCGGCGATCAGGTGCTTCTCGGCGTCCAGGATCATCACCCGGCGGTCCGGGAAGCGCTTCAGCACCTCGTCCGCGAGGTCCGGATGCGCCGGGTCGACCTGGAGGAAGAGGTCCTTGCCGCGCTGCTCCCACGCCCAGGCCGCCACCTCGCCGTCGCGGTGCCACAGCTCGAACTGCCACTCCGGTTCGCGGCCGACGTGCTCGAACCGTTGCCACGCAAGGTCTCCGACGTGCCAGTTGGCTTCGCGGGACCAGAGCCGCTGGGTCAGCCGCTGCATCTCGCGGATCACAAGATCAACCCCTTGGGCTTGCGACGGACGTGCAGCCGGTAACCCACCGGGAAGCTCAGCCCGTCGACCGACGCGATCGCGCGTTCGGCGACCCCGGCCGAGAACTCTATGCGCAGCACGGACTCCAGGTCTTCCCGTTTTTCGAAGCGCCACTCCGCCGTGACCCGTCGAAGCGAGAACCCGTTGTCCGCGAAGAACTTCTCGACCGCCGCCGGGTCGTAGCGCGGTTCGTCGGCACGCAGCCACGGCCCGTACGGCGAGGCCGCACCGTCGAGGTCGACGATCGCCAGCGCACCGCCCGGCCGCAGCACCCGGTCGGCCTCGCGCATGCCCGGTTCGCAGCCCGGACCGAAGAAGTAGGCGGTGCGGGCGTGCACGAGATCGGCGGACGCGTCGTCGAGCGGCAGCCGTTGCGCGGGACCGGAAACGACGCGTGCGTTGGGCAGCGAGGCAACCCGGTGCCTCGCGCGGACGACGAGTGGCGGGTGCGGTTCGACGCCCACGACGGACCGCGCCTCCGAGGCGAAGATCGGCACGTGGAAGCCGTCACCGCAGCCGACGTCCACGACGTCCACCCCCGAAAACGGACATTCCTCGCGCAATGCCGCCCAGATCGCGCCACCGGCGTCCTGCGCGCGGTTCTCGACCTCGTAGATGTCAGGCCAATGCCAGATGTTCGGGCTCGGCACGACATCTACCGGACGCACCGCATTCAGCGCCGCCCGCACGAATCCCCTCACGGAGACACTGTAGGGCCTCGATTTGCCGGTGACTGTTCGAATTCGTCCAACTACGGCGTAGCGTGATCGCATCTCTCCCCAGCAGGAGGCGGCAGTGTCGATCGCGCCCAACACGCCCCAGCTCGCGCCGTTGCTCGGAGGAAGCCCGTGCTGGGTGGAGAGGACCGTGGAGGACCTCAAAGCCGGGATCGACTTCTACACCGGCCTGTTCGGCTGGCACTACGCCGACGACGCGGGCTACACGGTGGCCATGGTCGACGGCATCCCCGTCGCAGGACTGCCGCAGGGTGAACCGGAGCCGTGGCGGTTGTACCTGGTCACACCCCACGCGAGAGCGACCGCGGAGAAGGCCTTCCACCTCGGCGGATCGGTGCTGCGCAACCCCGAGGACGCCGCCGACCACACGCAGAGCACCGTCATCGCCGACCCGACCGGAGCCGTCGTCGGGTTCCGGCACGTGCCACCGGACTGGCGGTTCGGCATGGGCGGGCACGGCTCCTACGCGTGGGCCGAGCTGAACACCCGCGACGGCGCGGCGGCCGACGAGTTCTTCGGCGAGCTGTGCCACTACGACATCACGCAGATCGGCGACGGCCACCGGCTGGACTACGCGACGTACTCCGTCGAGGGCACCGAGGTCATCGGCAGGCAGAAGATGGGGCGAGAGTTCCCGTACGGGGAACAGTCGCACTGGATGGTCTACTTCAACGCCGCGCCCGAGATCGGCACCGACTCGGTGGCGTACCGGGTGCTGGAGCTCGGCGGCCAGGTGACCGTCGAGCCCTACGACACCCCGTACGGACGCATCACCGTCGTCGAGGACCACGCGGGAATGGCGTTCTCGGTGATCGACCAGTCCCGCGTGATCGAGGCCGGGCCGCGCATCGAGGCGGACGACCCGTACGACGACTAGTCACTTCGAGAAGCAGTCGGGCAGGTCATCGCTTGCGTACATCCCGCCGCGGATGATCGGCATTTCGAACCACTTCCCGGCCGCGAACACCACCGTGCCGTTCGCCGGGATGCGAGCGAGCGTGATCGTGATCGCGAACTCGTTGTCCACCGACTGGAACTTCAGCACGTCGAACATCGGGTCGCCAGGAGGGTTGATCTTGCGGCCCCTCATCTGGCAGTTCTCCCGCAGTGGCACCGCGGCGACCGGGATGCCCATCTCGCGCATCTTCGCCGTGGCCTCGTCGACCTGTTCGATCTCCCGCACCTTCAACGTCACCGTGCCGTCCCGGTTGTCGATCACGGCATACGCGGGTGGCGTACCACCGAAGTAAGCCGGTGCGATCGCCGCCGCGGTGCCCAACATGGCTGCAACTGCTGCTGCGGCCAGCCAGCGACTGGTGTTGGTACGCCGCTTCCTGGCGACGTTCTCGTGCAGAACCGGCGCGTGGTCGCGTTCCAGCTGAGCCCAGAGGTTGTCCTCGAACTTGCTCATCGTGCCTCCACCTCGTCGTCCTCGACGACCGCGCGGAGACGTGCCGTGGCGCGGTACAGACGGGTCCGCATCGCTCCCTTGGGCACGCCGAGCGCTTCCGCCGCCTCCTTGGGAGAGAGACCACCGAGATGAACGAGCTCGATCGCCTCGCGGTCGAGCTCCGGCAGTTCCGCGAGCCGTTCCAGCAGCGCGCGACCGGGCTGTTCGGCGTCGATGCGGGCTTCGAGCTCGGCCAGTTCGTCACGGTCGAGCTCACGCCGGCCGCCGACCCTGCGCGCCAGCTCACCGCCCTTCGCGGACTGCTCGGCGTGCGCCGCGAAGGTGTGCCGGGCGATGCCGTACAGCCAGCTCGACGCGGACCCCCTGGCCGCGTCGAACGTCGCGAACGACGTGATCGCGCGGACGAAGGTGTCCGCCGTCAGGTCGCCGACGAGCTGCGGGTCCACGCACCGTCGCGCGAAGAACCGGGTGATCGCGCCGACGTTGTCGCGGTAGATCCGCTCGAACGCCGCCAGTGCCTCGTGGTCTCTCACAACCACTAGTTGCGGCGTTGCGCGGAAAACGTCACTGGATGAAGAGGTGCAGCAGCAACCAGGAGGCGACGGCGGACGGCAGCAGCGAGTCCATCCGGTCCATGATGCCGCCGTGGCCGGGCAGCAGCGTGCCCATGTCCTTGATGCCGAGGTCGCGCTTGATCAGCGACTCGACCAGGTCGCCCGCCGTGGCCGTGACGACGAGCGCGGCACCGAAGAGCACGCCGTGCCACCACTGGCCGTCGAGGAGCAGCGTCAGCGTGAACGCACCGCCGACCATGCCCGCGACCAGCGAACCGGCGAAGCCCTCCCAGGACTTCTTCGGGCTGATCGTCGGCGCCATCGGGTGCTTGCCGAGGAAGACACCGGCCGCGTAGCCACCGACGTCCGACAGCACCACGCCGATGAGGAACGCGAACGCCCGGCCCGCACCGTCCTTCTCCGGAACGACGAGCATCGCCGCGAACGCCGCCATCAGCGGCACGTACGCGACGGTGAACACGGACGCGCTGAGGTCGCGCAGATAGCCGTCGGAGCCACCGCGGAACCGCCAGGCCATGCACACCAGGATGGTGATCACGAACGCCGTCGTGATGCCCGAGCGTTCGAACGGCCAGGACAGCCAGATGATCGCCTGACCACCGATCAACGCGGGCCACAGGGCGACGTTGATGCCGTTCTTCTTGAGCGCGCCCGCGAGCTCCCACGTCGCCACCGCCGCGGCTGCCGCGACGATGGCGATGAAGGTCTGCCGCACGGTCAGCAGCGACACGATGATCACGGCACCGAGCCCGACGCCGACCAGGATCGCCGCACGCAGGTCACGGCCCGCGCGCGACGGTTTCGACGCGGGCACGTCCGCGGGACCGCCTGCCACCTGTGCTCCCATCACGACCTCCGCCCTGCCAGGGCACTCACGCCTGCGGCGCGAGTCGGCCGGGCGAAACCATCAGGAACATCAGACTTCGAGAAGCTCGGCTTCCTTGTGCTTCACGAGCTCGTCGACCTGCGCGGTGTAGCGGTGGGTCAGAGCGTCGAGCTCCTTCTCACCACGCGCGCCGTCGTCCTCGCCGACCTCGCCGTCCTTGACGAGCTTGTCGATCTCTTCCTTCGCCTTGCGACGGACACCGCGGACGGAGACGCGCGCGTCCTCGCCCTTCTGCTTGGCGACCTTCACCATGTCCCGGCGGCGCTCCTCGGAGAGCTGCGGGATCACGATGCGGATGATGGTGCCGTCGTTGCTCGGGTTGACGCCCAGGTCGGAGTCCCGGATCGCCTTCTCGATCGCGTTCAGCTGGCTCGCGTCGTACGGCTTCACGACCGCCATGCGCGCCTCGGGAACCGTGATGCTGGCCATCTGGTTCAGCGGGGTGGGCGAGCCGTAGTACTCGACGTGGATGCGGTTGAACATCGAGGGAGTCGCACGACCGGTCCGGACGGAGGAGAGGTTCTCCTTCGCCACCGAAACCGCCTTTTCCATCTTCTCCTCGGCGTCGAGGAGGGTCTCGTCGATCACGACTGCTCCTTGCTCTGCGTGTTCGTGCCCAATTCCCGGTCCTGGAGTGATCCCACCAGGTCTAGAAGGCCGGACGGCCACCGGGGGTGCTCACCAGGGTGCCGATCTTCTCACCACGCACCGCACGAGCGATGTTGCCCTCGGTGAGGAGGTTGAAGACGAGGATCGGCATGTTGTTGTCCATGCAGAGGCTGAAGGCCGTGGCATCGGCGACGTTGAGGCCGCGCTCCAGCACTTCGCGGTGGGTGATGTTGTCGAACATCAACGCGTCGGGGTCGTGCTTCGGGTCCGCGGTGTAGACGCCGTCGACGGCCTTGGCCATCAGAACGATCTCGCAGCCGATCTCCAACGCGCGCTGGGCGGCGGTCGTGTCGGTCGAGAAGTACGGCAGGCCGGCACCGCCGCCGAAGATCACGACGCGACCCTTGTCGAGGTGGCGCATCGCGCGGCGGGGGATGTAGGACTCGGCGACCTGCGTCATCTGGATGGAGGTCTGCACGCGGGTGTCGATGCCGTGCTCGCGCTCGAGGAAGTCCTGCAGCGCCAGGCAGTTCATGACCGTGCCGAGCATGCCCATGTAGTCGGCGCGCGAACGGTCCATGCCGCGCTGCTGGAGTTCGGACCCGCGGAAGAAGTTGCCACCACCGATCACGACGGCCACCTGCACGCCGGACTTGTGGACTGCCGCGATCTGCTTGGCGACTGTCTGGACGACGTCGGGGTCAACGCCGACGCCACCGCCGCCGAACATCTCGCCACCGAGCTTGAGCATCACCCGGTTGTAGCCGTGGCTACCTTCTTCGCTCACAGGTTCCTCACCTCGCGCCGTTGAGAAGTCTTATGACACGCCAAGGGCGGGGTCGCTAGTGCCTGCAACCCCGCCCTCATGCGAATCAGGCCTGGCCGACCTCGAACCGAGCGAAACGGGTCACCGTCACGCCGGCCTCGTCCAGGAGAGCCTTGACCGTCTTCTTGCTGTCGGTCACCGAAGCCTGCTCGAGGAGCACGACGTCCTTGAAGAAGCCGTTCACGCGACCCTCGACGATCTTGGGCAGCGCGCCTTCCGGCTTGCCCTCCTCGCGAGCGGTCTCCTCGGCGATGCGGCGCTCGTTGGCGACGAGCTCCTCGGGAACCTCGTCACGGGTGACGAACTTCGGGCGCATCGCGGCGATCTGCATCGCGGCACCCTTGGCGACCTCGGCGTTGTCACCGGTGTACTCGACGAGCACGCCGACGGCCGGCGGCAGGTCAGCGGCACGCTTGTGCAGGTAGACCGACACGGTGCCGTCGAAGTCCACGGCCTTGGCCAGCTCGAGCTTCTCGCCGATCTTGGCGGAGAACTCCTGGACCAGCGCGTCGACCGACTTGCCGTCGACCTCGACGGCCTTGAGGGCCTCGACGTCGGCGACCTTGTTGGCCTTGGCGATCGCGACGATCTCGTCCGCGAGGGCGATGAAGTCGGCGTTCTTGGCGACGAAGTCGGTCTCGCAGCGCAGCTCGACCATCGCGCCGTCCTTGACCGCGACCAGGCCGTTGGACGTGGTGCGCTCGGCGCGCTTGCCGACGTCCTTGGCGCCCTTGATGCGCAGGATCTCGACGGCCTTGTCGAAGTCGCCGTCAGCCTCGTCCAGCGCCTTCTTGCAGTCCATCATGCCGGCGGCGGTCAGCTCGCGGAGCTTCTTGACGTCCGCGGTGGTGTAGTTCGCCATCGTTTTCCTTCTGCGATGTACGCGCTTGAGTCACGAGGTGCCCGCTGGTCGCGGGCACCTCGTGGGGGAAATCAGGACTGGGCGGGCTGCTCGGCCGGGGCCTCGGCGGTGGCCGGGGCGAGGAGCTCCTGCTCCCACTCCGCCAGCGGCTCGTCGCTCGCGACCTCGGGCTTGTCCTGGCCCTCGGCGGCGTCGCGGCGGGCGCCGGAGCGCTGCATGAGACCGGCGGCGGCGGCCTCGGCCACGACCTTGGTCAGCAGAGCCGCGGAACGGATCGCGTCGTCGTTACCCGGAATCGGGTAGTCGACCTCGTCCGGGTCGCAGTTGGTGTCGAGGATCGCGACGATCGGGATGTTCAGCTTGCGAGCCTCACCGACCGCGATGTGCTCCTTCTTGGTGTCCACGATCCACACGGCGCTGGGCACCTTGGACATGTCGCGGATACCGCCGAGCGTGCGCTCCAGCTTGTCCTTCTCGCGGTTCATCATCAGGATTTCCTTCTTGGTGAAACCCTGGAAACCACCGGTCTGCTCCATCGACTCGAGCTCCTTGAGGCGCTGAAGCCTCTTGTGGACCGTCGAGAAGTTGGTGAGCATGCCGCCCAGCCAGCGCTGGTTCACGTAGGGCATGCCGACGCGGAGGGCCTCGTTGGCGATGGCCTCCTGCGCCTGCTTCTTGGTGCCGATGAACAGGATCGACCCGCCGTGCGCGACCGTCTCCTTGACGAACTCGAAAGCCCGGTCGATGTAGGTCAGCGTCTGCTGCAGGTCGATGATGTAGATGCCGTTGCGCTCGGTGAAGATGTAGCGCTTCATCTTCGGGTTCCAGCGCCGGGTCTGGTGCCCGAAGTGCACGCCGCTGTCGAGCAGCTGCTTCATGGTTACGACGGCCATGGCCGGTTCGCACCTCATCTGTAGGACGCTTTGGTGGCGTCGTTCGGTTGACGCTCCGAGCCGGTGGCCCGAAGCCCTGGTGCCTATGCCGCCGCCCGCACCCGCGGAGGGGTTTCCCCACCGTCAGGACCGTCGGACGTCGTGACTCGACCCGGCTGGGATCAGCTGGTCGGATCTGCGTTGGCACGCGAAGTCGTCCCGCGACAGACGGGACGCGCCCGAAAGTCTACTCCCCACCCCCGACAAACTTCGAATCGCCCCCTGCTCACCGCGGGTAGTTGTCCACAACCGCCGAGTTGTCCACAGATCCCCGATACCCGCTGGTCCCCAACCTGCCCTTACCCCCACCGTTGACCCATGCCCCTCTTCCCCACCGCCCTGCTGCTCACGACCCTGCTGGCCCCCTCACCCGCCCGCTTCTCCTGGCCGCTGCCGCCCCCGCACCCGGTGGTCCGCGCGTTCCACGCCCCCGCGTCCGCGTTCGGCCCCGGCCACCGCGGCGCCGACCTGTCCGCCGCCGTGGGCTCGCCCGTCCTGGCCGCGGGCGACGGCGTGGTGGTCTACGCAGGCGCGGTCGCGGCCCGAACCCTCGTGTCCCTGCAGCACGCGGGCGGCCTGCGGACGACGTACGAACCGATCACACCGGCCGTGTCCGCCGGTCGCACGGTGCGGCGGGGCGACGTCATCGGGCACCTCCAGGAAGGCCACTGCGCCTCACCGTGCCTGCACTGGGGCGTCCGCCGAGGCGAGGAGTACCTCGATCCGCTGCGCCTGGTGAGGTGGGCGCCCGTCCGCCTGCTGCCGTTGTACGGACCGGTGCCGTCCCGCGGCGGCTGACACCTCCGCTGCGTGGCGGCGCTGTCCCCCCTGCGCAGCTGCCCGACCGGGCGCTTCGCCCGCCGCTTCCCCCGGCGGTTGACCGGCGGCGCGTCCCCGTTGCGCGCCGCGAGCGCCCGGCAGGTGCCGGGAGGCGGCCGGCCTGTCCCGCCTCCCGGCCCACCTGCACCGCCCAACACACGAATGCTCCGAGCCTGTGCACACCTCAACGCTGAGCCGTCACTCCAGGCCCGCGAACCTCGGTGGAGATCCGAGCGGCTCAACCACGTCGCAACCCAACCGGCCCAGATTCCTGCGCGACCCCGGTTCGCCCGCTGGTCCGCCGTGCGCCCCCAGCCGAGCCGCCAACCAGCCCGCAACCCGCACGGGAACCCGCGCCGTTCGACGCACCACATCTGCCCGGCCCCTCCTCAACACGCGCACGGCGGCCTGGCCAAAGCGATCGCGTTGCTGACCTCGTGCACAGGCGGTGACAGGCACACGGCGTGCTTGGAGCCACCCCAAGACCCACCCGTTCGAGTGAATTAGCCCTGGCAAGGGGCGGAAAGAGGTTTGAAGCGATGGTTGTGAGGCTCGTACGGCTTCTCGACGCGACCGCGCGGGGCGATCCCGACGTGCGGCGGCGTCACGGCGCGGCAGCCCTGCTGCGGCCGCCGGGTTGCGGATGAGGAAGGACGCGCAAGCCAGCACGAGTGTGCGGCGGCGTCACGGTGCGGCCGTGCGGCAGCCCGGCTGTGGCCGGGTTGCGGGTGTGGGACGAGGCGCGGTCAGGCCTCGGACTGCTCGTTGAGCTTGGTGCGCAGGCGCAGGACGGCGCGGGTGTGCAGCTGGCAGACCCTGGACTCGGTCACGCCGAGGACCTTGCCGATCTCGGCGAGCGTCAGGTTCTCGAAGTAGTAGAGGGTCACGACCACGCGATCGCGTTCTGCCAGCTGGGCGATCGCGTCCGCCAGCTGACGGCGGCTGTCCTGGTCGACGAGGCTCGCCACCGGATCTTCGGCGGCGTCGTCGGGCAGCGACTCGGCCAGGGAGGAGCCGCCCTTGTTCGGGGCGATCAGCTCGTCCAGGGGGCGACGACGCTGGTGAGCTGGAGCTGGCCGTACAGCTCGCGCAGCTCCGCCAGGCCGATCTTGAGCTCTGCGGCGAGCTCGCGGTCGGTGGGCGTGCGCTGCAGCTTGGCGCCGAGGCGTTCGAGGGCTCGTTCGACGTCGCGGGCGCGGCTGCGGACCGAGCGCGGCACCCAGTCCTGGGAGCGGAGGTCGTCGAGGATCGCGCCGCGGATGCGCTGCATGGCGTAGGTCTCGAACTTGAGGCCGCGTTCCGGCTCGAACTTCTCGATCGCGTCGACCAGGCCGAAGATGCCGGACTGGATCAGGTCGGCCACGTCCACGTGGGCGGGCAGACCGGTGCCGACGCGGCCCGCGACGTACTTGACCAGCGGCGCGTAGTGCAGCACCAGGCGGTCGCGCTGGCCCTGGTCGTGCGACTCGCCGTAGCTGCGCCACAGCGCAACGATGCCGGCCTCGACGTCGTCACCGGACCTGGCGTCCGCGCGCGTCACAGCAGCGGTCGAGACGGCCGAGGGCGTGCCGTTGACATGCGTCTCCGCACCGGGCTCCGCGGACTCCCCGGTGCTCGCCTCGGTGCGCGGCGCGCCGTTCTGACGGTGCCCGTTGCTCGCCTGCTTCGAAGCTGGTGCGGGCACGACGGGTTCAGGGGGCACGGTCGCCGTACGCGATCCTCCCCCTGCGGCGTCAGGAACGGGGGTGGGTTCGGTCATGGATCGCCTTCAGCCGTTCGACAGTGACGTGTGTGTAAAGCTGAGTCGTTGCGAGCGTAGCGTGACCAAGCAGTTCTTGGACGGTGCGCAGGTCCGCTCCTCCTTCCAGCAAATGGGTCGCAGCGGAGTGGCGCAACCCGTGCGGCCCGATGTCCGGCGCATCCGGTACCACGGCGACCACCTCGTGCACCAGAGTGCGAACGGCCCGCTGGTTCAGCCGGCCGCCGCGGGCCCCGAGGAACAACGCCGGCGGCGAATCCGGTGCTACCAGGGCGTTTCGCCCCTCGTCCAGCCATCGCAGCAGCGCTCGCTCGGCCGGCACGCCGAACGGCGTGCTGCGCTCGCGTCCACCTTTGCCCAGAACTCGAATCACCCTTAGGGAGTAGTCCACGTCGTCGAGATCAAGACCACAGAGTTCGGCCACGCGGATACCTGTGGCGTACAGCAACTCCACCACGGCCTGATCACGCAGCGCAACCGGATCGCCTTCGGAAGCGCCAGAGGATACGGCGTTCATCGCGTCCTTCGCCTGGTCCTCGCGCAACACGGACGGCAACGTCCGATGTGGTCGCGGCGCGGCCAGGCGCGGCCCCGGATCCGCAGGCAGATGCCCCGCGCGGTGCGCCCACGCCGTGAAAGTGCGTGCCGCGGCAGCACGCCGCGCGAGCGTGGTGCGGCTGGCACCGGCAGTGCGTTGCGCGGCAAGCCATGAGCGCAGGCTCGTCAGGTCGATGCGTCCGACATCGGCCTGTTCAGGGCTATTCCCCGCGACATGTCCCAGCAGCGCGACCGAATCGCCGATGTACGCGCGCACCGTGTGCGGTGACAGATCACGCTCCAAAGTCAGGTGCCGTTCGTACTGCCGCAACACGTCTGCGACGGACGCCGGCAGTTTTTCGCGCAGGCGAACGAGATCGACACGGCGTGTCCGACCATGCGGCGGCGGGGACATAGGCCAAGACGCTGCGCCAGTCGGGGCGTTTGGTCAAGTATCGCCACACCCTCGCGCCAGTTGAGAGCGCTCTCATGATCGCCAACACGATAACGTTTCAACTCCCTGTGACGACCAGGGGTTTGGTGGCACGCACAGATCACCTTTCGGAGTAGCGATGGCAGCCAGCACCACCGTCCGAACAGCCGATGAACTAGCCCGCCGGGTCGTGCGGAGGATCGCCCCCGAGGAACTGCCTTCGTTCGACATCGTCGCCGCCCCCTACCTGGAGACCCCGGAGCAGGCCGAACGCCGCCTGCGCCGCGCCTACGACGACCCGCTGGGCTTCGGCCTGGGCGACATCGTCGCGATGGCCACGCCCGTCGTGGCCCTCGTGTCCGGCAGCGTGATCACCGCCGTCTCGGACAGCGTCGGCAAGGCGGTGCGCGACGGCACCACCAACGCGGTGCGCAGGACGTGGCGCAAGCTCCGCGGCAAGCCCGCAGAGCCGCTCGAACTGCTCGCAACCCCGCTCACCACCTCCCAACTGGCCGAAGTGCGCCAAATCGCCCTCGAACGCGCCCTCTCCCTCGGCATGAAGCAGCAGAAGGCCGAAGCGCTGGCCGACGCCGTCCTCGCCGCCCTCGTACTGCGCGACAACGACCAGGACCCTGGACGAGAGCCCGGTGACGCCGCAAGCTGACGGCAGCGAAGCCACAGGCCGACCGCCACACGCCGCGTGAACATCAACCTGGGCAAACGCCGGGGGTGGCAGCTGATCGTTCGCCTACCGGAGCTCTATCCATTGTGGACATTGCGGAGGTCGAACCACCACGTATTACTCCATCTGCGGAGCCTGATCACCTCACCTCTACCTTCTGCCAGCCGCCGTCGACCTGCTGCGCCAAGCCGGCGAGCTCCAACTCCGGCAACAGCGCCCGCACCCGCTCCAACGGCACCCCGGACTCGACGGACACGACCTCGTCCCCCACCCCGGACCGCTTGCCCAGGGCCTCGTACACCCGCATGGCTTCCCCTTGCGGCGCACCGAGTTCGCTGTCCTTCTCCGCGGGCTCGGTGGCGAGGTCGTCGCCGAACCGCCCCACCGACTCGATGATCTCGGCCACCGAACTGACCGAATCAGCGTGCTTGTCCCGCAGCAACTCGTGACACCCCAGCGAACTCGCCGACGTCACGGGCCCAGGCACCACCATCAACGGCCGCCCCAACGCCCGCGTGATCGCAGCCGTGTTCTTGGCACCGCTACGCCGCCCGGCCTCCACCACAACCGTGCCACCACCAAGCGCGGCAATGAGCCTGTTGCGCGTGAGGAACCGATGCCGCGCGGGCGTGACCCCAGGCGCGTACTCGCTGACGATCACCCCCTCCCGAGCGATCTTCCCGAGCAACCCTTGATGCCCAGCGGGATAAGCGAAGTCCACGCCGCAAGCAAGCACGGCAACCGTGATCCCACCGGCCGAAAGCGCACCCCGGTGAGCGGCGCCGTCAATGCCGTACGCCGCACCGGACACGACAGTCACGCCCGCCGCAGCCAACCCGTACGCGAACTCACCGGCAACGTGCTCGCCATACCCACTGGCCGCCCGCGACCCGACGATCGCCACGGCCTTCTCCGTCGCCTCGGCCAGGTCGAACGGCCCTCGCACCCACAACGCCAACGGCTCACCACCGCACCGCTGCCCCGACGCACCACTCAGAGCGACGAACGGCCACCGCGGCCACTCGTCGTCCTCCGGAATGAGAAGCCGCCCACCGCGCTTGCCGACGAGCTCAAGGTCTTCGTGCACCCGCTCCTCAGCGCGCCGAGCCGCCGTCTGACTAGCGACGGACGGCGAAACTTCGCCGGAACGCACCATCTCCGCGGCCTCGACCGGTCCGACCTCGGCCACCAGCGCTGCCAGCGCCGCCGGATACGGCTCAGCGACGCGGGAGAGGTAGGCCCTGGCCAGCCGGACGGCATCGGTAGCGGACGCAATCGACGACGTAGTCGGCGACGTGAGCGGAGGCTCGGCCGGCAGCGGTATCGACGACTCCGCGGATGGCGTGATCGGCGGCGGCTCGCTCGGTGGGGCGTTCATCGGAACCACCACCAGGGCAGCCAGCGGTGCCATGGATCGGGGAGCCACGGGCTTGGCGGGCTGGCACCGGACGCGCGCCTTCGGACTGTGCAGGGCAGGCGAAGCAGGGCGGGCGCTGCGGCTGGCGTCGAAGGGACGGCCTGAGCGAGCAGTGGGGTCATGGTTGGCGCTCCTGTTCGGGTTTCAGGGGGTGAGCGGACCGCCCGCTGGGGATGGACGAGCGGTCCGCTCGGAACCGGACGCGAGCCGAGGCAGGAGGCGTTGCGTCCGGTGGCTGGGGGCTGCACCGAGGTGCCGGGCGCGGAGTGGGAGTGGGCTCCGCGCCCGGCGGCTTTCGGGTTGGGCAGGGCCGGTGGTGGGCAGGGCCGGTGGTGGGCAGGGCCGGTGGCAGGCAAGGCCAGTGGCGGCCAATGCCGGGGAGTGCCGACGTCGGCCTGGGAGTGGGGACGGGTGGGGTGAGCGGGACGCCCGCTGGGGGGTGTTCGGGCGTCCCGCTCGACCTGGGCCGGACGCGGAGCAGGGGCTCGATTGCTCAGCGTCCGGCTGCTCTGGGGCCTCGCGGCTGGGGTCTGAGGCGGGCCGGGCGGTTCTACCGGGCGAGGTTCGACCAGGCGGGTTGGGCCTGGCGGAGTTGGGCCTGGCGGAGTTGGACCTGGCGAGGTTGAGGCAGACCAGCGGGGCGAGCTGGGTCGGGGCGGTGGCGGTGGCGGTGGTGCAGGGCGGGTGGGTTGGTGGGCGCGGTCAGGTTGAGCGGCGTTCTCGGAATTGGAGGGCTGCTGCTACGTGGTCGGCTGTGGGGCGGTCGGATTCGGCCAGGTCGGCGAGGGTCCAGGCGACGCGGAGGCAGCGGTCTGCGCCTCGGCCTGTTAGGGCTCCGATGGCCAGGGCTCGGTCCAGGAGGGCTGTGGAGGTGCGTGGGAGGGCGAACTCGCGGCGTAGGGCTGGGCCTGGGACTTGGGCGTTGGTGGGCCAGGTGTGGCCGTGGGCGGACCAGCGGGTGGCGGCTCGGGAGCGGGCCTTGAGGACTCGTTCGCGGACTACCGAGGTGGGTTCGGGCGGGGTGGCTTCGGCGTTGGTCATGGCTGTGGTGGCTCGCATTCGGACTCGGAGGTCCACGCGGTCGAGCAGGGGGCCGGAGAGGCGGGCCTGGTAGCGGCGGCGGACCGTGGTGGTGCAGATGCAGTCGATCTCTTTCGGCGGGGCGCACGGGCACGGGTTGGTGGCGAGGATCAGCTGGAAGCGGGCCGGGTAGCGGGCTATGCCGTCGCGGCGCGGGATGCGGACTTCGCCTGATTCGAGGGCCGTGCGGAGGGTGTCGATGGTCTTCTGGCCGAACTCGCAGGCTTCGTCGAGTGATTGTCTATTCACCCACAATTTGCTTTAATTAAAGCGCAGTGGGTAACAAGTAATGTCGATAGTTTCAAATATTCTGGCAGCGCCACAGACACCGTGGTCTGTCAGTTCGGCGCCTCCAGGACGAGCAGCGTACGCGCGCCTTAGCAAGGATAAGTCGAAGAAGAGCGTCAACGTTACGCATCAGCTCGCCGACATTGACGATCACGCCCTCGATACGGGCGATGCCATCGGCCAGCATCTTGTCTTCAAAGACAACGACATCAGCGCTTCGACTTTTGGCACCAAGCCGCGTGACGGATACCTGGACCTTCTCGACGCCATCCGCGCCGATCTGGTCCTTGAGATCATCGTCACCGAAGTGCCGCGCCTATGCCGCCAGATGGCCGATGCCCTAGAACTGATCGACCTTAGCAAGACCACGGCACTGCAATTTGTTGCCACCACGGACGGGATGATCTACGACCTCCGTCGACCTCGCGGACGCAAGGCGTTCCGCGATGCGGTCAGCGATGCCGAATTTGAGACCGACCAAAGCTCTGACCGCCAGGGCAAGAAGAAAAACAAGCAAGCCGAAGCGGGCGCCTTTCATGGTGGCCAACGCCCTCATGGTTACGTCGGTGCCATCTACGAAAAGTTGACCACTCCAGATGGCGAAGTGATTAATGGTCGCCTACTCAACCCTGGCGAAGTTGGTTGCCGCATCCTTGAAGATGAGGCGGCCATCCGCCACGAGTGCACTCAACGCACCATCGCAGGCGAAACCGAACGTGACCTAGTGAAGGATCTGAACAAACGAGGAATCCCGGCACCAGGCGGCGGCCGTTGGCGGATTGGGAACCTACGCCGTTGGCTGCTTGGCAAGCGCGCCGTAGCCTTCGGGACTTTTCCAGGCCCCGGAACCCGGGTCCACAAGGACAAAGAGTACGCGGCGATCTGGGATGCTATCATATCTAAAGAAGATTACGAACTCATGGTCGCCGCAATCAAACTCACCAAGAAGGAAAACTACAACGGCCGCCCCAAAGGCAGGGCCTACCTTCTTAGTGGCATCTGTCGTTGCGGAGCTTGCGGGACTCCAATGTACGGCAAGGGCCGACAGCGGACGGACGGTAGCTACCACCGCCGGTACGGCTGTAAAGCCCGGGACAACTATGGTGACAAGCTTGGCTGCGCCAAGGTCTACCGCACTGCGGAACCCGTTGACCTACTCGTCTGGGAACAGGTCATGTATCGGTATGACACTCCAGAAGTGACGGCGGCTTTGACTCCCGGCAAAGACAGAGAGCGCTTGAAGCAACTTGTCGAGCTTCAAACCAAGCAGCGCTTGCACCTTGAATCGCTCGTAAGCGACTACGGCGCAGGGATTCTTACTCGCGAGGAACTGGTTATCGCGAAGCAGGCGGCAGCCGAAAAACTCCAGCAGACTGACGCCGAGCTAGCGAAGATTCAGAAAGTTAGGGCCGTTTCGATCCCTGCCGGGGAAACGCTACGAAGCATGGGTGAACGCCAAGGACTCAACTGGAAGCGTCAGGTCATCTCATTGATCGTTGACTACGTTGAAATCCTGCCGGGTCACCCGCGAGGTAACATGTGGAACGGTTACCACTTCGAGCCAGGCCACGTTAAGATTCACTGGAAATTCTAACCAAGCGCGCTAGCGCTTGGATCGTTTTCTGATCCTTCACCTGTAGCGGCACACCGCTTGCCTTGGTTGATCTTTCGACCAGCGAGCGGGTGTCGCTACTTTTTTGTGCTCGTTTTTTGACTTCCACCATTTGAAATCACTCGTTTATCAACTTCAGCATAGCATTTTCCCCTACAGCTAGCCACAGGCAACACACTAGCCCTTCTCGCGACTTGCAGGAACTGCCGAGCAACACCACATTTTTCTACCATATGCAAGCGTGCGCCCGGATGTCTAAATGTGAGTAGCCAAAGCAACTGCTCTGGCGCAACTCACAAGTTAGTGGAGAACGACCATGGCAATCGTCAGCCGCAAGGTTTCCGACCTCACCGGCGAGGAAGGCGCAGAAACCGACTTCGCACAGGTGGTCGTACGACAGCACCCCAAGCTGGACCAGCCCAAAGCTCTGGACATCTTGGTAACCGAGCTGAGCTCCTTCAAGGACATCGGTGACCTGGTGATCTTGGAAATCAAGATGCCCTACGGCGACAGCCGCGAGGCATACGTTCGGGTGGCCGATTTCAACAAGGCTGCACCGGACATGGACGAGGTGCTCAAGAACGCACGCGGCACGCGTGGACGCCTTCCCGGCACGCGGATGGCCTAGCCGTCACGCCCACCAGCCCCTGGGCTATCCACTTTCCCGCCCGGCCCCTGCATCGCAGGTGAGCCGGGCGGGCCCATCCGACAGATCGGAATAAATCATCCAACCTGCTCATGCTTGCAATTGGAGAATATTAAGTTTACAAAATTAAGGAGGAATCTATGGCGGGCACGCCACAACCAGCTACCCGTCAAGGACTTACCTGGTACAGGCTGCACCTTCCATCCGGGCTCGACGTCGTCGACGTGATGGCGTTCCTCCGCCCGCTTGCCCATCGGCCAAGGCTTGGGCTGACTAACCGAACACCTGTTGTCACCCTTGAAGTGTGGTCGCACGGCGGCACGCTGACGTGGTTAGTTGGTGTCGACCCGCAGCTACGCAGCCTGCCCGGCCAGCTGAACGCCCAGCTTCCAACGCTGGTGCTCACCCGCGAAAACGCCCCGCGGCGAACGACGCCACTGCTTACCGCTGACCTACGGATCACCGGTGTGTCGGAGCCGCTGCGCATCGACATGGCCTCGGCTGTCAGCGAGGGACTCGTGAACGCCCTCCAGAACTTGAAGCCGCGCGAATCAGCCGTCGTCCAGTGGACCGTTGGTCCAGCCCAACCACGGCGCAGCCGGCCGCAACGCAAGAACCTCCCCCAACTGCTCGGCTTCGGCAGCGCCCTAGAACCACAGATCAACGACCAACAGCATTGGCGCAAGAAGACGGCCGAGCCGCTGTTTGCCGTGCGCGGGCGGATCGGTGCCCACACCGATCATCCGGCGCACGCCCGCACGTTGATTCACCTGGTGGCGCAGGCACTCGCCCTGGCCAGTGCCAGCCACACCGAAGTACGAAGCACCCCACCATCACGACGTGGTGCTGTCAGTCTGCTTGCCCCACGGACCAACCGTCGCTGGACCGGCGTGGTGAACGCCGCCGAGCTGGCCACGCTCATCGGTTGGCCACACGGCAACCTCCTGGGATTTGGAGCGTCGCCGAACCCAGCGCCGCCGCAACTGTTGAATCAGGAGGCTCCTGGAGCACACCGACCCGACACCAGGATGTTGGGGCACAGCCTGCACCCGGCCGACGATCAACAGCTCGTCGCGCTGCCCGTAGAAACTGCGCTCCGCCACCTGCACGTCACCGGAGTTACCGGCTCCGGGAAGTCCACCCAACTGGCCTCGTTCATCCGCGCCGACATGGCGGCTGGTAGAAGCGTGCTGCTCATCGAGCCCCGCGGAGACCTCGTAAACGACGTTCTTCTAGGGGTCCCTGCAGGGCGACGTGATGACGTGGTAGTTATCGAACCCGGCATCGGGCGCGAGGTCGTCGGGATCAACCCCCTGGCCGGTGCGGCCGAAGACGCCGAGCTCCGTGCTGACCAGGTGTTGCACTTGTTCCGCGAAGTCTTCGGCCATGCCGGCATCGGCCCTAGAAGCAACGACATTCTGCTGCACGCGCTCACGGCCTTGGCGCGCTGTTCAACAGGCACGCTGGCTGACCTACCGGTGCTGCTGACCAACAGCACCTTCCGCCGCCGCTTGCTCGGCGAGGTCACGGACCCGCTGGTGCTGGCACCGTTCTTTGCCTGGTACGACGGGATTTCCGACGCCGAGCGTGCCCAGGTGATCGCACCGGTACTGAACAAGGTGCGCGGATTCCTGAGCCGCACCAACCTCCGTCGGCTGCTGGGCCAGGCCACGCCGCGGTTCCAGCTAGAGGAGTTGTTCACACACCGGCGCATCGTCCTGGTGAACCTGAACACCGGGGTCATCGGTGCCGAAGCGGCATCGTTGATCGGCGCGCTCCTGCTGACGCAACTGTGGCAGGCCACCTTGCGCCGCGCACAGCTACCACCAGCAGAGCGCCACCCGGTGATGGTGGTGGTCGATGAGGTCCAGGACTACCTGAAACTGCCGGTGGACATCGGCAACATGTTGGCCCAGGCCCGCGCTTTGGGCGTTGGGATCACGGCCGCACACCAGCACCTTGGGCAGCTCACCCCCAACCTGCGGGCCGCGTTCTTTGCTAACGCCCGCTCCCGGATGGTCTTCCATCCCAGTACTGAGGACTCCCGCGCACTTGCTGGAGTACTGGGCGGTGGCGTGACCGCCGCGCAGCTTGAACACCTCGGCCGCTTTGAAGCCTGCTGTCGCCTGGTCGTGGACAACACGATGACCGCACCGTTCACGGTTCGCACCACCGGCCTTGGTGCCAGCCTGTCCAACCCCGTCGACCTCCGTACAGCCAGCCGACAGCGCTACGGCGTGAACGGTGATGACCTCGACGCGACGCTCACAACCCGTTGGTACTACAACGGTTCCCGGCCACACGGCCCCATCGGCATTACCCGGAGGGCTGCGTGATGCCGTGTTCGCTTCGCCCTACGTGTCGTGTCGGTAAGACCCGACCAACTCAATCTGTCCGCCGAACAGAACGTGCAACGACTGTCTTACCGTCAAGGGGTTCCCTATGACGGATCGTCAAGCGCGCGGCCGTGCCATCCGACTCCGCGAACGCCTGGGTGTCCGCGACTTCGCCATGCTCAAGTCGCTGCACAGTTTCCGGTTGCTCACCACGGCCCAGGTGCAACGACTGCACTTTGTGGACGGTCCGCACCTCTCGCGTATCCGCCGCGCCCAGTACGTACTGAAGCGCCTGCAAGAGCTCGGCCTAGTGGTCCGGCTCGACCGCCTGATCGGTGGGGTTCGGGCTGGTTCGTCGGGCTTCGTGTACGGATTGTCAGCGGTAGGTCAGACGGTTCTAGAAGTCGGCGGACCAGCTGGTGGGCCACGCCGCCGGGTGTGGGACACCCGGCCGTACTTCCAAGACCACATGTTGGCCGTCGCCGAGCTGTACGTACGGCTCCGTGAACTGGAACGCCACGACCACATGGAACTGCTGACCTTCGATGGTGAACCCGCTTCTTGGCGGCACTTCACCGGCAGTGGCGGCGAGCTGGTCATGGTGAAGCCGGACGCCTACGTGCGTGTTGGCTTCCAGGAGTTCGAGCGCCGGGCGTTCGTCGAGGTGGACCTCTCTACTGAGAGCCTGCCGACGATCGAACGCAAGTGTCTCCGGTTCATCGCCCACTGGCGGTCTGGTGTCGAGCAGCAACGACACGGGGTCTACCCGATGGTCGTGTGGCTTGTCCCAGATGAACGCCGCCGCCAAAACATCCAGCGGGTCATCCGCAGGTTCACCATGGAGGAAGCTCAGCTCTTCACGGTTGCGCTGGCCGCCGATGGTCCAGCGTTTCTAAGCGCACCGCCGGCCGCAGGGATGGACGAACACACCAACGACCGCGCACCGCCGTAGACAAAATTACTATTCACAGCATAAGCACAACAACTTAATATGAAAGCAAGAAACTATGTCTTCACCAACCGAACGCACCATCGACCGAGAAACCTTAAGCCCTGCACTGCTGACTGTCTTAGAAGCGTGCCAGGTTCTACGCATAAGCCGCTGGACTCTGTACGGCCTAATCCGCTCACGCGAGCTGGAAACCATAAAGATCGGCCGCAGCCGACGCATCCCCACATCTAGCATCACCGCCTACATCAACAACACCCTGCGGGCGGACTTTGCGTAATGGCCCGCCGTGCGGCAAACGGCGAGGGGTCCGTATGGCGACGACCAGACGGGCGCTATGAAGGGCGTGCGTACTTCCTAGCAGCTAGCGGAAAACACAAGCCTCGCAGTTTCTATGGCAAGACCCATAAAGAAGCGCACGACAAGCTAACCGCCGCACTGGCTCAAGCACAACGCGGGATTCCGATACCCGACAAAACTTGGAAGCTCGGAGACTTCTTAGACAACTGGCTAAGCCACGAAGTGCTAACCAACAAGCGACCGTCGACGTACGACCAATGCGAGAGCATCACTCGGATATACCTGAAACCCGGCCTTGGACGCTACAGCCTCTCGCAATTGACCGTCCCGATCGTCCAACGGTTCATTAATGATCAGATCAGCTCGGGTCGGTCCCTTACCAATGCGGCGACTATCCGCAAGGTTCTAAGTTCAGCTCTCACAAGTGCAATGCGTCAGGAGCTAGTTACACGCAACGTTGCACGCCTCGTGGTGGTGCCTACCCACACCACAAGACAGGTGATCCCATGGAGCTTCGAGGAAGCAACTCAATTTCTGCAAGCCATCGACGAAGAGCCTATGCGTGCAGCGTATGTGCTCCTTGTTCGGTACGGCTTAAGACGTGGTGAGGTACTAGGACTCCGATGGTGCGATGTCGACTTCAGCAAGAACAGCTTGCACATCGAGCAACAACTTCAATGGAGTAAAAGGCTTGGGTTTTACACAGGGCCTTTAAAGACGAGTTCCGCACGCCGCACTCTTCCCCTGATAGATGAGGCTCGAATGGCGCTCTTAGCCCACCGGAGCAAACAGAGTTTGTACGACACTCAGGCTTCTCCATCAGGCCCAGCTAAAGATCTTGTTTTTACGACGAGTTCAGGATTGCCCGTTGACCCGAAGAACTTTACGAGGGCATTTCGCCGCATCTGCCGGCAGAACGAGATACGGGAAATAACAGTTCACCACGTCAGGCACACCACAAATACCCTACTCAAGATGCTTGGTGTCCAACCGCGAGATCGACAACTGATCCTTGGACACTCGCAACTAGATATGACACTCGGTGTCTACGAGCACGATAACCAAGCACTTCGTAGAGAGTCGCTTACCAAGCTAGGCGACGCACTCACCACCGAAACGGAAGAAGACCAAGCGCCAGGCGCTGGTCTTCTATCTAGTTTGTTTGCTGTTGACGGCAGCGGTTGCCGTCAACTACTGCCGTCAGGGTCGACATTTTCTACGACACTGCGACATCTAACAGATTACTTCATGGAGCCCCAACCGGGATTTGAACCCGGGACCTCATCCTTACCATACAGGCCAGAGCACTCCTTATTTACCGGCCTAACAGAGGTAAGTTTGTTCCTGACCGTCCGTCGACGACGCTGGAAAGTTGGTAAGGTTGCCGTCAACTTAGCCGTCAAAGATGTCTAGTTGTATGCGTACGACTGCGGACTACGCAGGTCATACTAGTCTTTCTCAAAGAGCCATTGGCGCTTCATCGGATAGGTGACGACACCAAGCTTCTCAGCAGGGTTGTCCGCCAGCGTCCAGTGGTTTTCCCCACCACGCCCAGGGATCAGGGGACGTGCCGAGAACTCGGTAGTGAAGCTATCAAGAACGCCAGCGTCGCCGTATGACCAAACGTCCACGGAAAACGATCCGCCCGCAGCATGTGGTGCGTCATGCTTCTCCGCCCACTCACGCACAGGACATCCAACAGCCCATCGAAACATAGCCGTGGTCTTCGGCGGAACGAGGTACTCATTGCGCTCAGGGTTGTTGATTCTTTCTGCCTCACTCAGCGGGTAGGAGGCAAAGGCCCGCGCAGACACCTTCAGGTCATGTTTCACAAATTCCATTTCACCATTCAGTCGGACCCGCGCCGTGGTAACGCCCTCGTTGATTACGTGCCCAAATCCAGCAAACCACATGAACCAGTGTCCATGCTCCGTTAGATAAAACTCGGTCATGTCTCGACGAGCGCGTTCAAACGACGCAGGATCATTTAGACGGAGCTCGTCTGCGAAGGGCATGCCGCCGCGCGCCTGATCGACAAAAGGCGGCCATTCGGGAGCCAATGCGGCAACTATCACGCGCGGCGCTTGCTGATCGGCGCGGGTTCGCGTGGTTTCGCGCACGGCTGCTACTGCGGCGTTCGCCGCCTTCTGTGCAAGCTCGATCTGTTCTTGTGCTGCTTTAGCTTGCACGTTAGAGGCTTCGACCTGCTTTTGGAGCTCCGGGAGTTGCTTCTCGGCGAATTTTGCCGAGCGGCGCGCCGCGAAGGCCGCTAGAAGTCCGACAACTGCGGCAGCCACAGTGCCGATTGCCGAAATGACCTGCACCCACTCAACGGGTGTGAAGTCTCCTACCCTGCGCCAGAACTCGTCCATGCTCCCACTTTACCAAGATACTATGGATCTTCATATTCTAAAGCTGACGTGTCGCCACGTGCTTGACAATCTACTTGAGGGATGGCCTCGGCCGCGAAACAAGCTGCCGCTTGTTCAGCAACACCATCTGCCCGTTACCAATCGCACCACTGCAGGCTGGCGATTTGTAGTGCTCAAACACGTAGGAGCCGCCGAAGACGGCAAACGTGTCTGGCGCTGTGTTCTTACGGAACTGGACAACCAGTGCTTCCTCGATGCCCAGCTTTAGCTCAGGAAGCCTCAACTTCTTCTTTGGCTTCTCGTACGCACCCCAGGCAGTTGGACTGACGTCTTCATACGACGGACGGGCATTGCTCCACCCGGACATCGAGGCTGACAACCCGTAAGCCTGGTACTGCCCAGGCCTGCCGAACTCTACGAACTCCGTATAGTCACATTCGGACGCGCCTTTGAACAACTCGCCATGCTGTGGCTTGCCAGGGTGGAAGTCGGCGAACGTTCGATGCCCCAGTGCACCGCTAATCTGACCGAATGACTGGACGGCCAGATCGTAGCGAAATCGCTTATGCGTCAGGGTGAAGGCGTAGCCAACCACAGCCGCGTCAACAAAATGAACAGTCAGCCATCCATACGTTGTCTTATAGACACGCCGTTCAACAGTCACTCTGCCCTCTGGTGAACGAAGCAGACCTATGGAGGTGTTGCGGTAGCGGGACGGGCCGAACAGGTCTTCTACATATTCAAGCGGGTTCCCGCAGCTAAGAGAGTCGAGCTTTGATCGCTCAGCTCGTCGACTGCCAACCGTTTTGCGGTAGAGGCCACGGCTCATCCCAAAGATCAGCACGATGGCCACCACGCTGGCAGTCACGTTGTCCAGGCTGCCCAACAGGTCCTTGAAACTCACCCACTACCTCCAGCACCGGGCCAGCCGGTTGGTCGAGCCGTTCAACGTCGGCTACTAGACGCCTGGCGCCGGCTGCGCGTTGAACGTCCCCACCATCGTGTAGCCACGGGCGGTGGAGGAGCTCGCGGATCAAACGCAGCCGCGGCTACCCGTATCGGGTCGCCTCCCAAGCTCCCCGCCGGCCCGCCCGTTGAACCAGTCGTTCAGCGATGCGCCTGCTCGAACGCCTCGATGGCACCCGGCCGAGCGCGGCTGCGACCTGCAAGGTTGATCGTCACGCCTCGCCTGATGGCTGGCTTCCGATCCCCGCTCCCGACTCGACCGGCTCTACTTCAGCAACGTGAGGATGTCCGTCTGCTTGCCCGCCAGCAGGATCACGATGATCGCTGCGACTATAAGGATCACCTTCAGCGGGGGCCAGTGGACGTTGATAGCTCCAACAATTACCTCGATTGCACGGAGTGCCCTTCTTGGCGCAAGAGGAGGCGGCGGGTGCGGATGAGAAAGCGTCAGCATTCTGATCGGTTCAACGGCCGCGACAGGGTCGCTGCCTGTCACCAGTCTGAGCGAATAGAAGAGTTGCTCACAAAACAGCTTCTTATTTTCAAGGCTCTCCTCAACATGCAAGCTGCGCAGCCTGAGCGCCTCAGCGATCTTACGGGCAGCCAACTCAACCTTTTCTCCTTGATCCGATGCCAGGCGGTTCTTCACGGCACGCACGCACAGCTCTACGCACTCAGCAGCACGAAAGCTCGCGAAGTGGCTAGGAGTCCGCCAGTTTCCTGGACGAACGTATGCGATGGCGCTCCCAGCTTTTGGCTTCCGCCAGCGCTCCTCCGGAAATGGCACGGTCGCGATAGCCGCTAGTTCAAGGTCTGGACGGAGCGCCGTCCAAGCGGTCAAGACGAGGCGCTTGAGAACGATGACAGCTACGATCGAAGCTATGGTCAAAGGTAACGCAGCGAACATCCGCGGATCGCCAGATGGGTACTTGTTCGCCGATAGAATAAAGCGAAGCACCAGAAGGGCGACGATCGTAGCTTGAGCCCCCGCACAGCTTTGCTCCATATGACGGCGTATCCACCCGGCGTAGAAATAGAGGTCGGCAACACGAGGAGCTTCGGTCCTTGCACTTCTAAACCAGAGGCGAAAGTTGGTACTCTCGCGATACGCTCTATAGTCTCGGTTCAGCGAGAGGACCTTGTCGAGATAGAGAGCGGCCGTCACCAGGTACACGGGGATATACCAGTTCGTTGAATCGGAACCTGCAGGCCAAGGCTGTATCGCAATACTCCCAGCGATGATCCGAGCGGTCAGGCCGTATCCAAATGCAGCTAGCAGCAGGCCAGCTAGTCGACCAGCATTGTCCTTCCGGTATTGCTCAAGACTTCTTGCGCGCCCCTTCTCCTTCAGCCTCCGAGTTGAGGTCTCTACGCACTCTTTCAGAGTGAATCTAAAGCCGAGGTTCGCAAGCGCAAGCAATAGGAGAAGTGCGAGGAAGCTTCCGCCCACCGACGCGATCTTTACGACTGTCGTCTGCATCGCGGCTACATCTCCTCCCGGGCCCCGAAATCTACTCAGTCAACGAACCATCGTCTCATCGAGCGAAAGAGTTACTGCTACAAGCGACAGCCCGCAGGAGCCACAAGTTGATCGCGACCACAGACCCTGCAGATAGGACTTCAACTCCATACCCGCAAGCGTGACTTGCAACTTCTCGATGTAGTAGTTCTGCCTGCGGTCGATCACCATGTAGGCAATCCTTAGCCGCACCACGCCTTCAACCTTTATTGCAAGCTGAGCAGGTCGAGCTATCGATCCGTCAGCCTTAGCGATAACTCCACCGCTGTCATCAAGGAAGCGAAAATACGCGGTTGCGTTGCTATTTGGCGTAGCGTCGTCCAACCCAGCAAGGCCAGATAGAGTGCGGAACTTACCGCCGAGATTGTACTCGACGGTTCGTTCCTCGCTGCTCGTAGCTGGAAACTGGATTGCTCGAACATATGAGGAACCATTCAAGCTAACAGATTCTTTGTCGTAGCCGAAGTCGGCTGCAACAGGCGCGAGGTCGCCCAGGTCGATCCCGCTAGGTGGAGGGTTCGACGACGAGGTTCTGGTGCTGCTGGTAGTCATTGCGGTTACCGGCGTTGTGCTGGTGGCGCTCGGGGGTGACGTATGCGAGGGCAGTCCAGTCGTTGGTGCTGCTGGCGTCCGCTTCTGCTCCCCTTTGCCGTCGGGAACGATCAGGGCCAGCCCAGCCACCACTAAGCCCACCAGGATGGCAACCCATGCAGCGCGCTTCTGAGATCGACTCCTCACTCTCGCGAGGAGCAAGAAGCCTGCACTCAGGACGACGGTGAGGGACCCGAAGGTCACTACTGCACCTTGCACGCCTTCAAGGCTGAAAGCGCTAACGATCACCAGAACGAACCCGAGCCCGTCTGCAGCTACGCCGAGTCGTCGAGCATGAGAGTTGCCCTCTGCAGGCAACTCCTCGTCAGGTGATCCGTTCAACGCGGCCGCGCCCCCTTGTTGGTTGGCAACCACTGCCACGTCACCAAGCAGCTGGTCGCAGACCGACCATCGCTGCGGTGCGCTACAGAGTTACTTACCGCAGACAACCGCTACCGGCTGCATCTCAGCGCCGGCCGCAGTTGATCGCGACCATCAACACGCTGCCGCGGGAGGACTCAAGATCTACGCCATATCAGCGCGGGGCGCGGCCTTTGAACAGAACTCAGCGGTGAGCCAGCTCGAACGCATCGATGACGCTCGCCGGGATGCGTCCGCGGTCCGAGAGGTCGTACCCGTTCACCTTCGCCCACTGGCGGATTGCTTGGCTCTGTTCCTTGGTTCGGCCTTCCCCGGCGACTTTGCGCACCACACCAGCAGCAACTCGCCTCGAGCGTCCGCCGGTCTTACGGGCGCTGGCGACGAAGTCAGCAAGACCATCGCGAAGCTTCTGCGCGTTGCCCTGCTTGAGGTCGATCTCGTACACGACACCGTCGAGCGCGAAGCTGATGGTCTCGATGTCATCGGCCACCGTGCCGTCCAGGTCATCACTGAGCTGGACGAGAACTTTCTGTGCCACGCGAATACCTCACATAGATAGGGATTAGTGAGTGAGAGTAGCAGCGATAGGTTACTTTTCTACTACTACGCAACCACAGATCACTCTTCCGACTTCGTGAGACTAGGAAGGCTCCAAGCTCTTCAGCTCGCCGGTGTACGCGTCCACCATCGCGCCGATCGTGTAGCCCCTCAACGCTTCGTCCATGAAAGTAATAGCCCACACAAGCCCAGTCGACGAGTAGTGCCGCAGCTTCGTGATCAGGAAGAAGTCATCTTCGTTCGGTACCAACTTTCGACTAACCGCCTCCTTCACTGCGGTTGCGATCGCTCGGTCAGAGTCGACAAAGCTTCTGGTGATGCAAGGTGGCTCCTCGCCTTTGACGTTCAGGTAGGGCATGGCCGTGATCCGCTCGTCGTACACGCCGTAGGAGCGATACGTCCGGTCAGCCTCGTTGTAGTACTCCGCGACCCACATCCGACTTCGGCCAGACTTCGCATCTGCGTGAACCCAATCGCGATCGCTCATCACCTGGTTCGTGTAGTAATCCTGGTTCATGCCGCGCTGGGACAAGCCGACCAGCCCTCCGGGCGGGCTCTGTGTCGTCTTGACCCGTCGAGCAGCCTCTTTCCCCGTGAGAAACAACTTCTTCCGACCGGGAAGCGCGACGTCGAGGAGCCTCTCGAACACCTGCCAGTACTTCTCATCCCGACGGAAGTCGAGGTACAGCTTGCCTCTCAGGAACAGCGGGACGGCGCAGTCCCGGTACAAGATCGGGACGACTCGGACCTGCCGCTCGTCAATCTGGCGCACCATCGCCATCTCCAGCTCGGTCTGCACCCAACTAGAGGCGATCGAAGTCGGCGAGAGGACAGCTACGACGTAGTCGATCTCTTCAATACCGTCTTGGATCTTGTAGAGCAGGGACTCCCCGGCCTTGATCTCGGCTTCATCGAACCAGACCTTGACGCCTTCCGCCTTCAGGTCCATCGCAAGGCGTCGGACGAAGGGCTTGTCCTCAGCGTTGTGCGACAAGAACATGCTTCTGCTGTCCAACTCAGTCACGAGCACCTCTACTTCCGCCGCCACCGACAACCCCAGCAGGCACCTACAGCTTGCTTCGGACATCGGCGGGGATGACCGCAGCGCTACAAGGGCCAAGGCCCTCAGCAAACGTCGCGACCTAACAGGAACTTCCGAGGACGGCGGTTTGTAGGTTGGTGTCTAGTGAGTGCCGGTGTGCTCGGTAGCGACCAACTCGTCCTTGAGCACCCACACGAACGCCACTCCGGCGCGCGGCAACGTCCAACCGTCGAAGCTGATGTTCACGACCTTGGCATCGGTCACAGCCTGCGCTTGCTCGACACGGCTGACCTGACTGCTGGCGAAGTAGTCCAGGACGTTCACGCGCTTGATCTCTGCCTGGCTGTAGTCGAGCCGCAGCCGTAGTCCCTTCACCGGACGCGGAAGGTCCAGATACAAGAGATGTCCGTTTCGTTGCGCCAGAACGCGGTAGGTGTAGGCGACCGTGACCTCACGATCCGCGGCCCGAGCAGCAAGTCCAACGGAGTAGATCTGAGCACCGAGCCGGGTTGTCCTACGGATCTTGCGTTCTGCACCGTCCACAGTGAACGAAAGCAACTCGAACACATCGCGTCCCACAGGATCGACGCCACCTGAGGCGTCGAAGTGCCAGGCCGACGTCACAGTCGGATCGCGCAGCAGCTCGCGGTACTCCTGGCCGTCCGCTACACAGGCGAAGCGCATGATGTTCGAAGACAGCTTGGTCTTGTATTCCCAGCGGATGGTCGCAACGAACATCGAGCCGGTACCGGAGACAGAACCGTGCTCCCACGGGCGGAGCGAGACGTTGATATTCACGTCATGCCAGCGCTCCGGCGCAGTGATGACCTGGTCTCGGAGGTCTGCGTACAGCTCATGCGCTAGCTGCTTGTCTTCCAGCCTCAGCGCTAGAGCGCCCGCGGCGATGCGGTCGAGTTGCTCCTTGGAGACAATGTCTTTCAGCTCCTCCGTGTTGAAGGCGAGGCTGTCGAGCACTGCCTCACGGATCGCCGGAGCTTCCGCTCGAACGGCCTCGCGAAGCCCTTGCTTGGTCTGCTGCTCGCCGTACTTTCGGTCGAGGTACTCGAAGATGAAAGCGACAAGCGCGGTCGTGACGAAGGCGAACCCAAAGTTGACCGCGGCTGCGCTGAGAACATCTGGTTCTCGAGCGTCCGCAGCAAGCCAGTAACCCCAGATGATCAGCCCGATGCCGGCGGCGGCAAGAAGTACAGCGATGAGCTGGAGCTTGGTCTTGTAGAGCTGGTCGAGCGGATCGGTCATTTAGTACGATTGTACCAAAATTCTGGTTGGTGTTGAATAGACGACGAGGTCCTGGGTGCTACAGACACCCAGGACCTCGTCGCTTGTTTGCCATCGCTACCTAGCGCGTGCCGCCACTGCCGCCGCTTCCGTACATGTGCACCCCCTCACCGATCGTTCTGCCAGCAAAAGGCCAGCTTGGAGAGCCGATGCTACTTATAAGTCTGTAGACGCTCAAGTAGCAAGTCTCGAACCTGATCAAGGTGACGGGTGAGCTCCAGCGCACAGTCGGCCGCAACCTGCGGCTGTACCGACTTCAGCGCGAGCTCAGCCAAGAGAAGTTTGCCGAATTGCTCGGCTACCACCGAACCTACGTGGGCGGCCTAGAGCGCGGCGAGCGGAACATCACGCTCGTTGCACTGGAGCAGATCGCCTCTCGACTCGAGGTCGATCCACTAGATCTACTGCGATCAGCCGAGAAGTAGCCCAGCGGAAGCGGCGCACCAACACGTTAGACAGATGCAGACAAAAAAGATGGTCCCCGGGTCGGAGCCGGGGACCATCTTAGCTTCCCGTTACGGTCTAGCGGCCAAGCATTCTCAAGAGTGCTTGCAGCAGCCACTTAATGCGCCCAAATGGCTCCGACCTTTTGAGCAAGACCGTCAGGCAGATCGTTCCGACAGCGAGGTACACCAATCCCCACTGAAACAGATTTTCCACCTACACCCCTCCCATCCTCTGCGATAGTCATCTACGGGAAGAGGTGCCCTGTCGCCACGGCACCTCCACACGAAGGCAGAGGATGGAAGGGGTGCTACGCAGCAGACCATACACGATCCTTGCAGCCGCCAAGACAGCCAACGACAAGTCCCGCATCAGCCGGACCTATACGAAGTGCAAGACGTCTTGATCAACTCGAGGCAGCGCCGGATATTCCAAGCGACAGAAGCCAAGACGCTCTCCGGCAAAAGAAAAACCGCCCGCGGTCAGCTCACGCGGACGGTTTTCAAGAAGAAGACACCTACTACCACTGCCCCCGAGGCTCCGTTCCACACAAACTCATACAGTTCAATCGTCCAGGCGAGAACTTCATCTCGCCAGCTTCGTTCATCACTCATCGGAGCCTCCCTTATTTAGTTGTACGTGATTCTTAATCCAGTACCGCCCACTTACCAGCAGCAGTAGAGTCACGAGGGCCAGGAGTTGAACCTTGTAGGTGCCGAAACCCTTGTGCTTGCGCACTAGAAGTAGTGTATCAACCGGGTCGTCCTTTTTTCATCGGCCAAACGGCGGATTCCGGCGAGTACGGGGCTAATGACTCAACGTCACACGCCGTCTGCCCTACTGACAACAACGACCGCGCTTTTTGGCAGCAGGTCAAATATCTGCGCGTAGATCTCAGGCCCGAGGCCACAGCATATGTAGAGCGTCTTGCACCCATCGACAACCTGTAACTGTTCCGTCGGGGGCACGATCAGGACATCAACGCCCTCTACACCTGGCGTGGAGCTGAAACGGACAGCGTGCATTCTGTTCAAGGCTAAGGTTAAGCCTGATCGCGACCCACCCAACAACTTGGCACGCTCCCGTTCAAGACGCCGCTGCAAGGCCACCCAGCTCTTCCGAAGCGCCGAATGGAAGCCGTATGGGTTATCCGCAATAACCACAACCCTGCCCGCCGAGCTGCGCGTCTGTAGGTGCTGTGCAATGTCGACTGTGGGGGCTATCGCTCCCTTCGCCGGGCGGTGCTCTATATAGAGGTTTTCCACGCTCGCTTTGACACCCTCGTCTGCCGGGCTGTCCAACTCTGCGGCGAAGTGCATCAGCAGGAAATTCGCCCAAGCGTGAACCCACTTCAAGTGGTTAGCGCGATGGCTTTCATGCGCTAGCGCAGGGTCGCCATTCGAATACGCAGCAATAACTGTGGCCTTCGCAAATGAAAGTGGGTCGCTACACAGACAGCACCGTTCGCTAGGGTCAGAACCACCGACCGGCGACAGGAAGATCACCGTTGCCATCCTTCTGGACGGCCAGTCACGGTAACCACGGAGGGCACGGCGCCAAAGTTGGTGAAGTGATAAATCAGCTCATACTCGCCAACGCCGTTCAGCCGATCCAACGACCGCCCCATGTCTTCCCCTACGTCGGGCACACAGGAGACGTCCAACTCCGGCTCCGGCATCCCCTGCTCGAAATACCCAATAAGCAGCTCACCAGACTGGCCCGGCTCGATCTTAACTTCGCCGTACGACTCGACCGCCGACTTACGCTTCTTATCAATCCCTCTAGAAGTTGCCCTCATGTCCATAATATGACCCTGATTACTTTTTGCTTGACCTCACCAGTGTCAGTGCCCACAGCGCGCAAAGTATGGAACAAAACAAAGGGATATGCTACGCTTGGTAACTGAAACGAGTAATCATCGATGTTGAGCAATTGCTTAACCAAATGATATATTCACTCACTAAGTCGTGTCAACGACTTAGTGGATTTAAGTACCACCCATATGCAGTATTATCGAAACCATGAGCTAGCCAAGCTCTATCATGTGTCGCAATCCGCAGTAGGCAAGTGGGTTGATTCCGCCAGCAAGGGCAAGTTGAAGTTGGCGTTGATTCAGGACAATGGTAAGTCCTACATCGCGGCGACCACGCGGAATCGAACGCTCATAGAGGCCATGGTTCAGGAGCGCAAGAAGTACTTTAACGGCCTGAGCCTCAAAACCATCTCTCCAAAGCGAGAGTTCTATGAGCTATTTAATCCCGATCATGTACTTGACATCATCGCCAACCTGGACATTCGCGGGGAAACCCTGCGCCAGTACAACTACTTCGGTGACGGCGCTGCCAGCTGGGATAGGTATCAGAATCGGCTGATCGAGGAAAACTCGCCAAGTTCACCCACACGCACTGTGGAACAGCTCGCAATGAGCCGCAGTTATATAGACTCTATCCTTGCAAAGTACAAGCACATCAACGTCATCGACGTTGGTCCAGGCAATGCTTTCCCTGTGAAAGACTTGCTTAGCCGCCTTCTGGAGCAAGGGAAGCTCGGTCGTTATCTCGCAATCGACATTAGTGCGGATATGCTAGCGATTGCAGAGCGAAACATCAAAGAGTGGTTCAACGGCGCGGTGAATTTTGAAGCAGACATCCGTGACATCACCCACGAGCGATTCGCTGACCAGCTCGCAGGCGCGTACATAGGCGAGCAAGCAGACGATACGATCAATCTTGTACTGCTGTTAGGCGGAACGCTCGGCAACTTGGCTGCGCCAGATGAGGCGCTGCGGGTTATCTACCACAGCATGGGCCGCAACGACTTACTTCTGTACAACCTCAAGCTTGACACCGACGATAACCGGTCGCTGTTCGACTTTCACCCCGAGACCAAGTCCGTTGCACTCTCGCCTACCCATAGTTACCTGTTCGACCTTCTAAATATCGACCAGTCCTACTACGCGGTGGATATGGGCTACGACCCGCGATCCCGTGGGCGTTTCATACGCGCTAAACTCAAAGTCGCACTGTCGATTAAATTTGAACTGCAAGCGGGCACTCGGCAGGTTGACTTGCAGAAGGACGAATCTATCTTGCTGTGGCACTACCGCCACCAGTCGGCGGACGATGTGATTGAGCAGTTCAAACGCAACGGATTCAACACGCTACAAGCCAGTCAAACTGGAGATCACGAGTTCTTACTCGTGATCTGTGACCTTGCAGGCACGAGCAACCGCCGCTAGCGCAACGACGTTAAGCCCGCAGCACAGACGCACCGCGGGCTCGGTTTGATCTTCACTATCCACCTATCGACGGTGCACAATTTTCTTCACTGTCACCCTTTGCTGCTCCGCAACATGAGCAATCGCTTCTTGCCAGGCTATTCTGCGGGCTCTTGACGATCCATCACGAGGCGTGAAGTAGAGCGAGCAGCTGTTACAAACATACTCGTCCGCTGTGAGGTAGCTCGGTTCACCCAGCTCTTGCATGTGTTCCGGCTCCCCCTTCTCGTCAACAGACCAACGATTCCATTGAGGGCAGATTGCCCATATGTCTTCTTGGGTGCATGAGAGTTCTTGCATTGCATAGGTTCCTTGGCGATAAACCGCCGTTAGTTGGTTTCTAGCGCAGTCCAGTGACTCGGCCTGCTGCTCGGGTATCCACCACAAACAAGCGATGGCCGTTCTACATGGTCGCCGCCCCACAAAGTATGCGGGGCGGCTGTGTGGCACTTCTTCGCGTTAGCCGCTCCTGGTGTGCTGCTTGATGAGCGAGTTCAGCTGCGCAACCTCAAGGTTGTCGGCAACTGGTGGGCGCATCTTTGGCAACTTGACACCGAGCTTTCTTAAATACGACGCCCGAGTTGAGGCTGACTTCTTGGTTATGCCTAGCGCGCTCGCAACAGCGCCGACAGTCAGGCTGTTTATCCACGTTACGACGAACTCGCGGTTGTCGATCACCTTAGGCGACTTGTTCTGTTGTTGTTCCACGAAAAAGGCTCCTGCCCATGACAGCAGGAGCCCCACTCACCCAAGTGACGCTGTAACCCTGCCGTGAACGGGCAAATTGCTTGCTATGATCTGGGTGATGCTCTGTTTGAAAAATGACCTCCTTGCCCAAAGGCGACAGGAGGTGCTATTAATAGCAACGAGGTTTGGCTACTTGTTCTAGTCAAACTCTCGGGAAGCCCTGCCGCAAACGGGGCTTTTCTTTACTCTTTTATTATGCGCCCTCTACCTCCGTTAGTCAATAGATTTCACCTCTGTTAGCGCCGCCTGTGGAAAAGTCGCAAATTCTTCGACCGCGAACAGTATTCTGAACTCAGCAGGCACTTTGCCCAGCTCACGCCATAGACGCCGCACGCGCCGACTGTCGGGCGCAACAAACACGATGCGCGGGAAAACCGCGCCGTGTCGTTTCGTGTCCCATGCTCGGTAGGCCTGCACATACCGCGCCAACTTCGCGGCGATCTGCACGCTGTTGTGTTCCGTCCCTCGATCAACCTCAAGCCAAAGCTCCAGGCGTCGGCGCGGCTCGTGTACGCCAACGTCCAACCAAGCGTCGGGCGTGAGCTTGATCCGCTGCCCCGTCGAGGGATCACGAACGTCGGTGTACGCCGTGTCCTCCCCCTTGAACCCCAGCAGCGCAAGCTGTCCGGTGTGCTCCAGCTGCCTCACGAGGCCAACGCACTCAGCGGTCATCACCATGTGCGGGTCGTACCGTGTGAAGCGCGGGCACTCCTTGGTCATGCCCAGCAACCGGCCGCCTTGTTTGCCGAGCTGGTAGACGAACTGCCGACTGCCCCCACCGGCACCCCCGACCAACCGGAGCTCCACCCGCGACAGCAGTTGGTGCTGAGTAAGTCGATGCAAACTGCGCTTGAGCGGCGTTGCCGATCGCAGGCCGTAGAAGCAAAAGTCACCGATCAGCCGCGCGGGGAGCTGCCCGAGCTCGGCCACCAGCTCGACCACCGTCCGGTCACGCGCCGACAGCCGAGCAACCTCAGTTCGTGGGGCTGTAGTCCGGCCGGACACCTGGTCGTTCTCGCAGCGTGGCGGCGGTTTCTGGTGTGCCCCGACAGACACAGGCGAGGACACACCAGAAACACGGCCATCCATCACGGGGCGGTGCCCTCGTCAGACGCGAACCCATACCGACGGGCGTGCTCGGGGTTGGTCGGGTCGATCAACCGGCAGCCGGCCGCAGCGAGGCGCGCGTTCACCTGGTCAAGGTGTTCCCGCACCACCGCGGCCTCCTCAGAAGTGACCGCCCCGCGGTGCGGGGTGCCCGCGTGTTGGAGTGACGTGTAATCCACACGTCCTGCAGGCGATTGGGTACGGCCGACCTTCGCCCGGGGTGCCTGCCGTAGAAGGATCGGCATGGGCTCGACGCCGGCCAGCTTGTTGAACGTCTCCACCTCGACGACCACGCGCTGCGGTTGATCGTCGCCCAGGCTGTGCAGTTCGACGACGGCCACCGCAAGCGCACCATCCAGCAGCGGGGTCACCTCTGATTGGAAGGCCTCCAAGGCGGCCGGCGCGTTCTCGAGGTCTGGATGTTCCAACACCACCAACCGCACGGCCTGGTCGCCGGGTTCAAACTGCCGACCGCTCAAGTCGGAGAAGCTGACCACTCTCTGCCCCATCGGGGGTTACCGCCGTTTCGATTCAAGGCCCGCAGTCAGCGGGCGAGGAAGGTTTGGGCTTGCTGTACGGCACCGTCGAGCTCGTGCCACCAGTTCTTGAGGTCTTCCGTCGCGCGCTCCAAGTTCTCCTTGGCGCTCCAGGCGTAGACACCGTTGATTCGGGTGATCTCGCCCTCCTGCGCCTCGGTCAGGTGTTCGCGGGCATCGCTCAGGCGTTCTAGGAAGTCCAACCCTCGTTGGAAGAGACTGCATTCAGCCCTCAACCGAGCGACCTCACCGGCCAGGTCTTGTAGTCCACTGCGCATCTGTCACCAGACCGCTTCGCCAACAGTCGGCCGCGGTGGCCGTTGGTCGTTGCCACCTCGACGCGCGCCGATGGCCGCTTCGACGGCAGCAACCTCACGTCCGTAAGCCTGCCGAGAGAACAAGCGCACCATGTGGGCGCTGCCCAACGCATTGGGCGGTGGGCACATCCGTAGCGTCATTGGCGGACTCACACCGTCGGAACCCATAAGCCGCGCAACGACTTCGTGGCGACCTAGGTTGAGGACGTCTTCCTCGGTAGTGAACCGGCCGAACTCCCGCACGATGGCGCGTGCGTTGGACGAATCGGTCTGAAAACTGAACTTGGACAAGCTGTTCAACATGACCGTTTCAGCGAGCTTGGGGTTTAGCTCGGTAGGGCCATGCGTCCCCAGCACCGAACAGAGGTTGAAGGCTCGCCCCTCGCGGAGCATCTGAACGCCGGTGTCCAAAGCAAACACCGGTAGGTTCTGGTACTCATCGAGGAACAGCGCATACGGCCGCCTCGCAGCACGAGCCTTGATCGCACCCCAGAACAGATCGACCAGCACCGAGCCCAAGAGGTTCTTCACCTGACTGCCGAGCCCCGCCAGGTTGACCAACACGATCTTGTTGGTCGCCACAGCGTCGCGCAGGTTGAAGCTCGATACGCTCTGCCCGAACACGTTGCGCAGCTCTCGGCGGCCATTCACCTGCCACAGGCGTTGCAGCACCGGTTCAAAGAAGGCTGTCCGACGCTCCACAGTGGAGTACTGGCCGTCCACAAGCTGCCACCAGCGCCGGATTTCCTCGTCAGGGGTTCCCTCAACCAGTCGCGCGGCGTAGCTGCGTTCTCCTTCGGTGCGCGGTGCGTAGAGAATCGGCAAGTCCGCCAGGGTCAACGGCTGCTCAGCCTTGGTGGTGGTCATCGCCGTCATGACCCCGTGGTAGAGCGCAGCAGGCATCCGCACGCCGAGGTGGCCGTAAATCTCTTGGAACAAGGCGTCCAACCCACTGGCAACCGCCTGCGGGTTGCCCTGCTCCAAGACGTTGAAGCCGACCGGCCAATCCGCGTCGGTCACGTCGAGGACGATGCAGTCCTTCACGCGGTGCTCGGGGATCAGGTTCAGCGCCCAATGAAAGAGGTCACCGCGATCGCCCTTGGTTTCGATCAGCAGCGCGCCACCACCACGGGCAACAAACTGGGCGAAGACGTTGGCCTCAGCCACGGTCTTCCCTGTGCCGATTGGTCCGAAGAACGCCATGCCCATCGTCATGGCGTGTTCAGTTAGAGCAGCTGAACGCTCGCGGCCGGGCACGTTGGAATGCCCAACCACGATGCCGGTTGCCGCCACGCTCGGGTGGATGGGCAGCTGTCGCGAACGGCTCTGCGGCACCCCTGGAACCACCGGACTTCCAACCGGCCAGGCGACAACCGCGGCCAACTCATCCTCGTTGAGCTGCAAGGGGTTTGGGTTAAGCGAACTCCCATCGACCAACCGCGCCAGGAGATCGAACCGTTCTTCTGGTGATCGACGCAGCGGGGTAAGGCTGCTACCACCCCGCAGCGAGCCCAGCACCGAAGTCACGGCCATCAAGAGGCGGCCGGCGCGTTCCGGAGATGCAGCACGAACAGCGACCCGCAACACGCCCTCGACGTTGGCGGTCTTCAACTTGGTCTGGCGGTCGGTGATCTCCTCCTTACTCGTCGCCAACCGGTGCAGCAGGAAATTCACGCCCTTGTTGCCAGTCCGCGGTGGAGTTGATTCGACAGGTGCAACGAACGGCCGCATCGGCGGAGCCACGACGAGTTGGATCATCAGAGCTTCGTCGTCTTCTACCTGGAGGCTGGCCAAGACGGCGGCGGTTACAGCCTCGGGGCTGTCAACTGAAAGCGTCCGCCCCCTCGCACTGTCGCCGAGCTCCAGAACGTCAGTCCACATGTGCGTTGGCGGCTGGTGCTCAGGGGTCACGTTGATCCCCGGCACCAAAGCGCGCAGCTGCTGCACGATGGCCGGTGCCTCCACCCTGGGCACGCGCAACCGGTAGGTGAATCCCTTGGCCATCGACCAGAGCTCAAAGCCGATCGGTTTCGAGCCGTAGGGTCGTCCGGCCAAGATGCGCATGACGTTCTTGGTCTGCTTGGTGTCGAGCGATGAGGGGAACAACAGCTCGTAGCCCAGCATCGGGCCAACAGGTGGCCGTGGGGGTTGGGGTTCGTACACGGGAGAACTCCAGGTTCAAGCCGCCTGCAGGGCAGCCAAAGAAGGCGGCCTCCACCGGTCGTGCCGGCGGAGGCCGCTTGAAAAGAGGTTTTACGGAGCCACGGTCAGCGCATGAAGATGTTGGAACGGCCGTACGCAGCCCAGCGCAAGAACAAGCGCCACCCTCGCCGAGTGAGCTGCCACATGACGCCTACGGCGTACCAAACAACCTTGCACGTAAGGTGGGCGACGTACACGACGCGTTGGTTGCGATTCACTCGCCCACCACCTGGCGCATCTGCCGCAAGGTCTTCTTGTATTCGCGGTGCAGCTTGTGAACGGCGCGAGCCTTCTTGGTCAGTGGAACCAACGGGCGGCCGGTGGCGGGGTTGGGCACGAACAACACCACCAGGAGCAGCACGCCAAGGCCTAAAGACAGGACGATCACCACTGGCCGCCGTACGGGTTGCCGTTCTGAGCCTGGAACAGTCCAGCCTGGATTTCGTGCGTCTTCGCCAGCCACCGTGACATCAGCGGGGAGGTTGCCGCGATGAACAGCTGGTCATCGCCGATGAGGTCGCGCCGCCTGCTCTCCAGCTTCACCACGCGATCCATCGCTACCCAGGTGAAGTCGGTAATCACTTCGAGCTGACCACGAGCGATGGCACCCTCGCGGTAGACGGCCAGGTTGTTAGCAAGGAACGCGCGACCACCTGGGCCGCAGGCGAGGCTTGCGTATGGGACTTGTATTTCATTGCGCATCGGTAGGAGAGCTTTTCTGTGCGGAGTGAGTCACGCCTTCAAAGACGCAACGCTGGCTTACCAAGTCCAGCACGACCCCAAGAAAAGTTCATCCCGTTCTAGTCCACAGCTTGTCCAGCAGATGTCCTGAGCTTGTCTTGGCAAAATCTTAGGTTCGTGTTACAACTGCTACTGCAATATGGAAGAAGGCTATTATGGAACTGAGCTCAACCACGAGAACTGGAAAGCGCGAACTCACCCCTGGACATCGGTTGAGGAGGTTATTGAGTGGCGCCGAAAATACCGACCACGCATATACCCCCTGGCAACAAACTTCGTCGAACGCAGCGAAGATCGCGAGCTGGACGCGTTCGGCGACATCATGCACCAGCTGCCAAGTGTTGATCTTGATTTCGCCATTGAGTTGTTTAGCACCATGGCGGTAGATGAGGATCCGGTCATCCGGAAAGCCGCCGCCTTTAACGCCACCAGCCTCTACCAAGCCGATCAAGAAGTCGGCATGGCGCTGTTCATTCGCACGTTCAACGATCTCGACCACAGCGTTCGTGGCCGGGCGTGGTGGTCGGTAGAACGTGCGATACAAGAGGGCCACATCTCCGAAGAAGATGCGGCCCCCATCTTGCGGGAATACGATGTCGCCTACGAGCGCGCCCTGATCCGCGACGGCCGAGCAAAGCTAAAGGTCGTCAGCGACGACCCTCCGACCGCTTCGTCGGATTGACCCAAGGCTGGATATCCAACCCTCTGCGGTGTCGACCTATGGCATAGCCCAGATATTCGAGCACTTCGCCGCAGCGGTCATATACCCTGCTTCGCTGGACGCCGAAAATACCTTCCCCAGCTTCCACCCACCTTTCATACGCAGGCAAGTGGGCCGTTTCAGGGTTGAGCTTTAAGGCGTCCAACACTAGCCCTGCGACCGGATAACCCAGCATAGGAATCACAACTCTAAGCTCGGCTTCTAGCCGCTCTGCACACTCCTGAAGGTTCTCGTCAGGGCATTCACTATCTGGACACAGCGCCCGCACAACCTCTGGTGTTCGCGTGTACAAAGTGAACGCCCCCGCCCCGTGGCGAGTGCACTTGCTGAGTTGCTGACCCAAATCGCCCGGTATTGCTGCCAACTGATTCTCCGCATCACAGGTCCACGCCAAGCGTCCGCGACGGCCAACCAGCTTCACCAGGAGACAACGGACAAACACCAAGTGATAGCCGCCGATGATGCACGACGAAGGCAAGTGACATCTCGGGGGCTAGATGTCGTCGCCACCTACATCAAAGTGCGGACACTAGCAACGACCGTCCAACTTGGACAAGCCAACCCCAAAAAACTCCCTAACGTGACGTTGGTGCACCCTATAGGGTGACAGCGTTAGGAAAAATATACAAAGAGATCACCCGACAGGCTCATGCCAAGAAGTGAACCTTCTGGTCCTGTAAGCAAGCATGTACGAAGCGTAAGTATATTCACATTCAATCATGCGACTACCAAGGAAGCCGTTTGTCACGTGGAACAGCCCGCCTGTTGGTCCATCGTCGGGCAGTGTGGTCAGCCACAACATGGAGGCGGCGGCGTCTTCCGGGGTCCGGGCGTCCTTGCTGTACGACATGCGGGTTTTGGCTACACCTGGCGAGGCGCGTTGACGAGGATGTTGTGTTCCTTCGGCTCGCCGGCCAGCACACAGGTCAGGCCGTTCAAAGCGTCATGGACAAGCAGGAAGCCCGGCCTCAACAGGGGACCGTGCTTCTAGTCGATGCCGTCGCGCACGTCGACCGGCATCTACCGCAGCTTGTTCAGCAGCCCTTGATGCTCCTCCGGGTCTTCCCAGTTGAGTCCGAAGTGATCTGCAAGCTCGTAGAGGAAGTCCGTGGCCATCTTCAGGATGTCCGCGAACGCCTTTGCGTGGCCCTTCTCCTCCAGGCCGAAGAACTTGGCGGGCTTGGCGTAGTTGCTCCCCTTGACGTGCGCAGCGCCGTTACGGAGCTCTTGCAGGTTGCGGTACAGACTGAGCCTGGTGTCCGCAGGATGGAAGTTCTGGCTCGCGAGGTAGCGCTCAAACCTCGCGATGCTCCCCTCCTTCTCGACCTTCGCCAAGGTCTTGTCGAACTCCTTGCCGTTCAAGGACTCGATCAGGAGCTTGGTCAGCGAGAGGACGACGCCGTCGAACTCGGCTTCGTTGCCATCCCTCGGAATGTGCAGGGTGCTCAAGTGGTGCGCGTCTGGGGCGCTCAACGAGCGAAACAGGTCCCACCCGAACTTCTCGTGCCAGTCGCGCCTAAACATGACGTAGCGCGAGCGGAAGAAGAGGTCTGGCTCGCTCGGCTCAACCCACAGGGCTAGGAAGCTGCGCTCGAAGGCTGTCTGGCTGATCGTCCCCTCGGGCGGGATGTTGAAGCTCTTCCAGTACAGCTGCTCCTTGTGCGGCAGATCGCCCAAGTCGCCAAGGAAGGCGGTCACGTACTCGTGGTGGTTGTTGTCGATCCGCGCGCTCCACGAGCCACCACACGAAACGCGGCTGTCAGTGACCTCGTAGCGGTCAGGTGACCTGTAGTACTTGCCCAGCACCTCCCGCTGAAAAAAGACAGGGGTCAGGTAGTTCGGCGCGCCTGGGTTCATGCCGAAGTTGTTGGACAGCTGCGCCTTGTCGCACGTGAAGAGCAGGTCCTCGCCGTCCGCGTCGACGCCGTAGATGAACTGCTCATACTTGCGCTTGCGCTGGAAGGGATCACGGAAGCCTGGGTTGCCTCGGACTACTTTCTTCCCGCGCAGCAGACCGCAGGAGTTGGACGCCTGATGCGAGGCGATCTTGTCCCACTCTTCGACGAGGCCCCGGTATGCCACGTTGTCTGTCCGCTTGGTCCAGCGCGTCTCAGCCGACAAGCCGAGGTCTTCCAGAGTGGACGGCGAGAACCTGGCGTACTCGAAGAAGATCACCAGGCACATGTCGCGGACGGTCAGGTACTCCTTGAGGTAGCGGAGCCGGACCTGCACGGTGTCCGCGGTGATCCGTGCGACGACGACTTCATCTCCGGCCTCGTTGTACTGGAAGTACTCGCCAGTCTTCTTGTCCTCGTACAAGCCGAGAAAAAGCCGGAACTCCTCTGAGAGCTCGCAGTAAGACGGCCTCGGACCTGGGAAATGGCGACAGAGCACGAATGGCTCGACCGGCTCTTCGCCGATGCGCACGTAACGGTACGAGTCCTCCCCGGGTCCCTCGAGGTGAGGGCCACCGTCACCGGGCGTGAGATCCCAGTTGGTGTCTGACAACGACTCGTCGAGATGATCAGGACTCACCAGCGCGCAGAAGATCGTTTCTCTGCTGTCGTCGGTGTCGTCCTTGAACGAGTACAGGGTGAGCCAGTCTTCTGCACCCAGCTTGTGCTCGGCGTAGTGACGGAGATCGTCAAACCTGAGCCACGCTGCATCATCCCTGGCGTTCATCTGGCTCTCTCAGAGGTTGTGGAAGGTGGCGACCAAGCCGACGGCCGGCGCGTTGCGTTGGATCGTTCAACCTTGAGCGCGCATAGACAAGCGATTAAGGCAGGGTCAGCCACGCCCGCGGTCAACGGCTGAGAGCTACCTCTTCAAGCACTTCGCCTTCAGCAAGAGTCCGGCCTCGGTAGATGACGACCTTCACTGACGTGGCGTACGTTCCAGCCCGGAGCCCTACCTGGGCGGTGGTGCGAGCCAGCTGAATACTCTCAAAACCACCTTGCGAACCAAGTTCCCTGCTAGCAGCATCCAAATACGCGATGCCGATCTCTCTACCGCCAATCACTGTACCTCCCACATGTCCGGCGATTAGACTCTCAACGACCAGATAACAAATTTCATAGCACCGCACCGATACCTGGCGAACCTAATAGAACTGGCAGACACTATAGGAAATGGGATTGAAACCCACATCCACTGTCGCTGCCGCACGTTGCCGATAGGCCGCCATAACCGCGACGTTAATAACAACCGGGACCATCTGGGCCTTACGCTTATGATCTCCATATACCACGATGTAGCCTGGCGATAAAGTGGTGGCGGGAAACCCCCAGAGAGCGTCTCCTCGCCCGAGATTGATCACATCGAGCGCCTGCAGGGCGTCAGGGGAAACGATCTCCGCACAATCCGATCCAGCAGGTAATCCACCAAGCACGAAGTTGGAGAGGATGCTGTTGACAGCACCTTTCTGCTCCGGCCACCGTGTAGCCACACCTTGAAGCGATTGAATGGCGGCAACTCGCATTAAAGCCTCTTTGGATGCGAGTTGTTCAGCAGCCTTACTGAAGCGGTCATTGATCTGCGCCTGTTCAGCTAAGTCAAACTGCTTCTGAGACACCCCGACTGACTGTTGCGTGAAGAGGAGTCCCACCACAGCAACGAGCACGCCAAGCTTGGTCCAGCCGTCCCAAGTCGCAAATGAATTCAACTTAACGAGCACCGAACTGGTTCGCGATCGCTTGCCGACACGAGCAGCAACCATGCGTCTGACTTGCCTGCGATGCAGCACTACTTGCGGAAGCGGCGGTCTTCGCCGTGGCGACAGGTTAGACATCTCGCGACCAGTCCTCCATCGAATAGAAGATTGGCGACCCCTATTTATCTGAACACGCGTCGACCCAGTATCGGCTTGCTGGGCAGGTGTCGTACTCGCGGGCCGATACCACCGACCAACGTCGGGACTTGCTAGCAAGGAGCTCACGTAGCTCCTCCCGCGCGCGACGCACACGACCCTCTACCGCCCTGGTCGAAATGCCTAGCTCCTTGGCAATCTCATCCTGCGGCATCTCATGCGCCACTAAAAAGACCAACTTCTGCTTTGAGCAGCTCAGGTCAGCGATAGCAGAGCAGATCGACTGCCTTGCGAGCACTGTATCTTCCGCAGAGCGAGTCGTTTCAGCATGGAAGAACTCATAGTCCACAACGCCTGCGGCTAGGTTGTGTGTGAGCCACTTTGCATGGGAACGCTCGAACCGCCGAAATACGTTTGGGAAGCTACGAACGCAAGCACCGACCATGTAAGTCGATAGAGACGTCTTCTCGCTGGGGTTCCAGGCACCTTGCTCCAGCTGATCACGAAAGAGCCTGATGCCCTCGACCACCGTCTCAGCGACGAGGTCCTCGGCATCATCAGGCGTGAACCAGTCAGGCTTGGCAACCGGTCGGCCGTGCCTGGCTGTCTCCATGAAGATTCGCCCAGACCTGATGAACGACTCCATGACGGGCAGGGCGTAGGCAATCAGTTCATTGAGAAGCGCTTCAAAGCGCGGGCCGCCAAGGCTCTCTTCCTTCACGTGGTCAAGGAGGAGCTGATCCGCCCGCCAGCGCGATCCAGGGCTGACGAAGATGGCGCTGTAGTCCTCAAGAGTCGATTCAGGAGGACCAGCTGCCTGTGTGCGGGCGGCAGACAGCTCCTCTGGGGCGTCTGCCAGCTCTCGATCAAGGACGTTGGTCACTGATGGCTCCATCATGTGGGCACCCGACCAGGCCATATGTGAATTTTTCAGCATCGCGCGTGGGATGACCGCGTTACTCTGACCTATGACCGGGTGTGCAGCGGCTAGTAAGACTGTCCCGATGTGATCTCGGGACGTGGCGCCGGGCAGTGGGGCTGGAACCCCACCACCCGGCTTGGTCTCACCTCCGCCTCTGCGCTTGCGGTTGAACTAGTTGTCGCCTGGCCAGACCTCAGAAATCAACCAGGTGACTGCGGTTCGGAACGCCCAGGAGAGGGCCGCTTTGGCCAACTTGCGCCATCGCGCCTTCTTCTGGGTGTCCTGCTCTTCGGGCGTGCCGTCTTGAGGCTTCACAGGCTCGGCCGTCGGCCTCGCCTGCTTGTCCTCGGGCTCCAGCGTGTTGCCGCCGTCTGAACCGGGGGTGCTGCTCATGATCACCTCCTCGCAGCGATGGAGGCTCTCCCGCAGAACGGTTCGTCCTGACCGTGAGGCCGGTTGAACCGGTCATCACGAGCGAGCACATTCAGTTGTAAGCGGAGCGCCCTCTGCGCACCGCCGAGCCGGAGTTAATCACGAACCCTTAACAGGTTCGTAACCACCCCTTAAGTTGACGCGCCGGTCAAATGTGGAACCGATCCCACACCGGAACTTCCCGGTATAGGAAATAAACCCAACAATGGGCCGTCAAACATGAAATCCGGTCATAAACTACTTCCGACCTGCAGCATGACCAAGAGAACTTGATCTCGGAGCCGGTGAACCTAGGACGTTCAGTTCACCCAGAGCACTCCATTGAGCGGAAGATCCCACCTTTGTCGGCGTAGTCCGACAAGACCTCGCATCAATTGCCACCGTGTGGCAGTAAGGGCGGGTCCGCACGCTCCCAGTCTCCGTACATATCGAGCGGTAGGTCGCGCCCGTTACACCCCTCTGCCGGCCGAGTCGTTGACGGCCCCGTTCACCCTCGCGCCGCGGCTCACAGGTATTCCGTTCGCCAATCCGGGAGCCGGCGGCGCACTCTGATGGCCGTGACCAACACCTCGATGCCCATCGACAAGGTGATCGCGCTCAGCGACGAGGTGGACGCCGCCGCGTCGCTCCTGCGGCACGGGCTGACGGCGCTCAAGTCCTATGCCTTCGCGTCCCGCGACGCCGACACCGTGTTCGTCTGCCTGGCGGGCGGCACGGAGAAGCTGCTCAAACTCAGCACTGGCCTGCACGCGTTGGATACATCGGGGAGCTGGCCGTCGAAGGCTGTGATGACAGGCATCGGCCACGACATCGTTCAGCTGCACAATCACGTGCGAGGCCTCATCATTCAGAACGCGCCCACCCGCAGCACAGTTCCCGGCTACATCGGCGAGCTAGTCGACAAGGTGGACAACGATCCGCACATCGACAGGGTGTTGGAAGTGCTCGGCACCTATGCCATCAGGGGCAGGTTCTACAACCTGGACCATCTGGCCGACACTCCACAGCCAGGCGATTCCCCAAGGCAGCTGTGGGAAGCCCTGCACCACGGACTGCTCAAACTCCATCCTCACTTGCTAATGCAGTTGGCGTCCGTCGACCAGTCGCAAGCTGCGCGGGCGGAGCTCAACCAGCTCATCGTCAACTCGATCGTTGGTTGGCGGGAGCTGATCATGCGAGCGTGGCGAACGGGCGTGTTCGGAAGCCTGGGGAAGCAGTGGGCTCCGCTGCTTCTGCCTGCCTGAGGCCCGCATCTTCCAGAAACAAGGTGTGATCAACAGCAGCCGATCGCCCCTCGTCAAAGTTCCCCTGCACTGCTCAGCGTTAATTCGGCTCTTTAGCGCAGGCGTCGTTCGACGTGTTCGCCGCGTCCTTCCGGCTAACGCGTACCTTGTCCACGATTTTGATCCCGTCTTCAGTCAACTTGGCCAGGCTGTAGGGCAGCGAACGGACATTGTCTGCGCTGTACCTCGACAGAACGCCGTTTGGCACGTCATACGCCACAACATCGAAGTCTTGGTTGTAGTCGCCCAGAGCGCCGACGTACACGGGCCACGCCGACCCGTCGCCACGTTGATCCCGCGGCAAGTAGTAGTTGGAGTCCTGCTCATGAACTGGTGCAGCCCCAAAGCGCCGCGTGTAACCCTCCGGTGCAACCCCACTGCCGCGCACCTTGATACATCGATCAACCTTGTCGTTGGGCGTCGGCTTGGTTATGACACCCGACAAGGGCTGCGCCGTGGTAGTGACCGGAGCTGCAGTCGTTGCGCTGCCTGAAGAAGCGCTCGTAGCCGTCGTAGTGGTCGAGGACGACGATCCAAGAGAAATCCTCAGGTCGAAGACCCCAATGAGTGCCAGCTGAAGACCCACTACGAGTGCGACGGTGGCCAAGATCGTCTGCCACTCGCGGCGGCCTCGCGTTGCGACGAGGTACGTCAGAGCAATAAGGAAGCCCACCCCGCCAAACCCAGTTGCAGCCACCGAGAAGTCGTTCATCCCTGCACCTTGAAGCCACAGGGTTACTGGAGCGAGACAGTCTGCGACGAGCGAGACGATTGGCAGGAGCGACCGAAGAAGGGCAGCAAGCCGGTCTCTCGGGTCTCTTGGAGGTTCTGGCGATGTACTGCCGTCCGACACTGCTGCTCCATCTCACGGGCTTGCGGGCTGAGCCGAGCGCCTCATGCAGCTGAGCGCTCATGGACACGGACGCCTGGGATGGCGGCTTCGTACAACTGCACGCTAGAGACCGCCCGATCGAGTGACGGGTTCGTCGCCCAAGCACCGGAAGCCATGTGCGTCGGACCAAGCGGAACTTGCTGGTCTGGATGGCTGTAGCTGCCAGAAACTCACGACGCTCTGTGCTTGGATGCAAAAATGGCGAGGATCACCGTCGCACTGAAGAACGACCACCTTGCCCGGCTCGTACGAGGGCCGAGCACTGGCTTGGCCGAGCTCATTTGGAATGCGCTCGACGCCGACGCCAGGAAGGTCGACGTGGCCGTTGGACTTACCCCGCTCGGGGCTGCCGACGAGATCATCGTGACCGACGATGGCCACGGCATGGATGAGGACGACGCCAACAAGGGCTTCGAGGCCCTCGGCGGTTCGTGGAAGAAGGAAGACAAGGTCTCTCGCGGCGAGCAGCGACGCCTCCACGGGGAGCAGGGGCAAGGCCGGTTCGCGGCGTTCGGGCTGGGCGAACGCGTCAAGTGGGTGACCGTCGCTGGCGAGGAAGGCAGTCGTCAGGAGATCCAGATCGTCGGGTCCCGGAGCAGTCTGCGCGACTTCGACATCTCACCACCGATTCCTGTGACCTCGCGCTCCGGTACTCAAGTCACCGTCGAAGGTCTGCCGGAATCAACAGCCCGGTGGCTGGACCGCGAGACCACAAAGGACAGTCTCGCGACGACGTTCGCGATGTACCTCGAGTCCTATCCGCAGGTTCAGATCACGTTCCGCGGCGACAAGCTCGACCCGTCGTCCATGCAGGAGAACCGGCAGGAGTACGAGCTCGACCTGACCAAGGTCAAGGAAAGCCACGAGATCGAGGGCACTCCGAAGCTCGTGATCATCGAGTGGAACCGGCAGGTAGAGCGGACGCTCTACCTGTGTAACTCGGACGGCATGGCGAACGGCGAGACCAAGGTAGGCATCCAAGCCCCTGGCAGCGAGTTCACGGCCTACTTGAAGTGGTCCGGCTTCGCCGGACATGACGTACTTCTGGCAGACCTGGGTGCTGAGCCGATGACGTCCATCATCGAAGCCGCCCGCGACAAGATGCGCGAGCACTTCCGCTTGCGCGCCATCGAACGTCAGCGCGCCATCATCCGCGACTGGATCGCAGAAGGCGTGTACCCCTACGCCACGCCGACCACGACGCAGACCCAGCTCCAAACCGCAGAGCGCCAAGTATTCGACGTCGTCGCTTACGCCGCAGCCCCTGCAGTCAACGCTGGTGACAAGCAGGCGAAGAGGCTCTCTCTGCGTCTGCTCCGGGAAGCGGTGGAGACCAACCCTGGCCACCTCCACAATGTCCTCAAGAGCGTCTTGGAGTTGCCGCAGGACCGCATCGCGGAACTCAGCAAGCTCCTTGAGCGCACGACGTTGTCCTCGGTCATCAACACGTCCAAGAAAGTCGCTGACCGCTTGGACTTCCTTGTGGGGCTCGACGCCGTGCTGTTCGACGAGGAGCCTCGGAAGCAAACCTTGGAGCGTCGCCAGCTACACAGGATTCTCGCCAACGAGACCTGGCTCTTCGGCGAAGAGTACGCGTTGACCGGTGACGATGAAGCCCTCACGAAGGTGCTGCGTAAGTACTTGGAGTTGCTGGGAGAGGACGTGGAGCTGGCCGACAACGGGCCAGTCCTGAGGCATGACGGCACCAATCCAATCCCTGACCTCGTCCTGTCGAGGAAGAGCCAGATTGCGCAGGATCGCGTCGAGATGCTCGTGATCGAACTCAAGCGCCCCAAGGTGACGATTGGCAAGGCGGAAGTCGGCCAGATCGAGGAGTACGCCCTAGCCGTTGCAAGAGACGAGCGGTTTCAGCAGCCGAACGTCACCTGGGACTTCTGGGTCATCGGCAACACCATCGACGAGTACGCCGAGTCCAGGCGTGACCAGGTCGGATTGCCATATGGGTACATCCAGCGCTCAACGAGCTACACGATTCAGGTCAGGACCTGGGCCGAGGTGATCAACGCCGCCAAGCACCGCTTGAAGTTCGTCGAGAAGAGCCTTAACTACCAAGTCAGCCATGACAGCGGGCTGGAGTATTTGAGGACGACTCACGCCAAGTATCTACCGCCCGTACTCGCCGACGAAGGACCAGACAGCGGCGAACAGGCCGAAGCGCCAACTGACGCTCTCGACGAAGAAGCCAGCTAACAGGCGATCGCAACGTCTCGAGCCGCGTCCCGAGGACGTTGCGATCTTTTAGCCGCCGCGGCCAACACACATGTCAGACCGTTCATGGCGGTCATCGACCTGCCAGAAGCCTCGCCCGATCTCGGACGTAGAAGCGCGACACCAAGGCCGCGACACGAGCGGATGCCGGCCGGACACGTAGACCGGATCAATCACCCATTCCCTGCGGCGCGCCTTGAACACCTGGTTCTACCTGCGCAAACTTCTCTCAGTCCGGCAGACGCACACCTTGACGCCCTCGACGGCATCCGGGACGCTGATGGAGCAACATCCAGCAAGTTGCTCGAACAGGAGACCCAATGCGTGCCCGCTTCCTCGGCAAAGACCCCGAATCGCAGATCGACAACTCGCCGACGCTCTTCGCTACCGACCGGGAAGACCGCGTCACCTACATCGCTCAAGGCTGGAAGGTGACCGATCCGCAGGTACTGGCTGACATCGGCCCGGTCCCTGACCATGAGACCTTGATCGAGATCCCCGAGGACGTCTTGAAGATGTACGCCCTCCGCTACGCGCAGCAGGAGGGGCAGTCCTGACCGAGCTGATCAAGCCGGGTCCGGAGTTCAGGGACCTCTTCCACACCTTCGAGCACACAGCCTTCCGCCTGGAGGTATTCGACCAGTACGACGCCTCGTACGAGAATGAGTCGCTGCGTAAGTTCCTGGCTGGCGAACCGGATGACCGGCCCTGGATGCAGAGTTGGTTGACGATGCTCGGAGAGGCCACCGCGGAAGGTCGACGTTTTAGCCGCGTGCGTATCGTCACGATGCCGCTCACGGACTACAGCCGCTTCGGGGTGTGGTGCTCGCAGTTCACCGGCGGTGCAGGTGAAGACATCCGCTATCTTCCACGCGACCTGGCCGGCGGCCTACCAAAGCACGACTACTGGCTGTTCGACTCGCGCAAGTTGGTCCGGATGCACTTCGATGATCAGATGGCCTTCCTTGGTGGCGAGGTCATCCAGGATCCAGCCGAGATAGTTCGACACAACTACTGGCGTGATGCTGCCTGGCATCACGCGATACGGCGGGACGACTTTGCCACAGAACAAGGCCTCTAATGTCTCAAACGTTCACGAGGCACGGATGGCACTTGGCAAACGACTCCGCGAGCTGCGCGAACAAGCCGGACTAACCGGCAAGCAGCTCGCGGAGCCTCTGTCATGGCAGACTTCAAAGGTCTCCAAGATCGAGAACGGCAAGCAAACGCCTACCGTCGCCGACATCGAGGCTTGGACGAGGGCAACCGGCAGCGAAGATCAGAAGCCCGCGCTGCTCGCATCCCTTCAGACGCTTGAGATTCAACATGCCGAGTGGCAACGCATCCTTCGAGGCGGCGTCCGACCAAGGCAGAACTCGCTGGCGGAGCTCGACCAGAAGACGCGGCTCTTCCGGGTGTTCGAGTCCACGGTGATCCCCGGCCTTCTCCAGACATCCGAGTACGCCCGTACGCGCTTCGCCGAGGGCATCCGCATCCTCAAGCTGCCCAACGACATCAACGCGGCCGTCGAGGGCCGGATGAAGCGGCAGGACATCTTCTATCGGCCAGACAAGCGCTTCCACTTCGTTCTGACCGAGGCCGCGCTCCGCTTCCGCCTGTGTTCGATACCCGTCATGCTCGGCCAGCTCGACAGGCTCGTTTCACTGTCGGCGCTTCCCAACGTCAAGCTCGGGATCATCGGCTTCGAGACCCAGTACACCGCGTCGCCCTGGCACGGCTTCTGGATCTACGACGACGACAAGGTGCTGGTTGAGACGTACTCGGCAGCCTTCAACCTTGCCCAGCCCCAGGAACTCGACCTCTACAGCAACGTCTTCAGCGAGCTGGCGGCTGTCGCAAGCTACGGCCGGTCTGCCACCGCAATCATCACCCGCGTGATCAACGATCTGGTGCAGCAGCTCCCCGAGGAGGAGTAGCGCCGAGTTGCTTCCGCGCCGCACCAATTTCAGGGTTGCGAGCAACTACGAGCAACTTGCTATTCCTGGGTGTAGCGGACTGCTTACGCTCCGAGGCATCGCACCCCGCTGACCTTGGAGAATGCCGCGTGATCACGCCTGTGCCCCTGCTCAGCAGGGACGAGATCGCTCGCCTTTCGGCCCGTGCCCAAGAGGTTGTGGAGTACCGCAAGAGCGGTCTCAGCCTGAACCACATTCAAGGCTGTCCACTCCGCTGTGCCTACTGCATCAAGACTACTTATGGCCTGTCAGACGAGGAAACTCCCCGAGCCTTGATGACCGACGCGCAGGCCGTCGAGGAGCTGGTGAACCACCGCTACTTCCGCCCGCATCGCACGCCGATTCAGCTCTTCAACCGCGCTACCGAGCCCTTCCTGCCGAAGGTGCGCCCGCACACGTTCGCGGTACTCGAAAACTTGGATGAACGCCAGCTCACGAACCAGGTACTGGTGATCACCAGGCACCAGCTCAATGAGCACGACATCGAGCGGCTCAACCAGCTCCGCCACCTCAAGGTGACGCTGCTCTTCACCTACTCCGGCATCGACAACAGGGACATCGAGCCCTACCCGTCCCACGTGGCGGCCGACTCGATGAAGCTCATGAGCGCGCCGAGCACCCGCAAGTACCGCACGATCTTCTACTGGCGTCCGTTGGTTCCTGGACTCAACGACACCGACGAGCACCTGGCCACCGCCCATGAGCTGAGCAAGTACGCCGACGCTACGGTGTTCACCGGTCTCTTCTACCGCGAAGAGATCGCCGAGTACTACAAGGCGCACAACCTCCCCGAGCCCTTCAAAGCAACGGCGCGGCGGAAGATTGTGCCCGAGGAGCTCGAAGCCCGCGTGCTCGACGTCTTCTCGAACTCCTCGGCCTTGTTCCGCAAGACATCCTGCGCCGTCTCATATGTGCATGGGCTTCCCGACTACAACGGCCACATCGGGGTCCGAGAACTCTGCGACATCTGCCCGCTGAGCCAGCTCGAACTCTGTCAGAGCGCTCACCGGGTGCCTTCCGCCGAGGAGATGCGCCGAGTCGCCAGCGTGTTGCCCGAAGCGGCCAACCTCCAGGTCGTAGACATCAGCAACCGGGCCGCCATCATCAGCGGTCTGGAGACCGAGCAGCCTCGCTACTTCCTTCAGCACTCCCTTGGCTTCCAGATGCACGACGAACAGCACCCACACCGCGAGAAGCGGCATGGCCGCGCAGAAATCGGATGGGAAGGAGCGTCGGCATGACGCACTGGACTTCTTTGAACTACGTCGTTGTCGATGTGGAGGGCAACGGCCAACAGCCTCCCGACCTCGTAGAGCTGGCCGCCATACCGATCGTGGACGGCATCATCGGCGAGCCGCGGACGTGGTTGGTGAAGCCGGATCAGCCCATCACCGGGTTCGCTCGAAGGATTCACGGCATCGGCAACGACGACGTGCTGTCGGCGCCACTGTTCGCCTACGTGGAAGCGGATGTGCTGAAGGCGTTGGATGCTTCCGCGCTCATCGGCCACAACGCGCACGTGGATGTGGGGGTCATCCAGCGCAAGCTCGGTGACTGGGAATGCCCGGAAGTATTCGACACGCTCAAGCTCGCCAGGCGTCTGCTACCTGGTCTCCCGTCCTACAAGCTCAGCGCGCTCGTCGAGAAGTACGAGCTCGCAAGCGGCCTCGACAGCGAGGAGAAGCCGCACCGCGCCAAGTACGACGCGATCGTGACGGCAAGGCTCTTCGTTCTTCTGGCAGGCCGGCGAAGCCTCGAAGAGCTACGGGCTCAACCGGCAGGGGGTGGTTCCGATGAAGAGCCAGCTCTCTTCTGACTGCGGGCGCGGCCTGTTCGTCACCGTTGATGGCCCAAGCGGTGCAGGGAAAACCACGATCGTTCGCCACCTCGCCCAGATGCTCCTGGCCGAGGGCGAACACGTCCACCTGACTGCGGAGCCATCCGGCGGGCCAATCGGGAAGCTGGCCTCGGAGTTGACCGAGACGGTTACCGGTCATGCGCTTGCCTGCTTGTACGCCGCCGACAGGTACCACCACGTTGAGCACGAAGTCCTGCCGCTCCTGCAGGACGGCCACACAGTCATTTCCGATCGCTACATCGCCTCTGGCCTGGTGATCCAGCGATTCGACGGCGTAGCCCTGGAGTTCCTATGGCATCTCAACGCCGAAGCCAAACGCCCCGACCTCGCAGTCATCCTTGAGGCTAACCCTGAAGTAATCGCAAGCCGCCTCAGCGAACGCGACCCACACAACCGCTTCCAGCACACGGCGGGCAGCAGTTACACCGAGGTGGAGTTCTACCGGCACGCCACCGACTCCCTGCATGGCGCGGGGTTCGAGGTGTTCAAGGTGGACTGCACAAGCCGTCCGCCCGAGCAGTCCGCCGCGATCATCCGTAACCGACTCGTGGACTTGTTTGCCCGAAGCGAGGTGCTGGGCTAATGGACGAGCTGATCACGGAGGACGACGCGGTACGGCGTTACCCGCAGCTACAAGCCCTGGTGTCGGTCAGACGAGCTGGATGGACGTTCCACGTCATCGAGGACGAGGCGCACCGTTTGTCCGGCATCGCTGCCAGCCACAGCCGCAAGCAATACACCGATGCGCTCTTCATCTTTGACGACACCAACGTGAGCGGCGTCCGGCTGCTGGCCGACGACTACGGCGGAGGCTGCGTCTGGAAGAAGTCGGGCGCTGATCTTCAAGAAGTCGTGCACGACCTTCTTGGCTTGCCGGAACCAGGTGAGCGCGGCGCGCCCACCTTGGTCACGAAGTCACGTCTCCTTTGGACGCCCTGATGGAAGCGGTGACCCATGTCGATGGGGCCGCGTTCGCATTGCGGCGTATGAGGAAGGTCAACCGCCGTGATGCCAACGTCTAGGCCCAAGCGCTTGCCCCAGGGCGACCGTCCGGTCGTGTACGGCTACGTGCTGGCCAGAAAATCCAACGACCGCGTGATTGCCAAGCAGCACAAGGAAATCGCGCTCTTCTGCATCCAGCAACACCTTCGGTTGGAAGTCATCTTCACTGACCGCGACATACCGGATGAAACCACCGTGCGGCCTGGCCTCATTGGTCTGCTGGATGTACTGGCGTTTCCCGACACGCACGGCGTTGTCGTCACCAGTCTCGATGATCTGTCGTCCAAGGCCACCACCCGTGCCCAGCTGTACCGGCTGATCAAGGCCACGGGCTCCGTGGTGATCGAGGTGCATGACGAACCCGACCACAGCCTGGAGACGACCGTCCAGGAGGCAATGCCTGATGAGTGAGACACCAGAACACGGGCTCAACATCGGCGAGCGCGTGCGGTTCAGGAAGACCGACGACCCCGTACGACTGCAGGCCGAGAACGAAATGCGGCTGCTTTACGACGCTGGCGCGTCAATCCTCAAAGTGAGTGACATGGCGGGCCTGTCTTACTGGACAGTGCGGCAAGGGCTGATCCGCGCAGGCACTCGGTTCAGACGGCACGGACCAGTCCCTTGCCTGCCGTCGCAAGGGTGAACGGCCGTGGTGGACACGCTCATGGACGTTGAATCGCTCAAGCAGGCGGCCGTGCCTGCAAAACCTGAACGGCCACGATTTCGTCGCGAACTTGGGCTGGTGGCCCTGCCGACGGCCATCACGGTGGCGCGCATCTTCGTCAACGACACCTTGCGGCAGTGGGACGCGCTGTTCATTGAGGACCACATCGCGCGACTCGCTGTCGAGCTGGTGGAGCTGTCGATCAGGGACACCGGCCCCACCGATGAACGCCCAACCGGGCGGATCAGGCTTCAGATGCTGGGATACGAGCGACACATCGTCTTCGAGGTCACCGACAGCGCCAAGGAGCTGCTTGTCCTTGACCTCGCACACACGGTGCCTGAAGGCGAAGGGCTTGGCCTCATCGACGCCGTAGCCGACCGGTGGGGCTCTTTCATGGCTCCGCGGGGACGGGTGAACTGGGCCGAAATCGCCGTGTACGGACGGACGAAAGCAGGGCTACCCGTACGCGACCCCCGCCCACCTGCTTGGTCGCCGCCCCCTAGCGACGAGCCGGCAGAGACCCCTGGTGACGACTTTCTCCGCAGGGTGTACGACAGGTTGAAAGAGCTGTAACACCCTGCGGGGACCATATGCACCCCCTCGACGCTCTCCCCCAGTCGAGGGGGTGCGCCTTGTTCCGGCGCTTCTACGGCACCCGCGCGCCCTCGACGCCTGCCAGCAAGACGTCTGGGTCAGGGATGCGGTAGGTGGGTAGCGGCTCTGTGAACCAGGCCTGTTCAACCTGAACGCCGGTGCGCAGTTCGACGGCCGCGAAACTGGAAGCGTTCGGCTGGTCGATGTCGAACACGACGTCTTCCACCCAGTCGGGCACCACGTCACCCATACCACCAGGCTCCCCGATCAGGAAGGGGTTGAAGAAGGCCGTCACCTTGCCGCTGACGGCCTCAACGATGCGACGGGTGCCAGACATACTCCAGTTCACGCTGAAGAAGCGTCCGCCTTCTGAGGCCCGCCGCGCGATTTCTGGAACAGCGCCCGTCCAGCCGTTGGGTTCGATGGCGACCACCGCTCCATACGCCGCGTTGAGTGCCTCGGCGATCTGTACACGGAAGTACGAGCCGAAGTCTTCTTGCGGCACCCACGCGTCGTAGTGGGTCATGATGTCAACTTCGCCGTCGTCGGCACCGTAGATGCGGGTAGCCCTTGCGATCGACCCTCGCGGGAAGACGCCCAGAGTCAGCACAAGGTCGTCGTCCTCGTCGGCCCAGGCGTACTTTTCGATCAGATCCCGCATGACGTCTTGTCCTCGGCGATGTCGGTGCCCACGTAGGGCTTGGTAGCCACCTTGGTTGGGTTGCTGATGACAACTAGAAAGTCGTCACCAGCCTTGATCTGCTGCCATCGGTAGGCGCTCCCGATGGTGCCACCTTGGCAGTCCTGTTCGCGCGACGGGACTTCCTCTGTACGCGCGCCCGCTCCACCCTGCTCTGTGGACGCAAACGCGAACTCATCGCACGACCCGTCGGTGTACTTCTTCACGAAGCCGCCGCAAGCCGCCTTGTAGTTGGCGTCTCGGGGTGTGCTGCTGCGGGTCAGGATGAAGTCTTTGCCCTCGCCCCAGGCAAGGGCGATGTTGCGGGTGATGTACGGCATCTTGGCCGCGTCCATGATGATGACCTTCAGGTCACCACACTTCTTCTGGCTGACGACCTGGGCAGCGGTGCACTGGCGCACCCGATCCCCGGCACCATCCGCCACCATGACTGCTTCGGCCTCAACGCCGATGATCACGGGGTCGCTGGGCAGCAGGTTGCCGACAACATCGCGCGCTGCCTCCGGAGCGAAGTACGCGACGGCCGCGACCACGGCAACGACCGGTAGAAGCAGGCCGCCTTTGCTCTTGGTCCCCACGAGTCCCCCTCGCCCTAGATGAACGCGTTGTACGTGCGCAACTACGTTCGGTTGAACAGGGCGAGTATGGCAGCGGGGTCTGACAGAAATGATCGGTGCTTTCTAGCGGTGCACAGGTGCGCGTTAGATCGGCCGGATCAAGCGCTTGCAGAAGCGACAAAAGTTGATCTTGGGGCCTGCCCGGGCCGACATCACAGCCGTCGCCCTGTCTGTGCTGCTCACAGGCCCAGGCAGGGCCACACGGGCGGGACGTCCGGCGGAGGGGTCTCGATCACGGGAAGCCCTGTTTCCCCTGGTAGACTGGGGTTTGTCCAAGGGTGAATAGCCCATCTCAGGCCTCGTCCAGGAAGAGGACGCCCTTGTGGGCTCGGGAGGCGGCGCCTGGTTTGGCCATGCCGGTGCCGCCGCCGATCAGGGCCGCGATGGACGTGGTGTGGTGGACGTCCACGAACGGCGGGATGGCGACCAGCGGGCAGTCCGGCGAGAGCGTGCCCGCCACCGAGTGGACCGCGGTGACCGCCAGGGCGTCCTCGCGGCTCAGGGGTGGGAGCAGGCCCGGGAGGCGTTCGGCCAGCATCGTCTTGCCGGTGCCGGGCGGGCCGGTCAGCAGGAGGTGGTGGGCTCCGGCCGCGGCCACTTCCAGGGCCCAGCGGGCTTCCGGCTGGCCCACCACGTCCGCCAGGTCCGGAGCGTCCGGGAGCGGGCACAGCCCCGCGTCCGGAGGCGGCTGGAGATCTGCGCCCTCGCCGCGCAGCCACGCCAGGACTTCGGCGAGTGTGAGGGCGCCGTGGACCGTCATGCCGTCCACCAGCGCCGCTTCGGGAAGGGTGTCGACCGGAACGATCGCGCTGCGCAGGCCTGCTCGGCGGGCGGCCAGCAGTGCGGGCAGGACGCCTCGGACCGGGCGGATTCGGCCGTCGAGGGCCAGCTCGCCCAGCAGGACCGTGCCGGAGAGGCGGTCGGGCGGCACGGAGCCCGCCGCGGCCAGAGTGGCGCAGGCGATGGCCAGGTCGTAGCTGCTGCCGCCCTTGGGGATGTTCGCCGGCGAGAGGCCCAGCACGATGCGCTGCTTCGGCCACTCCTCCGCGCTGTTGCGGACGGCGGCTTTGACGCGCTCCTTGGACTCGTGCAAGGCGGCGTCGGGCAGGCCCAGGAGGTGCGTGCGGGGCTGGCCCACGCCCACGTCGGCCTCGATCTCGACCGCCAGGCCGTCCACGCCGTAGAGCGCGACCGACCACGCCTGCGCCAGGCCCATGTCAGGCCCCTCGCAGGTATTGCAGGTGCGGGGAGCCACCTGGTGGCCAGATGACCGAGATCAGGTCGACGCGGACCGGGCACCAGCCCACGCCGTGTGCGGCGAGCCAGCGCAGGGCTGTTCGGCGCAGGCGGGAGAGCTTGCGCTGGTCGACTGCCTCGTCCGGACGGCCCCAGACCGGACCGGACCGCGTCTTGACCTCGCAGACGACCAGGCGGTCGCCCTCCACCGCCACGACGTCGAGCTCACCGTCGCGGCACGTCCAGTTGCGGGACAGGACGACGAGGCCCTTCCCCTCCAGGTACTCGCACGCCAGGTCCTCGCCCTGCCGGCCCAGCTCCTGCTGCCTGGTCTCGACCAGTGCCTCTGCCACCACCACTGTCCTCGCCTTCCTGCGGGTCGTTGGGTACGACCTTGCAGGGTGGGGCGGGGTGGGTGGTCGGGCTGAGGGGAATCTGTGGACAACTCAGCGGCTGTGGACAAGTCGGCCTTTGTCGATCTTGGAACGGCCGAGTTGTCGGTGGGGTGTGCTAGAGGGCTCCAGCGCCACCCCACCACGCCACTACGTCGGGAACGGCCCGCTTTCCGGCAGGCGCAGGTCCGGCTTGTCCAGCTCCTCCACGTTCACGTCCTTGAACGTGATGACACGAACGTTCTTGACGAACCGAGCGGGGCGGTACATGTCCCACACCCACGCGTCCGACATGCGCACCTCGAAGTACACCTCGCCATCGGCGTTGCGCACCTGCACGTCCACCGAGTTGGCCAGGTAGAAACGCCGTTCGGTCTCCACGACGAACGAGAACTGGCTGACTATGTCGCGGTACTCCTTGTACAGCGACAGCTCCATCTCGGTCTCGTACTTCTCGAGATCCTCTGCACTCATTACGCCTCCGCGCGGGTCATCTGCTCCGCGCCCTCCCTCGTCGCGAGCTCCCCGGCGTCAACCGGGGCTGCATCATTCTGGACCACGGCGGTCGCGGTCGTGCCGCGCGCCACCCTGTGCGGCGCGGCGAGACCGTGCTTCGACGCCGCCGCTGCCACATTTACATACGACCAGCGATGCTCCGCACACGGGCCGTGTTCCATCAACGCCGCCGTGTGATCCGGCGTGCAATAGCCCTTGTGCACGTTGAAGCCGTACTGGGGATAACGCTCGTGCAGATCGGCCATGATCCGGTCCCGCGTGACCTTGGCCAGCACGGATGCCGCCGCCACGCACGCCGCGGCCTGGTCGCCCTTGATCACCGCGACGTTCGGCGCCGGCATGCCGGGCACCTTGAAACCGTCCGTCAGCACGTACCCGGGATGCGTCGCCATCCGCGCAACGGCGCGCCGCATGCCCTCGAGATTCATCACGTGGATGCCCAGCCAGTCGATCTCGGCGGGCGACACGACCACCACGGAGTGATCCACGGCACGCTTCAGCACCAGGTCGTACATCCGGTCGCGCGCCGACGCCGTCATCAGCTTCGAGTCGTTCAGGCCCTCGAACCGCGACGCGTCACCCGGCCTCAACACGCACGCCGCGATCACCAACGGCCCAGCGCACGGCCCACGGCCCGCCTCGTCCACGCCGGCGACGGGCCCCAGCCCGCGGCGCTCCAGCGTGCCCTGCAACGCCCAGTTCCCCGACGAGCCCCGCACGACCGCGCGGGGCGGCAACAGCATCGTCATCGGCGGAATCGGTCTCGCACTCGACGTCCCAGCAGCAGAAGCGGCCACGCGGCGACGATACCCACGCCCAGCGGGACGTTCTGCTGCCAGCCCGGCGCACCCATCGAAACGACCTGCGGGTTGTGGTCCGTCACCCCGCCCCACCTCGACGGAGGCAGCACGATCACGCGTGCCTTGCCGATCACGTTGTCCACCGGCACCAGCCCGTTCAGGCCGCCCTGGCCCTGGCAACGCGAGTCGCACGAGTGGTTGCGGTTGTCGCCGAGCACGAACAGCATCCCGTCCGGGATCTTGAGCTCCTCGAACGACTCCTGCACCGCCTCGGAGCCTTCGTCGAAGTGCTTGTACGGCTCGTCCAGCGGCTTGCCGTCCACCGTCACGCGGTTCTGCTCGTCGCAGCACTTCACGGTCTGCCCGCCGACGGCGATCACGCGTTTGACGAAGTCCTCCTCGTTCGCCGAGGGCAGACCGATCAACGACCCCAGCCACGACAGCCCCTGCGCGATCGGGTTGCCCGGCTCGTCGGTGATGAAGTCGTTCTGCCACGACGGCGGGCCGCGGAACACGATCACGTCGCCCGGCGAGGGCTCGGTGAAGCGGTAGGTGACCTTGTCCACGAGCACCCGGTCGCCGTAGCAGTCGGTGCACCCGTGCAGCGTGGCCTCCATCGACTCCGACGGGATCATGTAGACGCGGCCGAGGAAGATCTGGATGCCGATCGCGAGGCCGAACGCGACCAGGATGAGGACCGGCAGTTCCTTCCAGAAGTTGCCCTTTTTCTTCTTCTTCGAAGGTACATCCGAAGCGTCCGAAGTCGGCTCGTCGCTGGACGGGGTCTGCTCTGGATCGACGTCAACCACGAGATCAGCCTAGGGGCTGCGGGTTGTGATCCGACACAACACTCCACCGATCTTTCGGGAAAACGATGTACCGCGCCTTCCCGATGACGTTTTCGATCGGGATCGTCCCGGCAACGCCCCCGCCGCCCTGTTTGCGCGAGTCGGTGGAGTTCATCCGGTTGTCCCCCATCACGAACAACCGGCCTTCCGGAACGAGCACCGGAGCGAACGGCTCGTGGTCGGCGGGAGAAGTGCCGGGCTGCCAGTAGATGTACGGCTCATCGAGCGGTTTGCCGTCCACGAGGATGCGGTGTTGCTCATCGCAGCACGTCACCGTCTGGCCGGGCAGCGCGATCACGCGTTTGACGAAGTCGCGCTCATTGGCGGGCGCGATGCCCAGCAACGAACCGACGTTCCTCACAACGCGCGCAACGGGGTTCGTCGACGGTGCGGGAGCGCGGAAGTCGTGCGTCGTCCACGACTCGGGGCCGCGGAACACGACGACCTCACCCGGTTCGACGTCGCCGAACCGGTAGGTGAGCTTGTCGACCAGCACCCTGTCGTTCTCGCAGCCGGTGCAGCCGTGCAGCGTGTGCTCCATCGACGCCGAGGGGATCACGTAGACCCGCGCCACGAACGCCTGGATCAGCACCGTCAGCACGACGGCCGTCACGACGACGTAGAGAACATCTCTCCAAACAGGAGTACGCCCCCGCTCCGGTTCATCCGGTGCGGAGGCGTCTTCCGAGTCTTCTGGGCTCGAAGCCACCGATCAGGAGACCGGCTTGGCCTCGCGCTTCTCCTTGATCTTCGCAGCCTTGCCGCGCAGGTCGCGCAGGTAGTACAGCTTGGCGCGACGCACGTCACCGCGGGTGACGACCTCGATCTCGGAGATGTTCGGGGAGTGCACCGGGAAGGTGCGCTCGACGCCGACGCCGAACGAGACCTTGCGGACGGTGAAGGTCTCGCGGATGCCGCCACCCTGGCGACGGATCACGACGCCCTGGAACACCTGGACGCGCTCGCGCGAGCCCTCGATGACGCGGACGTGAACCTTCAGCGTGTCACCCGCGCGGAAGCTCGGGATGTCAGAGCGCAGCGACTGGGCGTCGATTGCGTCCAGGATGTTCATCGGTGGTCCTCACGTGTCTGTGAACTCCCCAGAGCATGTTCCATGACCGTGCACGACATGATGGGGGTCGGCTTGGTGCGCACGCCGGTACGACGACCGGGTGCGGCAACTGGTCCAGTGTGCCAGACCAGGCACTCCGGAATGAAATCGGGCTACTCCCCGCCCTCGCGCAGGCGCGCGAGCAAGGCCCGGTCGTGCTTGTCGAACGCTTCCGCCGGCAGCGCCTCCAGCAGGTCAGGACGTCTTTCGAAGGTCCTGACGAGCGATTGGTCACGCCGCCAGCGGTTGATCAGCTTGTGGTTCCCCGACCGCAGCACGTCCGGCACGGCGAGCTCGCGCCACACCTCCGGCCGCGTGTAGCTCGGGCCTTCGAGCAACCCGTCCTGGAACGAGTCCTCGGCGTGCGACTTCGGGTTGCCGAGCACGCCCGGCAGCAGTCGAGCGACCGCCTCCACGATGGCGAGCACGGCCACTTCACCGCCCACGAGCACGTAGTCGCCGATGGACACCTCATCAACGCGCACGCGCCGACGAGCGTCATCCACCACACGCTGGTCGATGCCCTCGTAGCGGCCGCACGCGAACACGAGGTGCGATTCCGACGCGTACTCGTGCGCAAGAGCCTGCGTGAACGGGCGACCAGCCGGCGTCGGCACGATGAGCCGCGTCGAGTCCGTGCACACGTCGTCGAGCGCCTGGCCCCAGATGTCCGGCTTCATGACCATGCCGGGACCGCCGCCGTACGGGCTGTCGTCGACGGCCTTGTGCACGTCCTGCGTCCAGTCGCGCAGGTCGTGGACGCCGACGCTGATCAGGCCCTTGTCGATCGCCTTCCCGAGCAACGCGGCACGCAGCGGCGCCAGGTACTCCGGGAAGATCGTGACGACGTCAATCTGCATCGAGCAGGCCTTCTGGCGGGGTCACGACGACGCGGCCGCCGCGCACGTCCACCGTCGGCACGATCTCGCGCACGAACGGGATCAGCGCCTCCCCGCGATCACGGATGATCACGAGCAGCTCGCCACCCGGACCGTGCAGGATCTCCTTGACCGTGCCGATCTTCGTGCCGTCGGCGAGCTCGGCCGTGAGCCCTTCGAGCTCGTGGTCGTAGAACTCGTCCGGGTCGTCGTTCGGCGGCAGGTCGTCGGTGCTGCCCAGCAACAACGTGCCGCGCAAAGCCTCCGCGACGTCGCGCGTCACGACTTCCTCGAAACGCACGAGCAGCCGCCCGGCATGAGGCCGGGCGGCTGACACGGTGAGGCTTCGAGACGTGCCGTCGCGCAGTTTCGCCTGCATCGTCGCCCCGATCGCGAATCGCATCTCGGGAGAGTCAGTGCGCACGTCAACGGCTAGTTCGCCGGTGATCCCGTGCGCCTTGGCCACACGGCCGACAACTACGTCCATTTGCCCTGAAAATCTCGTTCTCAGCGGTCGGTGTCGACGACGTCGACCCGCACGCCACGACCGCCGATGCCGGCCATCACGGTGCGCAGAGCCGTCGCGGTGCGACCGCCACGACCGATCACCTTGCCGAGGTCGTCCGGGTGGACGTGGACCTCGAGGGTGCGGCCGCGGCGGGTCGTCACGAGGTTCACCCGGACGTCGTCCGGGTGGTCGACGATGCCGCGAACGAGGTGTTCGAGGGCGTCAGCCAACAAACTCACGCCTCGTCCTTGGTGGCCTCGGCGTCAGCCTTGGGGGCCTCGTCGGCCTTCTTGGCCTTCTTCGCCTTCGGCGTGGTGGCCTCGGTCATCGGCTCCTCGTTCGCGGCGGCCAGAGCGGCGGCGAACAGGTCGGCCTTCGACGGCTTCGGCTCCTTGACCTTCAGGGTGCCCTCGGCGCCCGGCAGGCCCTTGAACTTCTGCCAGTCACCGGTGATCTCGAGGAGGCGCTGGACCGACTCGGTCGGCTGCGCGCCGACACCCAGCCAGTACTGCGCGCGCTCCGAGTCGACCGCGATGAACGACGGCTCTTCCTTCGGGTGGTACTTGCCGATCGTCTCGATCGCCTTGCCGTCGCGACGGGTGCGCGCGTCGGCGACCACGATGCGGTAGTACGGCTGACGGATCTTGCCGAGACGCTGAAGCTTGATCTTGACGGCCACGGGCCTGGTACTCCTCAGAACTCTGTGTTGGTGGTTCGCACAGCCGCGGCACGGGCAGAGGGGCCGACCACGGCGGAACAACCAGCGATTGTGCCAGATGGGGGCCGGTGGATCCGAATCGGGGCTCTACACGAACGCCTTGACGGTCTTCAGCGCGGCTTTGACCGCTTTCGCGTGCTCCACCGCGCCCGGTGTGTCGCCGTGCACGCACAGCGACTCGGCGCTCGTTTTGATGATCGTGCCATCGACCGCGACGATCTCGCCGTTCTGGAGCCTCGACGCGCGCTCGATGATCTGCGCGGTGCTCGTGAGCAGGGCGTTCGGCTCGCTGCGCGGGACCAGCGTGCCGTGCGGGGTGTAACCGCGGTCGGCGAACGCTTCCTGGACCGGCCGCAGACCTGCCGCTTCCGCTTTGCGCAGCAGCTGGGAGCCGGGCAGGCCGAGGATCGGCAGGTCCTTGAACGCCTTCGTGCCGTTGACCACGGCTTCCGCTTGCTTCTCGTGGTGCACCGTGGCGTTGTAAAGCGCGCCGTGCGGCTTCACGTAGACGACCTCGGTGCCTGCTGCTCGTGCGCACGCGTCGAGCGCGCCGATCTGGTACAGCACCTCGTCGGCGAGCTCGATCGGGTCGGCGTCGATGAACCTGCGCCCGAAGCCCGCCAGGTCGCGGTAGCTCACCTGGGCGCCGATCCTGACGCCGTTCCTAGCGGCTTCCTCGCACACCTGACGCATGGTTCTGGGATCGCCCGCGTGGAAGCCGCACGCGACGTTCGCGCTGGTGATGACGCCCAGCAACGCTGCGTCGTCGCCCAGTTTCCAGATGCCGAAGCCCTCGCCGAGGTCGCTGTTGAGGTCCATCACATGACCCCGGCGGACATCAGCAGAAGGGTGAGACCGGGCAGGAAGTTGTTCATCACGTGCACCACGATGCTCGCCCCGAGTTTGCGGGTGACCAGGCGGGCGATGCCGATCGGGATCGCGATCACCAGCAGCAGCCACGTGCGGTGGGGTTCGAGGTGACTGACCGCGAAGATCACCGTCGTGAGCACGAACGCGGCCCAGCGGCTCCAGCCCTGGCGTTCGACCGCGCCCCAGAGCAGGCCGCGGAAGATGATCTCCTCGCAGATCGGCCCGATGAAGCTCATGTAGAGGAACATCAGGATCGCTGCGGAGAGCGGCAGGTTCGCGTCGGTGAACAGCTCGCCGACCGCGCTCGTGGCGTTCTCCTCGCCGACGAGGCTGGCCCACAGCTTGGCCGCGAGCAGGGTGAGGACCAGTCCGCCGAGACCGATCTTGAGCCCGATGACCAGGTCTTCCTTGGTGAAGCTGAGCTTGAGGTCCTGCTTCGGGCCGTTGCCGCGGACGTACGTGATCACGATCGCCAGGCCGGCCGCGAGGATGATCGGCACGAGCGAGCCGATCAGCACCAGCGACGTCGAGTTCTCGAGATTCGCGCCGAGACTCTTGCCGACGGCGGTGATGAAGACGGCGCTCAGGATGAAGACTGCCTCCACCAGGATGAAGGCGCCGAAGCCCCACCGCTGGCCGACCCGTTCGGGCTCCGGGTTGCGGCTGATGTCCCGCACGCTCTCGATGAAGCGCCTGCCCGGCTTCGGGGACTCCGGCTCACTCACGCTCTGCAATCTAGTCACGCCGCGGCTACCTGCGGATGGACAGCGGCCGGCGGTGTGGTTCGTGGAGCATTCAAGATCGGCTCACCTCGCGATCGACGGCGTCTGAAGCACCGATGCTCGACCGGGGCCTCGCGATACGAGTGGAGTGGGGACCGCGATCAGCCGCCCCGAATCCGAGGTTAGCGTGCGGCACTGACGGAAACCGGGCCAAGCATCTGGCCAAAAGATGGTCAGATCGGGTCGCCGCCGAATGTCCTTCTCCTGGTGGTATGGATCGGCAGACAGAGGCTGGTACTAAACCCCTGTTGGCTCGGCGTTGGATGTTGTGCGCGCGTACGGACGGCACAGGCTCGTGGAACGACATGCTGGTGTAGGGGCGGCGTGCGCGCGCGTAAGTACGAGGCGGGGTGCACGGCAAACTCCTAGCGACGCAGAGTCGTCTCCTGCTCCATGTGCGAGAGCTTGTCGGGGTTGCGCACCGCGTACAGGCCGCTGATCAGGCCGTCGTCGATCCGCAGGGCGATCACGGTGTCGAGCTCGCCGCCGAACTTGACGATCAACGCCGGGTGCCCGTTGGCGTGCCCCGGCTCCAGCGTCCAGCCCGAGACCTTGAGCAGGCCGCCGAGGATCAGGCGCGCGACCTTGTCCGAGCCGGTCACCGGGCGCGGCACCGCCTGCTTCACGCCGCCGCCGTCGCCCAGGAGCACGACGTTGGGTGCGAGCAGATCCAGCAGGCCCTGCAGGTCGCCGGTTTCGATCGCGCGCTGGAACGCCGTCAGGGCCTCGCGGGTCGTGGTGGCGGACACGCGCTCGCGCGGGCGGCGGGCGGCCACGTGGGAGCGGGCGCGGTGGGCGATCTGGCGGACGGCGGCGGGGTTCTTGTCGACGGCGGAGGCGATCTCGTCGTAGTCGAGTGAGAAGACCTCGCGCAGGACGAAGACCGCTCGTTCGGTCGGGGTCAGGGTTTCCAGGACCAGCATCATCGCCATCGAGACGCTGTCGGCCAGTTCGACGTCCTCGGCCACGTCCGGGGTGGTCAGGAGCGGTTCGGGGAGCCACGAGCCGACGTAGGACTCCTTGCGGCGGCTCAGGGTGCGCAGCCTGGACAGCGCCTGGCGGGTGACGACGCGGACCAGGTAGGCGCGGTGGTTCTCGACGACCGAGAGATCCACTCCCGACCAGCGCAGCCACGTCTCCTGCAGCACGTCCTCTGCGTCGGCGGCCGAGCCGAGCATCTCGTAGGCGATCGTGAAGAGCAGGTTGCGGTGGCTGACGAACGAGTCGGTGGCGGTGTCCATGAGCACTAAGACACCACTCGAAAGGTTCTTGTGACAGTGGCGTGAGTCACAGTCACAAGAACTGCGGCGGCGGCATCTCGTGGTCGACCAAGTCGAGAACCACGAGGGAGCACATCATGGAACCGCGCTTCGACCTCTTCAGCACCGCGACCGGCACCAAGATCGGCAAGCGGTTCGCCGGGTTGGGCATGGCGCTGCACCAGACGTCGCTGCCGGCGATCACCGCCGAGCTCGTCAGCCTGCGGGCGAGCCAGCTCAACGGGTGCGGCTTCTGCCTCGACATGCACGTCAAGGAAGCCGTCGCGGCCGGTGAGGACCCGATGCGGCTGCACCTGGTCGCCGGCTGGCGGGAGACGACCGTGTTCACCGAGGCCGAGCAGGCCGCGCTGGCGTTCGCCGAGGAGGGCACGAAGAACGTGAGCGTCAGCGACGACACCTGGGCGAACGTCCGCAAGCACTACGACGACGAACAGGTCGCCGCGCTGGTGTGCCTGATCGGGCTCATCAACGCGGCCAACCGGATGGCCGTGATCACGCACCAGAAGGGCGGCTCGTACCAGGCAGGAGCAATGGCCAACTTCGAGAGCTAGTGGATCCTGCCCCTGAGCATGATCATGCGCGGCGACCGCAGGACGTCGAGGTTCACACGCGGATCCTCGTCGTACACCACGATGTCCGCGGCCGCGCCTTCCACCAGGGACGGGAAGCCGAGCCACGAGCGGGCGTTCCACGACGCGGCGCCGATCGCGTCGACGGCGCTCATGCCCACGCGGTGCAAGGAAACGATCTCGTCGACGATGCGGCCGTGCTTGATGCCGCCGCCCGCATCGGTGCCCGCGTAGACCGGCACGCCCGCCTCGATCGCCGACGCCACGGTGGTCGAGACGCGGGCGTGCAACGAGCGCATGTGGTCGGCGTACGCGGGGTACTTGCCGGCCTTGTCGGCGATGCCGGGGAAGGTCTCGATGTTTATCAACGTCGGGACCAGCGCCGTGCCCTGTGAGGCCATCAGCGAGATCGTGTCGTCGGTCAGGCCGGTGCCGTGCTCGATGCAGTCGATACCGGCGTTGATCAGGCCTGGCAACGCGTCCTCGCCGAACACGTGGGCCGTCACGCGAGCACCGGCGTCGTGCGCGACCTTGATCGCGTCGGCAAGCTCCGCATCCGTCCACAGTGGAGCAAGATCTCCCACACCGCGGTCGATCCAGTCGCCGACGAGCTTCACCCAGCCGTCGCCGTACGCGGCCTGTTCGGCAACCGCGCCGGCAAGATCCGACTCGACCTCGACGCCGATGTACGGGATGTACCGCTTCGGACGGGCGATGTGCCGGCCCGACCGGATGATCCGCGGCAGGTCCAGGCGCTCCTGCAACGGCGTCGTGTCGATCGGCGAGCCGCAGTCGCGAATCAGCAACGTGCCCGCGTCGCGGTCGGTGATCGCCTGATCGACGGCCTCGGACAGCTCGACGCCACCCTGCGGGCCCAGGCCGACGTGGCAGTGCGCGTCGACCAGGCCCGGAACCAGGAACCCGCCGTCGACCACGGTCTGGGCGCCCGGCACCGGCTGGGTGCGCACACGACCGTTGACGACCCACAGGTCTCGCGGCTCGCCGTCGGGGAGGACGACGCCGCGCAGGTGCATGGTCACTTCTTCTTGTCGTCGCCGTCGAACTTGAACTTCGACGGGTCGAAGCCGGGCGGAAGCTCGTTCATGCCGCCGCCGAGGTCCGGCATCTTGGGCATGCCACCGGGAGGCATCCCCGGCATTCCGGGCATGCCGCCGGGGAACATCCCGGGGAAGCCGCCCTTGATCTTGGGAGGCGTCGGGCCACGTCCACCCTTGCCCTTCTTCCCCTTCTTGCCCTTGCGGCTCTTGCTGCCGCCACCGCCGCCGAAGCCCATCCGGCCGGCCATCGACGCCATCATCTTGCGGGCCTCGAAGAACCGGTTGACCAGGTCGTTGACGTCACTGACCTTGACGCCCGAACCGTTGGCGATGCGCAGCCGGCGAGAGGCGTTGATCATCTTGGGGTCGTCGCGCTCGGCCGGGGTCATGCCGCGGATGATCGCCTGGATGCGGTCGAGGTGCTTCTCGTCCAGCATCGCGAGCTGGTCCTTCATCTGACCGGCACCGGGGAGCATGCCGAGCAGGTTCGCGATCGGGCCCATCTTGCGGATGGCGAGCATCTGCTCCAGGAAGTCCTCGAGCGTGAGCTGGCCGGTGTGCAGCTTCGCGGCGGCCTTCTCGGCCTGCTCCTGGTCGAAGTGCTGCTCGGCCTGCTCGATCAGCGTGAGGACGTCACCCATGCCGAGGATGCGCGACGCCATCCGGTCCGGGTGGAAGACGTCGAAGTCCTCGAGCTTCTCGCCGTTGGACGCGAAGAGGATCGGCTGGCCGGTGACCTCGCGGACCGACAGCGCGGCACCACCGCGGGCGTCGCCGTCGAGCTTCGTGAGCACGACACCGGTGAAGCCGACACCGTCGCGGAACGCCGTGGCCGTGTTGACCGCGTCCTGACCGACCATCGCGTCGACCACGAACAGGACCTCGTCCGGGTTGACCGCGGCCCGGATGTCGACGGCCTGCTTCATCATCTCCTCGTCGACGCCCAGCCGGCCGGCCGTGTCGACGAGGACGATGTCGTGCTGCTTCGCCTTGGCTTCCTCGACACCGCGCCGCGACACCGAGACCGGGTCGCCCACGCCGTTGCCGGGCTCGGGAGCGAACACGGGCACACCCGCGCGCTCACCGACGACCTGGAGCTGCGTGACGGCGTTCGGGCGCTGCAGGTCGGCCGCGACGAGCAGCGGCGTGTGGCCCTGCCCCTTCAGCCACTTGGCGAGCTTGCCGGCGAGCGTCGTCTTACCGGCACCCTGCAGACCCGCCAGCATGATCACCGACGGCGGGTTCTTCGCCAGGTTCAGCCGCCGCGTCTCGCCACCGAGGACGTTGACGAGCTCCTCGTTGACGATCTTCACGACCTGCTGCGCCGGGTTCAGCGCCTGGTGGACCTCGGAGCCCTTGGCCCGCTCCTTCACCTTGGAGATGAAGTTGCGCACAACGGGCAGCGCGACGTCGGCCTCGAGCAGGGCGACCCTGATCTCGCGCGCGGTGGCGTCGATGTCGGCGTCGCTGAGCCGGCCCTTGCCGCGAAGGCCCTGGAGAACCGTGGTCAGCCGGTCGGAAAGCGTGGAGAACACGCCGTCCAGACTAGCTAACCTCCCCTTCACCCGAGGTGCGGCTCCCCAACGGGCCCCAGCGCGTGCTCCACCCGCAGCCGCATCGACGGGTGCATCCGGAGGCTCGCGATGTCCTCCGGCTTCACGAACAGCACCTGCGTGGACTCGTCGCTGGCCGTCGCCGCACCACCTACTACGTGCGCGCGGAACACCATCGAACACTCTTGGTTGACCGTGCCGTCGTCATAGGCCGTGACGTGCTGTGGATCCGAATACAGGCCCACGAGCCCGGTGATCTCGACGTCGAGCCCGGTCTCTTCCCCGGCCTCCCGGACAGCCGCCTGCGCGAACGTCTCCCCCACGTCGACGATGCCGCCGGGCATCGCCCAATAACCGTCGTCCGCGCGTTCGATCAGCAGAAGTCCTTCCCCGGTGTGGACGGCGACCTGCACCACCGGCCACAACCTGTTCGCTCTCGGCGCAGCGGGGTCGTGGAAGTAGTCCTTCTTCATGGCCGAATGATGCAGGATGCACCGGGTGGGACGGATCTTCCTGAGCTACCACGGCCACGACGAGGGCAACGACATCGCGCTCTACCTGCGCGACGCCCTGCTCGCTGCCGGCTACGAGGACGTCCACGCCTACACCGCGCCCGGCTCGGGCCCGGACGTCTCGCTGCCGTGGAAGGACAGCCTGCGCCGCGAGCTCCTCGGCGCCGACGCCCTGATCGTCGTCACCTCGCCCGGCTCCTACTCGGAGTGGTGCACCTGGGAGTCCGCGGTCTTCCGCGAACGCAAGCCCTCAGCGCCGTGCATCGAGTTCTTCAGCGCTCGCTCGTCGAACCGCGCTCTGCTCAACGACCTCCAAGCCCAACGCGTCGACCACACCTCGTCCGAGTCGTTGGCGGCCGCGCGCGACACGGCGTTGCGCGCTCTCGCGGGTGTGGGTAAGGCCGCGCCTCTCTCTTCGCCCTACCCAGGTCTGAAGGCGTTCGACGAACACCAAGCCTCGCTCTTCTTCGGCCGCGAAGACGACATCCAACGCCTCGCCGAACCTCTGTTGGGCCGCCGCAGGTTCGGCTCTCTTGCGGTGATCGGCCCGTCCGGTGCGGGCAAGTCCTCACTGGTCCGCGCGGGCTTGATCCCGTTGCTGCGGCGTGCGGGCTGGACGATTATCGGCCCGCTGACTCCGTCACAAGGCGTGCTGCCGGTGGTGGACGGGCCCGGACGTCGGCTCGTGGTGCTCGACCAGGCCGAGGAACTGCTCCAGAACGACTCCCGCGAGCTGCTGCACCGGCTCGTGGAGGCGAGCCGCGGCGAGGCCTGGGTCGTCTACACGGTCCGCGCCGACTTCCTCGACGAACTCATGCGCCACGAGGACTTCGAACCGCTCTTCCGCGACAACTTCCTCGTCACGCCCCTCACCAAGGCCGAGCTCCCGGTGGTGGTCAACGGCCCGTTGCGCTCGTTGGGGTGGAGCGTGGACGACGCCGCCCTGGGCCTGATCCAGGAGGACGCCAGCCGCGAGTCGTTGCCGCTGCTGGCCTTCGCGCTGGAGAACCTGTGGCGGCACGTGAACCCCGACGGCAAACTCGCCCCTCGACCCATCACCCGCGCCGAGTACGTGGCTTCCGGCCGCGTGATGGATGTGTTGCGGCGCCAAGCCGACGAGGCCTTCGCGATGGCGCGCGACCTGGTGCGCGACGAGGACGGCTCGTGGCCACCGGTGAAAGAAGCCGAACGTCGAGTGCTGCGAACCCTCCGCCGGCTCGTCGCGGTCGACGAGAGCGGCAAGTTCACCAAACGACCAATCACGGGGCTGCCCGACGACGAACGGCAGCTGCTCGACCCGTTCATCACCAACCGCGTGCTCACCGCGACTCAGCACACCATCGAGGTGGCGCACGAAAGCCTTCTCCTGCACTGGCCTCGCCTCAAGGAAGGGCTGGAACGCGACCACGCCGCACTCAGAGCACGGCGTGAGGTCGAGGACATCGCCGCGGAATGGGTGAAGCACCCGGACCAGCTGATCGCGCCATCACGACTGGTGTCCCTGCTCAGCACGCTCTCGCCGAACGACGACGACACGCGCTGGCCACAACTCGAAGAGACCCTGATGGGGCTGCACTTCTCGGCCAACGCCGTGCAGCTGGTCAAACTCTCGTTGCAGCAACGGGCAGACGACGAGGTACGGCGAGCCAGCGTGCTCGACCCCGACGACGCGTTGCGGTTGCTGGCAGGCGACGACCTCGGCTCCAGGTTGCTGCTGCACGCGCCAGACCTGTCCGGTTGGCGGCAAAGCCTGTTGCGCACCATGGCTTCCACGCATCGGCTGCGGAGGTTCATCGGTCACTCGGGAGGCATCTGGGGCGTCGACTGGTCACCCGACGACACGATGCTCGTCACGGGTTCCAAGGACGGCACGGTCCGCCTCTGGGACGCCGAGACGACCGAGTGCCTGCACGTCTTCCACCACGGGAAAGAACATCGCGGCGACGATCCCGGCTGGGTGCGGTCGGTCGCGTGGTCACCGAACAGCGACGTGATCGCCTCGGTCGCGACGGACGAGACGCTGCGGCTGTGGTCGGCACAGGACCGCCGCGAGCTCAGGGTGATCCCTCTTCCGGACCGCCCCTGGTCGGTTCGCTTCGACAGGGCGGGAGAACGGGTGCTGGTCGCCTGCGCGGACGGCGGCGCCTATCTGTGGGAGACCGTCAGCCGCGACAGGCTTCCCGTCGCGGAAACGAAGAGCGTCGACGAGGAGGGCAAGGCCGTCCGGTTGTGGGACGCGGACATCAACGCCACCGGTGAGACGATCGCGCTGGCCAGGGACGACGGCCGGATCGACCTCGCCAGGCCGGGCTGGGTTCCGCGCAGCACCTTGCCCGTGGCGAGCACCGCTGTGCGTTCCGTCCGCTTCCACCCGCACGAGCCCGATGTGTACGCCACCGGCAGCCAGGACGCGCACGCGGGGATCCGCCCTTCCGCGGCGAGCCTGACCGGACACTCGGACCAGGTCAGGAGGGTGGCGTGGTCTCCGAACGGCAGGAGGCTCGCCACCGCCTCCGCCGACGGGACCGCCCGAGTCTGGGATGTGCTGAACGGCCAGGAGGTGCTGTGCCTGCGCGGCCACGGACAGGGCGTCTGCGACGTCGCGTGGTCACACGGCGGAGACCGGCTGGCGACCGTCGCCGACGACGGCACCCAACGGGTCTGGAAGATCGGCTCGGAACCGGAGACCAAGTGGGTCGACATCCGCGAACCGGTGCGCGCGATGGCCTGGGACCCGGTCGACGACGACCTCTCGACCAGCCGGGACAGCATGAACGAGTTCTCCCAGGCGAACTCGTTGTCCTGGACACCTGACGGACAGCTCCTGGCCGTGGGTTACGTCGACGGATCGGTCGAAGTCTTCCACCGCAGTGGACTCACCCAGCTCCAGCTGACGGACGCCACCGACGGCATCCACGACGTCCAGTGGTCCGCGGACGGGCAGCTGCTCGCGGTCGTCTCGCGCGACCGCTCCTGGTTGCCCAGGGTCTACGACCGCGAAGGCACTCTCCTCGACGCTCCTAAGTGGACTCGGCACTCCGGCTTCCTCCGCGCGGTGGCGTGGCATCCACAACGCCAGGTGTTCGCGGTCGCGGGTGAGGACAACCTGGTCACGGTGAACTCGATGGAAGGCACCCTGTGCAGCTTCCGCGCCCCCAAAACGCTTCACCTCGGCCGCGTGGCATCCGGACGGTGAGCTGCTCGCCGTCGGCTGCGCGGACGCCACGATCCTGCTGCTGCGGATGACCGAAACACTCACCATGACAGCAGAGTTGGCCGGCCACCTCGACGAGGTCACCGCCGTCGCCTGGTCCGCGGACGGCCGCAGCCTGCTCAGCGGGTCCAACGACCGCACGGCACGCGTCTGGGACCCCGAGACTGGCGGCCAGCGCACCGCGCTCATCGGACACACCGCAGCCGTCACCTCGGTGCTGTGGTCACCGGCGGGCCTGGCGGTCACCGGTTCCGCGGACCACACAGCGCGGTACTGGGACACGAGCGACGGCTTCACCCACCCCTTGTCCGGCGGCGACGACCTCATCGCGGAGGCGCGGCGCCGGATCAGTTGATGCCGTGCCGCGCCAGAGCCTCCAGCAGCACCGGTTCACGACGCCCGACCGGTGCCGTCGCGATCTGCGCGAACTGAAGCCCGGCAGAGACCGCGGCCCCATCGGAAACGGGATCGTCGCCGACGTACAAACACTCGGACGGAGCAACGTCCAACCGCACGCAGGCCGCCTCGAACGCCCGAGCAGAAGGCTTCGAAACGCCGATCTCGAACGACAAGGCGAAGGCGTCGACGGACAACGACTCGCGGGAGAACACCGAGCGGATGTCCCAAGAGATGTTCGACAGCACCCCGACCTTCAACGGCCGCGCCACCGCCAGAGCCGAAGCCGCGTCGGGGTAGGGCAGCCAGTACGCCGGGTCGTGCAGGCGCTGGAACAAGGAGTCCGGCATCGTCAGTCCTGCCAGGCGGAACAGGGTCCAGTAGGCCGAGCGGTTGGCCAGCGGGGTGAGGTCGCGGGCGTCCCACACCGCTCGCTCGGCCGCGTTCATGCGCGCCACGTACGGAGCCGGGGCGCGCAGGACCGAGAGGTGCGGCGGGGAGAGCCAGCGGGTGGTGGGACGCCCGAACAGGGTGCCTGCGAAGTCGAAGAGGACAGCCTTGATCACGACACCATGATGCGCAGACCACCCGAGGTTCCCGCACGGGTGAGCAGCGTCACGCCGCTGAAGCCGAAGGGCACCCAGCCCGCCTCGAACTGGGAACGCATCGAGGCACCCCGTCGGACATGTCGCTCGAAAGCGTGAGTGCGGACCACTCGCCGGCGGGCGATCTGGCCGTCCAGGGCCTGGGCCGCCGAGGCGTCGAGCCACAGGAAGTGGCGGGAACGCCCCGACAGCAGGCCTGCCAGGACGAGCATGAAACGCGTGCCGGGACGGGTGGACGGCTCGTGCACCACCAGCAGGCCGGCGCAGAAGAGCGCTGACCAGAACACCCGCAGCCGGTGCGTGAGGTGCACGACGACGCGCCAGTACTTGTACGGCAGCCGCACGCGCGGTTCGAGCCACAGACGGACCTGGTCGGAGTCGAGCACGGTGACCGGTTCGTCCGCGTCGAGGCGGCTGAGCAGCGTCGTCTTGCCCGCGCCGGGGATGCCGGCGAGGACCACGAGCGAGCGTGGCGCGACTCGGACGACTGCGGTCTGCGTGTTCAACACGGCGGTCATGTCCTAGAAGACGTTCTGACCTTCCTTCTCGTTCAGTTTGGTCCGAATTCAGGCGAAATGCACAGGTTTCACCGCCACACGACTGCCCGCCACGTGCCGTCCGCGAAACCTGCGATGCCGATGACCTGGCCGTTCTCGGTCAAACCCGACACGGCGCTGCGGTTCGAACCCGAGAGCACCGGCAGCGCTGTCTGCACGCCGGCTGTATTCCACGTCACAGCCCACGAACCGGCGGTGCCCGCGACAGTGCCCGCGTTGTTGACCTTCTGCGCGGCGGACGGGGCCGGGGCCAGCGGTTGGGCGGTGGTGAACTCGGAGGCCTCCCAGCGGACGGCCTGCGAGCCCGAGACGCCGACCGCCCAGCCGTTGTCGGAGATGTCACGCGGGCTGGTGCCGGCGCCCAGCAGCGAGCGACGACGACCGAGCCAGAGCACGCCCTCGCCGCCGGACGTGCCCACGGCGTCGGCGGCCTCGTTGTGGCCGGACAGCAAAGCACCGTGGTTGTCGTAGACGTAGAGGCCGCTGTCCCACCGCGCCGGCTGGTCACCCGAGTAACCGATCACCGTGCCGGACTGGGTGAGGTAGCGCCCGGAACCCTCACCGAGAACCGTGGCCACCCCGGCGCTGTCCCACACGACCGCGTGGCTCACGCCGTTGATCACCGCGTTCCCGGTGACCGAACCGGAGTCGTTGACGTCGTACGCGACCCCGCTGGCCGCACCCGGCACGGTCAACACGGTCAGCGAACCACTGAAGTCCCACCGGGCCGGTTGTGCGCGACCAGTCGAGTCGACGGCGTAGCCCACGACGATGCGCTGGCTGTTGATGGCGGCCGCCCACGTGTCGGAACCGAGGTCGGCCAGCTTCTTCACGGGTGCGCCTGGATCCCAGCGCACCGCGTGCTGCGAGACGCCCGCCGAAACCCCTGCGACGGCGCCACCTTCGTTGATGTCCTGCGCGGTGCTGCGCGTGTCTCCCGGCAACGTGCCGAGGTCCTCGACGCCGGCAGCACGCGCTACCGGCCCGGACAAGGAGACGACGACGGCCACGACGCAGGCCAATGACAGTTTGTTCTTCACGATGCATACCCCCAGCTTCGCGAATCCCTTACCTGCCACCCTGCCCGCGTCGCGCCGCCGTTGTCCAGCAAGCTGTCTCGTTGTCAGCGCCGGAGAACCGCTTGGGGGAAGCCAGGCGCGGACAGGACGAGAACGGATCTGCGCACAAGGGGAAACACCGGCCGGAGCGTCGGGCGGTGACATTGCACGGTGCCTCCCCCAGCGCCGCGAATGATCACTGCCGGCCTGCCCCGGCCGGGTCAACCCGTCCAGAAAGTGTTCCACCCCTCGAGGACGCTTTCCGGACACCACAAGACTGCAAGGTTCCGGAACAGGAAAGGAGCGTGAGCACCCCCGAGTGGTTGTGCGTAGAGCTACTCAACCACTACCTGGCCGCCTCCAGCACCGCCCGTTCGATCCGCTTCCGGTCCAGGTCGGTGGCCGTGATGCTGAACGAGTCAACCACCGTCGCGCCCAACGTCGACACGCGCGCCCACTGCACGTCTACGCCGCACTGCTCCAACGCGCCGGCCACGCGGTGCAGCAGCCCGATCCGGTCGGCCGCGCGCAGCTCCAGCACCACCGCGCCGGTCGCCTCGTCGTCGAACCAGAGCACCTTCGCGGGCGGCGGGTCGAGCGGCGGGCCACCGTAGTCGCGTTCCTTCGCGGCGAGCTTGTCCGCCAACGGCAACGAGCCCTCGATCGCCCGCGCCAGCTGTTCGCGCAGCAGCGACGCGTCCGGCAGCGAGCCGAAGCGCGGCGACACCGTGAACGCGTCCACCGTCGCGCCACCGTGCGAGCGCAACGTCGCAGCGTGGACCTCCAGCGAGTTCAACGCGAGCACGCCGGCGGCCTTGGACAGCACGCCGGGCCGGTCCGGCACGAGCACCGTCACGATCGCCGCGTGGTCCTGCTTCTCCAGCAGCACGTCCGGTTTTCCGGACGCCGCAACACGTTCCGCCATTGCCACGTGCGCGGGGTCGAGCGGTTCCGGTTTGGGCAACGCCTCGCCGGCCATCGCCTTGCGGCAGCGGGCGACCAGGTCGGCCATCAGCGAGGCCTTCCAGTCCGTCCACACACCCGGACCGGTCGCGAGAGAGTCGGCTTCCGCCAAGGCGTACAACAGTTCCAGCAGAACGGGATCGCCACCGAGCGTCTCCACGACGCGGTGCACTGTCGCCTCGTCCTCGACGTCACGCCGTGTCGCGGTGTGCGGCAACAGAAGATGGTGCCGGACCATCATCGACAACGTCTCGACGTCCTGCGGCCACAACCCGATCCGCTCACCGATCTGGGTCGCCAGCGCGGCACCCACCTCGGAGTGGTCCTGCTGCCGCCCCTTGCCGATGTCGTGGACCAACGCGCCGAGCAGCAACAGGTCCGGCCGGGACACCGTGGTCACCAGCCGGGCGGCGTGCGCCACCGTCTGCACGAGATGCCGGTCGACCGTCCACATGTGCGCGGCGTCGCGCGGAGGAAGATCCCGGACAGCGCCCCACTCGGGGAACAACCGGCCCCACAGGTCCGTGCGGTCCAACGCCTCCACGACGTCCACGAGTCCGGTGCCGCTGCCCAGCAACGCCAACAGCTCCTCGCGGGCCTCGCGCGGCCACGGCTGGCGCAGTTCGGGCGCCGAGTCCGCGAGCCGGGACAGCGTGCCGGTCGCGATCGGGTGCTTGCTGCGTGCCGCCGCCGTCGCGACGCGCAACAACAACGCGGGATCACGGCTGGGAATCGCGTCACGGGCCAGCGACACCTCAGACCCGTGCAGCACAACACCTTCGTCCAACGGGCGGCGTGGTGGCTGTCCGCGGAGGAACGCCCCGAGCCCGCGTTTCGGTGCGGCCGCACGAGCCGCGCGGGTCGCCACGTCGAACGCGTAGACGACAGTGCGTGCGGCGGAAGAAAGCGAACGGGCCAAAGCGAACCGGTCGGCCAAACCGAGAGCGGAGGCCACCTCGTCACCGTCCTGCGCCCGCAGCACGTCACGAGGCTTGCGAGCGACCCGGCGAAGTTCGGTGCGCACGTCCAGCAACAGCTTGCGCGCCTCGTCCACGTCGGCGGAGGGCCGATCCACGAGCTGTGCCAACGACAGCGCGTCCAAAATGGTCAGATCGCGCAGGCCACCCCGCCCGTGCTTCAGATCGGGTTCGACGCGGTGCGCGATCTCGCCGCTGCGGGCCCAGCGCTTCTGCGACGACTCGGCGATCTCGTCCAGCCGGTTGCGCACGTTGCCGCGCCACGCCTGCTTCGCACCGTCGGCGAGCTTGACCGTGACCTCCGGATCGCCGGCGATGTGCCGGATGTCCAGCAGTCCCAACGCAGTGCGCAGATCGCCCGCGGCGACCCGCAGAGCCTCACCGACGGTCCGGACCGAGTGGTCGAGCCCGATGCCGGAGTTCCACAACGGGTACCAGAGCTTCTCGGCGACCTCGTCGATGTTCTTGACACCGCTGTGCACCAGCACCAGGTCGAGGTCGGAGTAGGGCACGAGCTCGCGCCGCCCCAGCCCGCCGACCGCCACGAGCGCGATACCCGATCCGGATATCCCCGCTCCCCCCGCGTGTTTGGTCAACCAGAACTCGTGCAGGTCCACGAGTGCTTCGCGCAAAGGTTCGGCGGCCAAGCGACGACGACCTGGGGCGAGCAGGCGTTCGCGCGCTCGCACCAGGTCGTCAGCCGTGACGACGGCCGTTTCGTTGTTCTCCACGGGCCGTCTCCCCAAGATTAGTTACAGCGCATCCGATCCACGTTCACCCGTACGAACACGGACGACTGTGTCGACCGGAGTCACCCACACCTTGCCGTCGCCGATCTTGCCGGTGCGGGCGGCCTCGACGACCGCTTCCAGCACCTTCTCGACCTGCGTGTCGTCGATGACGACCTCGATCTTGATCTTCGGCACGAAGTCCACCGAGTACTCGGCGCCGCGGTAGACCTCGGTGTGGCCCTTCTGGCGGCCGTAGCCCTGCACCTCGCTGACGGTCATGCCCAGCACCCCGAGCTGCTCAAGGGAGCTCTTCACGTCGTCGAGCGTGAACGGCTTGATGATCGCGGTGACCAGCTTCATTTCTTGTTGCTCCCCTCGAGAACCGCGGTCGCACCCGCGGCCACACTGCCCTTGTTCGCACCGCGGGCGCTGGAGAACGCGCCGAACTCGTAGGCCGACTCGGCGTGCTCCGCCTCGTCGATGCCACCCACCTCGGACTCTTCGTCAGCGCGGAAGCCGACCGTCTTGTTCACCACGAACGCGATGATGAACGTGAGGACGAACGAGAAGGCGAGCACCGCGACGGCCGCGATGGCCTGCTTGCCGAGGAGACCGAAGCCACCGCCGTAGAACAGGCCGTCCGCGCCGGCCGAGTTGATGCTGGTGGTGCCGAAGAAGCCGATCAGCAGCGTACCGACGAGGCCGCCGACGAGGTGGACACCGACGACGTCGAGCGAGTCGTCGTAGCCGAAGCGGAACTTGAGGCCGACGGCGAGGCTGCACAGCGCACCGGCGATGACACCGATCGCGATGGCGCCGAGCGGGCTGACGAACGCACACGCCGGGGTGATGGCGACGAGGCCGGCGACCGCACCGGACGCGGCACCGAGCGTGGTCGGCTTGCCGTCGCGGAACTGCTCGACGAGCAGCCAGCCGAGGACGGCGGCGGCGGTGGCGACGGTGGTCGTGGTGAACGCGACGGCGGCGGTCTCGTTGGCACCCAGCGCCGAACCGGCGTTGAAGCCGTACCAGCCGAACCACAGCAGAGCGGCACCGAGCAGCACGAACGGGAGGTTGTGCGGCCGCATGGGCTCCTTCGGCCAGCCCTTGCGCTTGCCGAGCACCAGCGCGACCGCGAGACCCGCGGCACCGGCGTTGATGTGGACCGCGGTACCACCGGCGAAGTCGAGAGCCTTGAGGTTGTTCGCGATCCAGCCACCGACGACCGAGCCGTCAGCGCTCGAGAAGGCGAACACCCAGTGCGCCACCGGGAAGTACACGATCGTCACCCAGAGGCCGATGAACAGCGTCCAGCCCCAGAACTTCGCGCGATCGGCGATCGCACCGGAGATCAGGGCGGGCGTGATGATCGCGAACATCAGCTGGAACATCACGAACGCCATCGTCGGGAACTGGTGGTCCGCCGGACCGCCCACCGTGCCGAAGATGCCCTTCAGCCCGATGTTGTCGAAGTTGCCCAGCAGGCCGGCACCGAGGTCGTTGCCGAACGCCAGGCTGTAGCCGTACAACACCCACAGGATGCTGACCACGGCCAGGGAAATGAAGCTCATCATGAGCATGTTCAGGACGCTCTTGGATCGGACCATGCCCCCGTAGAAGAAGGCCAGGCCCGGCGTCATGAGCATGACCAGCGCTGCGCTGATCAGCACCCAGGCCGTGTCACCTGTGTTCACTTCGACCTCCACTGCACGTCGGTTGCAGGGAGCATCGAGATGTCCTGTTTCCCCCACTTACGCCGAACGTTTCGCGGAGGTGAACTGACGACCTGGACGTGTTACGTCTGCGTTTCGCGCCGTTCACGGTCTCGATTCGGCCACCTCACGGCACACAGGGGATAACGAGAAGTAGTCGCCGGCCTCACTCGTCCGGGTCACGCCTCCCTGGGTTTGCGCGCCACCACACACCGGCCGAAGTCGGTCACCGCGATCCGCACGAGCTCGAACCCCACGGCCTCAGCCTCGGCCGCCAGGTCCTCCGCGGGCCTGCCGAACGGCACTCCCCACCCCTGGTAGACCAGCCGCCGCAACCGGTAGGCGCCCAGCCCGTCGCCCTCGGGTTCGGACTCCATCTCCTGCAGGAACAGTTCGCCGCCGGGCTCCAGGGCGCCGAGGATCATCGCGAGCGTGCCGGGCCTGCTGTCCTCGGGGAAGAACGGCTGCGCCCAGAACGCCCCGGCGAACGCGTCCCGTTCCGCGAAGTCACGCGCGTCCAGGCACCGGATGTCGACGCGATCGGCGACGCCCAGTTCCTCGGCCCGCCGCTGCGCCTCCTTGGCCACGGTCGGCAGCAGCTCGATCGCCGTCGCCCGCATCTCCGGGTGCGTCGAGGCGAGCGAGAGCGTGGCGCCGGCGACCCCGCAGCCGATGTCGAGCCACCGGCCACGGCTGATCGCGGCCGGGATCTCGTCGAGCTGAGCGAGCAACAAGGCGTAGACCGCCGCGCCGATCTCGCCCGCCCTGCCTCCCGCCGCTTTCGCGATGGCCAGCGCGTCCGGCTCGGTCAGCGGTGCGTCGATCTCCGGCACCGCGCGCAGCAGCACCAACGCGTTGTCCACGGCGTCGTCCAGCCCGATGAACGCGTCAGGGGCGCTGAACTCGCGGAACTCCGAGGTGAGCCGCACGGTCCCGTTCACCTCAGCGATCCCGTGCGCGGTCAGCACGTCGACTACGTCTCGCACGCGCGACACGGGCAGGCCGCTGAACGTGGCGAGTGCGTCGAACTCGCGGGGCTCGCCGAGAAACCGCAGCCAGCCCTTGTCCCGCAGCAAGTCGACGAGGGCCAGCATCTGCGCGCCCGCCGACCAGGACGACAGCTTCGCCTCAGCGGCCATGGCGAGCTGGAACCGTTCCACCGGAGAGGTCATCTGCCCATGATCTCGGATTCGCGCGGTTCCGCCATTTCGTTCGCTACCGTCGGGTCATGCGCCGTTCGGAGATCGCGGTCGCCGCCGTGGCCGGTCTGGTGCTCACCGGTGTCACCTGGTCCTTCGTCGCCCGGCCTGCCGACGAGGCGCCGCCACCGGTCGTGGTGCCGACGCTCGCGGAGGAACCCGTGCTCGTCGAGATCTCGCGGTCGGGCGCGGAGGGCTGGACCCTCGTCTCGGCGACGCACGTGGACCAGCTGACGCCGTCGCCCGCGACCGGTCCGGTCGAGCCGTCGCGGAGCTGTGACGAGCCGTACCGGATGCTGAACGGCATCGCCCACGCGAAGTCTCCGACCATCAACGTCAGGGTGATCTCGAAGCCGTTCCGAGAAGTACAGGTCACCGATGTGCGCATCAGCCACGTGAGATCGTGGCCGTACTTCACGTCTCCCTCGTACCTCTACCACTGCACGCCGCAGGAACCTCGCGGCAGGAAGACCTTCGACTCGCAGTACGAGGTGACCGCGCACGAGCACTTCTCCTGGAAGGCGCGCCGGCAGGACGACACGACACTGCCGTGGCAGTTCTCCGGGCAGAACGTCCAGGAGAAGTCCGTCAGTGCCACTGTGCTCGCGCACGACAAGAGGTACGAGTGGAAGGTCGTGGTCGAGTACGTGCACCAGGGACGGACCTCGACCATCATGCGGCTCGCCGACCAGGGCGGGGAGCTGTTCGTCTCCGGGCCGGGGCCTCGCGAGGAGGACGCGCACGCCAACCGGGTGTGGTGCGGTCCGCCGCACCCGAGGTGGGGCGACGGGAGCTGCTGATCATTCGCGGCGGACGACCTCGGCGTGAGTGCTCTGACTCAGCAACACCAACGGAGTCGCCGCGATCAGCAACGCGGCTGCCAGACCGCTCGCGACCACGACCGCGAACCCGAGCGTCGGCAGCGGGCCACGAGTCGCGAACAACGTCACGACGCCCAGCAGAACACCGAGACCCGTCATCGCCACCAGCGGCACCGAGGTCTCCAGCAGCACGACCTTCCGCAGCTGACCGACCGTCGTGCCGGCCGCCCGCAGCAACGCGAACGAGCGCCGCCGTTCGAGCACGCCTCCCACCGCGCCGGTCGCGACACCGCAGGCCGCCACCACCACGACGGCCGCGATGGCGAAGTGGACGGCGGTTTCGACGTCGCCCCAGAACCGTTGCTCTCGCAGCACGAACTCGCGGCGGGTGTTGATGATGGCGCGCGGGGCGGCCACGGCCTCGCGGGTGCGGATGCGTTCCTCGTCCTCCACCGTGCCGTCGCTGACGATCTCGCGGTCACGGCCGTCGAACACGGTCACGACGCCCGGTGGTGTCCCGGTGCCGGGCTCGTCCCCGTACGCGCTGACCAGACCGCTCAGATAGGTCGCCGCGAAGGCCGCGAACACCAGCGCACTCGCCGCGCGGAACGACGCCTTCGGGTCGTGTTCGATCCGACGCCCGGCCAGCACCGCGGTGGCGCTGGACGCCCGTGCCAGCAGATGACCGACCTGCAGACACACCCACGGACCCACCACCGCGACACCCACGAGCGTCGCGATCACGAACAACGACGTCAGCTCCGCGAAGCCCGGCAGGTAGGACGTCAGGAACAGCCCGAAGATCCCGATCGCCAACGGCAACGCCCGCAAGGCGTTCGGCGGTTTCGACGCGGCGCGCCGCAAGACCCCGAGAGGGCCGATGTTCACGCGGTGCAACGAGATCACCGAGACCGCGACCGCCAGCAACGGCACGAGCACCAGCACGACCAGCGGCGCCCGGACGTCGACGGCGTGGAAGTGGAAACCCTGGTAGGTCAACGAAGAAGCGAGCCAGCGCCGTCCGCCCTCGTAGGCGAGCCAGCCGAGAACGGTCCCCGCGACCGCCGCGATCCCGGTCTCGGCGGCGGCGATCAACGCCGTCTGCAACCTCGTGGCACCGACGAGCCGAAGAGCCGCCAGCCGCCGTTCCCGTTGCGCCGCGGCGATTCTGGTCGCCATCGCCACGAACACCACCACAGGCACGAGCAGCACCAGAGCCGCGAACCCGAGGATCACCCGCGCGAACACGAAGAACGCGTGGTCGGGCTCGGTGGCGATGCCCGACGCCCGGAACATGCCCGGCACCTCACCGCCGACCACGGCGACGAGCTGTTCCGGGTGGGCCAGCGACTCCACCGGAATCGTGCCCACGACGACGCCGGGATACCGATCGTCGAGCTGATCGTCCGGAGTGGACTCGAACAACCTCTGCATCGCCGGTGAGGCAACGACTTCACCGTCGCGCGGCAGCGAGAACCCAGGTGGCGACAGACCGGCACCCGACACGTGGATCCGCAGCATCTCCTCGCCGCGGAAGTAGTCGGTGACGGCCAGCCACTTCACATCAGCGGACCCCGGCGTGTCGGCGCGCGTGTACTGCCACGCCGAACGATCGGAACGCCCCTGCAACGCGCTTTGCGCCGTGAGGCAGAGCATCAGCACCATGACACCCACGGCCACACCGGCTGCGGTGAACGCGAACCGCGCCCACGCAGACCTTCCACGAGGCCACCACAGGCCAGCCATGCGCAGCACTATACCCCCGGCGTATACACCGGGGGTATAGTCAACTACCTGCTAAAACCTTAGAACGGGCCTGCGATCTTCGGCTTGGCCGACAGCACACCGGCCTCCTGCACCGACGGCTCCACCGCGGCGCACGTGGTGCCGTTGCGCGGCAGCTTCAGCGACACCAGGTACTCGTTGTTGATCTTCAGCGTGCAGTCGCTGCGGTCGTAGACGCCGTGGCCCCAGCCTTCGTAGGTCACGAAGACCGTGGTGTCACGGGACTGCCGGTGCGCGTTGACCGCCCACTCGTAGACCGTCGCGGTGTCGTACCGCGAGTTGGTCATGAGGATCTTCGGCGCGCCCTTGATCTTCAGCGGCCGCTGCGCGTTCGTGGCCTTCGGGAACCCGACGCAGCCCATCATCGCGCCGTGGCCGATCGACGAGCCGACGCTGTCCGGCGCGATGCGGTTCTCCATGGCGTTGAGCGCCTGGTACTCACCCCAGGAGCCGACGCGCAGGTTGTAGTCGTTGCAGAAGATGCCCGCGAACGGGTTCTCGTACGTCTCGCCCTCGGCGAACTTCGCGGCCACCGGCGCACCGGAGGCGAGCGTCGCGATGTAGTCCGCGAACGGCTTGAACGCCGGGCCGTAGCCCATGCCGACGATGTTCCCGCCGAGGTTCTCGCGGGTGATCACGCGGCCGTTCTGGTCCTTCAGCTCACCGCGGCCGGCCTTGGCCAGCAGGTCCTTCCAGATCTTGCGGAGGTCCTTGCCGTAGAACGGCGACGACGGCGTGCGGTCGCTCCACTTGACCCACTCGTTGAACATGTCCTGCGCACCGCGGGCCTCGGTCTCGAGGAACTTCCACGTGCCGAGGCTGTGGTCCATGTTCGAGTCGATGATCATCGCGCGGATGTTCTTGCCGTACTGCGCCGCGTAGTGCTGGCCCATGATCGTGCCGTACGAGACGCCGTAGTAGCTGATCTTCTTCTCGCCGAGCGCGCGACGGATCGAGTCGATGTCGTTCGCCACGTCGTAGGTCGACGCGTGGTCGAAGATCGCGCCGGAGACCTTGCGGCAGTCCGCGCGGAGCTCCTTGTTGAACGCGACCAGCTTGTCGAACTCGTCCTTGGTCTTCGGGTACTCGGACGGCTGGCGCTGCAGCACGTCGCCGGAGCACTTGATCGGCTGCGACCGCGCGACACCACGCGGGTCGAACCCGATGACGTCGAACTTGTCGACGATCTCCTTGCTGAAGTACCGGTCGGCGCCGAACGAGAAGTCGACGCCGGAACCACCGGGGCCACCGGGGTTGATGACCATCGAGCCGATCTTGTTCGCCTGGTCGTTCGCCTTTCTGCGCGACACGGCCAGCTTGAACTTCTCGCCGTTCGGCTTGGCGTAGTCGATCGGCAGCTCGAGGAAGCCGCAGTCGACGGTCGGAACTTCCTCGCACGGCTTCCACTCGATCGCGCCGACCTTGTAGCCGGCGGCCTCCGGCTGCCCTTCCGGAGCCGCGACCGCGATCTGAGCCGCGCCCAAGACCAATGCAGAACTCGCGAGCGCGGCCCCGAAGGCGCGCACCACTGGTTGCATGACGGATTTCCTCCCTAGATCCCCGATCTTGCGGGAGGAAACGCTTCCACCGGTGGTGTGACGCAGACAACCAACGAGGGTATGGAGTGGAATCAGCCTGTAGTCGGACAACCACGCCTAGCTACTACTTTTGGTCCACAACGATCGTAGGTGTGCTGCACCATCGTTCGTAGGGGTTCCTAGAACGCGCAGTCTCGCCATACCGCCGTCGGGGTAGATGTCGAGCCGCACCTGCGTCGCCTCGACCGAGTCCACGACGAACCGGTGCCGCGTGTCGGGCTGCAGCCGGGTGCGCGGCAGGACGTCGAACCAGGTGTCCGGGTCCGTGCGCTCGTCGCAGCCGCGCACCGACGCCCAGCCCGGCGCGTTGCCCTTGAAGTGGCTGGTGTCGAGCTCGACCAGCTGCACCACACCGGGTGCGGCGAGCCGGAGGGACACCCAGTCGTTGCCGTCGTCCCTGCGCCGCGCGGTTTCCCAGCCCTCGCCCATCACCGTGGCCTGTCCTGGCGAGATCAGGTTGTTGGGCGAGCTGTAGAACATGTTGCTGCAGCCCGTGACGACCGCGCCGTTCTCCAGTGCGGCCAAGTCGATGCCGCCGACGAGCAGCCGCGGGTCCGCGACCGGTTCGCCGTGCACGCGCAGCCTCGCGACGCCGCCGTCCGGGTCGATGGTGAGCCGGACGTGCGTGACACGGCGCCCTTCGGCCACGTCGAAGTAGTGCTTCTCGTCGCCCTTCAACGCCGACCGTTCGACCAGCGGGAACCACTCGGTGATCTCGTCCGCGGTCGGGTAACCGTCGACCTGCGCGCCCTCGACCCAGCAGAACGGCGGGTAGTTGCCCTTGAAGAACGCCGTGTCCACCACGACTCCACGCACCACACCGGGCATGCCGAGCCTGATCACCGCCTGGTCCACGCCGGGCTCACGACGACGGCGCGTCTCCCAGCCGTCGTAGATCTGTCCTTTGTGGCCGAAGGTGTAGGTCTGGTAGACCGGCTCGGCGGGCTTGATCAGGTTCTCCCGCTCGGCGAACAGCTCGTCGTTCGCCCACACCACACCACCCCCGACCGCGCGCGACGCGAGATCGGGGAGCCGGGTCCACTCGGTCATGCTTCTCCTCTTCTGAGCAACTTGCCTTGCGTCGTACCGATTTCCTTACCGCGCAACCACGTCTGGCGGACCACGCCGAACAGTTCCCGTCCGTGATAGGGCGTCACGGGGTTGCGGTGGTGGAGCGCGTTCTTGTCCACCACGAACTTCTGCTCCGGCGCGAACACCACGAGATCGGCGTCCTTGCCGACCTCGATCGCGCCCTTGGTCTCCAGCCCCACCTGGCGGGCGGGGTGCGTCGCCATCCAGCGGACGACGTCGGTGAGGTGGAAGTCGCGGGCACGCGCGCCCGTCCACACCGCGGGCAGGCCGAGCTGCAACGACGCGATGCCGCCCCACGCCGTCGCGAAGTCGCCGGCCTTCAGCTCGACCGTGCTCGGCGAGTGATCACTGACGACCAGGTCGATGAGGCCTTCGCGCAGCCCCCACCACAGCGTTTCGCGGTTCTCCGCCTCGCGGATCGGCGGGCAGCACTTGAACTCCGTCTCCCCGTCGTGGATCTCCTCCGCCGTGAACGTGAGGTAGTGCGGGCAGGTCTCCGCGGTGATCGGCAGGCTCTCCCGTTTCGCCGCTTCCAGGATCGAGAGGGCGTCCGACGACGACAGGTGCAGGATGTGGGTTCGTGCACCGGTTTTGCGGGTCAGCTCGACAACATCGCTGATCGCCCGGTTCTCGGCTTCGCGCGGCCGTGACGCGAGGAAGCCCGCGTAGTCCGGCTCCGACTCACGAACCGTGTGCGCGTCCTCGGCGTGCACGATCGTCAACGCGTCGAGCGTCGCCAACTCCCGTAGCGCGGCTTCGAGCTCGTCCTTGGACACGGCCGGGAACTCGTCCACGCCCGAGTGGATCAGGAAGCACTTGAAGCCGAAGACTCCGGCCTCGTGCAGCGGCTTCAGGTCGGCGAGGTTGCCGGGGATGATCCCGCCCCAGAACCCGACGTCGACGCTGACGTTGGCCGCCGCCTTCCGCTTGATCTCCAAAGCAGCTGTCTCGACCGTCGGCGGGATGCTGTTCAACGGCATGTCGATGATCGTCGTGACGCCACCGGCGGCGGCCGCGCGAGTCGCCGTCTCGAACCCCTCCCACTCGCTGCGGCCCGGGTCGTTGACGTGCACGTGCGTGTCGACCAAGCCGGGTAGCAGCACCTCGTCGTCAGCGAGGTGCACCACGTTCGGCGACTCGATGAACGACTCGACGGCGACGATCCTGCCGTCGACGACACCGACGTCAGCCGCGATCTCGCCCATGGGGGTGATGACCCTGCGGGCGCGGAAGACCAGGTCCATGTCCCTCACTCTGACACCCAGTCGCGGGCGATGCGACCGCCGAGAACGCCCAGCAGCGAATCTGCCTGGGCCATGCACCGCGTCACGTCCGGCTCGATGTCCAGCAACGCGTAGGCGGCCTTGAGCCCGAGCTCACCGGGTGCGACCGAGCACTGGCCGGCCACCGCGACCACCGGGACGTCACCCGAGGCCCTGACCACGCCGAACGGTGCCTTGCCGTGCCGGGTCTGCGCGTCCAGTGATCCTTCGCCTGTGATCACCAGACGCGCGTCCGCGACCGCGTCGGCGAACCCGACCAGCTCCAGCACGACCTCGATGCCGGGCCGGAACCTCGCACCCAGCACGGCCAGCGCGGCGAACCCGATGCCACCCGCCGCACCCGCTCCCGGCCGTGCCGCGTGCTCCAGGCCTACCCGCGACGCGAAGGCCTCCAACCTGGCTTCGAGGATCTCGACCTGTTCGGGTGAAGCACCCTTCTGCGGCCCGTAGACGGCAGCGGCGCCCGTGGGACCCAGCAGCGGGTTGTCCACGTCCGACGCCAGCACCAGGTCGACGCCGGAGAACGACGCCTTGGCCAGGGCTTCCAGCATCCCCGCGCCGCCGTCCGTGCACGCGCTGCCGCCGAGCCCGAGCACGATCGTGGTGCAGCCGATGTCCAACGCGGCCTTCAGCAGCTCACCGACGCCGTAGCTGGTGGCTTCGAGGGGCGCGGGCCGGTCGAGCAACGTCAGCCCGGCCGCTGCGGCCACCTCGACCACGGCGGTCGTGCCCTTGACGGCGAAGGACGCGGGCACCGGCTTGCCGACCGGGCCGGTGACCCAGCGCCCCACCTTCAGGAACCCGGCGGCGACGGCGGCGTCGACGGTGCCGTCGCCGCCGTCCGCCACCGGGAGGAGGCGCACGGCCACGTCCGGGGCCGCCTCCCGCAGGCCGCGCGCGACGGCGGCAGCGACCTGCGGGGCGGTGAGCGAACCCTTGAACTTGTCCGGCGCTACGACGATCACGGCAGCGGCTCGAACTCGCGCATGGCGGCGATGGACGTTCCGTTGGCGGTGTTGCCCTCGCGTTCGATCATGATCTCGACGAGCACCGGCCGTTGCGTGCGGTCGGCTTCCTTGCGCGCCCACTCCAGCGAGCCGCGGATCTCGCCCGGATCGGCCACGCGGATGCCCGAGCACCCGTAGGCCTCCATGATCTTGACGTTGTCCGAGCCTGTGGTGTCGTAGTGGATGTCGACCTCGTACTTCATGTCGTAGCCACCGTGGTCCTCGGCCATCCGGATCAGGCCGAGGTACTCGTTGTTCAGCATGATCAGCACGAACGGCACGTCGTACTGGGCGCCGACCGCGAGCTCCTCCACGAGGAACTGGAACGAGTAGTCGCCGACGATGCCGACGACCTCCGCGTCCGCCTGTGACTTTTTCAGGGCCTTCTTGACCCCGATGGCCGCCGGGATCTCCCAGCCGAGCGGGCCGGCCTGGCCGCACACCTGGTAGTGGCGCGGCTTGTGCGCCTTCTGGTGCTGGCCGGACCAGATCTGGTAGAGCCCGATGGCCGTGACGAAGTAGGTGTCCGGGCCGTAGAACTCGTTGATCTCCTTGAACACCCGCGGTGCCTTGACCGGCACGGTGTCGAAGTCTTCTCGCCGCAGCAGTGTCCGCTTGAGCTCGGCGCAGCGGTCGACCCACTCGCCCGCTGCCCGTGGGCCGTGCTGCTTCGCCTTGTCCAGCAGGGCCTTCAGGAACAGCTTGGTGTCCGCGACGATGCCGAGGTCCGGGCCGAACACCTTGCCGATCTGGGTCGGTTCGACGTCGACGTGGATGAACTTGCGGTCACCGCGGTAGGTGGCGAGGTCGCCGGTGTGGCGGTCGCCGAACCGCGCGCCCAGCGCCAGCACGAGGTCGGACTCCAGGAACGACGCGTTGCCGTAGCGCTGCGAGGTCTGGATGCCCGTCATGCCCGCGTAGAGCGGGTGGTCCTCGTCGATCGCGCCCTTGCCCATCAACGTGGCCTGGATCGGGATCTGCAGGAACTCAGCCAGGTCCAGCAGTTCGGTGGCCGCCTCGCCGAGGATGACACCGCCACCCGCGAGCAGCAGTGGGCGTTCGGCGGCCAGCAGCATCTCCAGCGCCCGTTCGACGCGTGCGTCACTCGGCGCGCTTTTCGGCACCGGCAACGGTTCGTCGATCGTGGAGTCCCATTCGATCTCCTGCTTCTGCACATCGATCGGCAGGTCGATCAGGACCGGACCCGGACGGCCTGACCGAGCGATCCGGAACGCCTCGCGGAAGATCCACGGCATCTGCGCGGCTTCCTTGACCTGCACCGCCCACTTGGTGACGGGCGCGGCGATCGAGACGATGTCGACGGCCTGGAACGCCTCCTGGTGCAGCTTGGAGACGGCGGCCTGGCCGGTGATGCACAGGATCGGCACGGAGTCGGCCTGCGCGGTGTACAGACCGGTGATCATGTTCGTGCCGGCCGGGCCCGAGGTGCCGATCGCGACGCCGACGTTGCCGGTCGTGCGCGACCAGCCGTCGGCCATGTGCGTGGCGCCCTCCTCGTGCCGGACGATGAGGTGCTCGATCGTGCCGTCCTGCTCCATCGCCTTGTACAGCGGGAGAATCGCGGCGCCGGGGCAGCCGAACACGGTGTCGATGCCCTCGGACTTGAGGACCTCGACGACCGCTTGCATGACTGGGATCTTCGGCATGTGTTCAGGCCCTTCCCGCGAGGTTCTCGATGACCTTGAGCAGCGCGGAGTGGTCGAGCGAGCCATAACCCTGCGCGCGTGCCGCCGCGACGAGTGCGGCGATCTGGTTGGTGACCGGCAACGCGACGTCGGCGGCGCGTGCCGCGTCCAGTGCGATGCCCATGTCCTTGTGGTGCAGGTCGATCCGGAAGCCGGGCTGGAACTCGCGCGCGATCATGGACTCGCGCTTGAGGTCGAGGATCCGGTTCGCGGCGAGACCACCCGCGAGCACGTCGAGGCCCGCCTTCGGGTCGACGCCGGACGCCTCCAGCAGCACGATCGCCTCCGCGACCAGCGCGTAGATGCCGCCGACCATCAGCTGGTTCGCGGCCTTCACGACCTGACCGGCGCCGTGCGGACCGACGTGCACGATCGTCTTGCCGACGATCTCCAGGAACGGCCTGGCCGCGGCGAAGTCCGCTTCGTTGCCGCCGACCATGATGCTCAAGCTGGCCTGGATCGCACCGGTCTGACCGCCGGACACGGGCGCGTCGAGCACGCGGACGTTGCTGAGTTTCCGCGCGATCTCGATCGACGTGGACGGGCGGATCGTGCTCATGTCGATCAGCAACGTGCCGTCGTCGAACGTCACCTCGTCGATCACGGCCTCGACCTGCGGGTGGTTCGGCAGCATCGTGATGACGACCTCGGCGCCACTCACGGCTTCCTGGGCGTTGGATGCCGCCTTGCCGCCGTCGGCGACGAGCTTCTCCAGGGATGCCGAGCTGAGGTCGAATCCCGTCACGTCGTGCCCGGCGGCTACGAGGTGGGCCGCCATCGGCGAGCCCATGATGCCGAGTCCGATGAAACCGATGCGGGTCATGCGTTGTCCCTCCAAGCGAAGGAGTGGGTGACGGGCTTGTACTCGGCGCCGACGAAGCCCGTGTAGCCGTTGGCGCGGAGCTTCGCGAGATGCCCGAAGAGGTCGAGATCGCCGGTGCCGGGCTCACCGCGTCCGGGAGCGTCGGCGATCTGCACGTGACCGATGCGGTCGACGTGGTCGGCGAGGAGGTCGAGGTCGTCGCCGTTCGTGGCGAGGTGGTAAAGGTCCGCGAGCAGCTTCACGTTGCCGCGGTCGATCTCGTCGATCAGGTCCAACGCCTGGTGGGCGGTCTTGATCGGGTACTGCGGCGCGCCGCTGAGCGGTTCGATCACGATCTGCGCGCCCGCCTCGGCCGCGACGTCGGCGGCGAAGCGGTAGTTGGAGACGGTCTGCGCGGTGGTCTCGAAGTTGCCGTGCAGCGCGTTGATGGTCCGGCAGCCGAGCCGCGCCGCGATGGCGGCCGTGATCTCGACGTTCGTCCGGAACTCGGTCTCGCGGCCGGGCCAGCTGGTGAGGCCGCGGTCGCCCGCCGGCATGTCGCCCGCGTAGAGGTTGAGGCCGACCAGGCGGACCTGCGCGTCCACGATCGCGCGTTCGAACGCCTCGATCTCGCGCGTCTCGGGTACGGCGTCCGCGAACGGCCACCAGATCTCGACCGCGTCGAACCCGGCGGCGCGTGAGGCAGCCGGACGCTCCAGCAACGGCAGCTCGGTGAAGAGCATGGACAGGTTTGCGTCGAACATCTCTGGTCGTTCCTTCCACATTGCGGAAGTTCAATTTCGCTCTATGGAGACACTAGACATCTCACTTGGCCCGGGTCAAGAATGTGGAAGTTAGATTCCGCGATACAGAAACTTGGAGAGCCGTGGACAGCTTCAACAGCGCCCCGGAGGCCGAACTGCGACCTCTTCTCTCCGAGTGCCTCGCGGTACCCCGCTGGGTCGACGCGATAGTGGCGGGCAGGCCGTACGCGTCGATGGATGCTCTCCTCGCAGCTTCTTCCGTTGCTGCACAAGGACTTTCCGACGAGGAGGTGCTCGGCGCCATCGCCGGGCACCCGCGCATCGGCGAACGACAGAAGACAGGTGGGGTGTCGGCGAAGTGGTCGCGGTCCGAACAGTCCGGTGTGGACAGCTCCCAGGCTGATCGCCTGGCGGCTGCGAACGCCGCGTACGAGGATCGGTTCGGGCACATCTACCTGGTGTGCGCGACCGGCCTGAGCGGTGCGGAGATGCTCGACAACCTGTCCAGTCGCATGGACAACCCGCCGGATGTCGAGGTCCGCGTCGTCAACGACGAACTCGCGAAGATCGCCGCCTTGCGGCTGCAGAAGCTGATCGGGAGCTGAACAACATGGCCATCGTCCTGGGCCCCAACCAGTACGGGAAGGCGGAGAACCGCCTCGTCACGGTGTCGCGCAACGGTTCCGTGCACACGATCAAAGACCTGACCGTCAGCACCTCGCTCCGCGGAGACCTCGCCGACACGCACCTCACCGGCGACAACGCCAAGGTGCTCGCGACGGACACGCAGAAGAACACCGTGTACGCCTTCGCCAAGGAGGCGCCGGTCGGGGAGGTCGAGGACTTCGCCCTGCGCCTGGGCCGCCACTTCGTCTCCTCGCAGGAGGCGATCTCGGGCGCGCGGATTCTCGTCGACGAGCACTCGTGGGACCGGATCGACGGCCACGACCACTCGTTCGTGCAGGGGTCGAACGAGAAGCGCACCACGGCCGTGACGATCGAGGGCTCACAGGCGTGGGTCGTGTCGGGCGTGCGCGACCTGGTGGTGCTGAAGTCGACCGGGTCGGAGTTCCACGGGTACCCGAAGGACCCGTACACGACTCTCAAGGAGACGAACGACCGGATCCTGGCGACGTCGGTGACGGCGCGCTGGCGTTACGTCGGCACCGACGTCGACTGGGCCAAGTCGTTCACCGAGATCCGGTCGATCATGCTGAAGACGTTCGCGGACAAGCACTCCCTGTCGTTGCAGCAGACGCTGTACGCGATGGGCGAGGCTGTTCTGAACGCACGTCCCGAGGTCGCCGAGGTACGGCTCTCCATGCCGAACAAGCACCACTTCCTCGTCGACCTCAGCGCGTTCGATCTGGAGAACGACAACGAGGTCTTCTACGCCGCCGACCGCCCGTACGGGCTCATCGAGGGCTCGATCCTCCGGGACGACGCTCCGGACGCGGGTCTTGCCTGGAGTACTTTGCCAACCTTCTGAACACCACCGGGTTCATGAGCGAGGCAGGCGTCGCCTTCATGTGCACCACCCGGACGAAGCGCCGGAACAGGTCGGGGTCGTGCACGATCCCGGCCTGCCACTTCTTCATGAACCAGCCGAGCAGCCGCTGAGCCGTCCCCGGCTCGTCGTCGGTCCACCCCCGGTCCGCACCGCTCGACATCGCCCACGCCTCAGCCGCCACCTTCGCGACCTTCTTCTGAAACGCGTGACACCCGCGCGCGCTGAAGTCCGTGTGCCCGCGGAACAGCAACGACTCCAAGGCCGCCACCGTCATCCCCTGCCCGTACACGGGGTTGAACGAACAGGCGGAGTCACCAACAGCCACCAACCCGCCTGGCCAGTCGCGCACGCTCTCGTACCCGCTGCGTCTGCTGGCCGTCCGCGCGAACAGGTAGATCGGCGTCAACGGCTCGGCGTCGGCCAGCATCTCGGCGAGCGGCCCTCGCAGTGACGCCAGAAACCTGTCGTACTCCTCAGGATCACGCGACGGGTGGTCCCCGGCCGCTCCCTGAGCCGTGACCATCAACCGGCCACCTTCGATGCGCATCACCGCGCACCCGCGCGGGTGGTCGGGCGCCCCGGCCAGCTCCGCGATCACCACCGGGAAGTCCTCGGGTGCCGTGTAGAGTCGCGTCGCGTACCCGGTCCGCGAGTCCACCACGACGGGTTCGGGGACGGCCACACCAGCATCGGACAGCCAGGTCGTGAGCTTCGACGCCCGCCCGGACGCGTCCACCACCAGATCCGCGTCGACCCGCCCGTCCCTGGTGACCACACCGTCCACAGTGGATCCGCTGAACGACAGTCCGGTGACGTGCACACCGTCCACGATCTTCGCGGTGACCCGCCGCCTGATGTGCGTCTCCAGCAACGGCCGGCTGACCGTCAGCAACGGCAACCCGGTGTCCGCCTTGGCGAGCCAGCCGACCGAGTTGAGCAGCTGTGCCTCACCCGCGTCGGTGAGGTGCGCTCCGGCCTCGACGAGCTCGGCGCGCAGGCCCGGGAACAGCTCCTCCAGGATCTCGCCGCCGCGCACGAGCAACCCGTGCACGTGCCTGCCCTGCGGCACACCCGAGCGGTACTCGGGTTCGTCGGACAGCTTGTCCCGTTCCAGGACAACGACATCATGAGACTCGCTCAGCACGTGGGCAGCCAGCAAGCCGGCGATTCCCCCACCGATCACCACGGCCTTCATGAGGCCATTGAACCAGCGTCGCGCTGAGAGTCAGCGGTTTTCCGTGCCCCGCAGGGACATCTGCTGGTCGCGCCACGAGTGGAACAGATCCGCCTCGCAGTACCAGTCCACGCCGGTCGGCCGCTCGCCGGTCGTCATGAACTCGATCAGCAGCTGCCGGTACAACGGAAGCGGCACACCGACCCCGGGTGGGAAGTCGGTGTACTTCTCGTTGACGTACGGCGCTTCCTCCGAGCCCTTCGGCCAGCCCATGAACGCGTTGTCGACGTAGTACATGTAGCCCCAGCCGCCCCGCACGGCGAGCACCACGTTGTGGTCCGGGTCGCCCTCGGCGGTGAGAGCCCTGCCGAAGTGGTCGAGCGATCCGTCGTTGCACTCCGGCCTGCCGAGCAGGCCGATCAACGTGTCCACATCCGCCTCGCACGCGACGACCTGGTACTTGTGCTCCGCCGCGTCGAGGTCGGGTAGCCCGGTCCAGAGGCCGGCACGCATGCTCATGCGAGCCACCCTGCACCCATTGCCGGGAACATTCGACACCCATTGACAGAACCACACGAACGGGTGATGACCCGGTCAGCCCGATCGTGCGACGAGGCCCCTCAACGCTGACTCATCCAGACCCGTCGCGACCTGCACTTCCACCGGATCGAGCGCACCGCAGTCCACCGCTCGGAGGAAGAAGGACGACAGCGCCTGAGCGGTCGCGGGTTCGTCCAGCACCCCTCCTGAGACGCGCTGCACATAGGACTTCAGGCGCCCCGCGTCGGCGTCCAAACCCTCGCGGTAGAAGGCGTAAACAGCCGCATAACGTGTCACCAACTGTGCCGGGTGCAGATCCCAACCCTGGTAGAAACCGTGCTCCAGTGATCGTCGCGTGAGCCGGTAGTGCGTGTCCCACCCGTGCTTCTTCTGATCACCCACGGGCAGCACGTTGGTGGACCCGTCGGACAACCGCACCCCGGTCCCAGCAGCGGAAACCTGCATGACGTGCCGCGCGAAGTCGCACGCCCCGTGCGCCAGGTGCTGCTGCGCCGCGGACAACCCGCAGCCCGCCGTGTAGTCGTAGGTCCCGAAGTGCAGACCTGTCACCCTGCCCTTGCCCGCCTTGATGAACCGCGGGATCGCGAGCCGTCCCTTGTGATCCACAATGGACTGGGTCGTCTCGACCTGGATCTCGAACTTCAGCTCCTTGCCGAAGAGATCCAGAACGTCGCCGAACACGTCGACCTGGTGGACTGATGTCACTTTGGGAAAAGTGATGACGAAACCTGGCGGAACCTCTCCCAGTGCTGTCAGGAAGATGTCCAACGTGCGCAGCCCGCGCTCCCGCAACGCCTTGGTGTCGAACGACTTGATCCGCAGCCCTATCGACGGCGGCGCGGACCCCTCCTCCAGCCACCGGGCCACGAGATGCGCGGTGCTCTCGGCGTCCATGTCCTCGACGTCGTCCTCGGGCGCGCCGTAGCCGTCCTCGAAGTCGATCCGCAGGTCCTCGATCGGCTCCCGGACGAGCTTGGCCCGCACCCGGTCGAGCACACCCTCCGGCAGCGATGGCAGCAGGTCGGGCTCGATCGACTCCAGCGCCTCGCGGCCCCAGTCCTTCACGGTGGTCGCGATGATCCGACCGGCGGGCACGTAGCACGTGTGCACGGGCTGACGCCCCACCGGCCAGCTGCGCTCCACAGTGGACAGCCGAGCGGTCAGCCGCTCGACGTCCTCCGGCGACAGCGACGTCTCGTACATCAGATGCGCTCGTACGCCGGCAGCGTGAGGAAGTCGACGAAGTCCTCGGACAACGCCACCTGCTCGAACAGCTCAAGAGCAGCCGGCACATGCGGACCTTCGACGTCCTTGCCCACGCGCGCAAGGATTTCCCGCACGGCGTCCGGGGTCACCTGCGTGCCGTCGTCGAGCACGACCTTGTTGTTGATCCACTGCCAGATCTGCGAGCGGCTGATCTCCGCGGTGGCCGCGTCCTCCATGAGGTTGTGGATGGCCGCCGCACCGTTGCCGCCGAGCCAGGACGCGATGTACCGCACGCCGACGTCGACGGCGGACTCCAGCCCGGCCCGCGTGGCCGCGCCACCCGCGGACTTGAAGTCCAGCAGCTGCTCGGCTTTCACGTCGACCTCGGGCCGCTGCTTGTCGATCTGGTTCGCCTTGTCCCCGAGCACGCCGTCGAAGATCTCGCGGCAGATCGGCACCAGGTCCGGGTGCGCCACCCACGACCCGTCGAAGCCGTCGGTCGCCTCGCGCGTCTTGTCCTCGCGGACCTTGCGCAGCGCGTTCTCGGTGACCTCGGGATCGCGCCGGTTCGGGATGAACGCCGCCATGCCACCCATCGCGAACGCCCCGCGCTTGTGGCACGTCTTCACGAGGAGCTCGGTGTACGCGCGCATGAACGGCGCAGTCATCGTCACGCTGTTGCGGTCCGGCAGCACGTAGTCGGCGCCCGCGTCGCGGAAGTACTTGATGACGCTGAACAGGTAGTCCCAGCGGCCGGCGTTGAGCCCGGACGCGTGGTCGCGCAGCTCGTAGAGGATCTCCTCCATCTGGAACGCGGCCGGGATCGTCTCGATCAGCACCGTGGCGCGGATCGTGCCGTGCGGAACGCCCTTCAGCTGCTGCGCCGTGGTGAACACGTCGTTCCACAGCCGCGCTTCGAGGTGCGACTCCATCTTCGGCAGGTAGTAGTACGGCCGCCCGAGCTCGGCGTTGTGGAAGAAGTGCAGCCCGAAGTCGACGAGCGCGCCGACCGCCTTGCGACCGCCGAACTCGAGGTTCCGCTCGTCGAGGTGCCATCCGCGAGGCCTGACCACGATCGTCGGGTACGGCCCGCCCTTGAGCTTGTACTCCTTGCCCTCCGGCGAGGTGTACTCGATCGTCTCGCGCGCCGCCTCGTACAGGTTCACCTGTCCCTGCACCACGTTGTCCCAGTGCGGCGTGTTCGCGTCCTCCAGGTCCGCGAGCCACACCTTCGCGCCGGAGTTGAGCGCGTTGATCGTCATCTTGCGCTCGGTCGGGCCGGTGATCTCGACGCGACGGTCCTTCAGCGCGTCGGGTGCTGAGGCCACCTGCCACTCGCCGTCGCGGATGTTCCGGGTCTCGGGCAAGAACCCGAGAGGGCGCCGCTCCTTGCGCAGGGCGAGCAGCTCGTCCCGGCGCGCAGCGTGCGCCTCGTGCAGCTTCGCGACGAACTCAAGAGCCTCTTCGGTGAGGACCTGCACCTGGATCCACCTCTCTCGGTTTTGCTGTGTGGACTATAGTTTCTGCATTGCGGAACAGCAATGAGAGGAGCCGCACGTGTCCACAGGTGGCGTGCAGTCCCTGCAAAGAGCCTTCGACCTGCTAGAACGCCTCGCCGACGCGGGCGGTGAAGCCTCCCTGTCCGAGCTGGCCACCACCTCCGGCCTCCCCCTCCCCACGATCCACCGGCTCATCCGCACCCTTGTCACGCTGGGCTATGTGCGCCAGAACAGCAACCGGCGCTACACCCTCGGCTCCCGCCTGATCCGGCTGGGCGAGACCGCGTCGCGCCAGTACGGGACGTGGGCGCGTCCGTTCCTCTCGCAGCTGGTCGACTCCGTGGAGGAGACGGCAAACCTCGCCGTGCTGGACGGCGACGAGGTCGTCTACGTCGCGCAGGTGCCCTCGAAGCACTCGATGCGGATGTTCACCGAGGTGGGCCGGCGGTTGTTGCCGCACGGAACCGGTGTGGGAAAGGCGATGCTGTCGCAGTTGCCGCGCGCCGAGGTCCGGTCGCTGCTGGATCGCACAGGCCTGCCCGCGTACACGCCGAACACGATCACGGACGCTGCCGGGCTGCTCGACGAGCTGGACGAGATCCAGGAACGCGGCTATGCGCTCGACGAGTCCGAACAGGAGCTCGGCGTGCGGTGCATCGCGGTGCCGGTGATCGGCGGTCCGACGCTGGCCGCGGTGTCGGTGTCGGGACCGGAGGGCAGGCTCACGAAGGAAGCCGTGTCGCGGATCCTGCCGGAGGTGCTGGCGGTCGCGAAGAGGCTCGCGGACCAGGCCGCGACCGCCTGACTAAGCCGGGCCGTCGCGCAGCAGGCCGCGTACGTGGTCCAGCGTGTCGCCCGGCGAGACGTCGGTCAGCCACCAGGTCGCGCCCGCCGCCGCGTACGGCGCGGGGTCGGTGCCGGCGGGCAGTGCGACGGCGATGTCGTAGGGCGCCGTCGGGTCGTCGCGAAGATCGGTGATGGTGGCGGCGATCTCGGCGACCTGGTCCGGGTGTTCGAGGTTGACGGGGAAGAACCCGTCGTACCGGGCAGCACGCTGGATCGGCTTGCGGTTGCCCGGGAATCCCGCGACCCACACCGGCACGCCGGGTCGCTGGACCGGCCGGGGCAGGAACTCGATGCCGTCGACGGTGTAGTGCTCGCCGTGGTGGTGCACGGTTTCGCCGGACCACGCGGCGGTGAGGATCTCCAGGGACTCGTCGAGCATCCTGGCTCGCTGCCGGTCGTCGAGCGGTTCGCCGGTCTTCGACAGCTCGTTGCCGAACCGGTCGCTGCCCAGGCCGACGCCGAGGGTGAGACGGCCACCGCTGAGCCGGTCCAGCGTCGTGGTCTCCCTCGCGAGTTTCACCGGCCGCCGCCGGGCGAGCGGGGTGATCATCGGGCCGATCCGCAGGTGTTCGGTGGCGCAGGCGACCGCGGCCAGCGTGATCCACGGGTCCGCGACCTCCCGTACCGGTGCCTGCCAGCGCAGGTGGTCCCACACGAACAACCCGTGCCAGCCCGCCTCTTCCGCCTCGGCTGCCAGCCGCGCGACGACCACGGGTTCGGCGAGCTCGTCGAAGATCGGCAGCCAGAGCGCCGAACGCATCGTGGTCATGACAACACCTTCCGGGCGAGGAAGAGTGCCACCCCACCGATCGCACAGGCTGATCCGAGCACGGCCGGTCCGGCCAGGTCGAGCACCGCGGTTCCGGCCAGCGGGCCGAGCACCGCGCCGACGCTCCAGGTCGTCGACGCGAGACCCATGTAACCGCCGCGCAGGGCGGCCGGCGCGAGGTCGGCGAAGGTGTCGCCGAACCGGACGGCGATGCCGATCTGGCCGAGAGTCCAGATCAGGACCGATCCGGCGAAGGCAGCGCTGCCGTGGCTCACGGCGCCGAGCGCGGCACCGGCCCCGACCAGCAGCATCGAGACCGCCGACACCGCGCTGCCGTCGCGACCGGCGAGCAGCCTGACCGCCACCGGCTGGAGCGCCACGACGGCGATTCCGTTGAGGGCCAACACCATTCCGTACGTGGCGGGGCCGAGACCGTCGGCCGTCATCAGCAACGGCAACGTCGTGAACGTCTGCAGGAACACCGTGAAGTAGCCGACGTGCACCGCCAGCATCGCGATCATCCGCCGGTCTTTGAGCACCACGGGCAGCAGCGCCTGCCGCGTCCGCACCGACCCCGCCGGACGGGTTTCCGGCACCTGGCGCCAGACGATCAGCGCCGCGGCCAGCGAGGCCAGCACGTTGATCCAGAACAGCAACCCGTAGCCGTGTCCTGCCAGGATCCCCGCGGTCACCGTGGCGACGGAGAAGCCGAGATTGGCCGCCCAGTAGAGCAACCCGAACGCGCGGATCCGTTGCTGTGACGGCAGATCGGCCACCGCTGCCGATCCGGCGGGACGGTGCAGCTCGACGGTCAGCCCGACCGCGACGGCGGCCGCCCAGATCTCGGGCATCGAGTCCGCCGAGCCGAGCGCGGTGAGTGCGATCGCGGCGCCCACGAACCCCACCAGCATCGTGTTGCGCCGCCCGATCCGGTCTCCCAGCCAGCCACCGAGCACCTGGGATCCGATGTCGCCCGCGCCGACGGCCGCGACCACCGCGCCCGCCGTCGCCGGCGAGAGGTGCTGCGCCTGCGTCAGGTACAGCACCAGGAACGACCGCACCACACCCCCGGCCCTGCCGACGAAGTGCGTGGCGGCCAACGCCCAGACGAGGTTGGGCAGACCGAGCTGCGCGCGGGTCGTGATCGAGGTCGTCATGGCACTCACGCTAGGTCGGCATTTCCATCACGAAAAGCGATGACTTCCGATCGACTCAATCGCTTTCACTTATAGTTTTTGGTGTGGCGGACGTCGAACTGCGTTACCTGCGGGCCATGGTCGTGATCGCCGAGGAAGGCACGTTCGGCCAGGCGGCGGCCCGGCTCGGCTACACCCAGTCGTCGGTGAGCCAGCAGATCGCGGCGCTGGAGAAGACCGTCGGCGGCCCCGTCTTCGACCGGCCGGGCGGGCCGAGACCCGTCCGGATCACGCCGCTGGGCGAGGTGGTCCTGGCCCACGGTCGCGACCTGCTGCGCAGGGCGGACGCGCTGACCGACGCCGTCGACCGGTTTCTCGCAGGCCAAGGCCGGATCGACATCGGCACGTTCCAGGGCGTGTCCACGCTGATCCTCCCGGCCGTCATCCGCCGCCTGCTGGAGGAGCATCCCGGCTGCGACATCAGGCTGTCCGACGTGACACCGGAGGATCCGCGGATCGGGGACCTCGACCTGCTGTTCCACGACGGCCCGGTCGAAGGCGACGTCGAGCACGTCAAACTATTCGACGAGCAGTACTTCCTGGTGACAGGCGCGGGCACGTTCCCGGTGGGCCCGGTGCGGGCGAAACTGCTCGACGACGCCCCGATGATCGGCTGGCCGCTCACCTACCACCAGCGCTGGCTGGAACGGACGCTCGCCCGCGCCGGCGCACAACCGCGATTCGTCTTCCGCACCACCGGGCACGAGACCGTCCTGTCGATGGTGCGGGCGGGCATCGGCTGGGCGGTGCTGCCGTGGCTCGCCCTGAAGGCACACGACGCCTGGTCCGACGACCAACTCGGCATCCACCCGCTGAAGCCGGCACCCACGCGCGAGCTGTCCCTGTACTGGCCGGCCGGACGCACCGAGTCGCCACTCGCGCTCCGAACGAGGGAGATCGCCGTCGACGTGGCCCGCGACCTCGCCGTCTAGGCCCGCACCGGTACGCCCAGCTCCCGCATCCGCTCGGCGTACCGACGGTGCTGCCGGGCCGCCTCGCCGAGCCGTCCCGCCGCCCGCAGCGCGTCGATCAGCCGCAACGCCGTCCCCTCGTCGTACGGGTCGCGTTCCAGAACCCGCGACCACGCTCGCCGTGCACCGTCCACGTCGCCCTCGGCCGCACACACCCGACCAAGCGTGCGCATCACTTCCAGGTACCGGTTGAGCGTTTCATCGCGTAGTTCCTGGACAACCCGCAGCTCGGGTTCATCGCCCAGGACATCGCCCTCGTAAGCGTTTGCGGCGGCTTCGAGCAGCAGGCGCGTCTCGTCCGCACAGCCCGCCGCGGCCAGCTCCAGGAAGGTGTCCACGTCGACGAGCAGGGTTCGCGGGTCGTAGGCGATGCCCGACGGCCCGGCGATCACCGGCGGCGCGGTCCGGGTGGGGTCCAGCACCGCGCGCAGCACCGAGAGGGTGATCGACAGCCGGTTCGCGACGTCGCTCTCGCCGGGCCACAGCGTCTGCGCCAACTCCTCCCGCGACACCGGGCGGCCGCGCCGGACGATGAGGAGCTTGAGCAGATCGCGCGCCTTGCGGCTCTTCCACGCCGACGGCGGCAGTTCCTCGCCGTCGCGCACCACGGCGAACGACCCCAGCACCCGCACGCTCGTCCTGGCAGCGGTTCGCACAGCGAGTGATCGGGTGCCGGTCGACGGATCCACACCGAGCCCGCGCAGACGATGTTCTGCCAGGACACGAGCAGCCGCGGATCCCGCACGAGAAAGTGCGACCCGGGCCACGCCGATCTGGTCGCCGATGTCCGCGAACACACGCGCCGCATCCTCACCCGTGTCACCCGCGACAGAGGCCAGTTCCAGGGCATCGGCGAGCGCTGTCGGTGCGCGATGAACCCGAGCCAGCTCGATCGCCTGCGTGGCCCACGTGCGCGCTGCGGCTGGATCCGTTGCCACCACAGCCCATCCGGCAGCCGCGTGCGCCATCGCCGAGCTCAACCCGTCGGAGTGGGCAACGGCTCTGGCCGCGATCGTCGGAGCAAGCGGATCGCCAGTGGCCGCGAGCACCCGAGCGAGTCCGCACAACGCCGGTACCAGCGTCGGCGTGATGCCGGTTTCATCCGCCACCCGCACGGCTTCCTCGTAGGCGGCCCGCGCTTGCTGGAGATCACCGCGCAGTTCATGACACTCGCCGAGGCCCGCCAACGGGTACGCCACGATGCCCGACCCTGCCTGCTGCAACGTGAGGCACGCGGCCCGGAAGCCCTTGCGCGCATCGTCCAGCCGGCCACGGCGCAACAGAAGATCAGCGCGATTGTGCTGCGCCAGCCCCACCATCGCCGGATGCGCGCCCGGCAGGAGCTCCAGCGCGTCGTCGAGCTCGGCCAGCCCGCCGTCGAGGTCGCCTTCCTCCACCCGTTGCGACGCCCGGTTGGCGCGGATCCGCAACTGCTGGGTGCGATCGCCGGCGCGTTCGGCGGCAGAGAGGGCGAGGGCGTAGTGCCTGTCGTTCGCTCGCCGGTCGCCTTCAGCCGCAGCGACCAGGGCCCGCACCGTGTGAGCGGCCGCGAGCGCGCGCTGGTCTCCGGAGGCCCTCGCGAGTGCCAGTGCCGACTCCACCTGGTCGCGGCAAGGAGTGCCCTGCGCCCAGACGACGCTCGCTCCCCACGCGGCGAGCAGAGCCCGGTCACCTAGATCGCCCGATTCGTCGCCCGGAACCTTCGCGCGCAAGACCCGGTCGCCGACGTCCAGCCCAGCGGCGGCGTCCGGAACCCTCGCGAGCAAGACCCGGTCGCCGGCGTCCGGAACCCTCGCGAGCACCGCCCGCGCCGCGGCCATGTCGCCCTGCAGGTACAACACCATCACCAACGGCCAGGCCTGCGCCGCCGTGAGCGGCCCGAAGTCCTCCGTGACGCGGTAAGCCTCGTCGATGGCCGCCGGCCAGTCGGTGAGCATGGCGCACAGGATGCCTGACTCGTCCTGCCCCCTCACCCACAGGTGAGCGAAAGGTCACCGGCGATCATCGACGTGCTTTCCCTTGGCACGAAAGAATAGGACGACGATGAAACTGCTTTCGCTGGCGTTGACCGGAGCCATGGCTTTGAGCGTCACCGGTGTGTCCACTGCGGACACCCCGCGGACCGTGCGGGTCAGTGTGTCCACATTGGGCGGTCAGGCCGAGCCGACCCCCGCCCAGCTGGAGGAGCCGGGCGTCCACCGGATGCACTCGGACGAGATCTCCGTCAACGCCGACGGACGGTTCGCGGTCTTCACGTCGAACGCGGTGAACCTCGTGCCTGGCGACACGAACGGCACGAGCGATGTGTTCCTGCGGGATCTCACGGCGGGTGTGACCACGCGGATCGGCGGGTCCGGCTACAGCGGTCAGCCGTCGATCAGCGCCGACGGACGGTACGTGGCCTTCACCTCGTACGCCGACGATCTCGTCCCAGGCGACACGAACGAGAGACCGGACGTCTTCGTGCGCGACACGGTGGCGGGCACGACGACAAGAGCGAGCGTCTCGGCGACCGGCGCGCAGGACAGCGGCTCCAGCACCGACGGCGTGATCAGCGCCAACGGCAGGTTCGTCGCCTACGTGACCTACCGCTCGGAGCTGATCGACGACAACGGCCCGGTCTCGAACGTGGTCGTGAAGGACCTGGCCACGGGCACGCTCACCCGTGCCAGCGTGCCTGTGCAAGGTGGCCCGCTCGTCGACGACGGTTACGGGGTGCGGGATCTGGCGATCTCGGCTGACGGCGCTTCGGTCGCCTTCATCACCAAGGCGTCGAACCTCGTCGCCGGCGACACGAACAACGCCTACGACGTGTTCATCCGCAAACTGAACACCACGACGAGGGTGGAAGGTCCGGCCGACAAGCTCGCGTTGAGCGCGGACGGGCAGCACGTCGCCTACGAAGGGCGCAAGGGCGTGTTCGTGCGCGATCTCGCGGCCGGCACGACCAAGCTCGTGGACGCCGAGGGCCGCACGCCGTCGATCAGCGCGGACGGCAGCCGAGTGGCCTTCATGGCGGCCTTCACCATCGTCGTGCGCGATCTCGCCACCAACAAGACCACGGTCGTGAGCGGCGACGGCGACAGCATGGAACCGTCGATCAGCGGTGACGGCTCGTCCGTCGGGTTCAGCTCGTACGCGACCAACCTCGTGCCCGGAGACACCAACGGGCACAAGGACGTCTTCGTCCGCGTGCTCTAGCCAAGCAGAGCGTCCACAAAGGCCCCTGGCTCGAACGGAGCCAGGTGGTCGGCGCCCTCGCCGAGACCGACGAGCTTCACCGGCACGCCCAGCTCGCGCTGCACCTGGAACACGATGCCGCCCTTGGCCGTGCCGTCCAGCTTGGTCAGCACGATGCCGGTGATGTCGACCTGCTCGGCGAACACCCGTGCCTGTGTGAGGCCGTTCTGGCCCGTGGTGGCGTCCAGCACGAGCAGCACCTCGTCGACCACGGCCTGCTTCTCGACCACGCGCTTGACCTTGCCGAGCTCGTCCATGAGCCCGACCTTGGTGTGCAGACGGCCGGCCGTGTCGATCAGCACCGTGTCCACGCCCGCGTCCATGCCGCGCTTCACCGCGTCGAACGCCACAGAAGCCGGGTCGCCACCCTCAGGCCCGCGCACGGTCTCCGCGCCGACCCGCTTGCCCCAGGTCTCCAACTGGTCGGCAGCGGCGGCGCGGAACGTGTCCGCGGCCCCCAGCAGCACGGTGCGGCCGTCAGCCACGAGCACGCGGGCGAGCTTGCCCGTGGTGGTCGTCTTGCCGACGCCGTTGACGCCGACCACCAGCAGCACGGCGGGCTTGCCGGAGTGCGGCAGCGCCTTCAGCGACCGGTCCATCGACGGGTGCAGCGCGTCGACCAGCACGGACCGCAGCAGCGCCTGCGCCTCGGTCTCGGTCCGCACCGCGGAACCGGCGATCTTCGCGCGGAGCGTGTCGACGATCTCGGTGGTGGTGGCCGCGCCCAGGTCCGCGATCAGCAGCGTGTCCTCGACGTCCTGCCACGAGTCCTCGTCGAGGTCGCCGGCGCCCAGCAGGCCCAGCAGCGACGAACCGAAGGCGTTGCGCGACTTCGAGAGCTTGCCGCGCAACCGCTCCAGGCGGCCCGCGGTCGGCTCGATCTCCTCGACCTCGGAGGACTCCTCGGGGAGGTCGACCTCCACGAACCCGCGCTTCACCGAGTCGCGCGGCTCCGAGGCGTCGTCACCGACACCTGGCTGGCCGTCGACCTCGGGCCGGTCCGCGACGGGATGCTCGACCGGTTCCGGCTTGGCAGGAGCCAGCGAGATCCCGGACGAGGCCTCGTACCCGCCGGGCTTCGGCGCCTCCTCCTTCTGGGTCAGGCTGATGCGACGACGACGCGTCAGCACCACACCGGTCACCAGCGCGGCGATCAGCACGACCGCCACGACGACGAGGATCAGGACAAGGGAAGACGTCGACACGGGACTCATGGTTTCACAGGCCGTCATGTGACCCATCAACCATCTATTGCTCATTTAGGCGAAGATTTCACCAAAGCACTTGCGCCCGCCCGGAGTGTGGAATAGACCACACGTCGTGAGGGTGATCGGACTGATTTCCGGCACGTCGATGGACGGCATCGACGTCGCCGTCGCCGACCTGTCGATCCACGGCGACGTCGTCGAGCTCGTGCCGGTGCAATGCGCCGAGCACCCCTTCCCCAAGGATCTGCTGGAGAAACCGAAAGACCTCGCCGAAGTGTGCGCTTTCGACACGTCGCTGGGGCAGGCTTTCGGCGAAGTCGCCGCCGGGTACCTGCCGGCGGATCTGATCTCCTCGCTCGGGCAGACCGTCCACCACGAGGTCCAGGACGGCGACTGCCTCGGCACGCTCCAGCTCGGCCAGCCCGCGTGGATCGCCGAACGCACCGGCGTCCCCGTGATCGCCGACCTGCGCGTCCGCGACGTCGCGGCAGGCGGCCAGGGCGCACCCCTGGCTTCGACCCTGGACGCGTTGTGGCTGGCGGGTGACACCACCTCGATCGCGTTGAACATCGGCGGCATCGCCAACATCACCGTGGTCAGACCCGACGCACCACCGATCGCGTACGACACAGGGCCGGGCAACGCGCTGATGGACGCCGTCATGGAGGTCATCTCCAACGGCCAGCGCCGCCAGGACACCAACGGCGAGTTCGCGCGCAGGGGCGTGGTTCGCGAGGACATTCTGAAGAAGCTGCTCGCCGACCCGTACTACTCGAAGCCCTGGCCCAAGTCGACGGGCAAGGAGCTGTTCAACGCCGAGTACCTGCAAGGGTTTCCGACGGTGCCGGCCGAGGACATGCTGCGCACCCTCGCCGAGCTGACCGCCCGCACCATCGCCGACGCCTGCCGCGCGCACGACGCGAGCTCTGTGGTCGCGTCCGGTGGCGGCATGCGCAACCCCGTGCTCGTCGAGGCGTTGACGAAGGCGCTCGACCCGATCCCGTTGAAGATCAGCGACTCGCTGGGCCTGCCGCGCGACGGCAAGGAGGCCTACCTCGCCGCACTGCTCGGGTTCCTGACGTGGCACGGGATCTCGGGCAACACGCCGTCCGCGACCGGCGCGTCCGGGCCGCGGCTGCTCGGCAGCATCACCCCCGGCAACGGGCCGTTGAGGCTGCCGGAACCTGTCACGGGTCCCGTGTCCAAGCTGAAAGTGGGGGAGCCGAAGTGGCTGGACTAGATCTCGCGATCATCGCCGTGTTCCTCGTCGGCATGCCGTTGCTCGGCACGTGGATCGGCGGCAGGCAGAAGTCGTCCACCGACTACTTCGTCAGCGAGAGCCGCATCTCGTGGTGGGTCGTCTGCCTGTCGGTGGTGTCCGCGGAGACGTCGACGCTGACCGTGCTGAGCGTGCCGGTGATCGCGTACATGGCGACGCCCGCGCAGGGCGGCATGACGTACCTGACGCTCGCGCTCGGGTACATCGTCGGCCGGATCATCGTCAGCTTCGTGCTGCTGCCGAAGTACGTCGCCGGTGATCTCGTCACGGCATACGCGTTCCTGGGCAAGCGGTACGGCAACGGCATGCGCGCCACGGCGTCCGTGACATTCCTCTTCACGCGTCTGCTCGCGGACGGCATCCGGCTCTTCGCGACGGCGATCCCGATCAAGCTGGTGCTCGCCCAGTACGGCATCAACGCCTCGTACTGGCTGATCATCGTGGCGCTCGGCATCGCGATGGTGTTCTACAGCTTCTTCGGCGGTGTGCGCGCGGTCGTGTGGGTCGACGCCATCCAGATGCTCTGGTACGTGCTCGGCGGCGTCGTCGTGATCTGGTGGCTCGCCGGGAAGCTCCCCGACGGCTGGCTCTCCAAGGCCGCCGACGTCGACAAGTTCCAGATCTTCGACTTCACCTCGTCGCCGCTGACGGGCGCTTATCCTTTCGTGGCAGCGTTTTTCGGTGGTGCGCTGCTCTCCATGGCCTCACACGGCGCGGACCAGCTGATCGTGCAACGGCTCATGGCCACGCGTGATGTGAAGGCCGCGCAGAAGGCGTTGATCGCCTCCGGTGTCGTGGTGTTCCTGCAGTTCGCGTTCTTCCTGTTCATCGGCGTGATGCTGTGGGCGTTCTACAACGGCGTCGACCCGGTGAAGGGATTGGGGCTCGGCAACAAGGACGAGCTCTTCGGCAACTTCATCGTGCGCGAACTGCCGTCGGGCCTGTCCGGCTTCGTGATCGCCGGCATCCTCGCCGCCGCGCTGTCGTCGTCGTTGGGCGCCTTGGCCTCTTCGACGGTCACCGACGTCTACGAACGCGTCCGCAAGACCCCGATGACCGACGAGGAACGCCTGCGCCACGGCCGGATCTGGACCCTGGTGTGGGCGGGTCTGCTGATCGTCTGCGCGGGTCTGTTCGCCTCCTCGAACAAGACCACGGCGGATCCGATCGTGGTGCAGGCGCTCGGCATCGCCGGCTACACCTACGGCGCGCTGCTCGGGGCCTTCCTCCTGGGCCTCATCTTCAAGCGCGTCACGCAGGCGGACGCGATCATCGCGTTCGTGACGACGGTGCTGGTCGTCGGTTTCGTGATCCTGGGCGTCAAGTTCGCCGGGAGCACGCCTCAGGTCAACTTCGGCAAGGCGACAGCCGACCTGAAGTCGTTGACCGGTTGGTGGAACACGCCCCTGGGGGTGGCGGTCACCTTGGTGGTCGGTGGATTGCTGTCATTGCGGCATTCAGGCGGTGTGCCGGTAGGCGACAAGCTCGATGTGGAGTCGAAAGCCTAGGCGGGCGAACATGTTCTGCGACGACTCGTTGCCCGAGTAGATCGACGCGGCCGCTTGCGGTCGAGCCCCGTGCTCGGCCGCGAGCTTCCACAACAGCTCGGTGATGAGGGCCGCGCCGACGCCTTGGCCGCGAACATCGGGTTCGACGGCCACGAAGTCGATGTAGTACTCCTCGGGTTGGGCTTTGCCCGCCGCGTACCCGATGACGCGTTCGCCGTCCATCGCGACGACGACGGTGCGGGTCTCCGGTTTGGATTCGACAAGCTGTTTGCCGGACAGATAGGTCCGCGGGAAACATCGCTCGTGCAGCACGGCCACTGCTTCGTGCACGTGCTTGTCGGTCGGCAGAACGCGCATCTCACGTTCGCTCGGGCACTTCGCGTCCCTGAGCAGCAACGTGCGCAGCTCCCCGTTGTCCAGCACGTGGATGGCGCTCGCCTTGCCGGCACTGAACCCGTGCCTTTCGGCGAACGCCGCCAATCGTCGGTGGGCGGTGTGCCCGTACAGCTCGAGGTCGGTGACGCCGGTGAGGAGCTCGGCTGCCCGCCGGAACATCGCGTCGGCGGTCTGGTCCCAGATGCGGCTGCCCGCGGGGTGGTTGACCGGCACGTCGACGAACGGCCCGTGCAGCCACGCGCGGCCCAGCTCGGGATCGACCTCCACGCTGAGCATGCCGGTGATGTTGTCGTCGGCGTCGACCGCGACCACCGTGCAGTCGGCCCAGCTGGGCTCGAACTCGGCGAGCTCCGCGCGGAGCTCTTCGACTGTCTCACCGAGGTAGCCGATGTGGTGCGCTGAGTCGGCCTGGAGCCGGACCAGGAGCGCCATCGTGGCGCCGAGGTCGCCAGGTTCGGCGAAACGGATGTCGTACATACAAGGAATGGTTGCTCCCCCGCCGTCCGGACGCGAGGGAGTTTTCGGACGGGTAAAATGGCGAGGATGTCCGAGACGCGACGCCCGCTGATCTCCGCCGAGATCCACAGCGCGGCCACCCGGCTCGGCAACCTCCACCCCACCGTGCAAAACAGCACGTCACCAGGCGTTTCCTGGCCCGTGCACGTAGGCGTCGTGCCCCGCCAGGCCGACTGCTACCAAGATCGCCCGGCGCCCGTTTCGTCCGGTCTCACGGTGTTCCGAGGCATGGGAGGCGTGGGCAAAACCCAAACGGCCGCCGCCCACGCGCGCACCGCCCAACACGACCCCGACACCTCCCTCGTCGTGTGGATCACCGCCACGAGCCGCGAAGCGATCGTGGCCGCCTACGCCCAAGCCGCCGCCCTCGTCCAGATCGCGACCTCGGACACCGACACCACGGCCGCGGCCTCCCAGTTCGTCACCTGGCTGGAAACCGCGCAGCGCCGCTGGCTGATCGTCCTGGACGACCTCTCCGACGCTGCCGCGGTGGCCGGACTGTGGCCACCTGCGACGGAAACAGGCCAGACCCTCGTGACCACTCGTCACAAGGAGTCCTGGCTCGCCCGCACCGACTCCTCGCTGGTCGACGTCGACGTGTTCACCGCGATCCAGTCAGGTACCTACCTCGGCGCCAAGCTGGCCGGTCACGCGGACCTGAGCGAGGGCGCCGCCGAACTCGCCGAAGTCCTCGGCCACCTTCCGCTGGCGCTCGCCCAGGCGGTGGCCTACCTCACCGACCGCGGCCTGACGTGCGCCGCGTACGTCTCCCGTTTCCTCGACCAGCGCAGAAAGCTCCGCGCGCTGGTGCCGGAAGCGTCCGCCCTGCCCGACGACCACCAGGCCACGATCGACGTCACGTGGTCGTTGTCGATCGAACTGGCGAACTCGCTCGAACCGGCCGGCCTCGCCACACCACTGCTGCGGATCGCCTCGCTGCTCGACCCCAACGGCATCCCCGTGGCCGTCCTCACCAGCCCGCCGATCACCGCGAGGCTCACCGAGATCTCGGACCACGTCGTCGACCCCGAAGCCGCCGGCGACGCGCTTCGCTGCCTGCACCGGCTCAGCCTCGTCGAAGCGAGCGCGGACTCGGTCACCGTGCACGCCCTCGTGCAACGAGCGACCCGTGAGGGCATGGGCGCAGAAGATCTGCACGCGACCAGCCGCGCGGTGGCGGACGCGATCCAAGGTATGTGCCCGACTCGCCCGAGCCACACTCCGTTGTCGTCTTCCTTGCGCGCCAATGCATCCGCACTCATCACAGTGGCACTGCCCCAACTCGTGGAACCCGACTGCCACGCTCTCTTGTTCACCTATGGGGAAAGTCTCGGTGAAGCCGGGCTGGTCGCAGCGGCGTACCAGCACTACAGGCGCCTGCTCGACGCCGCGGTGCCTCACTTCGGCGGTGACGCCCCCGACGTACTCGCCGCCCGCAGCAACATGGCGACCTGGCGCGGGGAGGCCGGAGACGCGGCCGGAGCCCTCGACGAGTTCGACCGGCTGGTGAGAGATTGTCTCCGCGTGCACGGAACGGACAGCCTCTCCACCCTGTCGTCGAGGCACCACCGAGCCATCTGGCGATTCACATCAGGCGACCTCGGTGGTGCCGTGAAAGACCTCGAGGACCTGCTCGTGGATCAGACCAGGGTGCTGGGGCCGGACGCTCACGAAACCCTGACCACTCGCGGAAACCTGGCTCGCTGCAGCTCGGAAGCGGGTGACTTCGCCGCAGCGATCCACACCTACGAGCAACTGAAGCCCCTCCTGGTCGCCGTTCTGGGCGAAGATCATCCAGATACCTTGGGCAACAGGCACAACCTGGCGTCCAGCAAGGTGTCCGCGGGCGACGAGACCGGAGCGGTAGCTGATTTCGAAGCACTGCTCGCCGACCAGATGCGGGTTCTCGGCCCCGAGCACCCCGCGACGTTGACTGTGCGCAACAACCTCGCGTGGTCACGCAGCCAAGCGGGCGACAAGAAGACAGCGACAGAGGAGTTCGAGGAGCTGTTGGAGGACCTGCACCGCATCCTCGGCCCGGTGCACCCGAACACCCTCATGACCCGGAACAACCACGCTCACCAGCGCGCTGAGGCCGGCGAGGTCGACGCAGCGCTCGAAGAGCTCGTGCTCGTGCTGCACGACTGCCTGGAGGTGTTGGGGCCGCTGCACCCGATCACACTTTCCACTCGCCAAGACCTGGCCTGCCTGCGCGGGAAGTCAGGTGATCGTCTCAACGCCGTTCGAGAACTGGAGGAGCTGGTGCACGACCAGCAAGGTGCGATCGGTGACCACACCCCCTTCACCCTGAACACCCGGTTCAGCCTGGCCACGAACCTGATCGAGGCGGGCGACGTGGCCGGTGCGGTCCGCGAGTTCGGCCTGCTCGCCGAGGACCAGCGCAAGGTGCTCGGCGACCGGCACCCGGACACGCTCCGGACGCGGTACGCCCTGGCGGCGGCGAGAGCCCAGGCAGGTGACCTCAAGCGAGCGATCGCCGAGTTCAGAACGCTGGCCGAGGACTGCGCGGAAGTGGTGGGTGTGGACGATCCCCAGACTTTGGGGATCCGCCTGAACCTGGCCAGGTTGCTCGGCGCCACATCGCAGTTCACCAAGGTCGTCCGCGTTGCCGAACCGCTGCTGCGCGACCAGGTTCGCGTGTTCGGCCCCGAGCACGAGGACACCTTGGAAACCAGGCGACTGCTCGCCGCCGTGCACTATGAGACCGGGGACGTCGAAGGAGCGATCAGCCAGCGGGAGCAGGAGCTGGCAGCGCTGTCGCGGACGCTCATGCCCACGCACGACCGCATCACCAAGCTGAAGCGCGAGATCGAGTTCCTCAAGAAGAAGCTGACATGAGGTACGTGCGCACCGAAGTCGACCGGCCGTATCTGGAGTTGGAGACGCTCCAAGGCCGCAGCATCACCGACGTCGGGCCGGAAGATCACCCGTGGCACACCGGGCTGAGCCTCGCCGTCGCGCACGTCGGCGAAGCGAACTTCTGGGGCGGGCCGACGTTCGTGCGCGGCGAAGGTTACGTGCAGCTGCCGAACAACGGCACCCAGCAGTCCGACGAGTTCCTGAAGACCGGCAACGGTTTCAGCGAGCGGCTGAGCTGGCTCACGCAGCCCGGCGAGCACGTGATCACCGAAGAGCGCCGAGTCGACAAAACGGCGCACGACAACCACTACGCGATCACCTGGCGCTCCAGGCTCACCAACGTGAGCGCGCAACCACTCGTCTTCGGCAGCCCCGCCACCAACGGCCGTGACGGCGTCGGATACGGCGGAATCCTGTGGCGCGGTCCTATGGAGATGGTCCAAGGAACCGTCCTAGGCGCGCAGATGGGTGAAGAAAGCGCCTGGCTCGCCTACGTGACGGAACAGGCCACGCTCGTCTTCGAGACACCGCAACCGACCTGGTGGTTCGTGCGCACACAAGAATTCCCCGCCGTGTGCCCGGCGCCGTTCTTCCACGAGGAGACAACGCTCACACCGGGAAGCTCTCTGACGCTGGTATGCCGCCTCACGGTGGCGGACGGCGCGTGGGACGCCACCCAGATTCGGGCTTGCAGGGCTGGTGAGGGTGGGGGACTCTTCTACGGTGAGTGAGGAAACGATCCAACTCGATCTCAACGAATCCGGGGTGGCCGTCGACCTGCCCTTGCCGACGAACAACCGGGACCAGGTCCAGGGTGTTCCGTACCGGCCGGTCGAATTCCGAGACGATGATCTGCCCACTGCCCTCGAACGTGCCGCCGCCTGGCTGCGGCAGACTCAGGACTGGCTGGGCGAACCCGTGGACGTCATCGCAGTTCATCTCGACTACGACGACACCAAGGGCAACCCGTACTACGACCTCAAGCTGCTGTGCAACGACGAGGATCTGGCGGGTGTGCCGAGGGTCATCCGAGACAAGGAAGGCGCCGCTACCGGTCAGTAGCTTTTCCGGCTACCGTTCGGAAGCATGTCGGATCGCGTATATCCCCCGGTGATCGCCGCTGCCAAGCTCATGTTCAAGGTGCTGGACATGCGGCTCACCGTCGAAGGGGCGCACCACGTCCCGCGCACCGGTGGAGCGGTGCTGGCGTCGAACCACGTCAGCTACCTCGACTTCATCTTCGCGGGCTACGGCGCACGTCCCTCGGGGCGCCTCACGCGGTTCATGGCGAAGCACGAGATCTTCGCGAACAAGATCGCAGGGCCGCTCATGCGCGGCATGCACCACATCCCCGTCGACCGGAGCGCGGGCCAGGCCTCCTTCCAGCAGGCTCTGTCCGCGCTCCGCACCGGCGAGGTCGTCGGGATCTTCCCCGAGGCCACGATCAGCCGCTCGTTCACGGTCAAGGACATCAAGTCCGGCGCGAACCGCCTGGCGCACGAGGCCGGCGTGCCGCTCATCCCGGTCGCGCTGTGGGGGACCCAGCGCCTGTGGACCAAGGGCCGGCCCAAGGACCTGACGCAGCGGCACGTGCCGATCACGATCCTCATCGGCGAGCCGTTCGAGGCGTTGCCCGGCGACTCCGGCGACGCGTTGCTGCGCAAGCGGATGCAGGACCTGCTCGACCAGGCGCAGGCCGACTACCCCACCGAGCCCGGCGCGTGGTGGGCTCCGCGGCACCTCGGTGGCACCGCGCCGACCCCCGAAGAGGCAACCGAACTGGATGCCAAGCGCCCATAGAGACGTGACGCGCTTCCAGGTACTAGGCGAGGTCTCGGTCGATGGCTCTCCGTTAACCGCGAGGAGCGGACGTGCGCTCGTTGCGTTGTCGCTGCTGCTGTTGAACGCCAACCGCGTCGTGCGCACAGACGCGCTGATTGACGCCATCTGGGGCGAACGACTACCGCGGAAGCCCAACGAGGCCCTCCACACCTACGTGTACCGGCTGCGGCCGCTCCTGCCCCGCGACGTGCCGATCACCCGGCGCTCGAACGGGTACGTGCTGGAGGTCGCGCGCGAGTCCGTCGACCTGCATCAGTTCCGCGCGCTCGTCGCCGATGGCCGGCCGGAGGAGGCTCTGGCGCTGTGGCGGGGCGAGCCGTTCGCCGGAGTGCCGGGGCTGGAGCACGAACGGACCGCGCTGGCCGCAGAGCACCTCGCGGTCCTGCTCGACCTGAACGAGACACGACTCCGCAGAGGCGAACACGCACCAGTGGAGGCGTCCGCGCGGGAACTGGCCGAGGAGCACCCGCACGACGAACGCGTGATCAGGCAGCTCATGCGCGCTCTCGAGGCCGACGGCAGGCAAGGCGACGCCCTGCGGGTGTACGCGACGTTGCGGCGCCGCCTCGCCGACGAGCTCGGTGTCGACCCGGATCCGGAGACCAGGCAGCTGCACCAACGGCTGCTCGCCCACCTCGAACGGCCGCGCGAGCTGCCCGCCGCGCCGTGGTCGTTCAGCGCCCGCGGCGAGGAGCTCGCCGAGCTGACCGCGGTGCTCACCAACGACGGTCCCCGCCAGGTGGTGATCAGCGGGCCCGGCGGCATCGGCAAGACCGCGCTCGCACTGCACTGGGCGCACCGCGACGCGCGCTTCTTCCCGGACGGACAGCTGCACGTCGACCTGATGGGGTTCACGCCATCAGGTGAACCCGTGTCCCCCGCCGACGCACTGCACCGGCTGCTGAGCGGGCTCGGCGTCCCCAAGATCCCCGACGGCGTCGACGCGCGGGCCGCGTTGTTCCGCAGCACCATCGCCGGCCGCCGCCTCCTGCTCGTGCTGGACAACGCGATCAGTGCCGACCAGGTCGCCCCGTTGCTGCCGGGCACCCCGTCGTGCGCGGTCGTGATCACCAGCAGGAACCCCCTGCACAGCCTCATCACCACGAACGGCGTCCGCATCGTTCCGCTGGCCGAGCTCGCCCCGCCGGACGCCCGTCGCCTGCTGGCCGACCGCATCGGCGCGGCACGGGTGGCCGCCGAACCGGACGCGGTCACCGCCATCGTCACGGCGTGCGGGGGCCTGCCGCTCGCGCTCGCGGTGGCCGCCGGACAGGCACAGGCACGGCCGCAGTTCCCGTTGTCGTCGCTCGCAGAGGAACTGCGCGACACCTCCACCCGGCTCGACGCGCTCGATCTCGGCTCTCCCGCGGCATCGCTGACCGCGGTGCTCGCGTCGTCGCACCGGACGCTGGAACCGGCGCACGCCCGCGCGTTCGGACTGCTCGCCGCGGTACCGGGCGAGGACCTCGGCACCACCTGTGCCGCCGCGCTCCTCGGGACGTCCACTGTGGAGACTCGCAGTGCTTTTCGTGCCCTGGAACGAGTTTCGCTCATCGAGGAGCACGCCCCCGACCGCTGGCGGATGCACGACCTCGTGCGCCTGTACGGCCAGGAGCACGCCGCACCACCGGATCTCGGCGAGGCGTTGCGCAGGCTGCTGGACTTCGTGCTGCACACCGCCCACGCGGGAGACCGCGTGCTCTATCCCGGGCGCATGGACATCGACCTGGAGCCTGCGACAGCCGAACCGCTGACGTTTCCCGACCGCGACGCCGCGATGCGGTGGTTCGACGCGGAGCACCACACCGCGGAAGCCCTGCTGAAGATCGCCGACGACGCCACGATCTGGCGGCTGAGCTGGGCCCTTTACACCTACTACTTCAGGACGCAAAGCATCTTCGACAACGTCCTGCGGGTCACGCGCGCGGCTGCCGAGGCGGCGGAACGGCTCGGCGACCCCGCGGCGATCCTCCCCTCTCACCTGCTGCACGGTCAGTCGCTGGCGACTGCCGGCGCTTACGACGAAGCCGAGCGCCACCTCGTCGTCGCGGTCCGCTGTGCGAAGGAGACCGGCGACGTGTGGCGGGAGACGGCCGGCTACCGCATCCTCGGGCACCTCGAGTCGGAACGCGGCAACCCGCGCGAAGCACTCGCCCAGCTCCTGCTCGCACTGAACCTGGTGCGCACACTGAACAACAAGATGTTCGAAGCGGACGTTCTCTCCACGGCCGCCTTTTACGCCGCGCAGTGCGGTGAGCTCGAACTGGCGGAAGAGCAGGGTCGCGCCGCACTGGCGCTCCAGTCCGCGGACACCGTTGACAACGGCAAGGCGCACACCCTGCACAGCCTGGGCTTCACGTTGGCCTCAGCCGGCCGGCACGAGGAAGCCGTGACGATGTACGAGCGCGCCATCGAGATCTTCCAAGCCCAGGACAACAGCTACAACAGAGCGACCTCGCTGGACCGCCTGGGCGACACCTGGCATGCGGCCGGTCGACCGGACCGCGCGCGAGAGAGTTGGAACCAGGCCCAGGAGCTCTACCAGGCCACCGAACGCGCGGAAGCCGCTGCCGCGGTGCAGGCGAAGTTGGCCCACAACTGAGGCCTGACCTGGGGATACAAGGTTTTCACAAGGTCGGTCGGGCAAAGTAGTCCGTGCGCACCCGATGTGGTGAGGTTGAACTGGGGGACTTCACCCCATCGGGCGCCGGGCTGCGTCTGCGCGGTGGTACGGGGGACCTCCCTCTCCCAAGAGGAAGGTCACCGGGCACGGCGCAGCCCGAAGCAGAGGCCGCGGTCGGGGTTGGTCTTAGCCCCCCAGGCACCGCTCCGACCGCCCTCTAGGCCTCGGCTTCAGCCGGTTCCGGCGCTTCCGCCGCCTCCGCGGGCACCTCTTCCGCGGGCTTGGCCGGCTCGTCACCACGAGTCCGCAGCCGCTGCGAGATCACCTGCGAGATGCCGTCACCGCGCATCGAGACGCCGTACAGCGCGTCCGCGATCTCCATGGTCGGCTTCTGGTGCGTGATGATCAGCAGCTGCGAACGGTCCCGCAGCTGCTGGAACAGGCCGATCAGCCGGTGCAGGTTCGTGTCGTCCAGCGCCGCCTCGACCTCGTCCATCACGTAGAACGGTGAGGGGCGGGCGCGGAAGATCGCGACCAGCATCGCGACCGCGGCCAGCGACTTCTCGCCACCGGACAGCAGCGACAGGCGCTTGACCTTCTTGCCGGGCGGGCGGGCCTCCAGCTCGATGCCGGTGGTCAGCATGTCCTCGGGTTCGGTCAGCACCAGCCGGCCGTCGCCACCGGGGAACAGCACCTTGAAGACGATCTCGAACTCGCGCGCCACGTCCTCGTAGGCCGACGTGAAGACCTCCAGGATCTTGTCGTCGACCTCCTTCACGACGGTCAGCAGGTCGCGGCGGGTGTCCTTGATGTCCTCGAGCTGCGTGGAGAGGAACTTGTAGCGCTCCTCCAGCGCCGCGAACTCCTCCAGCGCCAACGGGTTGACCTTGCCCAGCAACGACAGGTCGCGCTCGGCACGCTTGGCGCGGCGCGCCTGGGTGTCGCGGTCGTAGGGCATCGGCTGCGGCTCGGAGACCGTCTCGCCGCGCTCCTTGGCCGCCTGGTACTCGGCCATCTCCGCGGCGGACGCGGGCACCATGACCTCGGGGCCGTACTCGTTGACGAGGTCTTCCAGGCCGATGCCGAAGTCCTCGGCGATCTTCGTTTCCAACTGCTCGATGCGCAGGCGCTGCTCGGCGCGCAGCACCTCGTCGCGGTGCACGGCGTCGACGAGCTTCTCGAGCTCGCCGGACATCTCGCGCACCAGGTTGCGCACCTGGGTCAGCAGAAGTTCGTGCTGCTGACGGCGTTCCTGGGCCTGGTCGCGCTCACGGGCGGCCCGGTGCAACGAAATCTCGATGCGCTCCAACGCCTGTTCGCCGCCGCGCACGACGGCCTTCGCGACCAGGGCGCCACGCGCACGGTGCTGCGTCGCGCGGGCGTGGCGTTCACGGGCCTCGCGCTCGGCGCGCGCCGCACGACGAAGGCCGTCCGCCTTGCCCTGCACCGCCCGTGCGCGCTCTTCAGCCGTGCGCTGCACCAGGCGTGCGTCCATTTCGCCCTGACGCGCCTGGGCGAGCTCCGCGGCCAGCTGGTCGCGCTGCTCGGTGTCCGGCTCGTCGTCGAGGGTCTGCTCTTCCTCGGCCATCAGCAGGCGCTCTTCGAGCTCACCCAGCTTCATCAGGGCGTCCTCGCGGGACTGCTCGACCTTGTTGCGCTGCTCGGTGATGCGGCTGACCTCGGCCTCGGCGGAGCGCACCGCGGCGACCATCCGGTTCAGGCGTTCGCCGGAGCGGGCCTTGCGGACCTTGGCCTCCTGCATTGCCTCCTTGACCGCGTCCAGCACCTTGCGGCGGGACTGCTGCTCGGCCTTGGCACCTTCCAACGCGGCCGAAGCGTGCTCCAGCGCGCGTTCCGCGGTCGCCAACGCCTCCTGCGCCTCGTCGACGGCGGCCTGCACCTCGATGACGCTCTGCCCCTGCGCGCCCGAGCCGCCGATGGCCCAGTCCGTGCCGAAGAGGTCGCCGTCACGGGTCACGGCTTTTCCGCTGAACCGGGCCGCGGTGTCCAGATCCTCAACCACAGCAAGGCGATCCAGCGCACGAGCCAGTGCCGGGCGCAACGCTTCGGGAGCGTGCACGACGTCGATGGCCCACCGCGCGCCATAAGGCAGCTGACCCCACTGCGAGGTGTCCACAGTGGAGCCGTAAGAGCCGATCAGGACACCGGCGCGTCCGGCGTCCTTCTCCTTCAACAGCTTCAGCGCCTGCAGCGCGCCGTCACCCGACGAAACCGCTACCGCGTCGGCGATCGGGCCAAGTGCAGCGGCCAACGCGACTTCGAAACCGGGCTCGACGGTCAGCAGCGCGGCCACGGAACCCAGCAACCCCGGCACGTCCGACGCGAGCAGCGCGCCCGCACCGTCCTTGCGGGTCAAGCCCAACGACAGCGCGTCGACGCGGGCACGCCACGACGCGATGTCGCGTTCGGCGGTGCGTTCGGCCTTCACCAGCTCCTCGACGCGCTGCCGTGCCGCGTCGTTGGACTGCACGGCGTGCCGGTGACGTTCGTCGAGGTCGTTGTCGCCCTCGTCCTCGTAGCCGGTGACCGCCTGCGCCTCGGCCAGTTCGGTCGACGCGAACTCGACGCGTTCGGACGCCTCCGCGACCGTGACGGAGAGGCGTTCGATCTCCTCGGCGGTCGCGTTCGTCTTGCTGCGCAACGCTTCCACCTGACCGGACAACCGGGCCAGGCCTTCGCGGCGGTCGGCGATCGCGCGAACCGCGGCGATGTGCGCCTTCTCCGCCTGGGACACCATGCGCTCCAGCTCGGCGCGCGTCTCCACGGCCTCGGCCAGCGCGATGCGCGCCTCGGTCACGCCCTCCTGGAGCTCCAGCTCCATCTCGGCGGTCTCCTCGGCCTCGCGGTCGAGGTCGTCCGGGTCGCGGCCACGGGACGGCGCGTCCAGCTCGGCGGACAGGTGCCGCGCGCGTTCGGCGGCGAGGCGGACGGTGCCGCGGAGGCGTTCCTCCAAAGCGGACAGCCGGTACCAGGTGTCCTGCGCGGCCTGCAGCTTCGGCGAGTCGGCGGCGACGCGCTCTTCCAGCTCGTTCTGCTGGTACTGCGCTGCCTGCAACGACTTCTCGACCTCGGCGCGGCGCTCGCGGGCCTTCGCCTCGTCGTGCTCCTCCTGCGCGATGGCCTCTCGCTGCGTGACGAGGTCGTCGGCGAGCAGGCGCAACTTGGAGTCTCGCAGCTCGGACTGCACGACCTGGGCGCGGCGGGCGATCTCGGCCTGCTTGCCCAACGGCTTGAGCTGGCGGCGCAGTTCGGTGGTGAGGTCGGTGAGGCGCGTCAGGTTGGCCTGCATCGCCTCGAGCTTGCGCAGCGCCTTTTCCTTGCGCTTGCGGTGCTTCAGGACGCCGGCGGCCTCTTCGATGAAGGCGCGGCGTTCCTCCGGTTTGGACTCGAGGATCGCGGCGAGCTGACCCTGACCGACGATCACGTGCATCTCGCGGCCGATGCCGGAGTCCGAGAGCAGTTCCTGGATGTCCATCAGGCGGCACGAGTTGCCGTTGATCTCGTACTCGGTGGCGCCCTCGCGGAACATGCGGCGGGTGATCGACACCTCGGTGTACTCGATCGGGAGCATGCCGTCGGAGTTGTCGATCGTGAGCGTCACCTCGGCGCGACCGAGCGGCGCGCGGCCGGACGTGCCGGCGAAGATGACGTCCTCCATCTTGCCGCCGCGCAGGTCCTTGGCACCCTGCGTGCCCATCACCCAGCGCAGTGCGTCGAGCACGTTGGACTTGCCGGACCCGTTGGGGCCGACCACACAGGTGATGCCGGGCTCGAAGCGCAGCGTGGTAGCCGAGGCGAAGGACTTGAAGCCCTTCAGCGTCAGGCTCTTGAGATGCACGCCGGGCAGAGTACCCAAACGCTTGCGAGTGATGCGTGAGGCAGGCCGTGACCTGCGTTTCTATGGACGGAGAGTAACCAGAATTCCGCTTTCGTCCGACACTTCCAGGCGATCTATCCGATCAAGGGAAAATGACGTCGAGCCCGGAATCTCCTCGTCAGCGGCATGATCGGAACCCCACCAGCCGCCGATCTCGCGCTGTCCCTCCCTGCTGAACACCATCACCTTGCAGCGCGCGCCCGGCTTCACGTTGCCGAGCTTGAACCGCATCTCGGTGCCCCAGGACTTGGTGAGCATGGACACGCTGGCGTCGACCCCGGTTCCCTGATCCTGCGCGGCCCACGTCGGTGCGGGTGAGGGCCTCAGGAAGAAGATCCCACCGGCCAGCGCGAGCACGGCCAGCACCGCCGCGCACGCGATCAACACGCGCCGCTGGCGGTTGGGCTGCGGCGGACACTCGGGAATCTCGTCGAGGTTCTCGACGTCGTCCAGGCTCAGGCGCCCGAGCAGGCCCGGCAGCGGGGCCAGCCGCAGCATCTCGGCCTGGCAGGCGTCGCAACCGGACAGGTGGCGTTCGAACGCGGACCGCTCCTTGAGGTCGAGCGACCCGAAGAGGTAGGCGCCGACGTCGACGGTGTGCTGACAGCTCACGCCTCGGTCACCCCTCTTTCCTCCAATGCGTCGCGCAACGCCCGCAGTGCGTAGAAGCAGCGCGACTTGACCGTGCCCGGCGGGATGCCGAGCGTCTTGGCGGCCTCCGCGACGGTGCGGCGGCGGTAGTACAGCTCGATGACGACCGTCCGGTGCTCTGGCGTGAGCGCCCTCAGCGCCGACGCGATCTGCCACGTCTGCAGCACGTGCTCGACCTGGTCGCTGACCGGCGGGAGATCCACCGGTTCGAGCGGCACCTCGGTCGCCCGTGCGTTGCGGCGGCGGTAGCCGGAGATCACCAGGTTCTTCGCGACCGTGTAGAGCCACGGTGCCGCGTCGTCCGGTTTGAGCTCGTCGTAGTGCCGCCACGCGCGGAGCAAGGTCTCCTGCACAACGTCCTCTGCCTGCTGAAAGTCGCCATCGACCAGCTTCAGCACGTAGTGCAGCAGCGGGCCTCTCCAGCGGTCGTAGAGCTGGATGAGGACGTCTTCGGCGGAGTCCACGCTCCCTTACTACGCCACCTCGTTCGGAAAGGTTCAGCGCTCGATGAACCCGGTCAGGTCGCCCCTCGCGTCGGTCCACTGCTCACCGACAGATTCGACGTGGCCAGGAGTTTCACCCGAACGGAGAGCATTGAGCAGTTGTTCACACTTCTCGCGCGGACCCTCGGCAACCACCTCCACCCGGCCGTCGGGCCTGTTCGAAGCACTGCCCACCAGGCCCAGTTCTAGCGCCCTGGCTCGCGTCCACCAGCGAAAACCAACGCCCTGAACCCGTCCCCGCACCCACGCGTTTAGTCGCACGTCCACCACCGAATGGTTGCGTAGTCACCCAAGGTGACCGAAGACGCACTCCTGGCTTATCACCCATTAGTGGTACGGTGCCGACCCGTGAGTGCCCGCAGCCTCTTACTCGGCCTGCTGATCGGTGCAACCGGCGTCGGCGGTCTCGCCGTCACCGGCACCTCTCCTCTCGGCATCAGCTTCACCACAGCCGCGCAGCAGGAGAGCACCGACGCAGCGAACCAGTTCGGTACAGGCAACGCGGCAGCACCCAACAGACAGAACTCTCCCGAGAACACCGGTACGGGCAAGCCCGCCGAGTCGTCGTCCTCCGCTCCCACCACCTCGTCGACGACGGCGACACCCTCCTCTTCTTCTTCGTCAGCGGCTCCCACCACCACGACGACGCCTCCCGAAGCGCCGAAGCCGCCCGTGCAGCCGCCGCAGGTTCCGGGGAACAAGACCCCCGAGCAGGCCGTCCTGGAGCTCGTGAACGACCAGCGCGCCGCGAAGGGCTGCAAGGCCCTCGTCATCGACGACCGCATCACGACCGCCGCGCAGGGTCACAGCGCGGACATGGCCAACAAGGGCTACTTCAGCCACACGTCGGAGCCCGAGAAGACGACGTTCGCCACCCGCATGAAGAACGCGGGCTACCCGAAGCCCGGCGGCGAGAACATCGCCATGGGCTACGCGACGCCGGCGGCGGTGATGGACGGCTGGATGAAGTCCCAGGGCCACCGCGAAAACATCCTGAACTGCGACTTCACGGCTATGGGCGTCGGCCTCGACACCCGCGGCAACTACTGGACCCAGAACTTCGGCTACTGACGGTTGAGCAGGGGAAACTACGTGTACGAGAGCCCGGAACCGGACTCGCGCTCGCGCTTTCGCGGTGCACCGCAGATCATCCTGGCCGTGTCAGGCGTCGTGCTGGCCACGGTCTTCGCCGCCGTCGCCTCGTTCGCGGCCGGCTCGGACACCGCCTCGGAGTCCCCTGCGCCCGCGCAGCAGCAGAAGAAGGAAGCCGTGAAGGACGCGCTGAGCATCGTGCCGACGTCCTCACCGACTTCTTCGGTCGAGCTGACCTCGTCCTCCCCCTCGGAGACGACTACGTCGACCACCACGACCACGAAGAAGAACCCGCGGGTCACCACCATCACGCGTCCTGACGGCACGACCACGACCGTCACGACCGATGACCCGCCGCCGGTCGTCACGTCTTCGTCGACCACCACGACTACGACGACGACAACCACCACGACCACGACGACCACCACGACGACGAACCCCGACCCAACGAGCCCGAAGCCGTAGGGTTACGCCCGTCACCGCTCAGTGACGCAGAGCTACACGAAGGTGTGGCGTCGCTGTGGCTTTGGTGCGTTTCCGCCGATAACTCGAACGCAAGTCCATCCGACCGGGTTTCCCACGAGGAGATGGGTGTGTTCGAGGAAGATCATCCGCAGTCACCAACCGATCCCGCGCCGCCGCAGAAGAAGCGCGTGGGAACGGCCGTCATGCTGGCTGCGGGCGGTGTGGTGGTAGCGACCCTGTTCGCGACGGTCGCGTCGATGCTCGCCGCATCCGGCAAAGAGGCCACGCCGGAGCGCACGTCCGCCGACATCGTGCAGACCATCACCACGGTCGCGCCGGACGGCAGCACCAGCACGGTCGTCGTGACGGTGCCGTCGAGCGCAAGCAAGTCGTCGGCCACGCCGGACCGCAGGCAGGCCGCGCGCCCCAACGAGCAGCCCAAGCCGGACGCCCCGCAGCAGCCTCAGGTGACGACGAACCCGGCCGACCCGACGCAGACGCAGAGCAACCCGCCCACGTCGTGGAGCGAGCCGCCCGCGTCCTCTTCTTCTTCGTCCTCGTCGACGACCACGCCGCCGTCGTCTTCTTCGTCGTCGAGCTCGACCGCGCCGCCGCAGAAGCCTTAGGCCCGGGAATCGACAACGCCCAAGGCCGCCCACCCTGCCGTCGCAGAAGCCTCAGGCCAGGGAATCGGGCAGCCCGAGGTCGCCTCACACCGCCACCGGCACCAGCCCCAGGCCACGGAACCCGGCAGTCCGAGGCCGCCCCGCCCCGCGGCCGGCACCAGCCCCAGGCCACGGAACCGGACAGCCTGAACTCGCCTCGCCCCGCCACCGGCAACAGCCCTAGGCCACAGAATCGGACAGTCCAAGGCCGCCCCACCCGGCCACCGACACCAGCCCCAGCCCCAGCCCCAGGCCCAGGCCCAGGCCCAGGCCCAGGCCACGGAATCGGACAGTCCAAGGTCGCCCCACCCCACCGCCGCACAAGCCCCAGACCAGGGAACCGAGCAGTCCGGGGCCGCCCCACCACGCCACCGGCACCCGCACCCGCACCAGGCCCAGGCCCAGGCCCAGGAATCGGATAGCCCGAGGCCACCCCGCCGTCGGCCGACAGCCCTAGACCTCGAACCGATACCCCATCCCGGGCTCGGTCAGCAGGTGCCGCGGCCTGGCCGGTTCCGGCTCCAGCTTCCGCCGCAGCTGCGCCAGGTAGACCCGCAGGTAGTGCGTCTCCTTCTCGTACGCGGGCCCCCAGACGTCCCGCAGCAGCTGCTTCTGCGCGACGAGCTTCCCGGCGTTGCGCGCCAGCACCTCCAGCAGGCCCCACTCGGTGGGTGTGAGGTGCACTTCGGCGCCGTCCTTCAGCACCCGCTTGGCCGCCAGGTCCACGGTGAACGAGGCGGTCTGCACGATCGGCTCGTCCTCGGGCCCGGTGACGGCCGAGCGGCGGACGGCGGCGCGCAGGCGGGCCAGCAGCTCGTCCATGCCGAACGGTTTTGTCACGTAGTCGTCGGCGCCGGCGTCGAGGGCGTCGACCTTGTCGGTGGAGTCGGTGCGGGCGGACAGCACGATGATCGGCAACGTGGTCCAGCCGCGCAGGCCCGCGATCACGTCCGTGCCGTCCATGTCCGGCAGACCCAGGTCGAGGACCACGACGTCGGGCTTGCCGTCGGCGGCCAGCCGGAGGGCGGAAACACCGTCGTGGGCGGTGAGCACCTCGTAGCCGCGGGCCGAGAGGTTGATCCGCAGCGCGCGCACGATCTGCGGCTCGTCGTCGACCACCAGTACTTTCGTCACGAGATCCTCTCCTCAACCGGCAGTGAGATCACCACGGTCAGGCCACCACCGGGCGTGTCCTCCATGTTGATCGTGCCGTCCATGGCCTCGGTGAACCCCTTCGCCACGCTCAGACCGAGACCAACACCACCCGGCGTGCGGTCGCCGAGGCGCTGGAACGGCGCGAACACCTGGTCCGCCGTGTCCCTGGGCAGCCCGCGGCCGTGGTCGACGACCCGCAACTCGACCTCGGAGCCGTGCGCGGACGCCCGCAACGCCACGGCACCGGCGTAACGCAGTGCGTTGCCGACGACGTTCGCGATCACTCGTTCGAGCAGACCGACGTCGGCGCGCACGGGCGGCAGGGACTCGGGGACGTCGACCTCGATGTCCCCGCTCAGGCCGCTCAACGCCCGTGCCACCGCCTCGTAGTAACCGACGGCGCGGAACTGCGGTTCGACGGCGCCGGTGGCGAGGCGCGACGAGTCGAGCAGGTTGTCGACCAGGCCCGTCAGGCGGTCCGCGGACTCCTCGACGGCTTCCAGCAGCTCAGCCGTGTCCTCGCCGGACAGCGTCAGCTCCGGGTCGCGCAACGACCCCACGGACGCCTTGATCGAGGTCAGCGGCGTGCGGAGGTCGTGGCCGACAGCGCTCAGCAACGCGGTCCGCAGCTCGGTCCTGGACGCCTGCCGCTGGGTCTCCAGAGCCTGCTCGGCGAGACGTTGTTGCCTCAGCGCCAGCAACGCCTGGCCGGCCGCCGCCTCCAGCACGCGCCGATCGGACGCGGGCAGCGACCGACCGCGCAACGCCAGGTGCACGTCCGGGGTGACCGCGATGTCGACGTCCGCCTCATCAGGCTCGTCGCACGGACCCGCGCCGACGCACGCCACTCGCGCCCACTCGCCGTCGACGCGTTCCAGCAGCGCGACGGACTGCAGACCGAAGTTCTCCTTCACCTTTTCCAGCAGCCGTGCGAGTGGGAAGGGGTTCGTCAGCACGGTGCGCGCGTACGACGCGAGGAGCGTTGCCTCGGTGCGAGCGCGCGCTGCTTGCGCGGCACGACGGGCGGCGTAGTCCACCACCAAAGCGGTGCTGACACCCACGATGATCATCGCGAAGAAGGTGAGCACGTTCTGCTGCGCGTCGATCGTGAACGTGTAGAAGGGCTCGGTGAAGAAGAAGTTCAGCAGCAACGCGTTGAGCAGCGCCGCCGTGATCGCCGGGCCGAGGCCGCCCACTATCGCCACCACCAGCGTGACCAGCAGGTAGGCGACGACGTTCGTCGAGAGGATCAGGGTGTGGCGCATCGACGCGCCGGCCGCCGTGACCAGCGCGGGACCGGCGACCGCGAGGAACCAGCCCCACGCGAGCCTGCTCGGCTTGAGCGGGCTGCTCGCGAACCGCCCGCGCCAGCCGCTCGTCGTGGCCGGGTGCGTGACCATGTGGACGTCGATCGCCCCGGACTCCTGCACGACCGTGGAGCCGATACCGGCGGAGAACACGCGCGCGAACCGCGAACGGCGTGATGTGCCGACCACGAGTTGAGTGGCGTTGACCCCGCGCGAGAACTCCAACAACGCCGTAGGCACGTCATCACCCACGACGGTGTGGAACGTGGCGCCGACGTCCTCGGTGAGCTTGCGGTACTTCTGCAGTGAGTGCGGATCGGCCCCGGCGAGGCCATCGCCCCTGAGAACGTGCACGACCAGAAGGTCGCCACCCGCGCGCGTGGCGATCCGGCGCGCGCGTCGGATCAGGGTCTCGCTCTCCTTGCCACCGGTGATGGCGACGACGACACGTTCGCGCGTCTCCCACGTGTCGGTGATCTGCTGCTCGGTCCGGTAGCGCATCAACGCGACGTCGACCTGGTCCGCGACCCACAGCAGCGCGAGCTCCCGGAGCGCGGTGAGGTTGCCGACGCGGAAGTAGTTGCCGAGAGCCGCGTCGATCTTGTTCGCCGCGTACACGTCACCGTGGGCGAGCCGACGTCGCAGCGCCTCGGGGGTGAGGTCGACGAGCTGCATCTGGTCGGCTTTCCTTACGACTTCGTCAGGTACCGTTTCCTGCTGCGGCACGCCCGTTATGCGTTGAACGACGTCGTTGAGTGATTCAAGATGTTGAACGTTCACCGTCGACAGGACGTCTATCCCGGCTTCGAGGAGTTCCTCGACGTCTTGCCACCTTTTTGCATTACGAGAACCCGGCACGTTCGTGTGCGCGAGTTCGTCGACGACGGCGACCTCGGGCGCGCGGGCCAGCACGGCGTCCACGTCCATCTCGGTTAGTTCGACACCACGGTGCGTGCTGTACCCGCGCTGGACGATTTCCAGGCCTTCGACCAGTTCAGCGGTCTTGGCGCGGCCGTGGGTCTCCACAAATCCGATGACCACGTCCGTGCCGCGTTCCCGCCTGCGATGAGCCTCGCCGAGCATCGCGAACGTCTTGCCGACACCGGGAGCAGCTCCGAGGAAGATGCGGAGCTCACCACGCCTGGGTTTCGCACTCACCGGACCAGTCTGCTCCTGGCCCCGCATGGACTGTTCGGGGGTACGCGCTGCGCCACCCGGCCAGACGAGTGCTCCTTCCCACATCTTTGTCGTGAGATCTGACCTGCTGAATCATCCTTCAGCACGACGCCCGTTCGAGTGAGCCTCGCTGCACTTTTTACGCCGTTTACCAGCACATTTAAGTGTGCCGGACGCGCGCCGTGACAGGTCCGGTCACCACAACGGCCGAATGGGTTATCGGCAGTTGGCGGATAGCGCGCGGAGCGTGAATGAGAGAAAGTGCCAGGGTTCGTGTCCTAATCAGGACAATCACATGCGCGCGGAGAAACGATGCCCACCACCGTCACCAACCACGAGGCACTTCAACTCGTGGTGGCCGTGCACCGGCTGGTGCGAAGTCTTCGACAGGCCGCTCCGGCCCGTCGTTTGCAACCCACCCAGTTATTGGTGCTGTCAGAACTGAGCGCCCACGGCCCGATGCGGATCGGCGAGATCGCGGTGCGCGCGCTGTGTTCGCAGCCGACCGCGACAACCGTCGTGACCAGCCTCGAGTCCACCGGTCTAGTACGCAGAGAGCCCGACGCGGCCGACGGCAGAGCCACGATTGTCGTGCTCACCGAGGTCGGTCGCGAGACTGTCCTGTCGATGGCTCACGGCGAGGCCGAACTATTGAGTGAAAGAATGTCCGAACTTTCGCCGGAAGACAGAGACCTGCTGCGATCGGCCATGCCGGTATTGCGCCACCTGGCCGAACCACAGGAAAACAAGTAGGAGCGGGACCCCCCGACAGGTCCCGCTCCTGGCATTACTTGCTGGGTGACACAGAAGTAGGTGGCACCGAGCTGGAAGGTGCGCTTCCGGAAGTCGACGGCGATGTGCTCGGCGTTGATGACGGAGCGGACATGCTCGGTGTCACCGTGTAACAGGTTCCGTTTTCGTAGTCGATCTTCGGTCGCGGATACCTGTTAGCCGGAATCATCGGTTCGGGACCGTTCCCACCACAGCCGTAGTACGTGCGCGGCGCATTGATGGGATGGCCGTTCTCGTCGTACAACAGCACGTTGCTGAGCCACTTGCCGTTCTCGTCCTGAACGTAGATGTTCTCGTAGGTCTCGACCATCGGCTGCGGGTACGACGACCTCGACGCGTTGTAGCCGAGGTTGTTCGCCGTCGCGTCGACGACCTGGAACAGCAACCCGACCGCCAACGCGGACGCCGGCAGGCTGAACCACAGCCACCGCCGGTCGATCTTGGCGCGCGGCCCCGCGAACACCGAGATGATCGCGATCGCGGCGACGACCAGGAACCCGAGGATGTCCCGCCCTGCGAGCAGCACGGCCCCGATCCCCAGCAGCGCGGCCCGCGCCAACCACCACGCGGGCTGCAACGACTTCAGGTAGGTCAACGCCCGCTCAGCCGGCGTGCCCTCCTCGACCGTCAGCCACTGCTGGATCCTGCGCGTCTCCGGCAGGTCCATGATCTCCTGCTGCGCCGGCCCCCGGTCGTGCACCAGCGCCAGGCTGAGAACCAGGAGCACGCCAGGCAGCAGCAAGATCGCCGGCTCCCGCAGCGTCGTGACACCCGCGAGCAAGGTGACACCCGCGGCGATCGCCAGCCCCCAAGCCGCCACCCGCGGGCGGTTCAGCAGCTTCTTTTTCGTCGTGACCGGCAGCCGTTCGGTCCGCGGCGGATACCCGGCAGCCTGCCGCAGCTCCTGCGCGTACTGCTCCGGCGACCCCAGCCGCTGCTCGAGCGTCTCGTTCTCGCCGAGCTCGGTCGCCAGCTCCGCGACGTGCGCGCTGACGTCCTCCATGATCTCGGCGACCTCGCTGGGCGGCAGGTCGTCGAGGGCCGCACGCATCCCGGCCAGGTAGTACTCGACCCCGAGTGCCTGCGTGTTCATGCTGCGACCTCCTCGAGCAGGCCGTCCAGCGTGCTGGCGAACGACCTCCACGTCTCCCTCGACTCAGCCAGGCGCACCCGCCCGGTCTCGTTGATGCTGTAGTACTTGCGGTGCGGCCCCTCTTCGCTGGGCACCACGTACGAGGTCAGCATCCCCGCGTTGTAGAGCCGCCGCAGCGTCCCGTACACCGACGCGTCCCCGACATCGTTCAAACCCCCTGCGCGCAGCCTGCGCACCACGTCGTACCCGTACCCGTCGTCCTTGCGCAGAACCGCAAGGACGGCGAGGTCCAGCACACCCTTGAGCAGCTGACTCGTGTCCATGACCCCTCCGACCCGCTCTTGCGTGCTGAACAGTACTACGCAGTGCGCAGTACTGTCTAACCCGTTAGTGCCTTGGAGAAAGTCGTCGGTGATGGGGGTCGCGTTGTGTTAGACCTTTCCCCTCATCGGACACGCTGGGTCACTGGGTAGGTCTTGGGTGCGGCTCACGAAGATCGAGTTCAACGGGTACAAGCGGCTGGCTCAGACGTCGTGCAACGTCGACGGCAAGCTGATCGCGTTCCTGGGCCCGAACGAGTCAGGCAAGAGCACAGTCCTAGAAGGACTGGCCTGGCTGATGGCAAAGGACCTCAACGGCACCCCGTTGCACGCAGCCGATCTGACCAGAGAGATGCCGGTCGACGAGTCCGGCACCGGAGTGATCACAGCGACCTTCCAGCTGACCGAACACGACCATCGGCTACTCAATGATCTCTACATCGATGAAGTCCCACAGTCGGTGACGATGAACAGAGACGCCGGCGGGCGGGCATGGTTCTTGCAGTCCGAAGGCAGACTGCCTATGACTCCGGGACTCTTCTTCACAAACCTCCGAAGTGATCTTGAGTCCGTCGGCAGAGCCGCCGGGATGTTCAACCGAGACCAACGATCGGCTCTCGACTCCGTCCGCAGCTTGCTCGACAACCTCACAACAGGACCCTGGGGCGACGAGCAACAGCAAACGGTGACTCAACTGATCAAGGTTCTGCGTGCACTCCCCCGGCGCAAGCAGAACTCTCAGACCTCCTCAATCTTGGCTGCCCTAGAGCTCGTCGACGGCGACGGCATCTTTGGTCGAGGCGGCCCCTTCGGGGTCATGCAGCAAGCCCTTCTCAAGGTCTGTCCGGAGTTCCTTCTGTTCAGTCAATCCGATCGCATGCTGCAGACGACCTACGACCTCGCGGACGAAGACGCCCCACCACCACGAGCCTTGCAGAACCTGCTCCGGCTGGGCTGCACGGACGTCGAGCAACTCCGGGCACTGATCACCGAAGGCAACATCACCCTGTTGAGGACGGCGCTGCGGAAGGCGAACAACGCTCTGCGGGCCAAACTCCAGCCAACCTGGCGGCAGTCTGAACTGACGATCGAGCTGGTCACCCATGGCACGCAGGTGCAGGTGCTCATCAACGAGCTGCACGAAGACGGCGTGACCACGTCGTTGGACGAACGAAGCGAAGGGCTTCGAGCGTTCGTCGCGTTGATGGCGTTCATGCATGACCGGACCGGACCCAATCCACCGGTGCTGCTGATCGACGAGGCCGAGAGCAAGCTGCACCTCGACGCCCAAGCAGACCTGATGGAAGTCCTCCAACAGCAGACTGTGGCACAACAGATCCTGTACACCACGCACTCGCTCGACTGCCTGCCACCAGACATCGGCACCGGGCTCCGGTTCGTCGTGCCGACGTCCCAGCACACCAGCGAGCTGCGGTCCAACTTCTGGAGCAGTGGCAAGGCGGGCTTCCGCGAACTTCACGTGATGGCCGGGGCTAGTCGGACTGCGTACTCCCGGTTCAGCCGCGCAGTCCTGACCGAGGGTGCGAGCGAGATGTTGTTGCTACCCACCCTCATCCGGAAGGCGACCGGAGAGACGGACCTGTTCTACCGAGTGGCTCCCGGCCTCTCGAACATCAGCGCGGACAGCCTCGAGCTGTACGACCCCGCGGACCGGGTCGTCTACCTGGTCGACGGAGACGGGGGCGGCATCGCCAAGAAGAAAGCGCTGGTCAAAGACGGCATGCCAGCCGATCGCGTGCTGTCGCTGCCCCCAGGAAAGGCAATGGAGGACCTGCTGACGATCGACTCGTACCTGCAAGCGGTCAACGATCACATCGCCGACAGCGGAAGCACCGAGCGCATCACCCCAGCAGACCTCACTGAGGGAGTGACGCGGAGCAAGGCCGTCGACACCTGGTGCAGAGCCAAGAACATCAAGGCCGGCAAGGTCGCGATCGCTGGTCGGCTGCTCAACAACGCCGATCAGATCGAGCTGGAACCCGAAGGCGCGGCGGCCCTCGTCGAGCTGCACGCCAAGCTGACCGAGATCCTCAAGCCCTAGGACGCGGCTGGCAGCGCGGGCACGAGTACGAGGAGCGGTTCATGAACGGCTCGCGGATCATCATCGCCCCGCACCGCTTGCAAGGCCGGTTCTCCTGCCCATAAGCGTTCAACGACCGGTCGAAGTACCCGGACTGACCGTTGACGTTGACGTAGAGCGCGTCGAACGACGTCCCGCCCTGCCCGAGCGCCTCACGCATCACGTCGGTGGCGTGATCCAGCAGCTCAGAGGCTTTCACCCGAGTGAGTTTGTCCGTCATCCGGGTGCCGTGCAGGCGAGCGCGCCACAGCGCTTCGTCGGCGTAGATGTTGCCGATGCCGGACACCAGCGTCTGGTCCAACAACGCGCGTTTGATCTCGGTGTGACGCAGGCGCAACGCGCGCACGGCAGCATCGCGGGAGAAGAGAGGGTCCATCGGGTCGCGGGCGATGTGGGCGACCGAGTCGGGGACCAGGGTGCCGTCGACCTCTACGAGTTCGGCCAGGGCGAGGCCGCCGAAGGTTCTTTGGTCGACAAAACGCAGCTCCGGGCCGCCGTCGGCGAACTGGAACCGCACGCGAAGATGTTTCTCGTCCGGGGCGCCAACAGGCTGAACGAGCATTTGGCCGCTCATGCCCAGGTGAGCGAGCATGGCGGCTTTGTCGGCCAGTTCGACCCAGAGGTACTTGCCGCGGCGCTTGGCGGCAACCATGGGTTGCTGGACCAAGCGCGCGCAGAAGTCCGCGGAGCCCAGGTCGTGCCGGCGGATGGCTCGTGGGTGCAGCACCTCTACCGAGGAGATGACCCGGCCGGAGACGTGAGCTTCGAGGCCGAGGCGAACCACCTCGACCTCTGGGAGTTCGGGCACGTCAGGCTTCGGACTTGCCCTCGTCGACGGGCTGCGCCTCGATCACGGCGGCCTGCGGCTTGGTGGGCTTGAGCACCCACACACCCGCGCGGCTCGTGTCCCTGACCAGCACAAGTCCCTGGATGCCTCCACTGCGGGAGGTGTTCACCGGGCCGCGAGCGGAGCGCGTGCGGCGGTTGGTGCGGTACCTGGTCGCATACATTGCGTGTCTCAGTCTTCCTCGGATGGGAGGGTCCCTGGCGTCACCGAGGCGCCGTTCTGTCCGTTTGCGGATTTGACCGACTCCTGCTCGGCCTTGACCCGCTCCGACAGAACATGATAAGCCGCTTCGGCGGCTTTCTGCTCGGCTTCCTTCTTGGTGCGCCCATCACCCTTGCCGTAGGGCTGGCCACCGACGAGCACCGTGGCGGTGAACTCCTTGCGGTGGTCCGGCCCCTGGTCGTCCACGCGGTACTCCGGGACGCCGAGACTGGCTTGAGCGGTGAGCTCCTGCAGGCTTGTCTTCCAGTCCAGTCCAGCACCGAGAAGCGGAGCTTTGGCCAAGAGTGGATCGAACAGCCGGTGAACGAACGTTCGTGCGGTATCGATACCGAACTGCAGGTACACCGCACCGATGACGGCTTCGAGGCCGTCGGCGAGGATGCTCGCCTTGTCCCTGCCGCCGGTCAGCTCTTCGCCACGACCGAGCAGCAGGTGTGCACCGAGCCCGCCTTGCCCCAGGTCACGCGCTACGCCCGCGAGAGCGTGCATGTTCACCACGCTGGCGCGGAGCTTCGCGAGCTGACCCTCGGGAAGATCGGGATGGGTGCGGTAGAGGTGGTCGGTGACGACCAACCCGAGCACGGCGTCTCCCAGGAACTCGAGACGCTCGTTCGGCGGCAGACCGCCGTTCTCGTACGCGTACGACCGGTGGGTGAGCGCAAGCCCGAGCAGCTCGGCGTCCAACTGGACGCCGAGCGCTTCGGACAAGGTCGCGCGGTCAGCTTGCGGAGCGCGCGGCGGCTTTCCCCCCACTACGTAACCGAGGAGATCAGGCCGGCTGAGCGACCTGGCGGCCAGCGTACTGACCACAGGCCGGGCAGGCGACGTGCTGCGGCTTCGGCTGGCGGCAAGCCTTGTTGGAGCACGCCACCAGGTGCACGGCAGACGTCTTCCACTGGGAACGGCGCGCACGGGTGTTCGAGCGCGACATCTTCCGCTTCGGGACGGCCACGACTACTTCTCCTCGTTGTTGTCATCGCTGAACCGCTCTTGCAACGCGGCCCACCGAGGGTCAATCGTCTCATGCCCGTGGTCGGGCCCGAGCTCCGCCCACCTACCGCCGCACTCGGAGCAAAGCCCCTTGCAGTCCGGCTCGCAGAGCGGCGCCTGCGGCAGCGCGAGGACGATGGCGTCCCGCACCACAGGCTCGAGGTCGATCAGATCGTTCTCGATCCGGCTGACCTCGTCTTCGTCGGTGGTCTCGTCCGTGGTGCTGTCCGGCCACGCGTACAGCTCCGTGACCCGGACTTCAACCTCATCGGAGATGGGCTCGAGACACCTCGAGCACTCCCCTTCGACCTTGGCGAACGCGGTCCCCGACACCAGCACACCCTCGACCACCGACTCGACCAGGAGATCGAGTTCGACCTCTCCGGCCTCCGGCACCGCGATCACCCCGAGCAACCCCACACCCTCGGCGGGAACCGACCGGACGAAGGGTCGGCTCGACCCGGCGCGACGGCCGATGTCCCTGGTGTCGATGACCCAGGGACCGGATGCTGTGGGACGCGTGGACGCGTGACGATGCTCAGTCATGATCAGATTTGTTGCCGGCGGGGACCTACCACGTCCAGCCGGTCCAGGGTACGGGACGACGGGCTCACGCGTGAAATCGGCAGGTGATCGCACCTGTCCGTAGTAGCGCGAATCACACGTTCAGGCGCCCAGAGGACCAGCTGGTTCGTTAAGCACCGTAGTCGAAGGGCGCCGAAGCCCCCGCGACGGCCGGCCCGCGCAGGTGCGAACGGCCCTTGCCGACCGACCTGAGCGTGTGCGCGAGGAGGTCCTCGAAGTCCGCGAGCTTGCCGTCCACGTACGCGTCGCACTCCGACCGCAGCCGGATCGACTCGCTCTGCGCGGCGTCCAGGATGCGCGCCGACTCGGCGTGCGCCGCCCGGACGACCTCCTGCTCGTTGACGAGCCTGGCCTGCTCGGCACGGCCGTCCTCGGTGGCGCGCTCGTAGTTGGCGCGGCCAGCCTGGATCATCCGCTCGGCCTCGGAGTGCGAACGCCCGACGAGGTCGTCGTACTCCTGGCGACCGGCGGCGACGGTGCGTTCCGCCTGGTCCTCGGCCTCGGCGATCATCCGCTCGGCACGGGCCCGCGCGTCCGACAGCATGGCCTCGGCCTCGGCCTGCGCCTCCGCGAGCATGCGCTCGGCGTCCGCGCGAGCCTTCGACACTCCGGCTTCCGCGTCGTGCTTGGCCTTGCCGACCAGCTCGTCCTTGTGGTCCAGCACGTCCTGCGCGTCGTCGAGCTCCGCGGGGATCGCGTCGCGCACGTCGTCGAGCAGTTCGAGCACATCACCGCGCGGCACCACGCAGCCCGAGGTCATCGGAACTCCGCGCGCTTCCTCGACGATCGTGACGAGCTCGTCGAGTGCCTCGAACACCCGGTACACGTCTCACTCCCCTGATTTACCTGTGGCTCCCACCCACAAGTGTGCCCTGCGGATCTCCCCGAAAGAGGGAGATCGGCAGGGCGTGTCAGGATTTGGCCGTGACCATCACGATCAGGCGGGCGACCGCGGCCGATGTCCACCCGATCGTGGAGATGCTCGCCGACGACCCCCTGGGCGCTCAGCGCGAGTCGCCGGGCGACCCCGCCTACCTCAAGGCCTTCGAGGTGATCGACGCCGACCCGCACCAGTACCTCGCGGTGGCCGACTCCGACGGCGAGGTCGTGGGCACGCTGCAGCTCACGTTCACCGGAGGCCTGTCCCGCCTGGGCATGACCCGCGCGACCATCGAGGCCGTGCGGGTGCGCTCCGACCAGCGCGGCAAGCGCTTGGGCGAACAGCTCGTGCTCTGGGCGATCGACGAGGCCCGCGCCCGCGGCTGCGGCCTGGTCCAGCTCACCACCGACGCCTCACGCGTCGACGCGCACCGCTTCTACGAACGACTCGGCTTCACCGCGTCGCACGTGGGGATGAAACTCCCGCTCTAACGGGTCTCCGCGAGGCGCTGCTGCAACCGCTGCTCGATCGTGGCCGGCAGCAGCGTCGACACGTCGCCACCGTACGTCGCGACCTCTTTGACCAGCGACGACGCCAGGTACGAGTACTGCGGGCTGGCCTGCATGAAGAGCGTGTCGACCCCGGTGAGCTGGTGGTTCATCTGCGCCATCTGCAGCTCGTAGTCGTAGTCGCTGACCGCGCGCAAGCCCTTCACGATGGCCTTGATGTTGTTCTCACGGCAGTAGTCGACCAACAGCCCGTGCCACGAATCCACACGCACGTTGTCCCACTGTGCCGTGACCTCGCGCAGCATCTCCTGGCGCTCCTCGACGTCGAACAAGGTGCGCTTGTTCTTGTTGATGAGCACGGCGACGACAACCTCGTCGAACAGGTGCGCGGCTCTCCCGATGATGTCCAGGTGACCGTTGGTTACCGGGTCGTAGGAGCCGGGGTACACGGCACGTGTCATGAGGCGGACGTTAGCACCCGATCGGACGCCTCCAGGCGTGTCCGTGGTTCTCGTCACCCATCCGAACGCACCTGCGCCCAATAGACCGCCGTATCCCCATAACGCTTGGCACGCAAGGATTCCACTCCCTCCGGCCACGCTGGTTCGGCACTGCGCGAAGCACGCTCCACGATGAGCACCGCGTCGGCTGTGAGCCTCGCCGCGTTTACCAATCCAGAAAGCACCTTTTCGAGCTCTTCGTCGGTCACCGCGTACGGCGGATCCGCGAACACCAGGTCGAACGGCTCCCCCTCAGTCGCCGCGTACGCCTCGGCACTCCGGTTGGCGATCACGACGTCCCGGAAGGGCAACTCCCCGGCATTCGTCTTGAGCACCTCGGCGGCCCTCTTGTCCGCCTCCACGAACGTCGCGTGCCCGGCCCCTCGACTCAACGCCTCGAACCCGAGCGCCCCGGACCCCGCGTACAGGTCCAGCACCCGCACCCCGTCAAGATCCATCATCGACTCGAGCGAGCTGAACAACGCCTCCCGCACCCGCTCCGACGTGGGCCTCGTGCCTTTCGGCGGCACCTTGAGCCTGCGGCCTCCCGCACTCCCGGCAACAATTCGCGTCACCTCTTCATGCTCTCAGGTGCATCCTCACCTCATGACCCGCCACCGCGACTCCGGCGCCTGCCTCTGCGAGCTGGCCACCCACCCGGTCCTGGTGAAGTGCCCCTCCTGCACAGCCCAGGCCGTGGTCACCTCGGCCCGCCTGGTCTGCCCGGCCTGCGCCCACACGCACGCCTACCAACGCACGTGGTGCTGGGACGACCAACGCTTCGTCCCCGACCTCTGGCTGCAAACCCCGTGCGCGGGCCACACCCTCTGGGCCCTGAACCCAGAACACCTGGACCTGCTGGAGTCCTACGTCTCCGCAACGCTGCGCGAGGACCCCCTCCCCACGGTGGTGCGGCGGATGACCACCTTGTCCAAACTCCCGGCCTGGCTGAAGTCGGCCAAGAACCGCGACGAGGTGCTCCGAGCCATCCGCCGCCTGCGCGCTACCGTCCGAGGTGCGCCCCACCGTTCACCGCGAGCACCTGCCCGGTGATGTGCCCGGCCCGCTCCGAAGCCAGAAACCCCACCAACGCCGCCACATCCTCAGGCGTGCCGGCCCGGCCGTTCTTCGTCTGCCCGACGAGCATCGCCAGCCGCTCCTCGGTCATCGATTCACCGAAGAACTCCGTCTCCACGATCAACCCAGGCGACACGACATTCGCCGTGATCCCCCGCGCCCCGAGCTCCCCGGCCAGCTCCGCGGTCCAAGCCTCCACCGCAGCCTTGGCCGCCCCATAACTCCCGCCACCGCGCCGCCCCGCGATCGAACCAATCGTGATGACCCGCCCGTTGTCGGCAAACCGAGGCGTCAACGCCTCAGTGACCAACACCGCACTGACAACGTTGGCCTCGTAGTTGGCCAGCCACCTCGACTTCGTGTCTTCGTGACCGATGACCCCACCGGCGTTGTTGACCAGAACGTCCACTTGGGACGGTAGTTCGGTCAGCGCGGCGTCGACCGCACCAGGATCGGTGGCATCGAACGCAACATGCCGAACACCCGGCACAGCAGCCAGAACCTCAGCCCGGCGCCCGGTGATGGTGACCTGCATGCCTTGCGAGGCGAGCTCAAGTGCGATGGCACGGCCAATCCCAGTGCCACCACCCGTAACAACAGCAGTACGCATTGCTTCCCCCAAGCTGACAGTGATCGCAGCAGATTCGTCGGTGCCGCGGTCCGTGCTAGTCGTGCCGTGGCTCTTGATGAGCCCGTTGTCTATAGCTTGCTCGCCACCACCATGTAGTTCTCGGCTTCAAGGTTGAACGTGCTCATTTCCGTCTGGAGTCCGACCCGGCGCAACTCGGCTTCGAGTTCTTCGTATCGGTAGGGCCAGCTCGACAGCAGTGCCGAGCGGGCAAGAACCGACCCAGCCGTGTCCACTTGCGCGATCGCAATCTCGATGTGGTGCTCGTCCTCCCAGTTCGGCGCAATGTCCCAGCGGTAGACCACGACGGCATCGCGACCGTTCCGGCGAACGAGTCGGTCACTGATGTCCAGCCGGGAACCTCTGGCTCTCACGAGTTCCCAGGTGCGGGAGGTGAGCACCAAGCGCCCGCCTCGTTTCAGAAGCCGTGACATCGACTCCAGAGCAGCAACTCTGCCTCGTGCGCCCTCGGCATGGTGCAGCGAGTTGCCGACGCAGAACACCATGTCGAAGGTGTCGTCATCGAAATGGTCGGGCAACTCCTGCCAGTCCGCCCGCACCGTCCGGACAGATGCACCGAATTCCTCAGCCAACTCCGCAGTCCGACGAACCATCGCTTCGCTGGCGTCAGTTGCGACAACGTGCATGCCAAGACCGGCGAGGCCAACCGCCAACTGTCCGGTCCCGCACGAACAATCGAGGACGTGAGCGTTCGACGGCAGAAGACCGAGGACGTCATCGAACGACGCAGCGAACTCGGCCGGAGTCAGCTTTGCATCTGAGATGAGCCACTCGTACACCTCGGCAAGCGCGTTATAGCCGCTCACAGCTACTACCTCCGTCACGCGGCAGACTCACGGTGGCCATCAGTACATCAGCGGAGCAAGTCGGTCACCAATGGTTTTCACGAGGGCAACGCGTCCGCGCATGCCGCTGAGCGCGCATTGGGGAACGCGGCGTTGGCCCCAACGAACCGCGCAATAGCCTGTTCTACTTCTGCGTCGTTGTCGGTTGATCCCAACTGGCGACCGGAAGTTCCCTCGGCCGTGATAACGACAGCTCGAAGCCACTTCAGCCGGGGAGTTCAAACCGGCCACCAACAGAAGGCGAAGCCGAGCTGCTTCTGCCGAACAACGAACAGGTGGGGTGGGTCCCGTCACGAGTCGTGGCTGATCGTTGGCCGCGCCAGAGGGGTTGGGTCAAGTCGACACGCTTTTCGTCGACTTGACCCA